>NZ_CP181167.1:2685067-3311756 GCF_047824785.1 Nitrobacter sp. TKz-YC01 | reverse complement strand
ATCCAGTTAATTGATTGAGCATCGGATTTATCCCGAAACCGGTTCCCACTTTCGGGTCCGATGCTCTAGATTGTTTTCTGTTGAATGTGGGAGTTGATTTTCACAAGTTCCGGATGCGCTTTCAGCAAAGCCTTTAAGCTCCGGTAATCCATCTCTGCCGCATGATGATCTTCAATCAACAGTTTGACGAGCCTGAAGTCGTCGCCAGTGTCGACGGTAATGCGCCAGTCGCTTAGATTTTCTTCATCCAGGCAGTGCTCGTGGTGAATATCCGGCATCGATGTCCGAATATAACCTGTCACATGCTCACGCTCGGACGACAGCCTGGCGTTGTCCGCGGCAAAGTCCAATGAGTATCGGGAAAAGATTTCGAAATCCAGGCCGCGAGGGTAGGTCCGCTTTTCGGCGTTCGAGAGATAAACCGACCCACTCTTCAAGCTCTGATAGATATCGAGTCCGGCGCGAATCACGTCCGGGCAGACAAGTGGGCAGTCTGAGGTCACGCGGATGACATGGCGAGCCTCGTGTGCGCGCGCCGCTCCTTGATAGCGTTCCAGTACGTCATTCTCGCTGCCGCGAAATACCGGAACGTCAAGTGCGGCGCAGAGTTCGACAACGGGATCGTCGGTCAGATTCGTTGTTGTCGCGACGATCACGGGAACGCCGACCTCGGCGAGGCGATCGAGATGCGTTTCAAGGAGGGTGCGCTCTCCAGCACGCATCAGGATCTTGCCTGGAAGGCGCGTGCTGGTCATGCGCGCCTGAGTGATGATGACGACTTCATGCGACATCGGATAAACCGGGAACGGCGTTCATTACCTGGAGCCTTTCCGCCTCTGATAGAATCAGAAGTGGGCTTTATGGATTTTGTTTTGTCGCGTTTTCTTCACGCGAACTGGTGTCCATCCTCGGGCCAAGCCCGAGGACATGCTTCGCTTGAAACGCTCTAGAGCATCGGACCCGAAAGTGGGAACCGGTTTCGGGATAAATCCGATGCTCAATCAATTAACTGGAGTGGCGGCGCTGGTTCCATTTGACCGGTCGCCGCTCTAGCCGGCGTCTTCGTTCGTTGGACAGATGCGGAACATCGGTCTTGCCGATTTATCAGGCCTGCTTTTCCATCAAGAACCACGTAATGTCATCAGCAGGGAATACCGGGTCTCGATGATAGATAAACCCGTAATCGACAAGTTTCAGATCGGGGTATCTGTCCATCATCTCGCCGGCGAAATCCCGCTTCCACAAACGCCCGCTGTGACCGCGATAGCTGATCTCCACCACGGAGGGATTGTAGTACTCCGCCGTGAGGACATAACGATTGCTGGCTTCATAGAGCCTTTGATAGGCTACCGGCAGCATGTCAGGATTGAGGTGGATCAGGACACCGGCGGTAAATGCCAGATCGACGCTTGACCACTCGACCGGTTCAAACAGCGTCGTATTGGAAGCAGTTATTCCGGGTATCGTCGCTAATTTTTCAAAGGCTTTGCTGTTTATTTCGATGGCTTGAAACGCCGCGTGGGGAAGCAGGCTCTTGAGAGCCAGAATATTAAGGCCGATGTTGGCGCCGAGCTCTCGAACTGAGCAGATTTTGCTGCGTCGCTGGACAATGCGGGCAAACATCGCGATCTTGGCAGTCAACACTTCCCGACCTTGATTCCGGCCGATGTAGTTGTCGCCGAACTCTCCGGCCCAGAATTCCTCTTGTGCTGTAATCTGGGTCATAGGTGCTGCTTCCTCTTGGATTTTCGCCTGATCCTTAGCCATAACGAGTAATAACAGCGGGTTGTAGCGGGATCACCGGGGTGGATGTCATGAGGTCGATCGGCGGTGCACCATGACGGGATCGTCACGCGATCACCGACCACTTTATCGGCTCGCCATAGGCGATGTCGCGCGCGGCGGCGCGGCCGATGACGCGGGGTAGATACTTTGGCGGCAGGCCAAAGCCGGGCCGGATGACTCGAATATTATCGCTCGTCAGAAGCTCCCCCGCCTTGATCGGCTTGAACGCGTAGATCGATCGGCGAAACCGTGTGTTGGTCTTCTCGCTTTGGACGAGGCCATAGTCGACAAAACCGAGCGCGGACCATGCGGACTTGCAGTCGTCGACCAGCCGCCTGAACTCGTGTGGTTCGAGTGAGAACGCCGCATCCGGACCTCCGTCGGCGCGCGAGATCGTAAAGTGCTTTTCGATGATGGAGCCGCCCAGCGCGATCGAAGCGACGCAGGCGGCTGAGCCCGGCGCATGATCAGAAAGACCGGACACGACGTTGAAAGCCTGCCCGAGATGCGCCACGGTGCGCACATTCGCTTCCTCGATTGGAGCCGGGTAGGCGCTGGTACAGTGCAGCAGGGCGATGCCGCCGGCGCCGTTGTCGCGCGCTGTTTCGACCGCCTCCTGAATCTCGCCGAGATTGGCCATCCCGGTCGAGATGATCATCGGCTTGCCCTGTTTGGCCGCATATTTGATCAGCGGCAGGTCGATCACCTCGAACGATGCGATCTTGTAGGCGGGAGCATCGAGACCTGCGAGCAGATCGACGGCGGTTTCGTCAAAGGGACTGGAGAAGATCGTGATTCCAAGCTCACGCGCCTTCGCGAACATTTGCTCATGCCATTCATATGGCGTGTGAGCTTGCTGGTAGAGCTGGTGGAGCTGATAGCCGTCCCACAGGCCGCCCTTGATCAAAAATTCCTCGCCATCGTGAGGAATGGTCATCGTGTCGGCCGTATAGGTCTGGATCTTGATCGCGTCGGCGCCGGCGTCGGCGGCGGCCTCGATCAGTTCCAGCGCCTTCAATAGCTTGCCGTTATGGTTCGCCGACAGTTCCGCGATGATGTAAGGAGGACAGTCCGGGCCGATCTTGCGCCCTGCAATGATGAGTTCTGGGCTCTGCATCACAATTCACGCTCCTGGTGCGAACTGGAAGTCTCGGTTCGCAGCAACGCTGCCGCTTGGCGGAAACGACCGCCTCGGCAGCCGGTTTACGAGGTTTGCGCGGCGCAGATCAAAGCTGCATCGGGGCTACCGCAGGTTTTGACGATTTTCATAAGTATTACAAGCCGGCGTGCATGAGAGCATCCAGAAGGGCGACGGAAACAGCGCCTAACGAATCTGCCAGGCTGCCTCGAAAGGCCCGCACTTCGGCGGGTGCAACGATTTCAAGTTGAGAATATTCGCGGTTCTCAAGCGCCGCGAAGCGGCGCTGGATTTGCGCAGCCGGGGAGGTGGTCGCGAGCATGATTCCGACGTCGGTGACGTGGCTCCGCGGATCCTCGACGAGCGCAACGGCTCTGGAACGCGCCGACAGCTCGGATGCTCCGATGCCGATTTCTTCCTCGAGCTCGATCAGAATGCACCGTTCGAGGCTCACCTGTCCGGTCGGCCCGACTGCCGTGTCTTCGACGCCGCCGGACGGCACCAGCTCCCAGCACCCGGCGTCCATCTCAGAGCGATCGCTGCGCCGGCCGAATAAAACGCCATCCGGACAACACAGGATACCGGTGACGGCGAGCGGCTTGATCTTCAGCGCGGCATGAAGGCTCGGCTCGCGCTGCTGCGCGATGAAGTAGCGGTACTCCGAAATCCAGCCGACGATCGTTCCGGCATCACAATGATCGATGC
Source organism: Nitrobacter sp. TKz-YC01 (assembly GCF_047824785.1). GTDB lineage: Bacteria > Pseudomonadota > Alphaproteobacteria > Rhizobiales > Xanthobacteraceae > Nitrobacter. The sequence goes on along the minus strand of NZ_CP181167.1, from coordinate 3,308,128 downwards.
TGAACAATCGCCCGTTGTAGAGTTCGTGGGAACGTCGCTGTTTTTCGCGCCGCCAGATTTCGTCCACGCGCGCTTCGATATCCGGGCGGATGGTTGGTGCTGTCGCTCCCACCATCACTCTCGGCTCCGACTGAAGCAGGCGAACACTCAGCATGCCGGCATTCTACCAAGGAGATCGGTGAGACGTTCGATAAACACGACCTGACCGGGCCACCCGGAGCGATTGTCCGGCGGCGCCAACGCCCACGTTTTGAGCCCCGCGGCAACCGCCGCCGTCGCGCCGATGCGGGAATCCTCGACGGCGTGCGACAGGGCGGCCGAGCAGTTCAGCCGCCTCATTGCCGTGATGTAGGGTTCTGCAGCGGGCTTTCCTGCGGTTACCTCATCGCCGCCGACGACACCGTCGATCTTGTCGGCGAGCCCTGCGAATGCGAGCCATTTTTGCGCGAACAATCTGGGCGACGACGTAACGACAGCGATCTTCAACCCGCTCTCGCGAGCGTGAGCTAGCAATTCAAATGCGCCGGAAGCGGGGCGCGCGCTCTGATGCGCTTGCGACACCATGGCCGAGTATTTCTGCAGGAGATCGGCCGGTGGTCCCGGCAGTTTGTGAGTCATCCTCAACCGCTCGACGATCTCACTGAGTGGCGGTCCGTTGAGCCGCTGAAACTCGGCCTCGTCGCCGCTCGCGCCGAAGGAGACGAGGAAGGAATGGTAGACGTCTCTCAGAGCCGTCACGCTGTCCGCGAGCGTGCCGTCAAGATCCAGAAACAGGCCGCTATGAAGTAGGCCAGCGTCAGCTTCCGGCATCAAGGTTTCCGACAGACAAACATCCGGCCTTGCCCAAAGGCGCCGAAGGCACTCGACATCTCCGCCGAAACCGCCATGCTGAGCCGGGTTGTCGCGTGGACCAGCGGATGGTCGTAATCTACGGTGCCCCCATTGATGGCCGGGACCAGCACATAGAGCATCAGGTCGTGAAGTGAAATGAAGTCCTCGATCTCGACCTCGAAGCCGAGCGTTTCGAGGTGCGGCAGGATGCGTGTTTCGTCGAAGAACAGGTTGAATGCGGCCGGCGTGCGCGCGGGCAGGTTCAGCAGGGTGCGGCAATGATTTTGCCGATCATACGTCGCTGTCGAATTCTCGATCATGATCAGATGTCCGCCCTTCCGCACTTTTGCGGCAAGGTCGGTGATGGCGCGCATTTGCAGGTCGACCGATTCGATGTTGATCAGGCAGCGATCGGTAAAAACGACATCGTATTGCGCCAGCAATCCCGACGCCGCCGAAAGTTCGAGCGCATTGCCGATTCGGAAGCTGGATCTGTCCTGGAAACCGTTGAGAACGGCTGCTTCACGCGCGGCGTCGATCATTTCCGCGGTATAGTCGATGCCGTCGAGTTGCATGCGCGGAAACCGCGCCGCAAGCCCGAAGCAGTTCAAGCCATTTCCGCAACCGACTTCGAGAACGTGCGCCGGCGCATCGCCAAGCCCGATCGCAGACATCCGGCGCGCCAATGCGTCGATCTCGAGCGTTTTGGCGGTTCCGGTTCTGGTGGTGGCGTCGAGCGCGGTGCCGAACTTCGATGCCCAGTCGCGCCAATGAGCCCTGACCTGTTCGGGATCCATAATTCCTTTCCATCTGCCGCTTCAGCGGTAGGCCGTTCCGAGGGTTAATAGCGCGACTGCATACCCGGATACAATGGAAGGCATGTTGGTCTTTGGCAGGTTCGCGAGCGGCTGCTTTGCGAGCAACTGGCTGCTGGTTCGATTCCGGTTTTGGGCGGCCAGTCGCTGGGACAGGCAAGACAGTATCAGCCTTACGGCCGTGTCTGCCGATCTTTGGTCAAGCTTTGGCGGGATAGAGTATTTGTTCCGTTCAAAGGGTGGCTCGATGTCAAAGCGCGTAACCAGGACAAAATCTTGCAGAGGCCGGGAGAAATTGGGAGTTTTGCGGGTGAGGGATCACCGAAAAATCGAGGAACGTATCCTCAGACTGCTTGATCGATACGAGGCCTCGCCGGAGACGGACAAGCGTTGGCTGGATATTGGACGATCCTGCATCGAGCAGGGTTTCATGGCGATCAACCGGGCTGTTTTCGAGCAGAAGCGGGCTGAACTGCCGGAAGATTGATAAGATAATCAAAATCCGGTCAGCTGGGTTGGTTCAACATGCTCATTCTGAACGAGCCACGAACATTCAGGCTTTCCGCACGCTTCAATTTTTGAAGAAGCGCGGCGCGGTTGTCGCGTGATGGAGCTCCATGGACAGCCCTGCGACAACGAAGATGGCGCAGGTCGATCCTTGATCTCATTGGGTGGGGGAGGTTCTTAGGATGTTTAGTCCCGGACTTTAGTGGTGCATTTTGTCGTCCGATTCGAAGGATGCGCTATGGGACAAGTTTTACACGGCTGCGCTACGGCGGCCGCACCGACGAATGCGCCGCCCGCAAGGCAGAAGATTTGCCGCCAGACCGGCGACGGCACGGCCTCGGCGGTCACGCCATGCACGAGCGCATATCCCGCTACGGCGGCGGGCGCGGCGAATATGAGCGCCAATGCAATCCGCAGGATCGGAGCGCGCAATATGGCAAACAGAAGGGTGAGAATGCCGAACGATGCCACGCCAGCGACAACGCCGACGATTCCCGTGCCGAGCCAACCGGCTCCGGTGCCATAGGCGAAGCGCGTCGCCGCGAGTGCCAGCATGAACGGCAGCGCGTAGATCGCCAGCGTATGGCAGGCTGTTGAAGAAGTCAGTGGCGGCTGAGCTGTGAGCATGATTCATTGGCTTTGAAGCGATTTGGAGATGATGGGTGCGCGGTGGTGACAATCTGACTGGCGAGTTGTTCAGCTGCGTTGATCTGGAGGCGCGGGTTCGGCGCGATCACCCGCTTCGCGCCATCCGGGTCAAGGTGAACGAAGCGCTTGTCGCTTTGGAGCGGGAGTTCGCGGCGCTGTATTCGCCGCTCGGGCGGCCGTCGATCCCCCCGGGAAGTTGCTCAGGGCGATGCTCTTGCAGGCGTTCCACTCGATCCGCCCGGAGCGGTTGCTTATGGAGCGGCTGGAATACGACCTTCTGTTCCGCTGGTTCGTGGGCATCGGCGTCGACGATCCAGCCTGGGACCATTCGGTGTTCTCGAAGAACCGCGACCGGCTGCTTGAGGGTGACATCGCGGCCAGGTTCCTGAGTGCGGTGCTGGCCCAGCCCAAGGTGAAGAAGCTGCTGTCGAGCGATCACTTCCCGGTCGACGGCACGCCGGTCGAGGCCTGGGCTTCGATGAAGAGCGTCAAACCGAAGGACGGCTCTGGCGAGCCGCCGGCCGGCGGCGCCGGGCGCAATGCCGAAGCCGGCTTCCACGGCCAGAAACGGACGAACGACACGCATGCCTCGACCACCGATCCGGACGCAAGGCTCTACAAGAAGGGCAAGGAGGCGAAGCTATGCTTCATGGGTCATGGGCTGATGGAGAACCGCCACGGCCTGTTGGTCGACGCCTGCCTGACGCTGGCCGGCGGACATGCCGAGCGGGTGGCGGCGTTGCACATGATCGAACCTCGCGCCGACCGGCCCCTGGCCATCACGCTTGGCGCTGATAGGGCCTGTGACACGGAGGACTTCGTCAATGAGTTGCGTGCGATGAAGGTGACGTCGCACGTGGCACGGAACACGAGCGGCCGAAGCTCGGCGATCGACGGACGCACGACGCGGCACAGCGGCTATGCCGTCAGCCAGCGTATCCGCGAGCGCATTGAGGAAGCGTTCGGCTGGATCAAGACGGTCGCCAACCAGGACAAGACCCGCTTCCGCGGCCGCAACCGTGTCGGATGGGCCTTCACCTTCGCAGCCGCCGCTTACAATCTGGTGCGATTGCCCAAGCTCATGGCGGCGCCAGCATGACCCGCCGTCCCTCCGCCACGCCAAACTGATCAACGGCTCGATCCAGATCACATTCGCCCATCACAACGGCAATCAAGCCATCCCTAAAGCCAGACCGGATACTTCTTCAACAGCCTGCTAGAGCATGATCCCGACCCGAAGGGCCGCGCCAGCGCAAAGTGGAAACCGGTTTTCGGATAAGATCATGCTCAAACAAAAAGATAAGCGGCGAGTCGGATTCAACGCGACTGAAACGGACTCTGGAAATGACCCCGCGCCGCGAATCGTTGCGTTGATGAACAGGGGGAGTTGGAATAGATGGAGGCCGCAGTTTCGGGCGAGGCCGCCTTTAACGGTGGAGAAGGCAGGAGCATGATGATGACGATCAATGATGACCTGGAAAAATTCAGGCAGGCGAGGACGATGGCCTTCAAACGTGGCTTCGTCGTCCGAAGGGCCGATGACGCGGATGATCCCAAGCCCTACACGTTGGTTCGCCAGGCCGTGGAAACGCATCTTGCGACCATCGATGAGGTGCTGGAGGAACTTAAACGGACCAAATGATCGAAAAGGTCCCATGCGATTCGGCCGGACGGAATCGCCAGCCTGGCGGCCTGGCGCGGGGGCGTTCAGCCGGAACCGGCTCCCGAAAGCCCCGGAGCGCGGCGGCACCGTTTCCGGGCGAAGGACCAGATGGTTCCGTATTAACAACTCGTTAACCGCTATCGAGGCAAATTTTGCCGGTGAACGGTATGCACTTGCCGCGGGAAAGGCCAGAGACCGTTCGGGCGGGGTAAAAGGCCATGGAACGCGACATCGGGCCGCGGAAAACACCGGCGACCATTCAGGAATTGCAGGCGCGGGTGGCCGCGGCTTTCGGCAGGCATCCGTTATGCCGCGAGGTGCGGTTCGACGTGGTCAGCACGCCGAAAACCCGTAGCGGCGCCAACTGGACCGTGAGCATGAGCGCGGTCCCGCCAGATGCCATCTGGGAAGCCTCCGAACTCGTCGCCGACATCCAGGATGCCTACACGCTGGCTGCCTGACCTCCGGGACGCCAGGCGACCGGGAGGCGGGATCCTCCATGTGAATAAACGGCCGTCCGGTTCCGTCCTGCACGGCAAGCCTTGATTCACAGCGCGTTGTGAGGATCAATCGGCCGCGCTCGTGAATTGAACCGGAGATCCTTTTTGACACGGACGATGACGATTCTGGCGCTCGCGTGCTGCGTCATCACCGGCGTAGCGCTGGCGCAGATATTCGGCCCTGGCAACGTTCTGATGGTTCGGTTTGTTGCAACGCCGTCTCCACAGCTCGCGGAAGCGGAGCCGCTCGAATCGGCAGCCAATCGCGAGCGCAAGTCGGACAGGCTTCCGGTCATGCTTCAAGCCTGGACGCCTGATGCCGATGGAGCGTTGCCGGAATCACTTCGGCCGGCGGTGGCAACCGATTCTCCCTTCGATGCCGAAATTTTACCTTCGATGCCGCCGATCGAGGAACCGCCGCTGCCACGTCCCCGGCCCAAACTCGCAAACCAGTTTGTCCAGAAGGACTACTCGCTGCTCAGCGACATGCAGATCGCGGCGCTGAAGGGAAGGCTGCGGCTGACGCTGGGGCAGGAGCCTTACTGGCCCGCCGTGGAACGCGCATTGCGGGAGGCCGCCCAGAAAATCCATGAGCGGCGTTCTGCGCCGGGCAGGCAACCCGCGCTCCGCGCCGGCGAGATCGAGCAGATAAAGGTCGCGGCGCAGCCGTTGTTGACGAGGCTGCGGGAAGATCAGAAGCGGGAGGTGCGTGCGCTGGCGCGCATTATCGGGCTTGAAGCGGTGGCCTCGCTGATCTGAGGCCGACGCGCGCAGCAAGAGGAGGATGAGGAAAACCTTGCGGCGGCTTCTGCGCATCCCGCGTCTCAATATCATCGAGCGGCGCGACGACTTGATAATATCAATGGACCTTGCGGGCGCATTTTCGCGTCATAGGCCGAGGTGGCTGAGGTCGGGACCTTTCGGGACGATGCCGTTCGGGTTGAGTGACCTGATGGAATAGTACCCTTTCTTGATATGATTGATGCTGACCGTGTCGCGAATCCCGGGAACGTCCAGCACACGTTTGAGATAGGCGGTGAGGTTGGGGTATTCGGAGAGACGCCGCAGGTTGCATTTGAAAAGACCGTGATAGGCGGCATCGAAACGCACCAGCGTTACGAACAGGCGGATGTCGGCCTCGGTGAAAGACGGGCCGAGCAGAAACGGACGGTCCGCCAAATAGTTTTCCAACAGGTCCAGCATCGCGAAGACGTCGTCAAACGCTTCGTCATAGGCGATTTGCGTCGTGGCGAAGCCGGCGCGGTAAACGCCGTTGTTGAGCGCCGGGTAGATGCGGTCGTTGAGCGCATCGATCGCGGTACGGAGCGCCTGCGGATAAAGGTCGACACTGTCGTCGGCCAGCCCGGCGAATCCCGAGTTGAACATGCGAACGATTTCGGCGGATTCATTGTTGACGATGGTCTTGCGTTTCTTGTCCCAGAGAACCGGGACCGTCGCGCGCCCGCAGATTTCCGGATCGGCTCGCGTATAGAGTTCATGCAGATAGGTCGCGCCGTTGACCTCGTCCCGGCCGGCGCCCGGGTAATCGCCGAAGCGCCATCCCTGGTCGGTCAATACCGGCTCCACGACGGACACCGAAACAACGTCCTCAAGCTTCTTCAGTTTGCGGGCAATGAGCGTGCGTGAGGCCCACGGACAGATCAACGCGACATAAAGATGGTAGCGGCCGGGTTCCGCACGGAAGCCATCGTCGCCGGTTGGGCCGGCGCTTCCGTCGGGAGTGATCCAGTTGCGGAAGCTGGATGTCTGGCGGACAAAGCCGCCCTTTTCGTCCTTGGCCTGGACCGGCTGCCAGTCCGATGTCCATTTCCCATTCACCAGCATACCGAACTCCTTGGCGCATTCTGAAGATGTCGGACAAGCCGGCGGCGAACAAGCGGCGAGGCTCCGACTATGGCCGCCGTTCGCGGACGATTGCAAGCGCGCGGGCCTCAGTGCCGATGCGGATCGCGAGCATCAGCCCGTTCAGAACAGTGAAGACCAGCGCCAGCAGATACAGATGAAGCGCGAGCGGCAGAACCGCGATTTCCGCGGCGACGATCGCATAGTTCGGATGTGCCAGGTATCTGTAAGGTCCGGATGTCACCAGGGGCGCGTCAGGCAGGACGATGATGCGCGTGGTCCATCGGGGTCCGAGGGTTGCGAGCACCCAAAAGCGACACGCCTGTAGCAGGATAAAACCCGACAGGGCCAGGAGATTGACATCCTGATTACGACCCCACGTCCATAATGCGATCAGCCAGGCGGTGTGTGTCGCGACGATCAGCGGATAGTGACCCGGCGCGACCTCGATCGCGCCCCGCGCCAGCAGCCTGGTGGTGTTGTAGCGAGACAGGATCAGTTCGCCCAGCCGCTGCGCCGTCACCAGTAAGAGAATGAGCGCGGCGAGAGTCACGCGGCGCGACGCAGGGTGACGCAGCTTGCGGTGAAGCCCGGCCCCAGCGAGGTCACAAGCGACCGCGACGGCAGCCCCTGCGCGCGGGCGCGTTCGAGCACGAACAGGACCGTGGCCGCGGACATGTTGCCGTAGTCGGCGATCACGCTTCTTTCGTGATCGAGCGTTCCCTGATCGAGGGAGAAAGCGCGCTCGATCGCGACGATGACCTTTGCGCCGCCGGGATGACAGATCAAGCGGTCGATGTCTCCGATCGAGAGACCCAGCCCGGACAGAACTGCGGTGACGCCCGGCTTCATGTGCGCGAGCACGAAGTCCGGAATTGTGCGCTGGAAGATCACGCCGAATCCTTCAGGGTCCACCCGCCATCCCATGATATCGAGCGTGTTCGGCCACAGATACTCGCCGGTCGCCTCGATGCGTGTCGCACCTCCGTCTCCGGCGCGCAGCACGACCGCGGCGGCTCCGTCGCCGAACAGGCTGGCGGCAACGATATTGGCCTTCGTCAGTTCGTCGTGGCGAACGGCGAGCGTGCAAAGTTCGAGGACCACGAGGAGGACGTTGGTGCCCGGCCGGGCTTGCGCCAGTCGCGATGCGATGGACAGTCCCGCGACGCCGCCGGCGCAGCCGAGCCCGAACACCGGCACGCGCGAGATATCCGTCCGGAAACCGAGCCGGCCGGCGACGCGGGCCTCAAGCGTCGGGGTGGCGATACCGGTCGAGCACACCGTAACCACGCTGTCGATGTCAGCTGCGTGAAGATCGGCCCGCTCCATGGCTTTCCGCGCGACCTCGACGAACAATGTTTCCGCGCCGTCCAGAAAGGCCTGAGTGCGCTCCGGCCAGCCTCCTGGCTCGCAATACCATTCAATCGGCTTGACGCCGTAGCGGTGCTGGATCCCGGTGTTGGCGAAAAGAGAGGATAGCGTTTCGAATTGCGGGTAGCGCGCGCCTAAGATGAATCGCGCCGCGTCGAGAATTTGCGACTGATGAAACACATTGGGCGGGACCCCGGTCGCCATTGATACCAACGCGGCCGTGTGCTTCATGTCATCGCTCCCGCTCCCATATTTCCTCACGCGCGAGGTCTCCTCATGCGCGCGGCCGCCACGAACATGTTTTCGAGGCGGCGTTTCAATGCGTGTATGGATGAGTTCCGGTTTCAATCACACTCGGTTCGACTAGAGTCTTTATGTTTGACGCGTTTTCTTCACGCGAACCGGATTCCCACTTCGCTCGGAGACGCTCTAGAAACCGGCGGCGTAGTAATCGTCGACAGCCTTGGTGCGCGCCCGCTCGGACCAATTCCAGCTGCCGCCGACCTGATATTTCGGAGCACCCTGGAGTTGATCGACGGTTACGCCGGTCTGATAGCCGCCGAGCCGCGTATCATACTTCAGCGTGTGCCAGGGTAGCGGATAATGATCGTCGCCGATTCCAAGAAATCCGCCAAAGCTCAGGACAGCATACGAAACACGCCCGCTGGTCTTTTCGATCATGACCCGCTCTATCGAGCCGATCTTTTTATCATCGGGGCCGAAGACGGCCGTGCCTTCGACCTTGTCGCTTCCGATCAGGTTGGTGGTTTCGTTTTCTTCTATCGCCATGGCGTCCCTCCTGGGAGCCTGTTCCGCTTCTGAACAAGGCAGAGGCGTGGCTCCGTGATTTTTCGGTTTGACGCGTTTTCTCCATGCTCGAAAACGCTAAAGGCTCTGGAGGGAAGAAGCGCCGAATGCACCAAAAGTTCCTGGAGCATGATTCCCTAAAAGTGGAAACCGGTTTTCGGAGAAGATCATGCTCAAACAAAAAGATAAGCGACGAGTCTGGTTCAACGCAGTTGAAACAGACTCCAGGGTCCTTCACCGGCTCCGGGAAGCGGTGAACGACCCTAGAACTTCGCGCCCAACCGCAGGGCGAAGTTGTGGACCTCGGTCCTTCCGTCAAGGCCGAGAGCGGTGGTGTAGTCGAAGCCGAGCGTGGCTCCGTTGCCGACCGGGGTGTCGAAGCCGAGGCCAACCGCGATGTAATCTCGGGTGAAGACATTAACGCCCAGCGTATAGGGCAGGCCGTTTCTGAGGTCGGCATAGCCCATGCTCGCCAGGCTGGAGCCGGTGAAGTCGTGCGTGTATTCAAGCCGGCCGCGTGCTTTCACAACGCCCCAGTCCCGAAGGAAGACATACTCGGCGCGCATTCCCAACACGCCCGCCAGCATGCTCAGGGTCTGTTTGCCGAAGGCGAGATCGTAGGCGGCAGCGCCGCTTTCGGTAAAGGCGTTGAGCTGTGTCCACGCGGATTCGATGCGGCCGTAGGGCGATACAAGGGCTCGGCTGCTCTTGTACTCGTAGCCGCCGATGATCGAGCCGAACACCTGGTTGCCGGATCTGCCGCCGGTTGCCATGCCGCTGGTCGGCGTCACGAACCGCCTGCTGTCGAAGTCCAGCGCGCTGTAGCCGAGCAGGGCGTCGATGAACGTGTTGTTTCGCGGGTGGTAGCTTCCGTAGATGGCGGTGCTGAGCGCCTGGCCCCTGCTTTGCGTCACGCTGTTGCCGACATCGACGGTATCGCGCCCGTAACCAACGCCGACGCCCGCGGTGAAGCCGGGCGAGAACCGGTAGTCCACCCCGCCGCTGACGCCGATCAACGTGTGGCCGAGACCGACATTGTATCTGTTCGCCGTGCCGAAGTTGACGAACCCGCCGGCCCAGACGGCGAGATCGGTCAGCGACCCGCGTTTCGGCGGAGGTGCCTTGGTCGGCGGCCTTGAAGGGCCGGCATCGTTCGGCGCGTAGGCGAATGCATTGCGGGTCGGATCTGAGGCGCGGGTTTCCCGGGCATAACCCAAAGCGTTCGGATCGGTCGGGTCTTGAGGGCCGGCGAGCCGCACATTCATCGACGTCGCCTCACGGTTTGAATCGTCGTGAAGCTGTTCGAGCCGGTCGCGGAAGTTTGTGATCTGCGAGCGCGCAAACCTCTGGGCGCTTTGCGCCTGGGCGTTGAGCAAACCGATGACCTCGCGATCCCGCGACGGATCGGGGCGCGCGACAACGGTGAACGTCACGGTGCCGGGCGCCGAGGTTCCGGACGCATTCGACAGCGTATAGCGAACGATGACGGTCGATGCGGCGCCTGCCGCGGAAGCATAGACCAACTGCCACTGCGTGCCGTTCTGCACGATGCTCGTCGTGCCGTCCGAAGCTGGTGGCGAAGTGACGATCGTGGCCGCGGTGAAGGGGCCTCCCGTCGCTCCCTGCGTCAGGCTGACCGTGCCCGATGCGCCGGCGGTCAGCTGCAGCGTATGGCTTGTGACGGTCGGCACGGGCGCCGAATAGGTGAAGCCGCCGGGCAGGCTGGCGTTGCCGCCGGGCGTCGTCACCGCGACCGCGACCGAACCTGCCGCGTGTGCGGGCGTCGTGGCGGTGATGGTGGAGTCGTTGATCACGGTGATGCTGGTTGCCGCTGTTCCGCCGAAGGTGACGGCTGTCGCGCCTGTGAAGTTCGTGCCGGTGATGGTCACCGGCGTTCCGCCGGTGGCCGGGCCGGTGTTGGGCGTCACCGAGATGATCGAGGGGGCCAGGGCTGAATAGGTAAAACCGTTCGGCAGGCTGTTGGTGCCGCCGGGGGTGGTCACCGCGACCGCGACGGCGCCTGCCGCATGGGCCGGCGTCGTTGCGGTGATGGTGGTGTCGTTGACCACGGTGACGCCCGTCGCGGGTGCGCCGCCGAAGGTGACGGCTGTCGCGCCTGTGAAGTTCGTGCCGGTGATGGTCACCGGCGTTCCGCCGGTGGCCGGGCCGGTGTTCGGCGTGACGGAGATGATCGAGGGGGCCAGGGCTGAATAGGTGAAACCGTTCGGCAGGCTGTTGGTGCCGCCGGAGGTGGTCACCGCGACCGCGACGGCGCCTGCCGCATGGGCTGGCGTCGTGGCGGTGATGGTGGTGTCGTTGACCACGGTGACGCCCGTCGCCGGTGTTCCGCCGAAGGTGACGGCCGTCGCGCCTGTGAAGTTCGTGCCGGTGATGGTCACCGGCGTTCCGCCGGCCGGGGGGCCGGTGTTCGGCGCGACCGAAGTGACAGTGGGCGCGGGAGCCGCATAGGTGAAGCTGCCCGAGTTGACGGTGCCGCCGGGTGTGGTCACCGCGACCGCGACGGCGCCTGCCGCATGGGCCGGCGTCGTTGCGGTGATGGCGGTGTCGTTGACCACGGTGACGCCTGTCGCGGGCGCGCCGCCGAAGGTGACGGATGTCGCGCCTGTGAAATTCGTGCCGGTGATGGTGACCGATGTGCCGCCAGTGGTCGGGCCGGTGTTGGGCGTGACGGAGGTGATCGTCGGAAGGGCAGGCACGACATTGACCGTCACCGACAGGAACTGAAACCAGTTTCCGGGCCCGGTGCTGCTGTCTTGCACCACGATCTGGAACGAATAATTGCCCAGCGTGGTGGGCGTACCGCTTAGCGTGAAGCCGCTGAGATGGAGGCCGGGAGGCAGGGTGGCGCCGAACGCAAGCGAGGCGGTATAGGGGCCGACGCCGCCCCCGGGCGTGTAGGTGACGGAGAACAGCGAGCCGAGCGGGGCCGATGAGGTGGTTGGCGTCACGGTCAGGCTCGGATTGGCGGTGCTGCCCGAGTAGGACTGAAGGCCGCTTGCTGAGGTGGAGTCCGTCGCCCTGACGGTGAAACTATAGTTGCCGCGCTGTGTCGGCGTGCCCGAAATCAGGCCGCCGGCGGACAGGGACAGTCCGGGAGGCGGCGAGCCCGCATCAAGCGCGAACGTATAGGATCCCGTACCGCCGCTAGCCGTGAGTTGCTGGCTGAAGGGCGTGCCGGCCTGCAACGACAAAGTGCCTGGCGTGATGGTGATCGGCGAGGTCGGCGGTGTAATTGTGACGTTGACGTCGATGGGGACGTTATCGGAGTCTCTTATTCGGAAGAAATCGGTTGTCGCGGCGTCCCCATTGTGCGTGTAGGTGAAGGTGTCGGCTACTGTGTCGATCGTTAACGTGCCATGCTGCGGCAATTCTCCTGGCGGTATCGAGCCAATAGGATTGAAGCCAATAAAACCTCCGATGCAATGCGATTCCGTCACCGATCCGCCGTGCGCGACCGTGATGTTGAAGGCGGGGCATTGCTGGGCGGAAGCGGGGTTCGACCAGAACAGACCCATCAAGAACAGCGCGGCCAACGCCAGAGCATAGGCGACGGAATCACGCGCCGTCCGCGACGAGCGCAGGTGTTGAAATCTATCGCCGATCATTGGCCCCCGCGCCTTCCTGCGCCGCGCTGAGGAAGGCCCTAGAGCCCTTCCGCTTCTGATAGAATCAGAAGCGGGCTCTATGACTTTGATTTGGAGCGTTTTCTTCACGCGAACCGGTGTCCACTTCGCTTGAAAACGCTCTAAGCAAAAATGCCTGCCGCTAGAGTTGATCGATGAACCCGGCAGTCGATGAACCCGGCAGTCGATGAACCCGGCAGTCGATGAACCTGGCAGTCGATGAACCCCGCAAATGCCTGGATCGCGCTGCGCGGTCCGTCGGGTCGATCTTCTCCCTAACAATCGTATCACGGTTGTATCGAAACCGATGTTCGATTCAAAGGGGAAATCTCGCGTATCCGGAGCAGTATCCAGAGAACAAACGTTGTGCTTGCAAGGTTCCCGCTTTTGCGCAAAGTTGGCGGTGCATCGGCGCGGTGGGCGGATCGCCGATGCAGGGGGTTGGGCGATGTCCGAGTTTTTTGTTGGCCAGGTGTTGACGGTTGGATTCGGGTTTGCGCCAAAAGGGCTCGCCCAGTGCGACGGCCAGATTTTGCCGATCGCGCAGAATCAGGCGTTGTTCAGTCTCCTGGGCGCTGCGTATGGCGGCAACGGGACGATAACATTTGCGCTGCCTGATCTTCGCGGACGACTCCCTGTGGGCTTCAGCCCGTCGGTCGATCCCAACTGGCCGGTATCGCCCCATGCGCTCGGCGAAAGGGCGGGGGTGGAGGCCGTTACGCTGATTTCCGCGCAATTGCCTTTGCATACCCATCAGTGCAGCGGCACCAACGCCGCTGGCGACAGGGGCAATCCGACGAACGCGCTCTATGGAACCAGCGGAGAGGCAATCTACGGCAACGCCGGAGCGGGCGAAGTCGTCCTGTCCGCGGGAAGCATTGCGCGCACGGGCGGAAGTCAGGCGCACAGTAACATGCAGCCGTACACCGCCATCAATTTCTGCGTCGCGCTGACGGGAATATACCCCTCCCGAAACTGACCGGCGGATGTTCAACCGATCGGAGGTCGGACCATGAGTGAACCCTATGTCGGAGAAATCCGGCTGTTCGGCTTCTCCCGCGTGCCGCAGGGTTGGTTGCCCTGCGATGGTTCGCTTCTTTCCGTATCTCAGTATGAGGTGCTTTTCTCGTTGATCGGGACGACCTATGGCGGCGACGGCGTGACCACCTTCGCTGCCCCCAATCTCTGCGGTCGCGCTCCCGTTCATTACGGCGCCGGTCCCGGCCTGTCGCCTCGCGCTCTCGGCGAGATGAGCGGCAGCGAAACAGTGACCCTGCTGTCAACCCAGATGCCGCAACATGACCACCCGATGATCGCGACGACGGGAGCAGCCAGTGCCAAGGAGATCACGCCGAACGTCGAGTTCGGGGCGGTCGTGGGCGACACCATGTACACCAATGACGTGACCGGAGCGGCTAGCGTAGCCACGGCGCCGACGTCAACTTCCGTGGCGGGTCGAAACCTGCCGCACGACAATCTCATGCCGACACTGACGGTGCAGTTCTGCATCGCTTTCAACGGGATCTATCCGAGCCGGGGCTGATCGGGCCCCGCTCATGCAGTCAAACTTTCGAAGGCATCGCCGCCATGGAACCATTCATCGGTCAGATTCAGATTTTCGGATTCAACTATGCGCCTCGCGACTGGGCTTTCTGCAACGGGGCGACTTTGGCCATCCGGCAGAATACGGCGCTGTTTTCTCTCCTCGGCACGATGTATGGCGGGGACGGCAAGACCACCTTCATGCTGCCGAATTTTGCCGGCCGCACCGGCTGCAACCAGGGTCAGGGCGCGGGTCTGACGCCGCGTTCCATGGGGGAAGTCTTCGGCCAGAACAGCGTGACCATGACGGCGGACCAGATGCCGGCGCATTCGCATCGTTTCACGATCTATGACCAGTCCGATGCCGCCAAGCGCACGGGCGCGCCAGCCAACGGCTCATCGCTCGTCGTTCCGCAAAACAGCACGCCTTTCAGTACGAGCGGCACGGCGAACACCCAATTTTCACCGCGCATGGGTGGCGTGGCGGGCGGAGGCCAGCCGCATGAAAACCGTCAACCCTATCTCGCCATGAACTTCTGCATTGCACTGTCGGGTGTTTTTCCGTCGTTTGGCGATACCGTTGCCTGATCCGCCGGGCCTGCCGGACTTTCCGGCGCGCCATGGCGACCTTCCTGTCCGCACCCGGTCCGCCGCCTTCCGGCGCGCCACACGTAATGACCTGACTTCCCTGCGCGAACTGTATCACTCGTTCCGCATCGGCGAGTTCGCGTCTCTCGGCTGGCCTGCCGAACAGCTGCGTACGTTGCTGGACCACCAGTTCGATCTTCAGCATCGCGGCTATCTGACGATGTTTCCGCAAGCCGACTTCTTGCTGATCCTGCGCGAGAACGCACCAGCCGGTCGGCTCTATCTCGACGCCAGCCAAGCGCGTTGGCGCATCATCGACATCGCGCTCACCGCGGAGCGGCGCGGCGCCGGTCTTGGATCCGCGGTCATGCAGGCGATCAAGCGGCATGCGCAAACCGCTGCCGCCACCGCCGTCGTGCTGCACGTCGCCTGTGAAAATCACGGGGCGCAGCGGTTCTATCGCCGGCTTGGCTTTCGCGAGGTGGCGCGCCAGGACCAGACTTGCGCGCGCATGGAATGGACCCCCGGATCTGATGCTGATGGAGCATGATCCGATTTCGCTTTGTCGTTTTCCAGTCCGCTTCTGACTCTGTCAGGAGCGGAAAGGCTCCAGGCTGTCGTCAGTTGAAGATCGCCTGATAGACGATGCCTTCGCGGTCGCGCGCCACCGGCACGATGAATATTTCGATCGCCCCGACAGTTGCGTTTGTCATTCGATAGATCTTCTGCGGAAGCACGACAGGTGATCCGCTGCGGAACAGCAGAGAGAAAGGCTCCCGCATCGCCGCGGCGAAGCCTTGTGGCGGCAAGCGGCGCGCCTCGGACAACGTCAGAGCGATCGATGCCGTTCCAAGGTCGACGTCGAACCCTTCCCCCAGGCAGGCCGTGAAGCGCTCCAGTGTCATCAATTGCATCCGGTAAGGCCCCCCTCTGCCTTGCTCGGTCATCGACATAAACCGTCTCCGCTCCGCCGGCTACAGCATTTCGCGCGGAGCGGATGAGGGTCGGGGAAAGAAAACGCGTCAAATCAAAAACATAGGTGACGGAGCATTCGCCATCCTGGTCCACCGATGTGATGAGGTGATCAGGAGGCGAGCGGGTTCCTGATGTCCGTTTCTGAAATCGATGGACGCCAAGCTTGCCAGAAGCTACTATGTCAATAAGTTATCATAGACGCGTCAACGGTCGCTTATTTTAGTGTCGCCCGGGATGTTGGCGTTGTGTCGGCGATACAAAGTCATAACGAGGAACCACCGTGGAAAATCAAAACGTCGGGACCAGCGCGACGGCAGAGCCGCCGGGTAACCCTAGGGTCTTGTGGATATCGACTGTGGCATTCTCCCTCGGTTTTGCAATCTGGGGAATGTTTTCCGCGCTCGCTCCCTTCATGATCGAGCGGTATAATTTTACAAGCACGCAGGTGCTGGTTCTTGCTGCGATGGAGCCGCTTTTTGCGGCGGGTATCAGTATCCCGCTCGGCATCTGGGCGGACAAGTACGGCGGCCGGACTGTCTTCACGCTTTTGCTGGTGGTTCTCTCCGTCGTCCTGCTTTTGGGAACTTTTGCTGAGAGCTATTACGGCTTCCTGATTCTGGGAACGATGCTCGGACTCGGCGGCGCGAGTTTCGTGGTCGGCAACGCTCACGTCTCGTCCTGGTATCCCAAATCGAAGCAGGGGACCGCACTCGGTCTTTTCGCGCTTGGCAATGTCGGGATCACAGTGGGCATGATGGCGGTTTCGTATCTGCTCACCAATGTTTTTGACCCGAATGATCCGGACGGATGGCGGCTGATATTCCCGATGTTTGCGGTTCCCACGTTGTTGATGGCGGCGATCTATATGTTCTTTACGTCGGATCCGCCGAACCGCGCGCTCAAGAATACCTCGATGAGCGAAATTTTCGCCGTCTACCGCTCGGGCGTGGTGGTATGGCTGGTTCCCGGTCTTTACTGGGTCGCGTTTGGCACGCTGGTCTTCTTCGCGTCAACGCTGCCGACCTATCTCGTCGATCATTGGCATGTGGAAGCGTCGACCGCGGTTGCGGTCTATACGCCGATTTTTGTGGTCTGTGTGGCGATCACCCGGCCATTGGGCGGCTGGCTCGCTGACCGTTACGATGTGCTCAGCCTCTTGAGCGTCATGTTCGGGCTGATGTCAGTGCTGGCCGTGCTCCTGGCCTTGCAGATCTCGCTGACCATCGAGTTGGCCGTTATTTACACGCTTGCGGCGCTGTCCGGCGCCGCCGCGGCTGCCGTCGTCAAGCTGATCCCCATGTACTTCGTGCACGTCGGTGCAGTGAGCGGGTTAGCCAAGGCTGCGGGCGCTGCATGCGGGTTCACCATGACGGCGATCCTCGCCGGCAGCAAATATCTGATGGGCGGTTACACTCTGGGTTTCTTCATCTGGGCGCTGATGAATATCGCCGCGTTCTATGTCTCGTTCTCGCGCGTCGGTTTCAGGAGCGTCAAACCCATCCATCCGATTGGAAAGTCTGTTCCTGCTCACTGAGCCGGGAAACACGCGTCGTTCGGCCCGGCTCGGTCCTGTTGGACCCGCCGGGCCTTCACTTCAAGTACGGGCAGAATCGTTTGACGTAAGAGAGAAAGCGCTCGGCCATCGTTGATCTGCGGTTGCTCGCCGATCTGGAACTGCGGTCACAGTGGTGATCGTGGCGGCGTGCGTCAGCCATCGGTACCTCCGGATGATGAATGGCATAAAACGTGACCGGCAAGCGTCTGTTCCCAGGGTTTACATACGTTCCAGGCTTCAATAGCGGTCTTTTCCGGCGCCCGCGCCCCTATCGCGTCAAGCCGAAGGGATGGACCTGTTCGCGTCAAGAAAACGCATCACATCGAGATCGGACAGCCTCGCTTCTGATTTGATCAGAAGCGAAAAGGCTCTCACCAGTTTCGACCCGCCTTCGTGACGTGCCCCGCGCCGACGCGTGTGAACGGGCCATATTCGATTGATGGACGTCTCCGGGTGCGCCGTTCCAGCGGTCGGCAGCCCAACCCACGATCTCATCCTGCTTTTGGAAATAATCCTTCCGTCGCGTCTTAATGATGATCGACCTTCACCGCATGAAGGTTTGCAGCTTGAAGAGTTTCGCCATGAGCAGGAAGAACGACATCGACCGGGTCTGGGACATCGTTGAGAAAGTTGGCGTTTGCATGCTGATGACGCAATTTGCGGGTGGACTGCGCGCGCGGCCGCTCGAAGCCAGGCCGGATCGTGACGCCGGCCTGATTTTTTTCGTGACCGATATTCACAGCCCAAAGGAGGAGGAGATCAAGGAAAGGCCGGACATCGGCCTCGTCTTTATCGATTCGAGCGATAAAGCCTACCTGTCAATCACCGGGCGCGCCTGCGTCATTCGCGATGCCGAAATGACCGAGGCGGCCTGGCGCAAGACAGATGAAGTATGGTGGCCGGGGGGTCCCACCGATCCCAGCGTATGCCTTTTGCGGATTGAACCTGCTACCGCGGAACTATGGGATGGCCCGGCGAGCAGCGTCGCGACTGCATTCGAGTTCGCCAAGGCAAAGCTGACCGGCAAGAAGCCGAACCTTGGCGAGAACCGCAAGGTGACGGTCAAGATGTAGCTTTGCTATTCAACGCTGATCCGTTTGAGGCAGGTCGCCTTGAGGCAGGTCGCCGAACTGTGGTTTTGGGTGTGGTCACAAGCAGGTTGAATACGGAGCGGCGGGATCAAGCGTCGGACTTGAAACCAGGACTTGCGAGACCCGGAAAAGGGAGTGTTGCGCACGATGGTCGATATGTCGTCCGGGATGGACGAGGCGGCGATGCACATTCCGCAAGCGCCGATGCTGGCTATTCAGAACCTGACCAAAACCTATCGCTCAATGCAGGAACAGATCGCCGTCCTTCGCGGGGTCAGCGTGCAGGTCGGCGCCGGCGAAAGCGTTGCGCTGACCGGTGAATCGGGAAGCGGCAAAAGCACCTTGCTGCACCTGATCGCGGGCCTCGACGAAGCGGATGGCGGCTCGATCCGGATCGTTGATACGGAGGTGACCGCATTGGCGGACAGGGACCGCGCAGCAATCCGACGCGACCGGATCGGGCTGGTCTTTCAACAGTTCAACCTGATCCCTTCTCTAACCGTCGCCGACAATCTGGCTTTTCAGTCGCGCATTGCCGCGCGCCATGACAGTCACTGGCAAAGCGAACTTGTCGATCGGCTGGGCCTGGGAGATTTGCTGAAAAGATATCCCGAGCAGCTTTCAGGCGGCCAACAGCAGCGGGTTGCGATCGGGCGCGCGCTTGCGGTCAGGCCGCCTCTGCTTCTTGCCGACGAGCCGACCGGCAACCTCGATGAAGCAACGGCCGACGACGTCACGGACATCGCGCTTGATCTTGTCAAGCGGACCGGCTGCGCTTTCCTTATGGCGACGCACAGCACGCGGCTTGCCGCGAAGCTGGACCGGAAAGTTCGACTGAGCGCCGGATTGATTTCGTGAAGCAAGGGTATTGGATCCTTGCGGTTCTGCTCAGCCATTGGCGCCGGCATCCGCTGCAACTGACGACACTCATGGTGGGCCTGATCTCCGCGACCGCTTTGTGGAGCGGCGTGGAGGCGTTGAACGAGCAGGCTCGCGCCAGCTACGATCGGGCCGCGGCGGTGTTTGGCGGCTCCCGAACCGCGATGCTGGTCGGGCAGCGTAGCTCCACATTTTCTCAACAGCTTTTCGTCGATCTCCGGCGCGCGGGGTGGCAGGTCTCGCCCGTCGTTGAGGGACGGGTTCGTGTTCAGGGAAGGCCATTGCGCCTGTTGGGGATCGAGCCGGTGACGTTTCCCGCGCAGGCGGGATCGATTCCGGCGATCGGCGCGTCGGATCTGAAATCGTTCATCACGCCTCCGGGCGAGGCTCTGGTCGCGCCGGAGACATTGATCGCGCTGGCCGGGACGGAAGGCGCGGTCCTGCGCACGGATGACGGCGCAACATTGCCGCCGCTCAAGGCTCGCCCGCAACTCGCGCCTGGTGTCGTGGTCGTCGATATCGGGTTGGCGCAAAGCATTCTTCACCTTCAGGGCCGGCTTTCGCGCTTGCTGGTTGGCGACACGCGCGGCCAGCTACCGCCGCTTGAAACTGTTGCTGGCGATATGCTCAGGCATGTCGCGGCGGACGCCGAAACCGATCTTGAGCGTCTGACCGATAGCTTTCATCTCAATCTGTCGGCCTTCGGGCTGCTGTCGTTTCTTGTCGGACTCTTCATCGTCTATTCGGCGGTTGGCCTGGCCTTCGAGCAGCGCATGCCGATGTTTCGAACCCTGCGCGCTTGCGGCGTATCATCCAGGAAGCTGAATGGTGTGCTGCTGATCGAGCTGCTGGTTCTCGCCACCGCCGGCGGCCTGATCGGACTGGTGTGCGGATATCTGATCGCCGCGGCGTTGCTGCCCAATGTCGCCGTCAGCCTGCAAGGGCTGTATGGCGCGCGGGTTTCCGGAGCGTTGGCCCTCAGACCCGAATGGTGGATCGCGGGCCTGGCGATGAGCGCTGGCGGTACATTGGCGGCGTCGGCGACAAGCCTGTTGAAGGTCATCCGTCTTCCGGTGCTCGCGGCGGCGCAGCCTTATGCATGGCAACAATCCCAGCGCCGATGGCTGGGCTGGCAAGGCGTCACGGCCGCCGCGATGCTTGTCGCCGCCATCATCGTCCTGATCGTCGGCGCTTCGCTGATCTCGGGATTCGCGTTGCTGGCGTTGCTGCTTCTGGGCGCCGCGCTTGCGCTTCCCGTGCTGCTCGCATTCGTGCTGCGCATTGGCGAGCGAAACTCGCGACAGCCGCTTGTGTTGTGGTTCTGGGCGGACAGCCGCCAGCAACTTCCCGGACTGTCGCTCGCGCTGATGGCGTTGCTGCTCGCGCTTGCGGTTAACGTCGGCGTCGGAACCATGGTGGAGAGTTTCAACAAGACTTTCACCGCATGGCTGGACGGCCGGCTCGCCGCGGACGTCTATGTGAACGCGGTGAGTGATGCTCAGGCGCGCGATATCGAAGCATCCTTGCGCGCCCGGCCCGAGGTGACCGCCGTGCTGCGGAGCGGCCGCGCCGAGATCGAGATCGGCGGCTGGCCGGTGGAGGTTCTTGGCCTCGCCGATCACGCCACCTATCGCGACCGCTGGCCGTTGCTGGAGTCGTTGCCGAATGCGTGGGCTGATGTCAGGTCAGGCGGGGGCGTCCTCGTGAGCGAGCAACTCGCACGGCGGCTGAAACGACGGCTTGGCGACCGGCTGGATGTCAGCACGCCCGCTGGTGACCGGTCATTACGCATCGCGGCGATCTATGCCGATTACGGCAATCCTAAAGGGCAGATCGCGGTCAACATCGACGCCTTCACGGTTCGATTTCCGGATCTGCCGCGAACCCGGTTCGGCTTGCGCGTGCCCCCTGGCAAGATTGGGCCGCTGATCGATGACATGCGCGAGGCATTTCATCTCGACGAAAGCCGTCTCTCCGATCAGTCGACATTGAAGATGGAATCGAAAGCGATTTTCAATCGTACCTTCGCCGTGACCGCCGCACTGAACACGTTTACGCTCGGCGTCGCCGGCGTGGCGCTGCTCACCAGCCTGCTGACGCTCAGTCATTCCCGCCTTCCGCAACTGGCCCCGCTATGGGCGCTCGGGGTGACAAGGCGGCAGCTTGCAGGCATCGAGTTTCTCAAGACGACATTCATCGCGTTCATCACGGCGATGCTGGCGCTACCGCTCGGCTTGCTGGTGGCCTGGTGCCTGATCGCTGTTGTCAACGTCAGAGCATTCGGCTGGCGGCTGCCGTTCCATGTCTTTCCGCTGCATCTCGCCGAACTTCTCGGCGTGGCGATGCTTGCGTCGCTGCTGGCGATGTTGATTCCGCTCGTTCGGCTGATGCGCATGCCTCCGGCGGCGCTGATCAGGATCTTTGCCAATGAGCGCTAGTCCAAAAATATCGCGGCGCGCATTTGCGGCGGGATTTGCCTTCTTAGGCTTCGGACGAAGAGCTTCGCTCGCGCAGAACTTCGCCGGTCTCGGCGGCGATGCGTCCGGTTTCGCTTCAGTCATGCCCGGAAAGAGCTTTGAATTTCCGCGCGATCACGGCCCGCATCCGGATTACCGGATCGAGTGGTGGTACCTCACCGCCAATCTCAAGGACAGCGCCGGCGAGCGGCTCGGCGTGCAGTGGACGTTGTTTCGCCAGGCGATCCAGCCGGGACCGCAACGCGGCGGCTGGGCGAGCCAGCAAGTCTGGATGGGTCATGCCGCCGTAACGCGCGCCGATACGCATCGCCATAGTGAAACGTTTGCGCGCGGCGGCGTGGGCCAATCCGGCGTGGATGCTTATCCCTTTCATGCCTGGATCGACTCATGGCAAATGCGCGGTCACGACCGCATGTCGGCGATGAACGTCGCGCCGCTCGAGGTCAACGCATCGAGCGCGGAGTTCAGCTATATGCTGAGGCTTCAGGCAGACAAGGCTCTCGTGCTCCAGGGCGATGCCGGCTACAGCGTGAAATCCGAGCGTGGACAGACATCCTATTATTACAGCCAGCCGCACTTCACGGCGTCCGGGACCGTTACGATCGACGGCAAGCCCGCTGACGTCACCGGACTGGCCTGGATGGACCGCGAATGGAGCAGTCAGCTGCTGGCCTCCGATCAAACGGGATGGGATTGGTTTTCGCTGCACCTTGAAACGGGCGAGAAGCTGATGCTGTATCGACTGCGGCAAACCCGGGGCGAACCCTACCTGACAGGCAACTGGATCGGTTCGGATGGGCGGCCGGTTGCGCTCTCTCCCAAGACCGCTGACATGATCCCGACATCCACGACTGAAGTCGCAGGTCGCAGATTGCCGACAGGCTGGCGCATCATCATTCGCGATCGGGGAATGATCATCGACACCGTCCCGCTGAATCCGGCAAGCTGGATGGGGACACGCTTTTCCTATTGGGAAGGTCCGGTCAGCTTTGCCGGCACCCACCGGGGTGTCGGTTATCTCGAAATGACGGGCTATTGATCGAGACTGACCACCATTCGTTCGCGACGCTAGAGCATGATCCTGAAAATTGGAAACCGGTTTTTCGGGAAAGATCATGCTCTAAGCGACGAGTCTGGTTCAAATAAGTTGAAGCAGATTCTAGAAATAAAGCAGGTAGACCGTCGCGAATCCGACCACCACCAGCCCGGTGCTCCAGACCAGGACGTTACGCACGGTAGGCCCACGTTCGGCGCCGCGCGCCTCCATGGTGGTTTCGACGATACGTCCATCTTCCTTCTTCATCTGTCCCTCCTGCGAGATTGATTTCCTGCCGATGAGGCATCGGGTCAACTTGAGGAGTCAGGTTTCGTTCCGATTTGAAGGTGGGCTGCTCCCGAACTTGGAAATTCCAACTTGGCTGTTCCGACATGGAACGTTCAGGTGTGAATGCGGATGGCATTCACTCCGCTCGATGCGCGGGAATGTTCTGAGTTGAATGAGAACTTCTGAAAAAGAAAAGCCATCACCTTTCGGCAATGGCTTTTAGAGCAGCTTGAGATGGCGTGAAGTTCTATGCCGCTTCCGCTTCGATGTTGATGAGGTTTTCAGCAAGCGTCACCAGAGCTTCATCGGTCTTCTTCTCCTCCACCAGCGTCTGCTTGAGGAGCTGGACCGAGTTGCTGAATCCAAGCTGGTTGGCCCACGCGATCAGCGTGCCGTAGCGCGAGATTT
Organism: Nitrobacter sp. TKz-YC01; assembly: GCF_047824785.1. Taxonomy (GTDB): domain Bacteria; phylum Pseudomonadota; class Alphaproteobacteria; order Rhizobiales; family Xanthobacteraceae; genus Nitrobacter. Next base: position 3,284,640 of record NZ_CP181167.1, on the reverse strand, counting down.
CGTAGTGTTCCACCGCCTGAGCCGCCGCGAGCAACCCGGCATCCAGCGCCGGCGATCCCTTGTACTCGGACATGATCTCCTTTCCCTCCTCGATAATGCCGAGGATGGCGTCGCAGGTTTTTCCCTGAGGTCTCGCCTCGATTTCCTCGAACACCTGTTCGAGCCGCTCGATCTGGTCTTCGGTCTCATCGACGTGCTTTTCGAAGGCGGCGCGGAGTTCGTCACTGTGCGCGGCCTTCGCCATTTTCGGCAGCGCGCTCAGGATTTTCTTTTCCGCGAAGTAGATGTCCTTCAGGGTATCGTGAAAAAGGTCTTGAAGCCGTTTCTGCTTGCTCATCGGAAGCTCCCTTGCATGAGGTCTTCCGATAATCGCGGGATCTGGGCGAGGTTCCTGTCGAGGTCTACGGATCCCGCCGCCAGCTTTCGATCAGTTCCGCGGCGCCGGTCAACTCCACCTGAACGTTGAAGCGTTGGGCGTAGAGACGCAGCGACGCGTCATGCGTCGTGTCGGGGGAATTGCGAAAGCCGCCTTTGACCACGATCGTGCGATAGCCGGAGGTTTCACGGCGCTCAGAACGTAAACGTCATTGGAACGGCCTGCGTTCTGGCATGTTGGCAGAAGCCAGGCCTTCAGGTGCGAAGTTCATCCAGGTGCGAAGTTCATCGCTTCATTTCTTATTCCTTCTCTTATTCCTTCTCGCACGCTCGCGGACGCCTTGGGGCGCGATCGGCGGAGGAATTTGTCAGGCTCGGCTGCCATTGGTGATGAGATCGCCGCGCAAACAGGAGACTACTCATGTCGTCAGACCGCCCCGCGCCACCGTTTGCCGCTCAGAAGCAGCCCATGCCGGGCACGACGGCAAGGATGGAACCACGACCGGACCATGGCGAGAGCAGCTACAGGGGCTCGGGCAGGCTGCGGGGGCTGAGAGCGATCATTACGGGCGGCGATAGCGGGATCGGTCGGGCGGTCGCCATCGCTTTCGCGCGCGAGGGTGCGGATATTCTCATCGCCTACCTGAACGAGAGCGAGGATGCGCAGGAGGTGAGATCATTGATCGAGAAAGAGGGACGCAAGGCCGTTCTCGTGGCCGGCGATATCAGCGATCCCGACCATTGCCAGGCGATCGTCCGGCGCGCGGTGGAGGAGCTTGGAGGCCTCGATATCGTTGTCAACAACGCGGCGCATCAAGCGACCTTCAAGGAGATCGGCGACATCAGCGACGATGAATGGCGGATGACCTTCGAGGTCAATATTCACGCGATGTTCTATCTGACCAAGGCGGCGGTGCCCCACCTGAAACCGGGCAGCGCGATCATCAACACGGCGTCCATCAATTCGGATATGCCCAATCCGATCCTGCTCGCCTATGCCACGACGAAAGGCGCCATTCAGAATTTTACGGGCGGACTGGCGCAGATGCTCGCTGAAAAATCCATCCGGGTGAATGCTGTTGCGCCCGGTCCGATCTGGACCCCCTTGATTCCCTCCACCATGCCAGAGGAGGTCGTGACCGACTTTGGCAGGCAGGTTCCGATGAAGCGCCCCGGGCAGCCCGCCGAACTGGCAACCGCCTATGTCATGCTGGCTGATCCGCTCTCGAGCTATACGTCCGGCACCACTGTGGCGGTGACCGGGGGCAGACCCTTCATCTGAAAGCGCAAGCCTTTCATCTGAAAGTGCAACCCTTCATCTGAAAGTGAATGAAGAGATGGCGTTGCGAGGGGACGATTCGCCTTCCGCCACGTTGAAGGTTGCGCCTCGTTGAAGGTGGAGTATGAGAGGAAGAAGGAACAATGGCATACGCTTTATTCTACCAGGATCAATGCATCGGTGCGGCTGCCCCGACCGAGCTTGAGGCATGGAGACGGGCGCTGCGTTCAGGTCTGATTACGAACATTCCCGCCTCGGATTATCGGGACGTTCATGCCTCGCGGCGCGGTCTTTATGTCAGGCAGGTGAATGAGGAGGTCGAGTTGCAGCTCGAAGGCAAGCTCCCGACCGACGTTTCCTAGAGTCGGTTTCAACCGCGTTGAATCCGATTCAAAATCCCGCGGGCCCAACCGCGGAGGGTGGCGTTGCACCGTTAAAACAATAGGAAAGTCAGCGTAAATAAGTAAATAAACTTATTATACTTGGAATACGTAGTATATCTCGCCGTTCCCTGCATCAAAGGCTCGACATGGCCTTGTATGTGGCGCATTATATTTGCGGGAAGGCGAGGAGCTTTTCAATTTTCAAGCCGGGCAATTTAAGGGGGGGCGTATGTCGCGTGGCGGATCTGTAGCGCGCGCCGGATATCTGGCGGGAATTTTTGTCGGTGGCGTAGCACTTGCCGGGGCCATTCCGGCGGCGGCCGAGATCAACAATCCCGCTGTGCTGCAGGACCAGCGGGCGCCGATCGCCAAGCCGGCCTTCAAGAAGCTGGCCCCCGCCGCGCCGATCCCCGGAAGCACGGAGCCTGTACGCGGCGACCGTCAACTCGATCTCAAGATCGAATATATCGACAGTCAGATCTATAACCCGTCGAAGGATGGATACGATAAGGTTCGTTTGCGTGGCTACACCGGAAAGGGTGTCAACCCGAACGATCCCTTTGTTTCGCCGACGATCGAGGCAATTCCCGGCGATACCGTGCGCATCACCCTCGACAACACCTTGCCCGCGGGCCCGCAGCCCGGTGATCCCGGCTGCATGCCGGGGGCGCAGATGCCGGATATTCCTCATTGCTTCAACGGCACCAATCTCCACACCCACGGGCTATGGGTAAGCCCGACCGGCAACAGCGACAACGTCCTGCTGTCGATCGATCCGCAAACGCGGTTCACCTACGAATACAATATCCCCTCGGATCACCCGTCCGGCACCTTCTGGTATCACACCCACCGCCATGGCTCGACCGCGCTGCAGGTCTCCAGTGGCATGGCGGGCGCCCTGATCATTCGCGGCGATCGCCCGCCGTCGCCAACCGCGCATGGTGACCTCGACACGCTGATCCCGAAATCGGCCATTCCGGAGCGGGTGCTGGTGATGCAGCAGATCCAGTATGCCTGCCGCGGGCCCGCGCCCAAGCCGGGTGAACTCGGCCCGATCAAGCAGGACGCCGATGGGCGGTACATCTGCGATCCGGGCGATGTCGGCGGCATCGAGGGCTACGATCAGTTCGGTCCGGGGACCTGGCCCGCGTCAGGCCGCTATACCTCGCTCAACGGGCTGGTCTTCAATCCCGACAATCCGCTCAAGGCGAAGCAGGGCGAGATCGAGCGCTGGCGCATGATCCATGCCGGCGTGCGCGACACCATCAGTCTGCAGTTTTTCAAGGTGCGTGACGGCAAGCTGAAGCCGGGCACGAAAACCCTGTTGAAGGCAGGCGCCGCCGCCGATTTCATCAAGGATACGTGCGGCGCCACGCCGGTCCCCTACATGCTGGTCGCGGCCGATGGCCTGACCATGAGCGCGGGACAGATGACCGAACTCGCGACCTTTCAGCCGGGCTATCGGTTCGATGCGCTTGTCGCGTTCCCTGACGCCGGACGATACTGCGTGATCGACGCATCGGCGCCGAAATCGGGCGTGGTCAACGGACTCGATGTCGGTCCGCGGCTGCTGGCGGTGGTGGACGTGGCCGCGGGAACGCCGGTCAAGGACATTCAATCCCACATCACCGGCAAGCTGCTGGCGCTGGCCGAAGCCAACATGCCGGATGATGTCAAGAAGACGGTGATCGCGGATCTCAAGAACGGTACGAAACTCTCCAGCTTCACGCCGCATCCCGACATCGCCGACGAAGAGGTGAGGGGTAATGGTACGCAGGAGCTGACCTTCTTCATCGACACGTCCGGCCCCGACGTGAAATTCGAAGTCGGCAACACGCTGAACACGGCTGACGTGAAGCCCTATGATCCGGCGCGCATCGACCGCTCATTGCCGCTCGGCAAGGCGCAGGAATGGGTGCTGCAGTCGCATTTCGTCAGCCATCCCTTCCACATTCACGTCAACCCGTTCCAGATCGTCTCGATCCTTGATCCCAACGGCAAGGATGTCAGCGCCGCGGGCGCGATCGACAATGCCGGCGGCACGCCCCCCGATCCGCAGTATCCCGGGCTCAAGGGGGTCTGGAAGGACACGCTGTGGATCAAGAGCCTGATCCCTCCGTCGGCGGCTCCCGGCGGCATCTATACGATCAGGCTCCGCACCCGCTACCAGCGCTACATCGGCGAATACGTTCTGCATTGCCATATCCTCGATCATGAAGATCAAGGCATGATGCAGAATGTCGCCGTCGTGCTTCCCAACCAGGTGGACACCGCTGTGCAGGGCGACGCGGCGCGGTCGCAAGATCACGCGCGGGCGCGAGGTCACAAGGGTCACAAGGGTCACAAGTGAGGGAGCGATCCACGCGGAAGATTCGGAGAATAATGATGACCAATCCCTTTGTCGGAAACTGGAGCTATCGCAGCTTCCTCAACGACCCCAACCTCAACAAGCCAGCCAACGATCTGCTCTTTGGTGCGGGGACGCTGACCATCGTGGAGCAGTCCGAAGCGGAGCTTTCGGGGACCATTGGCGGACCCGGGTGGTCGCTCGATCTGCGCGGCGGTTTTGGTTACGGTTCGCCCATGCAGGTGCGCTTCCAGGGCAAGGGCACGGTCGGAGGCGAGCCATGGATCTATGATTACATCGGCTGGCTGGTGCCGGTGTGGCCGAACAGCACCGATCAGCTGGAAGTGCCGGCGATCGTCGGTTCGGTCGTGCGCACCATCCCGCATGGCGCCAGCCCGGCGGGGGTGGTGGCCTCCTTCTATGCGGTCCGCGCGGATTGATCTCGGGCCGCGCCAGCGCTCGGATAAGACCACGCTTGAACAAAGATAAGCGACGAGTCTGTTCGACGTCGTTGAATCAGAAGCCGGCGTTCATCACGCAAAAACCGACGCGTCCTCAAAAGCCCCACGATGAGGGAATCATCGAACGACGGCATCAGGAATGCTCGTCTTTTGCCTCTCGCCGGGGTTCTCCGTCAATTTTAGATTTATCCCGAACGAGCGCGGCATTGACCAGGATCATCAGGCCGATCGGGGTCGTCGTGATGATGAGAACGATGATGAGAAGCTCATGCAGCACCGGACGCGTTCCCAGCGCGGAGAAGTAGATCATCGACGCGATGGCGATGCACGCCGTTCCCAAGGTGGTTCCCAAAGTGGGCGCGTGGACCCGTTCGTAAAAGCTGCGGAGCGTGAGCAGGCCTAACGAGCCGATCAGCGTGATCGCCGCTCCGCCGACCAGGAAAACCGCCGTCAGGACGGCGGGCAGCGCGGAAAGTTCATCTGCCGCATTCACTCGATGACCTCCCCGCGAAGCAGGAACTTGGCGAGGGCCACCGTGCTGACGAAGCCGAGCAGCGCAATCATCAGGGCCGCCTCGAAGTAAAGCGTTGTGCCGGTGCGGATGCCCAGGGTGAGAACCAGCAGCATCGCGTTCACATACAGGCTGTCGAATCCGACGACGCGATCCTGTGCCCGCGGCCCACGGAGAATGCGGAAGGCGGCGCATGCCATTGCGCAGCCCAGCAGGATCTGTGCCGCGGTGATCGACCAGGCAAGCATCATGCTCATGTGAAAATCTCCATCAGCCGCCGTTCGTAACGTCCCTTTATGATGTCCACCCATTCGGCCTTGTCGACCAGATCAAGTACATGGATGGTCAGAATGCCGCTCGCCTCATTAAAGTCCACCCACAGGGTACCCGGCGTCGACGTGATGATGCAGGCCAGCGCCGCCAGTCCGTAGGGGTTGCGGAGTTCAAGCGGGATCTCCACGAAGCCCACCGTCCGTTCCTTTCGTTCGGGTCCGAAAATGATGCGGGCGACGGCTGCGTTGGATCGCACGATGTCCACGACAACGAGAAAGGCCAGGCGGAAGATCGCGACCAGCCGCCGTGGCCGCGCCTTCGGCGGCTGCAACGCCGCGAGCCCCCATCCGCCGATAAGCGCCACCACGCTGCCCAGAAGAATGTGGCCCGGCGAAAGTGTTTCATTGAGCAGCAGCCAGAACCCGAGGAGGCTGAGACTGACCAGGGGAAACGGCACGAGGCGCGTCATGTCGGCCCCCGTGAATCATCGGGCCTGACCGGAGAATCCAGAACGCCCCGGACATAGTGGTGAGGGGCGTGCAGCGATTGCGCCGTCGCCTGCATGAATCGCATGACGGGGCCAGCCTCGACTGTCTGAATGGCGCAGAGCAGCAGGAGGACCGCAACGGGCGCCATCTCGATCAGGCGAACGCGGGGGATGGTGCGGTCCGGTGAGGCCCAGAACGAACGGATGCCGGCGCGCGTCATGGCGATCAGCGCCGCCAGTCCTGACATGATCAACAGGAAAAGAAAGATCCATACGGCGAGAGGGAGGTCGTTCGCCGGAGAGCCGAGAGCGGTCGTCAGGATCGCGAATTTGGCGACGAATCCGGAAAGCGGCGGCATGCCCGAGATGACGAGGGCGCAGCTGATGAAAGCCACGCCGAGGATGCCGATCGTCGCCGGGATCGCGATTCCGGTTTCCTGCAGGTTTTCCGAGTCGTCCTCGTCGCCGTAGAGCTCCCGGGTCACCGCGAGCACGTCGGCGCCCGGCTCGCGGTCGCGCTCGACAAGTTCGATCAGGAGGAAGAACGCGCCCAGGCCGAGCGTTGAACTGATCAGGTAGAAGAGGGCGGCTCCGGTCACGCCGACCTGTCCCAGGCCGATGGTGGCGAGGATCGTGCCTGACGACACCAGCACTGAAAAGGAAGCGAGCCGCGCCATGTCCTGCGACGCGAGGCTTCCGATCGCGCCGAACGCCACGGTCGCCATGCCGCCCATCAGCAGCAGCTGGTCTCCGAACTGAGCCGACGCTCCCGTGCCGTCACCGAACAGCAGCAGCGACAGCCGGATGATGATGTAGGCGCCGACCTTCGTCAGCACCGCGAAAATCGCCGCCACCGGCGGCGGCGCGGCCGCATAGGTGCCGGGGAGCCAGAAGCACAGCGGCCACATCCCGGCCTTGACGAGAAACGCAATGCCGAGGATGCCGGCTCCGGCCTCCAGCAGCCCGCGATCCTGCGCGCCGATCGCCGGAATGCGCGTGGCCAGATCCGCCATGTTGAGCGTGCCGGTCACGCCATAGATCAGGCTGACGCCGATCAGAAACAGCAGCGACGCCACCAGGTTGACAGCGATATAATGTAACCCGGCCTTGACCCGGGCCGATCCCGAGCCATGCAGCGCCAGGCCATAGGAAGCCGCGAGCAGGACCTCGATGAAAACAAACAGGTTGAAGAGATCGCCGGTGAGGAAGGCGCCGTTGATTCCCATCAGCATGAACTGAAACAGCGGATGGAACAGCACTCCCGCGCGGTGCCAGCGCGCCAGGGAGAATACGGCCGCCGCCGCGGCCAGCAGGCTGGTCAGCAGCAGCATGAGCGTCGCCAGCCGGTCCACCACGAGCACGATCGCGAACGGCGCGGGCCAGTCGCCCAGGCGATAGACGCCGGCGACGCCTGTCGGGGCGACATCGGCCGCGCGCAGCAGGATAATGGAGATCGCCACCAGCGCGAAAGACGTGATGATATTGAGCGCGGCGCTGATGTTGCGACGCTGCTCTCCTCCGAGAGCCAACATGATCGCGCCCGCAAACAGCGGCAGCACGACCGGCGCGATCATCAGATTGTTCACGATTACGGCTCCCGTCCGTCGACGTGGTCGGTCCCCGTCAGGCCGCGGGATGCGATCAGAACGACCAGAAACAGTGCGGTGGTCGCGAAGCTGATGACGATGGCGGTCAGAACGAGCGCCTGTGGCAACGGATCCGGAAGGCCGGTTATGTCCTCTGCCGCGTGCGACCCCAGAATCGGGGCGGCGTCGATTTTAAGCCGCCCCATCGCGACGATGAAGAGATTGACCGCATAAGACAGCAATGACAGGCCGATGATCACCTGAAACGTGCGTGGTCGGAGCAGCAGCCAGACGCCCGAACCCGCGAGCACGCCGATGCCGATAGCAAGTACGATCTCCACTATCGCACCTCGGCCGTTGCGGATGCGGCTGCGGCGCTGGATGCGCGGCTGGAAGGCGTCCGATGACTGCGCACGGTCTGGTGCGCGATCGCGATCAGCATCAGGATGGTGGCGCCGACGACCAATGCAAAGACGCCGAGATCAAACAGGAGCGCGCTCGCCACCGGCACGGAGCCGATCCAGGGGACCTCGCGATATGAGAATGACGAGCTCAGGAAAGGCCGCTCGAACCACCAGGCGGCCACGCCGACGCCGGCGGTCATGAGCAGGCCCGCGCCCATCCAGTGCACGGGGAGAATGCGCAGATGGTCCTCCGTCCAGGTGGTTCCGCGAGCGATATACTGGAGGATGAATGCGACGGCCATCGTGATGCCGGCGACGAATCCGCCCCCGGGCAGGTCGTGCCCCCGCAGCAGGAGAAAAACCGCCGCCGTGCAGATCACCGGGAAAACCAGCGCCATCATGAGCTGGGGGACGGCCATCGCGTTCCTGAGCGTGTCGCCCTTCTCGCGACTGGGTTGAGCCTCATCGTAAATATCCTGACAGGACTGCTGCTCGGGCACGGGAATGCTTTCGGCGGCGGGCCGGAATCGCCGCAGCAAGGCATAGACGGTCAGCGCGACGATGCCGAGCACCGTGATCTCGCCGAAGGTGTCGAACGCGCGAAAGTCGACGAGGATGACATTTACAATGTTGGTCCCGCCGCCCAGCGTGTAGGCGTTCTCGACGAAGAACCGCGCGATGCTGTCGGGCGCCGCTCGCGTCATGACCGCGTAGGATAGCACGGCGAGCCCGCCTCCGGATGCGATCGCGATGCCGAGGTCGCGGTAGCGGCGCGAGGAGAGATCGCGTTCCGGCACGTCGGCCGTGGGAAATTTCTCGATGCGCTTCGGCAGCCAGCGCAGCCCGAGAAGGAGCAGCACGGTCGTGACGGTCTCGACCGCCAGCTGGGTCAGGGCGAGATCGGGCGCGGCCAGCCAGACGAAGCTGACGCACGTCACCAGACCCGCGCCGCCCACGAAAATGAGGGCCGCGAAGCGATGGAATTTGCCCTGATAGGCCGCGGCCAGCGCGCAGGCGCCTCCCACGGCCCAGATCAGCGCGAATGTGACATCGAAAGACGTTCGCGTCGTCCCCCATATATCGATTCCGTGAGCGAACATCGGAGCGAGGCCGGCGAGCAGCGCTGCGCAGAACACCAGCCGCAGCTGTGGTTGCAGGCGGCGCGTGCCCAGCAATTCCTCCAGCCGCCTTGCGAGCTGCCATGAGATGGCGACGAGCACGCGGTCGAAAATGCGCTGACCCTGGATATGCCGCAGCAGCGGCGGCCCTTCCGCAATCAGCAGATACGACCGGAGCATCAGATAGATGGCGACGCCGCCGGTGATCGCGACCAGGCTCATCACGAACTCGGGCGTAAAGCCGTGCCAGATTGCAAGGCTGTAAATGGGAATGATGTCGCCGAGGACGGCATGGAGCGCGGTGAGGAGCAGGGGGCCGATCGTAAAACTGGGAACGATGCCGACAAGGAGGCATGCAAGAACGAGGAGCCCGACGGGAAAGCGCATCAGGAACGGCGGTTCATGCGGTATGCGCGCCAGCTCTCGCGGCGGGGGGCCGAAAAACACTTCCGCTATGAACCGCAGCGAGTAAGCGACCGTGAACATGCTGGCCGCTGTCACGATATAGGGCAGCGACTGGTCCAGCAGCGAGTTGGTGTGAGTTTCGATTGTCTCGGCGAAGAACATCTCCTTCGACAGGAAGCCGTTCAACAACGGAACGCCGGCCATGGCGGCGGCGGCGACCATCGCCAGCGTCGCCGTGACCGGCATGAACCGCCGCAGGCCGCTCAGGCGGCGCAGGTCGCGGGTGCCTGTTTCATGGTCGATGATCCCGGCCGCCATGAATAGCGACGCCTTGAACGTCGCATGGTTCATCAGGTGAAAGATGGCGGCGACCTGTGCGAGCGGTGAGTCGAGGCCGATAAGCAGCGTAATGAGCCCGAGGTGGCTGATGGTCGAGTAGGCGAGCAGTCCTTTCATGTCCTGCTGGAAAAGAGCGATGAACGCCCCGAGCATGAAGCTGATCAGCCCCGCCGAACCCACGAGCCACACCCACTCGTTCGTTCCGCCCAGCGCCGGCCAGAGCCGCACCAGAAGGAAGACCCCACCCTTCACCATCGTGGCGGAGTGGAGATAGGCCGAAACCGGCGTCGGCGCCGCCATCGCCTGAGGCAGCCAGAAATGGAACGGAAACTGCACGCTTTTCGTCAGGGCTCCGAGCAGAATGAGGACGAGCGTCGGAGTGTAGAGCGAATGCGCGCGGATCTTGTCCCCGGACGCGAGAACCTGATCGAGGTCATAGCTGCCGACGATATTTCCCAGGATCAGTATGCCGGCGAACATGCAGAATCCGCCGACCGACGTCACGATCAGAGCCATGCGCGCGCCGTCCCGCGCCTGCGCCGTCTGGTGCCAGTAGCCGATCAGCAGAAAGGAAAAGAGGCTGGTCAGCTCCCAGAAGAAAACCAGCTGGATCAGGTTGCCGGAGAGCACGATGCCGAGCATCGCTCCCATGAAGGCGAGCAGAAAGGAAAAAAACCTCGGTACAGGATCCTGGGGGGACATGTAGTAGCGGGCATAGAGCACCACCAGGAAACCGATGGTGACGATCAGTGCAGCCATTACCCAGGCGAAGCCGTCCATTCTCAGGTAGAAGTCGAGGCCGAGTTCGGGCATCCATTGGACGGTATGCCGGATCACCCCTCCGTCGTCGATCTGAGGGTAGCTGACGGCCAGAAGCACCACGCAGGCGAGCGAAACCGCGCCGGCCAGCCAGGCTTCGGCGTTGCGCGCGTTGCTTGGAAGGACCGCTGCAAGACAGCTCCCGGCGAAGGGGAGCGCGAGAACGACGATGAGAATCGTTTCATAAGGCATCGTCATTCGTGACCTTTTCGGGACGAGAACTCCAGACGGTTATGTCGGCCGGGAACATGGTATGGTCGATTTGTAGGCGGGAAGGCAAGCTGGCGTCGAGTCGCGGGCAGCCAGAGTTGATATCCGCCCTGGGCTCCGGTGGAACCGATGCGCGTCGCGGCGAGGGCTGATGCGACGTCAAGGCTGATGCAGCGTCAAGGCTGATGCAACGTATCGACACTTGCGAAAGGCATCGGACCGGTTCATCTTTTTTCCCTGATCACGCGACGTGCCGCCGGCGGGACCCCCGATGCGACTGACGAGCTTCTTCGACTACACTCTGCGCCTGCTGATGTATGCGGCCACCCATGGCGATCGGCTGATCACGATTGAAGAGACCGCCAAAGTTTACGGCATTTCGCGCACCCATCTCATGAAAGTGGCAAATCAGCTCACGCGCGCGGGTTATCTCAAGGCCGTCCGCGGCAGGTCCGGCGGGCTGATGCTTGCCAAACGGCCAAACCGGATCAAGCTCGGCGACGTCTTGTGCGCCACCGAGCCGGATTTTGCGCTGGTGGAATGTTTTTCCTCGAACAACCGCTGCCCGATCACGTCGAGTTGCCGGTTGAAGGCGCCGTTGAGGGAAGCGCTGAATGCGTTCACCGCGACGCTCGATCGCTATACGCTCGCTGATCTCATTCTCAGTCCGAAAGATTTCGGGATCCCGCCGGCGGCCTGAACGGCGCGCGATTCCGTCATTGCCGCGGGATATCGGCGGATAGCGCCGCATCGCGCGCACCGGCCTGCTACCGTTTGCCGCTCTTGCCCCTGAATCTGTGTTTTTGTCGATTTCAGGCTGTACAAACATATATCGCCAGTACATGTTTACGCCCGTTGCACGAGAGTGAGACGATTTGATCTATCCGCGGCGTGAGGCATGAGGAAAGCACCCGTCAATCAAACGCAGAAGTCCAGAGGCTGGTTGAAGCTGTACCTTGGCTCCTCGTTTGTCGGCGCTGCGGTCGGCGTGGCTGTTGCAGTCTGGTTCACGTATCAATCGCCTCTCACCACGCACCACGTCACCGTTCCCTTGAACAGCGCGGCCACCAATCCGCCCGTGCCGCTTGAGGGCGTGTTCGACTTGCCGAAGCTCCTGGCCGCGGAGCACGCAAGCCAGCCCTGGGCGATCATGGGTGGCGCGTTGCTGCAACTGAGCCTTCCTCGCCTGAGCATCCCGCTGCTCGAGCGCGCGATCGAGCGTGATCCTGAAAACAGCTTGCTTCATGTCGCGTTGGGAGAAGCGCTCGCGCTGGCGGATGGCGGCGTGATCTCGGATCGGGCCAAGGCGGAATTCGAACGCGTGCTCAAAGACGACCCGAACGACCTGATCGCGCGATTCTATATGGGGAAGTGGCTGCTGCAGAACGGCAAGGCGAAGCCGGCATTGGTGAAATGGGTGGGCCTGATGCGGACGGTGGGAAACGATCAGACCTGGAATGATAGGCTTTGGACGGTCATGCCGAGGGCGGCGGAGGAGGTGGGCATCAGCCAGCTGACGCTGCAGGCTCTCTGCACCTCGGGGATGTAGTCATGCCGCAATATAACGTGCCGCAATCCAGCCGTCGCCGTCGCGCAAAGGATCTAGGCGCAACGCGCGCGATGCGGTCGCCGGGCATTTTCATCCGTGCGCGAAGTGTGTAAAAGATGAATTTTGAATATTGCTTTATGGCGCCGAAGATGGCACGGTTCGCATGAAGCCGGTTCGAGGTTGAAGTTTACGCATCATGATCACGACAACTGTCCAGTATCGGCTGCTCCAGCGAGAGCAGGCACCTGACGGATGAGCGCTTCCCGATCGCCTGTGCATCGGTAACGGTTTGTCTGAAAACATCAATCGAGAATGCATGTTATGCCCATGATCGTGCAATGCCGTGCGCTGCGCGCACGTCTCGCAAAAGTCATCTTCGCCGCAGGCGCCGCATGGTGCGTCGTGAGTCCGGGAGCGGCGCTTGCCGAGACGAGGCAGTTCTCGATGGTCATCGAGGATACGATCCTAAAGCTCGTCGACAAGCAGACCTTCCACGTCTTCTCGTTCAACGGCCAGAGCCCAGGTCCGCTTTTCCATGTGAAGGAGGGCGATGATGTCGAGATCGAGGTCGAAAACCAGACGACATTGCCGCATACGATTCACTGGCACGGCCTGTATCAGCGCGGCACCTGGAAGCACGATGGCGTGCCGGATGTCACGCAGCCGGCGATTCCTCCGGGCGAGACCTTTACCTACCGCTTCAAGGCCGAGCCGTCGGGGACCATGTGGTATCACTGTCACGTCAACGTCAACGAGCACGTTGCGATGCGCGGCATGTGGGGTCCCTTCATCATCGATCCGAAGGATCCGCCGCCGGTCGAGAAGGAAGTCACCAAAGATTACATCATGATGTTCTCAAGCTGGGCGTCGGCCTGGGCGAAGAAGCCCGGCTATGGCGGCATTCCCGGCGACGTGCCGGATTTCTTCACCATCAACGGCAAGGCCTATCCGGACACCCAGCCGCTGCGGATCAAGGAGGGCGATGTCGTCCGTATCCGCCTGATCGGCGCCGGCGACGAAATGCATTCCATCCATATCCACGGCCACCTCTTCGAGGTTTACGCAAAGGATGGCCGCCCCCTCGCCAATCCCTACCTCGCCGACACGATCCTGTTCGGGCCGGGTGAGCGCTATGACCTGATTCTGCGCGCCGATAATCCCGGCATCTGGATGGTGCACGATCACATCGACAAGCACACCACGAACGGCAGTTCTCCGATGGGCGGCATGATGACCACCATCGAGTACGACGAAATTCCGGTGAAGGAGCAGTCTTTCTACAAGTGGAAGAACAAGGAGTTCGTGCCTGATTTCTATTACGAGGAATCGATGAAGAAGCCGCTCGACATGCACGAGAGCCCTGCCTTCAAGGGCGATCCCGCGCCCTGAACCCGATCGAAAGGAGAGTGGACATGAAAGGGCTTTTGCTCGCCGTCGCGGGCCTGACCGCGGCATTACTGGGCAGCGCAAGCGCCGCCGACAAACTTGATCCGAGCTGTTCCGGCTGTCATGCGATGGCCAAGCCGGCCGACACGTCGCTGGACAGGCTGCTGACCCGCAAGGGTCCCGACCTCTGGTTCGCGGGCAGCAAGTTCAAGAAGGAATGGCTGGTTGCCTGGCTGCAGGATCCCAAGCCGATCCGTCCCGCCGGCTATCCATATTTCAAGACGGTGAAGAAGGGCGACAAGAACGACGTGCCCGACCCGTCCAAGATCGCCGCTCACCCGAAGCTCAAGAAAGCCGATGCCGAGGCCGCGGCCGAGGCGCTGATGGCTTTGAAGGCTCCCGACGACCTCGTCCCGGCGGGTATGTTCAAGGGTGATATGAAAGGCGCGCGGATGGGCTCGCTTGCCTTCGTCAAGTTTCGCGGCTGCGTCGCCTGCCATCAGGGCGATAAAGGCGAAGGGGGGCTTTCCGGACCGCGGCTGACCGACGCTGGCGTGCGGCTGCAGGCCGACTTCATCGCCGCCTATACCAAGGATCCGCAGCGTTTCGATCCGCATATCTGGATGCCGACGTCGAACCTGAAGGATCAGGATATCCAGCGGCTGACCGCGTTTCTGGTTCAGTTGAGCCAAGGAGACAAGTGATGAAAACGCAAATGTCGGCGGTTCTCGCTGGTCTGGCCCTGCTGCTTGCGCCATCGACAAGTCAGGCCGATCAGTCGATCGAGCAGGTCTATGAGGTCTATTGCGTGCAGTGTCATGGCCTTCAGCGCAACGGTACGGGCATCAACGTGCCCGCCCTTTCGGTGAAGCCGCGGGATCACACCGATGCGAAAAGCATGGGCGACACACCCGATGACGAACTGTTCAAGGCCATCAAGGAAGGCGGGCTTGCCGTCAACAAGTCGGTGCTGATGCCGACCTGGGGTAACGTCCTGTCCGAGGACCAGATCAAGGGCCTCGTCAAATATCTGCGGCAGGTCTGCAAATGCGGCAAGTGAATTCAATTAGGAATCATATCAGGCCATGAAGGGGAGAGCGATTTCAATGACCACTGCACGTTTGAGGAATGGCGTCATCGCGGGGAGCGTGGCGGCCGTCATGGTGCTTGCCGGCGCCGCGATCACCGCGGCCCAGGCCAAGACCGTCAAGATCGAACTGGTCGCCAAGGAAGTGACGGTCCCGCTCGACAATCAGGGCAATACCGTCGCCGCCTGGACCTTCAACGGTCAGGTCCCCGGTCCGATCATCCGGGCGACGGAAGGAGACACCATCGAGTTCACCCTGAAGAACGACGCCGCGAACAAGAAATCGCATTCGATCGACATGCACTCCGCGCGCTCGGATGTTCTGACGGATTTTGCGTCGATCAAGCCCGGCGAGACCAAGACCTTCTCCTACGTTCCGGAACACCCCGGCGTATTCTTCTATCATTGCGGGTCCGATCCGATGATCCAGCACATCGCCCGGGGCATGTTCGGCGTGGTCATCATCGATCCGAAAGACCCCAATGCGATGCCCAAGGCGGACCGTGAGTACGTCCTGATCGAGCATCAGATCTTCGAGAATCCCGAAGACGTCGACAGCATGATGGCGAACAAGTGGAAGCGTAACGCCTTCAACGCCGTGCCCTTCCAGTATGATCCCGTGCATGATGAACATGCCACGCAGACTCTTGAGGCCAAGCCGGGCGAGCGCGTGCGCATCTATATGGTCAATGCCGGCCCCAACGAGTTTTCCGGATTTCATCCGATCGCCGGCATCTGGGACCGGATCTATCCCTCGGGCAACCCGAAGAACGTGATGGTCGGGATGCAGAACTATACCCTGGCGCCGGGCGACGCCGCGACCTTCGACCTCATCTCACCGAAGGAAGGCGCCTATGCGCTGGTGAATCACTCCATGCGCGCCGCGCTGACCGGCGGCATCGCGATTCTCATGATCAGCGACAAGGCCGATCCCTCGATGGGGCGTGGTGACAAGATCCTCGTCCGCTGACCTCAGACTGTGACGTGGAGCGTCCTTGGCGTTCCACGTCACAATTTCCAAGAGTCTTTCCGCTTCTGATGGAATCAGAAGCGGGCTCTATATTTTGTTTTGTCGCGCTTTCTTCACGCGAACCGGTGTCCATCCTTGGGTCGAGCCCGAAGACATGCTTTGCTTGAAAACGCTCTGGGACGCGAGATCGGGCGGGACATGGATCAGGCATCCGCTCTAAGCGGCTTGATGTGTTCAACGGCTCCGTAATCTTTAACCTTGTGGTATTCCCGTATTCTGCTCGTCTGGTCATTGCCGGGCGAGCCGATGATCCGTTCACATACTGGTAATAATAATCGGGACTGATTTGAGCGACTTTGCGTTTGATGTGGAAAGTGCGGCCCTTTTTATGCGTCGGATTTAACTAAACCTACAATGTGCCCGGTTATCTCTTGGGAAGGCAGAAGGTGGCGCCGTATGTGACCGCGATCGCCGTTGCTGCCCGCAAGAGCCTGAAAGCCCGGAAGTTTCCCCTTTCAGACGCGATGAAGGTTGGGAAGTCCATGTCCGGCGCGCCAGAGCGAAGTGAGTTTTCTGTTGTCGCCGGCAGAAGCGGACCGACGCCTCCTGAACCGACGCCTTCTGATAAGTCCGAGACCGGCTACAATGACTGTGGTGTCGAGGCCGGCGATTCCTCGCGGCTGGATTTCCTGAACGAGGTCGTCAGATTGCTCCCGACAGCCGTGACGGTTCAGGACGAGCAGGGAAATTTCGTGTTCGTGAATGCGGCCGCCGTGGCGCAGTTCAACGTGCCCGCGCGCGATATCGTCGGAACCGCATCAGGTGCGCTGCTCCCCTCGAAAGAGTTGAACGATCGAATCAATCTCGCGCGCGGGGTGATGCAGTCGGGCCGGATCAGGATATCCGAGGAACTCATCCGAACGGATCATGCGGCAAGGACCTATCTGACCACGCATAAGCCTGTCCGGATTTCGGACAGGAGTCTCATGCTGTCGAGCTCGGTTGATATCAGCGGTCAAAAGGCCGTCGAGGAGGAGCTTTTTCGTTGTGCATACTTTGACGATCTGACCGGTCTGCCGACCCGGCGCGTCATCGAACAGCACGCCAACAGCCTTATCCGTGAGGGAGAACAACCCGTCAGGTTTGCGGTTGCTTTTCTCGACATCGACAATTTCAAGCACATCAACGACTATTACGGCCACGCATCGGGCGATGAACTTCTGATCGAGGTTGCCAGGCGGCTGAGCTTCGGCCTTCGCGCCACCGATATGCTGTCCCGGATCAGCGGCGACGAGTTCCTGCTCCTGCTCAATCCGGTGCAAAACGACGCTGAACTCGCCGACTACGTCGAATATCTGCGGCAGCGTCTCAAGGCGCCATTCTTTATCGAGGGATCGGAGCTTTTTGCCTCCGCCTCGATCGGGGTGAGCATCTATCCGGATCATGGCGACAGCTACGAGGTTCTGCGCCAGAATGCCGATACCGCGATGTATCACATCAAGAACGAGAAAAAGGGTGGCGCCGTCATCTTCGATTCCGGAATGCAGCGCGAGGCGCTGACGCGGATGGAGATCGAGCAGTCGCTGCGGCTCGCGATTCTCGACAAGCGGTTCTATTGCGCGTTCCAGCCCAAGGTCGACATCAGATCAAAGCAGATCAGGGGCATCGAGGCGCTGGTTCGATTGCGCAATGATGACGGTGTCATCCAGGCGCCCGGCACGTTCGTCGATCTCGCGATCGAGCTCGGCCTGATCGACGAGTTGACGCATCTGGTTCTGGCCGAGATCATGAGGTCCATCGATCTTATCGACGACAGGTTCGGCACAGGCGTCAGCATCAGCATCAACGTCGCCGCCAAGCAGGCCGGGAACGTGGCCTTCATGACATCCTTCGCGCGCGCGCTGGAGAAAACCGGCTGCCCGGCGCGATTCATCGTCGAGGTCACGGAGGATGCGTTCGTGGCGAAAACCCATTTCCAGACGGAAATTCTGCCCGTTCTGCGAAGCCTGGGCGTCGGGATATCCATCGATGACTTCGGCATCGGATATTCCTCGCTCTCGGCTATCGCCGATATCACCGCCGATGAAATCAAGATCGACCGCTCGTTCATCGTCGATATCCACAAGCGCCCGCGCAGCCAGGGTATTTTGAAGGCTATCGAATCTCTCGGCGAGGCGTTGGGAATGACGGTGATCGCGGAAGGCGTCGAGAAATTCGAGGAGCTCGCTTATCTGCAGGCCGCGACGCGGATCAAGTACGCGCAGGGGTTCTATTTCTCTGAGCCCGTCTTCCTCGAGGATCTCGAATCGGACAGGCGGGTGGTGAGCAAACGCGGCACGGGTTCGACCAGCCGTCCGCTGCAGGAGAACCGGCTGACTTATTCCCGCGCCAATAGCTACATCCCCTAGAATTTCGTTCTCCACTCGCACGAGGTTGTTATTCCGGAAAACTCACCAGGCGGGGTGGCCAACCGCTCGCCGATGAATAATACTGACCGTTCCGTCACCTTGTTTCGGCTTGCATCCCTGTTTCCAGCTTACCCGCCGAGATCTGCCAAATTGCCAAGCAGAATCGAAGACTACGGAATCATCGGCGACGGCGAGACCGTCGCGCTCGTCGACCGGACGGGGTCGATCGACTGGCTTTGCTGGCCCTGCTTCGATTCCGATGCCTGTTTTTCCGCTCTTCTGGGCGATGAACGCAACGGCCATTGGCGGATCGCTCCTTCGGAAAAGATCGAGCGTTCGAGCCATGGCTATCGCGGAGACGGCCTTATCCTCGAAACGCGTTTTGAGACCGCCGGCGGCGCCGTCACGTTGATCGACTTCATGCCGCCACGCGACACGGCGACCGATATCGTCCGCCTCGTCCGGGGAGACCGCGGTCGCGTGAAGATGCACATGGACCTGGTGATCCGGTTCGGTTTTGGAAAAGACGTGCCATGGGTCCATCGTACGGAGGATCGGGCGCTGCTCGCCATTTGCGGGCCGGACATGCTGGTGCTGCGCACGCCGGTCGAGACGCGCGGCGAGACCATGACCACTGTCGCCGACTTCGAGGTCAGCGCAGGGCAGACGATCCCGTTCGTGATGGCCTACGGCGCATCGCATCTTGCCGTTCCAGCCCCGATCGATCCTGCGAAGGCGTTGCGGGACACCGAGGCGTTCTGGCGCGACTGGTGCGGAAAGTTCGACTACGATGGACCGTATCGTGATCTTGCGATGCGCTCCCTGGTTGCCCTGAAAGCCATGATCTATGCGCCCTCCGGCGGCATCGTCGCGGCGCCGACAACCTCGCTTCCCGAAAAGCTCGGCGGCGCGCGCAATTGGGATTACCGGTTCTGCTGGCTGCGCGACGCGACCTTCACGCTGCTCGCGCTGATGAACAGCGGCTATCACGACGAAGCGTCGGACTGGCACGACTGGCTGCTGCGATCGGTCGCCGGCTCGCCCGCCGACATGCAGATCATGTACGGCATCCTCGGGCAACGTCGTCTCACGGAGTGGGAAGCCGACTGGCTGCCTGGCTATGAGGGCGCGCGGCCGGTCAGGATCGGAAACGCGGCCTACGCCCAGTTGCAGCTTGATGTCTTCGGCGAACTGATGGACGCGTTCCACCAGTCGAGAGAAGCAAACCTCAAGTTGCGCGAGCCGACCTGGGATCTGGAATGCGAACTGCTCGAGCATCTCGGCCGGATCTGGAATGAAACGGATTCCGGCATCTGGGAGCTGAGGGGACCTGGCAAGCACTACGTCTCGTCGAAGGTGCTGGCCTGGGTGGCGTTCGACCGCGGCATCAAGAGCGTGGAGCATTTCGGTTTCCACGGGCCGGTCGAGCGCTGGCGTGAACTGCGCGAGATGATTCATCGCGACGTCTGCGAAAAGGGTTTTGATCGCGAACAAAACACCTTCGTCGAATCCTATGGCTCGAAGCTGCTCGACGCCAGCACGCTTCTTATTCCGTCGGTCGGATTCCTGCCGGCTTCCGATCCGCGTGTTGCGGGAATGCTGGCCGCGGTGGAGCAGCATCTGATGCCGGACGGCTTCGTGCTCAGGCATGATCCGCGCGCGGTGACGGACGAGCAGCCGCCGATCGAGGGGGCCTTTCTGGCCTGCACGCTCTGGCTCGCCGACGCTTATGTGCTGGGCGGCGATATCGAGCGCGCCGAGACGCTGCTGAATCGGGTTGCGGGGGTGGCGAACGATCTTGGCTTGCTATCGGAAGAATACGATCCGGTCGCCCGCCGCCTGACCGGAAATTTTCCGCAGGCGCTGACCCACATCGCGCTCGTTAACACGATCCACAATCTCAACGCGGCCCGCAAACCGGCGATGCAGCGGGCTAGAGCATGATCCCGAAAAGTGGAAACCGGTTTTCGGACAAGATCATGCTCAAACAGAAAGATAAGCGACGAGTCTGATTCAACGCAGTTGAAACAGACTCTAGAGCGGCGGCCGGTCAAATGGAATCAGCGCCGCCGCTCCAGTTAATTGATTGAGCATCGGATTTATCCCGAAACCGGTTCCCACTTTCGGGTCCGATGCTCTAGAGCATGATCCGTTCCAGTTGAATCGGACCATGCGCTGGAAATGATTGTCTGGTCGCGTTTTCTTCACGCGAACAGGTCATCCACCTCGCCGGAGAATCCTCCATCGGCTTTGATCGAGCGCGATGATGATGCGATCGGTGATATCTTTTATGGTCGCGTCGATGTCGACAACAATGGGCCGCTCATCCTCGGTCGGCTCCTCCAGTGTCGCGAACTGGCTATCGAGCAGTCCCCGCGGCATGAAATGCTCACCTCTCGCCGTGAGACGGCTCGCGATCAGGTCCTTGTCGCCGCGCAGGTAGACGATGCGGGTGTCGCTGTGGCCCTGCACGAGAATATCGCGATAGGCGCGCTTGAGCGCGGAGCAGGCCATGATCACGCTCGTGCCGTCCGCGCGCCTGCGGCCGATCTCCGCGGCGACGGCGTGCAGCCACGGCCACCTGTCCTCGTCGGTCAACGCGATGCCGGCGCGCATTTTATCGATATTGCTTTTTGCATGGAAACGGTCGCCATCCTCGACGATCCATCCCAGCCGCCGGCCCAGCGCGCCCGCGATGATGCTTTTGCCCGATCCCGACACGCCCATGACGATCAGCGCGCGAAAGGCGGCGCCTCCGCCGGCATTCATGCCGTCGATCCTGCGGCCGCGGTATCGGTCAACCAGGTCGTGACGCCGTTGGAGCGCGCGCGCGCGCCGGGCAGATCGGCGCCGGCCCTGATCTTCGAGAGGATGCCGTGCTTGGCCTCGCCGCTGACGAGAAACAGCATCTCGCGTGAGGAAGCCAGCGCCGGAAGCGTCAGGGTGACGCGGGGCACGAAAGGCTCGACGGGCGCGCGGTCCACGCCGACGACCCATCGCTTGGTTTCATCGAGCGCTCGATCTTCGGGAAACAGCGAGGCGGTATGCCCGTCCGGCCCAAGCCCCATCAGGACAAGATCGAAAAGCGGCCTGGCCGGGTCAAGTTGGTCCGCCCCGTAAAACGCTTGCAGTTCGCGCTCGTAAAGCCGCGCCGCCGCATCCGGGCCGGATGCGTCCGTTGGCATCGGATGGATGTTGCCCGGCGGGGCGCAACGGTTCAGGAAAAGCTCCCTGGCCATCGCCATGTTGTTGCGCTCGTCGCCTGCGCTCACGAAACGCTCGTCGCCGATGAACCAGTGAACGCGATCCCAGGCGATCCGCGAACGATAGTCCGGGCCGCCCAGCAGCGCATAAAGCGCTTTCGGGCCGGAGCCGCCGGTCAGGCATATCGCCGGCCGCGCCGCATTCGCCGCAATCCGAAGGATGATACGTTCCGCGGCTTCGGTCGCGATCGCCCCGGCGTCCGGCAGCACCTGAAACCTGCGGCCGGCGTCAGCGGATGTCATGTCAGATCGCGCCATTGGTTGCCGTCCCGCGCCAGCAGGTCGTCGGCCTCACTTGGGCCTTCGCTGCCCGCCTCATAGCCGACCAGCCCGTCGGCGCCGGCCTTCTTCCAGGCATCCAGGAACGGCTGCACCGCCTGCCACCCGGCCTCTACGCCGTCCGCGCGCTGAAACAGGATGTTGTCGCCGGTCATGCAATCGTAGATCAGGGTTTCGTAGCCGGTGCTCGGCGCGGCGTGGAAGTAATCCTTGTAGCGGAATTTCATCTCGACGCCGTCGATCGAGATCGAGGGGCCGGGCACCTTGGTGTTGAACTGCATCGTGATGCCTTCGGCCGGTTCGATGCCGATGACCAGATAGTTGTGCGACAGCTGGTCCACCGGCGTGCAGCGAAACATCGCGAACGGCGCCTGCTTGAACTTGATGGCCACCTCGGTGCGCTTGAGGCCGAGCGCCTTGCCGGTCCGCAGGTAGAACGGAACGCCGGCCCATCGCCAGTTATCGATGGTCAGCTTGAGCGCCGCATAGGTCTCGGTGGTGCTGTCGGGCTTGACGTTGGGGGCACTGCGATAATCGACGACCGCCTCGCCGCCGACCTGCCCGGCATGGTATTGTCCGCGCACCGAATTTCTCAGCGCTTCCTCCGGCGTCTGCGTCTGGATGGCGGCCAGCACTTCCGCTTTCTCCGAGCGCACCGCGTGAGCTTCGAACCGTCGCGGCGGCTCCATCGTCACCAGCGACAGCAACTGGAACAGATGGTTCGGCACCATGTCCCTCAGGGCCCCGGTGGCGTCGTAGAAACTGCCGCGATGTCCGACCGACAGTTTTTCGTCGACGGTGATCTGGATATGATCGATGTGGTTGCGATTCCAGATCGGCTCGAACATGCCGTTGGCGAAACGCAGAACAAGGATGTTCTGGACGGTCTCCTTGCCGAGATAGTGATCGATCCGATAGATCTGATTTTCGTCGGCGATCTTGAGCAGCCTTGCATTGAGTGATCTGGCGGATGCGAGATCGGTCCCGAACGGCTTTTCGACCACCAGGCGGCGCCATATGCCGTTTGTCTCTCGCAGCAGCCCGACGCGGGCGAGTTGCTCCGCGATCGGCGCGAAGGCCGTCGGCGGCACGGCGAGATAGAACAGGCGGTTGCCGCATGTCCCCGTTTTCGCCGCGAGTCCTTCACACACCCCGTTCAGCGCATCGAACGAGGACGGATCGGAGGGATCGGCTTCGATGCACGTCAGGCAGTTGAGCACCTTTTCGGCGATGTCGGTTTTGACGGGCCGCGTGGCGTGCTTCTTCAGGCCCTCCATCAGGCTTTGGCGGAGATCGTGGTCCGACATCTGCTTGCGGACGACGCCGACAATGCAAAACGGCTCCGGCAGCAGGTCTGACTCGGCAAGGTTGTAGAGCGCCGGAATGATCAGGCGATGGGTGAGATCGCCGGTGGCGCCGAAGATGACGAAGCAGCATGGCTCCGGTTTGCGCGGTATGTTGCTTGTGACCGTCATCGATTCGCGGTCCTTTCCTTTGCGGAGGGATCGGCTTCTCCGGGCTCCCTGTGCCCTCCGAATCCTTCCCGCATCGCGGAGAGGATTTTTTCCGCGAACGTATGTTGCTGACGCGAACGAAATCGCGCGAACAGCGCCGCCGTCAGAACTTCGGCGGGAACGGCTTCATCAATGGCGGCGTTGACGGTCCATCGGCCCTCGCCGGAGTCCGCGACAAATCCCGAGTAAGCTTCGAGAGTGTCGCTGCGGGCCAGCGCGGAAGCTGTCAGATCGAGCAGCCAGGATGAAATGACGCTGCCGCGACGCCAGACCTCGGCGATATCCGCGAGGTCAAGGTTGAACCGGTGATGCTCCGGCAGCGCAGGGATGTTCGCGTTCCTGAGTATGTCGAAACCTTCGGCATAGGCCTGCATCAGGCCGTATTCGATGCCGTTATGCACCATCTTGACGAAATGGCCGGAGCCGACGGGCCCGGTGTGAAGGTAGCCTTGCTCGACGCGCGGATCGCGGCCATCCCGGCTCGGCGTTCTCGGAATGTCGCCGTGGCCGGGCGCCAGCGATGCGAAAATCGGATCGAGACGATCAACCACCGTCCTGTCGCCGCCGATCATCATGCAGTAGCCGCGTTCGAAGCCCCACACTCCGCCGCTGGTGCCGACATCGACATAATGGACGCCCTTCTCGCGCAATGTTGCGGCGCGCCGGATATCGTCCTGCCAGAAGGTGTTGCCGCCATCGATGATGATATCGTCGCCATCGAGCAGTCCGGCGATCGTCGCGATGGTGGACTCCGTCACCGCTCCGGCGGGCAGCATGATCCAGACGGCGCGCGGCTTTTCGAGCTTGCGGACGAAGTCTTCAAGATCGGTCGCGGCTGCGGCTCCCTCGGCGGCAAGCGCGGCGACGGCCTGCTCGCTGATGTCGTAGACGACGGCGTGATGGCCTCCGTTCTTCATCAGACGGCGAACGATGTTGGCTCCCATCCGTCCCAGCCCGATCATGCCAATCTGCATTCGTCCGATTCCTTCTCCGGGCGCGGGGTCGTGGCTTTAACATTCCGCCCGCGATCCCATGGTTCAATGACGCGTGGGAATCATGATGCTTGAGGATCAAGGTGTGACGCAACACCTCGTGCGTTTCATGGAGGTTGGCGAACGTCGATCGTCGGATGAATGGACGGCGAGGGCAGGGTGCGTCACGTCAAAGCCCGGCTGATGGCCTCGTCGAGCCGCGACAAGCCTGATTTCAGATTTCCCTTGAGATGAACGCGAAGCGCTCGTCGTCCCCGCCGCGTGAGCACATCGAAATCGCCGCGCGCCTGCGCCGCCTTGATGATGCTGAAGCTCATTTTCCGGCCGGGGATCTTCAAATCCCGCGGATCGTCCGCGGTGATCTGAAGGAAGACGCCGCTGTCCGGACCGCCCTTGTAGGCTTGCCCGGTCGAATGCAGGAAGCGCGGGCCGAACTCGGCGCAGGTGGCGACTTTCTTCCGGTCGCGAACGGCGAGGCGCATCCGTTGCAGTTCGCCGATGTGGTCGTCATTGCGCGCGACATAGGCCAGGAGGGCGACATAATCGCCGGCCTCCGCGCGCGAAAGATGCGCCTTGAGCCACGAGGACAGCTCGCCGTCGGCGCCTTTCTCGCGTAGAGCGCGCGCATTGTCGGCGTCGGTGTAAATATCGAAGCCGTCGGCGGAGATCGCCGGCTCTTCGTCCGGAAGCCTGCCTGTCTTTTCGAAGGCCGACGTCAGTTCGCGAGTCCTGATCTTGGCCGCTTCGACATCAGGCTGATCGAACGGATTGATGCCGAGGACCGCACCGGCGACCGCGGCCGCGATCTCGAACCGGAAGAACTCCTGACCGATCTGATCGATCGAATTCATTACGATGCGAACCACCGGGTGTCCGGCGTTCTCGAGCGCGCGCAACTTTTCATCATGGGTGGCATCCTCCTCATCCGCCGTGCGGATATCGATGAAGAAGCGGTCATCGCCGTAGAGGCTGGCATCGCCGAGCGGTTCGCCGTCGATCGGAATCAGGCCCTTGCCCTCCTTGCCGGTCGATTCGGCGATCAGCTGCTCGGTCCATGCGCCGAAATCGGCGATTTTCGGAGACGCCAGGATGGTGACCTTGTCGCGGCCTTCGCGTCCGGCAAGACCCATCGCCAGTCCGAGCTGGACGCCGGGGTTGTCATGCGGCGGAACCTGAGCGCCACAGGATCGCACCATGACGAGTGCGCTCTCAAGCAATCCCGTCACATCGATTCCGGCCGTCGCCGCCGGGACGAGGCCGAAGGGAGACAGGATCGAATAGCGGCCGCCGATCTCGGGATCGCCGTGGAAGGTGCGCGCATAGCCGAGCCTGGCCGCCTCAGCGTCAAGCGAGGAGCCCGGATCGGTGATCGCGATGAAGCGATGGCCGGCCTTGTCAGCGCCGATCGCCTTGGCCACCCGCGCGTGAAAATAGTCCTTCAGCGCGTTCGGCTCCGTCGTTCCGCCGGATTTGCTGGATACGATGAAGACGGTCCTCGCGATGTCGATCGCGGCTTCAAGCGAACGAATCTCGGCCGGATCGGTCGAGTCCAGCACATGGAGCTTCGGGAAACCCGCCGCCTTCGGAAAAGTCTTCGCCAGCACCTCCGGACCGAGGCTTGATCCGCCCATTCCGAGCACGACGGCGTCGGTGAACTTCTGCTTCTTCACGCGCCGCGCATAGTCCGCGTAGTCGGCCGCCCGATCAAATTCGGCGGCGGGACTCGTTAGCCAGCCCAGCCATTTGTCCTCGTCCGCGTCGGTCCAGACCGATTTATCCTTTTGCCATAGCTTGCGGACGGTGCCGGCGGCTCGCCAGTCATCCGCCTTTGTTTCGACGGATTTCACGATCGATGGATCGAGCGACAAGGTCTGCCGGTCGACCGCGGAGCCGAGTATCTTTTCCCGCTTCCGGGCGACGGCGCCGAGCAACTTGTCGGCCGCGTCCTCGAACAGCCTCACGCCTTCCGTCACGAGGTCGCGGGTGATCGCGTCGAGCGAAATTCCAGCGTCCGCGAGCGCTGCGAGCACCTGCCGCGCGTCATCGAGGTTTTCTTCCAGGCTGTCCCGCAGTTCGCCGTGATCGCGAAAACCGTCAAGGGTCGCCGGCGGCACGGTATTGACCGTATCCGGGCCGATCAATTCCTCGATGTAGAGAACGTCGCGGTAGTCCTTGTTCTTGGTCCCGGTCGAAGCCCATAGCAGCCGCTGGGGTCTGGCGCCTTCGGCCTCGCGCTTTTGCCATTCCTCGCCTGCGAACAGTTGCTTGTACTCCTGATAGGCGAGCCTGGCATTGGCGATCGCGACCTTGCCCTTGAGCGACGCAAGGCGCGCTTTCTCCGCGGGATCGTTGGCCTGCGCGATCTTTTCGTCGAGCTGCTTGTCGGCGGCGCTGTCGATCCGGCTGACGAAGAAGCTGGCGACGCTTGCGACATGCGCGGGATCGCCGCCATTTCGGACATAGTCCTGAAGTCCGGCGAGATAGGCCTCGGCCACCTCGACGTAGACCTTCTGCGAGAACAGCAGCGTGATGTTGATGCTGATTCCTTCCGCGATCAGTTGCCGGATCGCGGGCAGGCCATTCGGCGTCGCCGGCACCTTGACCATCAGGTTTTTGCGATTGACCGACTTCCACAACCTCCTGGCCTCGGCGATTGTCCCCTCGGTGTCGTTCGCCAGATACGGCGAGACCTCCAGGCTGACGAAACCATCTGCGCCGTTGAGCCGATCGTAGACCGGCCGCAACACGTCCGCGGCGTGCTGGATGTCCTCTATCGCGAGTTGTTCGTAGAGATCGGCGACCGACCGGTCGCCATTCTTCATCAGGCGGACGATGGCATCGTCATATTCGTCCGAACTCCCGATCGCCTTCTCGAAAATCGAGGGATTGGAGGTGACCCCGCGCAATCCATCGGTGTCGATAAGCTGCTTTAAATCGCCGTTGATGATGAAACCGCGTGCAAGGAAATCGAGCCAGATGGCCTGGCCGTGGTTCTGGAGTTCTCTGACAGGATTCATGACGTTCTTCTCGGTTCGAGGACGCGCCGTTTGGAGAAATTCCATACCTGCGGCAAGCCACGCTGTGTCAACATGACGAAGAAAAGATGGCCTGATCAAGAGCAGGCCCCGTTGCTAACGTTTGAGGTGGAATATTGATCCGTTAAAGGAACGATCGCAGATTGAAGCAGGACGGACGCAATTTTGCGACAAATAAAGCCTATTGCAGGGCGGGCCTGTCGTTCGATAAAGAACTTGTGAGAGCGGCTGGCTGGAAAGTCCGAACTAGGCCGTTATGGGTTCGTTCATGCCCCGATATTTCTTCAATACCCGCATCGGAAACGACCTGATACTCGATCCGGAGGGCGAGGAGTTGCGCGATCCCGATCATGCCTGGCGTGCCGCCCGAAAAACGATTCGCGAAATCCTCAAGTCTGACGGCGAACAGCGGGCGATTCTCAATGCGGTGCTGGAAGTTACCGACGCTACCGGCGAGATCGTGCTCGAATTTCCGTTCACCGAGGCGATCCTCAATCCCGTCGCCCGGTCTTCCACGCGGCATTGACCGGCACGGGACGGTCGCCTGCCTCAGCCTGATCGAAAGGTCGCCGAATGGCCAGCGTTTTTGATTTCTCCGCGAACACGCTGGACGGCGGGTCTTGCGAATTGAAGCGGTTCGAAGGTCGCGTCCTTCTGATCGTGAACACCGCGAGCGCCTGCGGGTTCACGCCGCAGTACAAGGATCTGGAAGAGTTGTACCGCACGATGAGTCCGCGCGGATTTTTCGTGCTGGGCTTCCCCTGCAATCAGTTCGGCAAGCAGGAGCCGGGCTCTTCCGCCGACATTCAAAAGTTCTGCGCCAGCAAGTATGACGTGACCTTTCCGATGTTCGAAAAGATCAATGTCAATGGCGCGGATGCGCATCCGTTGTTCAGGCACCTGAAGAGCGAGAAGCCGGGTTTGCTTGGCGAGTCGATCAAGTGGAATTTCACCAAGTTTCTCGTCGACCGGCAGGGCAGGGTGGTTGCCCGCCATGCTCCGACCACCAATCCCAAGAAACTAACGGAAGAAATCGAGGCCCTGCTTTGAGCGACCCGACCGCGAAGGACCATCTGCCCGACCGCTTGTCCACCGATCCGCGCAGCGCGTATTACAACGCCGAGCTTCTGTCGCGCGATATCGGCATCCGTTTCAAGGGTGTCGAGAAGAGCAACGTCGAGGAGTACTGCGTCAGCGAAGGCTGGATACGTGTCGCCGCCGGCAATGCCAGGGATCGCCACGGCAATCCGCTGACGATCAAGCTCAGCGGCACGGTCGAACCCTATTTCCGGACCGGGGATTAAGCCGCGGACAAAATACGGGCGGTCGACGCCTTCCTTCGGTCACTCCCGAAAGCCGAAAACCATGCCCATCGCGATTCCGTCGTGGCTCCTGCCGATCCTGATGCTGTTCTGCTCGAATGTTTTCATGACTTTCGCCTGGTACGGGCATCTGAAATTCAAGGAGAGCCCGCTTCCCCTGATCGTGCTGGTCAGTTGGGGAATAGCGTTCTTCGAATACTGGCTCGCGGTGCCGGCCAATCGCTGGGGCAGCGCGGTCTATTCGGCGGCCGAGCTCAAAACCATTCAGGAAGTGATCACGCTTGTGGTTTTTGCCGGCTTCTCGGTGCTGTATCTGAAACAGCCGCTGGGCTGGAATCACGGTCTGGGCTTTGCGTTCGTTGCCCTCGGCGCGTTTTTCATTTTCCACAAATGGTGATCGCCGTATTGTCGTGCGACTATAGCGTTTTCGAGCGAAGTGGAATCCGGTTCGCGTGAAGAAAACGCGTCAAATCGATATCATGGAGCTTCGCTTCTGATTCAATCAGAAGCGATAATGCTCTAGATAAGCTGTGTCCGCTGCAATTCGGTGATCTCCCTGCGCTCGATCGCTGCCTGGTCGGCGAAGCCGCGCACCCGCTGCTCGCAGCGCCAGCCGTTCCCGTCCGGCGTGATCGAGAACAGGTTGTAGGCGGCGGGCGGATAATGCCGATGCGGCATCGCGGATGCCGACGGCACGCCGATGGCGGGAATGCGGCCGTGCGGTCCGTCGAACCACATGGTCGAATGGATATGATCATGGCCGTGCAGGATCAGGTTCACGCTGCGACGCTTCAGAAGATCCAGCAGCGCATCGGCATCCGTCAGCCGTTTGTGCGAGTCTTTCGAGGACAGCGGATGATGGATCAGCAGCACGCGAAAGTTCGGATCGCTCTCAAGCTGTGAGAGCCCGCGATCCAGCGCATCGAGCTGTTTGGGGCCCAGCCGGCCGGTCGCCATGAATGGGCGCGTCGGTACCGACGAAGACGCCCCGATCAGCGTCAGCGGCCCTCTGCGCCGCAGGAACGGAAATGAAAGCGGCGTCCCTTCGCGGACGTTATCGCCGCGCATATAGTCTTCCCATTCGGAGATCTGTTTTTGCGTCGGGCGAACATAGGCATCGTGATTGCCGGGCACGAGGGTGACGTCGTGGGGAGCGCCGACCTCGCCTAGCCATGCGCGCGCCTGCGTGAACTCGTCGGGAAGGGCGAGATTGGTGAGATCGCCCGTCACCGCGATGTGGCCGGGCGATTGCGCCTTGATATCGGCGACCAGGGCGTCCAGCACATCGCGCCGATGGATGGCGTGCCGGCCGCGCTTCCAGTTCAGATAGCCGATCGCGCGCTTGCCTGCGAGCTGATGCAGCCGCAGCGGAGGCAGCGGTCCAAGATGCGGATCGGACAGATGCGCGAGCGTGAGCGCAGTCATCAGACGCCGCCGGTCAGAGCGCAGGGGAAAAACACCGTCGTACCGGCGACGACGGCGATCCGGTGCGTTGCCCGCCGCGGTGGCGAGCCGCTTTCCCTGCCATGAAATTCTCTGCCATGAAGCTGCTTCACTTTTACCTCGTATCCGGGAATATTCTGAGGTTTTGGCAAGAGCGCCGCCATGATGCAAGCGATGATGCGAAAGCAGGCGCTCGCTTCGCGCGGTGCCGGGGGCTTACGACATCATGAATTTTTACCGTCTGCGGCGCTTTGAAGAGTCCGCGCGGCGCCGGCTGTTTCACCTGTATTTTCGGTTCGCCCGCGGCATGACGCTGGGCGTGCGCGGCGTGGTGCTCGACGCCGACAACAGGGTTTTTCTGGTCAAGCATGGCTACGTGGCGGGCTGGCATTTGCCCGGAGGCGGCGTCGAGGTCGGCGAGGCGTCGCGTACGGCGCTGGAGCGCGAGCTCATGGAGGAAGGGCGAATCGAAATCCGCGGCGAACCGGTGTTGCACGGCATTTTCTTCAACAGTCATGTTTCGCGGCGCGATCACGTCACCGTCTATGTCGTCCGGGACTTCCGGCAGGATCGCAAGCCCGAACCGAACCGGGAGATCATCGATTGCGGGTTTTTCGCCGCTGATGCCCTGCCGGCCGGCACCACGGCCGGCACAAGGCGGCGGATCGCGGAAGTTCTGCATCACGAAGCGCCGGTGTCCACCTGGCGCAGCTGACCGGGACCGCCCGCAGTCGGCGGCCGCGATCAGTGCAGGCGATGGACCGCGCCCCTGGCAGATGCTATCCGCCTTCCTCATGTCGGATCTGTCCCTTACCCTCCTGACCGAAACCGCCGGTGACGCGCAGGCCATCGAGCGTCTGCACGAACGCACCTTCGGTCCCGGCCGTTTCGTGCTCAGCGCTTACCGCCTGCGCGAGCATGTCGATCATTTGCTTGACCTGTCCCTGACCGCGCACATCGGCACGCTGCTGGTGGGCTCGGTCCGGTTGCTGCCGGTTTGCATCGGCGACACGCCGGCGCTGCTCCTCGGCCCGCTGACGGTCGAGCCGCCGTTCCGGGGTCGGGGAATCGGGCACGCGCTGCTCGAGCGCGCGCTCGAAGGCGCGAAAGCGAAAGGACACCGCCTCGTCGTGCTTGTCGGCGATGAATCCTATTACGGCCGCGCCGGTTTCAGGATGATTCCGAAAGGACAGGCCGACATGCCGGGGCCGGTGGATCGGGCGCGGCTGTTGGTGTGTGAGCTGGCCCCCGGCGCGTTCGAGGGCGTGTCCGGCATGATCCGGCCGGACTGGAGCTTCGCGCGGGAGGCTGCGGGAAGTTGAGACCGACGCTCTCTGCTGTCGGCAATCCGTCGTTTGTTGTTGCCGTCATGGCCGGAATAAATCCGGCCATGATCAGGATGGACTCAATATTTCACGTTCGCGAATAGCCGCACGTTCAGCCCCGGCAGCAATACCTGGTCCTTGTTGTAGGCGGCGGCGTTGCGAATCTGTTCGTTCAGCAGGTTGTCGCCGACCAGACCGACGGTCACCGCCTGTCCGCCCAGCCAGTGGTTTCCGGGCAGCATGGTCGTATAGCTGATCTCGGCTCGCAGCCGGTTGTAGCCGGGGGTGGGCGTCTCCACGTCGCTCACGTTGTTCTGCGCGAAGGCATGGAGCAGGTTGATGCGGGCGAGCCAGTTGGCGTCGCGGTAGAAGAAACCTCCGCCCAGGCGCTGCGGCGTAATCCGCGGCACGTTGGTGCCGTCCGTGAAGGTCGCGCGAACGATGTCGTACTGTCCCTCGATGCCGAACATGCCGTTCCACAACGGAATCGCGTAGTACTGAAACTGTACTTCGCCGCCGCGGAACGTGGCGTCTCGCTGGCTGTAAACCGCCTGATTGAGGTGGTGGCCGTGGCCGTGCGCGTCGTCATGGCCGTGGTCGTCGTGATCATCGTGGTCGTCATGATCGTCGTGATCGTGATGATCGTGGGTGTGGCACGAGGCGAAGTCGTCGTCGCAGAAAGCGCCGGTCAGGCGCCGGTAGATGAAGTTGTTGAAACGTGTGTAGTACCCCGTCGCCTCGAAGCGGAGCGGGCCCTTGGCGCGCCGCAGACCCACTTCGACCGATTGGGCGGTCTCGATCTTCAGATTTGGATTGCCGATGTCGAAAGTGGTGGTGGCATGATGGATGCCGCGGGAGAACAGCTCCGCCGCCTTGGGCGCGCGCTGGACAAACTGGCCGGTGACGCTGGCGACAAGGTCGCCCGGCAGGTCCTGTAGCAGGCCGACGCTGGCGCTGACCGGTGTGAAGGAGAGATCGCGCGCGATCGGCAGCTGCGCCGATCCGTCCGGCATGAAACTGGCCGGGA
Source organism: Nitrobacter sp. TKz-YC01 (assembly GCF_047824785.1). Taxonomy (GTDB): domain Bacteria; phylum Pseudomonadota; class Alphaproteobacteria; order Rhizobiales; family Xanthobacteraceae; genus Nitrobacter. The sequence continues at coordinate 3,252,043 of NZ_CP181167.1, read as the reverse complement.
AGTCCGGCATCGTTCCGTTCAGCCACACATGCTCCACGCGACCGGCGATCTGCGCGCGCGTCGTGGGCGCGAGCTGTAACTCGTTGAAGATGTAGGTTCCGATCCGGGAGTTCGAGTTCGGCGCAAACAGTCCGTTGTAGAGCGACCCCGCGTTCTCGGGACTGGTCGCTGTGAGATCCTGATGCCCGCCCTGAATGCCGATCGCGGTGGTGACGGGGATGGCCCCGAGCATGTAAGGCGCAAGCTGGACCTCGAGCCGGCCTTCCTGCGAGCGGTCGGTGAAGGTCTGATGGATGCCGTCGCTGGACGGATCGTGGGCGTCTTCCAGTCCGCGTTCGTGGTGCCTGTAGTCCACGGCGCCGAGCCAGATGCGGACGGCATCGATCAGCGCGGAATCGGGGCGGTATTCTCCCTTGACGGTGACGCGGTTCTGGCGGCCGTCGATACGCTCCTTGAAGTCGGCGCCGTGATCGCCGGGGATATGGTAGAGGACGTTGTTGTGAGCGATCGAGGCGCCGATGAAGCCGCCATCGAACAGGTACGACGCTCCGACCGATGCGCCCATGCTGCGATTCGAGGTATTGGCCTGATAGCGGCCGCCGGGAATCGCGTAATCATCGGCGCGGCGGCCATAAGCATCGGCGTGAACCGCCACGTTGTCGGCGCCGGCGTCGATCAGCACGGCTCCTTCGATGCCGTTGTTGACGGACGAAAGCCCCGACCGGGTTTCTGCATTCAGGCAGCCATTGGCGGTGGCCGGTGGCTTGACCCCGAAACCGTAAGCCTGCCACGGCGTCGGGCCGCACGGCATTTGCTCCGGTATGCGATTGTTGCTGGCGCTGACCACGCCGCCGATGGCCGTCGAACCGTAGCGCAGCGCCGCCGGGCCGCGGATCACCTCGACCTGATTGGTCGAAAGCGGATCGATCGGCACGAAATGATCCTCGCCGAGATCGGAGGCGCCATTGCTGCCAATGCCGTTCTCGATGATGCCGACGCGATTGACGTCAAGGCCGCGAATGATGGGTCGGCTCGATGCGCCCGGCGCATAGGAGGAGCCGGTGATGCCGGGCTTGTCGTTGAGAAGGTCGCCCAGCGTCGCGGCTCCGTTGCGGCGAATCTCGTCATTCGGAACCACGGTCACGGTCGCGAACTGATCGGTCACGATGGGGAGCGTGCCCCGAAGATCGGTGGAAGCCGGCTGCGGCGCGCTGGTTATCTCGGGCTGCTGGGGCGCGGAAGGTCTCGTCGTGCCGTGGCGGGCGGAGCGCGCTGGTGTCGTTGGGGCCGGCCGTGCGTGGCGTACGATCGGACTGGGCGCGTTGACCACGATTCCGGGCAGGGCCGTCTGGGCGGAAACGTCATCGGGGATTCCCATGGCAAGGGCTGGAAGCGACATCGCGCCGAGGCGCGCCATCGCAAGAAAACGATTGGAATAAAAGGGCATCTGACTGGTCCTGACACGGCCGACGCTCCGCTCGCAGCGGTCGGGGCCGTCGAAGTCGATAACAACTTGCGAAATTCGTCGGCAAAGGCCTGCGCGGCGCGACGGCCTTTGCCGGATCGACGTCAGGACGACGGAGGGGCGCGCGGCTGAAAGACCACGCGCCGCGAGTTGAGGTGATTGAATTCAGTTTCGGTGGTCAGATGGGGGACTTGGTACGCTTCCGGGAGCGGCAGAACCGGAGGTCCGGCGAACAGCACCGTCCGCGCGAGGGCGATGACGGCGCAAACGGCGCAGTGATCGCTGTCCTGGTCCTGATCTGACGCCGGTTCGGCCGGCCGCGTGGCCGAGGCATTTGCGGGATCACCGAGGGATGCGTCTCGGGTCGCGAGGGTGTTGTCGGTCGCGGTCCCGGCGGCGTCGCTGGCCTGCATCGCGACGGCGGGCGCCGCGAGCGCCACCGCGCCGTGATGATGGCCGAACGACAGCACAAACTGGATCGCGAGCGCGAACAGCGCGAGCCGCGATCCATGTTTGATATTCGACCGGAACCACTTCATTGCATCTGCCCCATGCCCTCGCGGGATCGTTCCGCAGCGGCTCGGATGTTATAATATAACGCCTGGGTTCCGGCCGGATGTCAACGGCGACCTGCCGCGGCAGCTCAGGATGTGGCCGCCAGTTCGGGACTGTGGATTTTGTGCAACGGATCGCGCGGCCGGATCGGTTCAGCGTCCTTCCCGAAGCCAGGTCGCGGCAAAGGCGCCGAGCAGCAGCAACAGGCCGATCAGTCCGGCGAACACCGGCAGCACGCCGACGCCGCGCACGACGCTGGCGTCACGCATCCGCACGCCCAGCCAGCTCTCGCCGCGAAACACGCTGGAGGCATGCACCGGGACGATGCGCGGAACGTCGATGGCCGAGCCGTCCGCGATGCGCCGGGCGTCACCGCCGCTGGCCCGCGCGATCGGCCGGAGCCCCTCCACGGTTGAGGTGACCTCGGAAAATTCCTTCGGATTGGCGGGACCGACATTGATCAGGGCTTTCAGGGTGCCATCGGTTGCCTGCCACAATCCGAGTTCGTCCGCCGCCAATGCCGCCTTCCACAAACCGGCCTCCGAGGCTTCCAGAGTGAGTTCGCGGGTCTTGCCGGAGGGCGAGGTGACGGTGACCGGCGTGACGGTGTCGGCCATGGTCTGGCGCTGCACGAGGAGGTACTTGCCTTGTACGGCGAGCCGCAGCGTTTCTTCCTCAAGTTCGGGCTGCTTCATCAGCCAGTGCGACATCCGCCGCAGCAGGTCGAGATGCGGGCCGCCGCCCTCAAAACCCCTGGCCCACAGCCAGATGTGATCCGACAGTAGCAGCGCCACCCGGCCTTCGTCATACCGCGACAGCAACAGCAACGGCTGGCCGTCGGCGCCGGTCATGACCGGCGGCACCGACACGTTGCGGGTGTCGACTTCGCGGAAGAAACGACTCCAGCGCGGCGGATCGCTCGCGGAGCCTTCGAGCCCCCGCGTGACGGGATGGCGCTTGCCGGCTTCGCTGAGCCGGGCATGGAACGGCTTTTCAGTGACGCCGACCGGCTCGGCCGGCAGCACGGCGTCCAGCGGCGTCCGCCAGATGCTGGTGGTCGAGGCGTAGTCCGGGCCGGCCGAAACCAGCACCGCGCCGCCCGCGCGCACGTAACGCGCGATGTTGTCGAAATAGGCGGTCGGCAACACGCCCTGGCGCGCGTAGCGGTCGAAGATGATGAGCTGAAATTCGTTGATCTTCTCCTGAAACAGTTCGCGCGTCGGGAAAGCGATCAGCGACAGTTCGTGGATGGGCGTGCCGTCCTGCTTTTCGGGCGGCCGCAGGATCGTGAAGTGAACCAGATCGACGCTGGGGTCCGACTTCAGGAGGTTGCGCCATGTGCGCTCGCCCGAATGCGGCTCGCCCGATACCAGCAGCACTCGCAGCTTGTCGCGGACTCCGTCGATCGGCACCACGGCGCGGTTGTTGACCGGCGTCAGTTCGTTCGCGAGCGGCGAGGCTTCGATCTCGACGATGTTCTGCCCGGCATGCTTGATGCCGACATCGACCTTCACGGTTTCCCCGCTCAGAACGCTACGCTCGCTGATGACCTCGCCGTCGCGGCGCACGGTCACCTTGGCGGATTCGCCGCTGACGCCCTGGTCGTCGAGCCGGTAGGTGACGGTCTGGCTCTGGCCAACAATGCCGAAACGCGGCGCGGCTGTTATCGCGACCCGGCGGTCGCGTTCGTCGGCGTGGCCGGTGATCAGGGCATGGACCGGCGCCTTGAATCCCAGGGTGTCGACATTGTCCGGAATGTCGTGAACGCGCCCGTCGGTGATCAGGAAGGCCCCGGCGACGCGGTCGGTGGGCACATCGGACAGGGCCGAGGAAAGCGCGGAGAACAATCTGGTGCCGTCGGTCTCGCCGTCCGCCTGGCCTGCATCGACAACGCGGACTTCAAGTCCCTTGACCTGCTTGAGGCGGTCGACCAGCGCGTCGCGCGCCTTCGCCGCCTGATCGGCGCGGTCGCCGAAATTCTGGCTCGGGCTTTTGTCGACGATGACGGCGGCCACCGAGGACAGCGGTTCGCGCTCCTCCCGGGTGAATGACGGATTGGCGAGCGCGAGAAGGATCAGCGCCAGCGCCGCCACCCGCACCGCCGCGCCGCGCGCGCGGCCAACCAGAAGCAGCGCCGTGATCACGATGATCGCGGCGAGTGCGATCCACAGCACGATCGCGGGAACCAGCGGGGCGAAGGCGATGCCGTAAGTCATGTGGTGGACCCTCCGGCGGAAGCCTGCTCCCTCTCCCAGCCAATTCGGGCTTGCCCGAGTTGGCCAATTTTAGTGTCAAAGTCGGATAGATTCGACTTTGATCGGGAGAGGGTTGGGGTGAGGGCGTACGGACTCTCGAAAGTAACGCGCCCTCTTACCCGCGCCTGCGGCGCGACCTCTCTCCAGCGGGGAGAGGTGAGGAGGCGCCTCGTAACATGCGGCAAGCAGACCATATGCTACTGCCCCAGCCGTTCGATCAGCGCGGGCGCGTGGACCTGATCGGCCTTGTAGTTGCCGGTGAGCGTATACATCACGATGTTGACCCCGGCGCGGAACGCGAATTCGCGCTGGCGCGGCGCGCCCGGCGAGAGTGGCAGCATCGGCTGGCCGTCGGCACGCATGGCCCAGGCGCCGGCGAGATCGTTCGAGGTGATGATGATCGGCGAGACGCCGTCGCCGCCGCGCGCCGGCCGTGAGGCGGCTTCGTCATCCTCGCTGCGCGGCAGGGCCTCGACCCAGGTCTGGCCGGCGGTGAAGCGGCCCGGAAAGCCGTGCAGAAGATAGAACGTCTTGGCCAGCACATGCTCGTGCGGCACCGGCTCAAGCTCGGGGATGTCGAGCGACGCCAGGATGATGCGCAGTTGTTGCATTCCGGGTGTTCGGGATTCGCCGTCCGTCCCCGGCAGCGCATCGATCGCGTCGCGGGTGTCGAACAGAATGGTGCCGCCCTGCTTCATGTAGGCGTCGATCCTGTCGAGCGCCTTTTGCGGCGGCTTCGGCGCGCCCGGCACCATCGGCCAGTAGATCAGCGGGAAGAACGCCAGTTCGTCGCGCGCCGGATCGACGCCGACCGGATCGCCGGCTTCAAGCGCAGTGCGCTGCGCCAAAAACAATGTCAGTCCGCTCATTCCCGCCTTGACGATGGCATCGACGCCGGCGTCGCCGGTCACGACATAGGCGAGCCGGGTCTGCGCCACGGCCTTCATCGCGAAGGTATCGTTTGCGCCGTCGGCGCGGGACGGCGAGGGCGTTATCGCGATCGCCGTCAATGCGAGCGCGACAGCCAGCGCTGCTTGGGCCGCGCGGCGGCGCAGCAGCATGGCCAGGCCGCCGCCGAGCAGCGCCACGATGACGGCGTCGGCCAGAAACAGCGTAAGCGCCGACGACAGCAGGATGCCGCGCAGATCATGCGGTTCGGCGTTGGTGAAGCTCGCCCGCCGCGCGGTCAGGTTCGAGGTGTCGAGCGGCACGATCCGGTCGGTGGCCGCCAGCGTGTTGACGGCGATCGGCCCGTCGGCCGGGCCGTAGAAACCAGGTGGATGCTCGATGGTGCCACGGCCGCGATCATCAGCCGGCAAGGGTTTGACGGTGGCGGGTGGCGGCGTGAAAACGCCGAAACCGTCGAGCGTCCGCAGCGGCGCGGCGGTTTCCGCCCTGCTGTCGGTGTCGATCCTGCCGGTGTTCGCCGTGTAGCCGGAGGCATCGACGATCCGACGTAGCATCTCGACGAAAGTGCCGGACATCGGCAGATCGGACCAGCGCATGTCGGCGCTGATGTGAAATAGCGCCAGCAGGCCCTTGCCGCGGCGTTCGCCGGTCACGAGCGGCGTGCCGTCGACCAGCGACGCCCAGCTCTTCGCGGCCAGCGTAGCATCCGGCTCGGCGAGCACCTGCCGGCTGACGGTCACGTCATTCGGCACCGGCAAGCCGGCGAACGGTCCGTCCTCGGCCAGGGCGGCGAGATGTTGCGGCTTCTCCCAGGTCAGGCTGCCGCCGAGGCTGCGGCCGCCGCGCCGCAATTTGACCGGGACCAGGCCGTCATCCGCCTGCGCCAGGCGCGGTCCCGCGAACCGCACCAGCACGCCGCCATGGTCGATCCAGCCGTCGATCCGTTGGCGCAGTTCCGGTGACAGCGCCCCGACGTCGGCCATGACGATCATCGGCAGCTTCTGATCCAGAAACTGGGTGACGGCCTGCTGGGGGGCTGCCTTGTCGCCGAGCCGGACATCGGCGAACGGCGCCAGCGCGCGGCTCAAATAGAAGGTCGGCGCGAGCAGCGGCTGCGCCCTGTCAGTGCTCGATCCGCTGACCACGCCGATGGCGCGCCTTCGCCAGCGCTTGTCGAGCAATTGCACCGCGCCCGCCGATCGTTCGCCTGCGATCTCCAGCCGCGCGATATCGTTGCGCAGTTCCAGCGGCAGGTCGAACGCGGCTTCGGTTTCGCGATCCTGAAGCGCGAACGCATATTGCGCCTCGCCGATCGGTGCGCCTTTCTGGTCGAGCGCGCGGACCATCCCGGCATCCATGCCGTTCGCGGCGGCGCGCAGCACCTTCACGGTCATCCGGGCCGCCGCATTCTCCGCCGCGGTCAGCGCGCGGGCGGGCGGCGCGCCGCCTTCGACGATGGTCAGCGAACGGTCGCCGATCGCCTTGCGAAGTCCGTCGACGAATTCAGCCCCGCGCCCGCTGTCGATGCCGTCGGACAGCCAGGCGATATCGCTGTCGCCCGTCGCCTTCAGGAATCGTTCGAGCGCCGGCAGCGTCTCGACCCGTTCGACGGCGAAGGGTTTTGGCGCGAGCTGGCGCAGCGCCACGCGCGCGGTGCCGGCCGGCATCATCGTGATGTCGCGCGCCGGCTCCGACAAAGGCACGATGGCGACGCCGCGCCGGTCGCCATCGGCCCCGGTGATCAGTTCATCCGCCGCCTTGATCCGGGTCTCCCAGCTCGATGCCGCGCTCCAGCCGTCGTCGAGCAGGATCGTCAGCGGAGCGGTGCTGCGCGCCGCGCCGGCTTTCGGATTCCAGATCGGACCAGCGGCCGCGAGAATCACCAGCGCCGCCGCCGCAAGCCGCAAGGCCGTCAGCCACCACGGGGTGCGCGAAGGCGTTTCTTCCTTCGGCGCGATATCGAACAGCAGCCGTGTCGGCGGAAAATCGATGCGGCGCGGGCGCGGCGGCATCACGCGAAGCAGCCACCATAGCAGCGGCAGGCTGAGCAGGCCGAGCAGCATCAGCGGTTGCAGGAATGACAGCGGAAGGGCCGGCATCATGCGGTGCGCTCCGCTCTCTCCGCTCTCGCCGAGGTGCCGCCGCTTCCCCGGCCCGCCATCATGCCGCTGTGGAGAAACAACAGCAGGTCGGCGGCGGACCGGTCGGTGGTGTGGGTCGAGAACAGCCAGCCGAGTGTCTTGGTTTCAGAGCGAATCTGGTCGCGATGCAGCGCGACGCGCCTGACGTAGTCGCCGGCCCATCGCTCGGCGCGGCCGGCGGTGATGACCCGGCCGTCCTCGGGTTCGACGAATTCGACGCGTCCCGAATAGGGGAATGTCTCCTCGGCGGGGTCGACGACCTGTAAGAGCGCGCCATGCGCGCCGGAAGCCGACAGCCCAGTAAGCATGGTCCGGATATCGGCGACCGGCGACCAGAAGTCCGACAGCACCACGATCTCCGACCGGGCCGATGGCACGAACGAGGGCGGCAGACTGGCGCGGGCGTGATCGTCATGAAGCATCGCCTGGGCGATCCTGTCGATGACGTTGCGGCTCGCGGTCGGATTGATCAGTCCGGGAACGCCGACGCGTTCACCGCCGGCCACCAGCAATTCCGCCAGTGCGAACGTCACGATCAAGGCGCGCTCGAGCTTGCTGTCACGCGCATCCCGGGAGGCGAAGGCCATCGACGCCGAGCGATCGGGCCATATCCAGACGGTGTGCGCGGCCTCCCATTCGTGCTCGCGGACGTAGAGATGATCGTCGCGCGCGGAGCGGCGCCAGTCGACGTTCTGCGACGGCTCTCCGGACACGAAACGCCGGTACTGCCAGAAGCTTTCGCCGGGGCCGGGCCGGCGGCGGCCATGCAGGCCATGAATGACATTGGCGGCGATGCGGCGGGCTTCCAGCACCAGACGCGGCAGCGACGCCGCCAGCGTGCGGCTTTCACCATCGGCACGTCTGACGGCTTCGATTTCCTGCCTGACATGCCCGGCGGCTGCGACCATCAACCGATCCGCGATTTAAGTTGTCTGATGACGTCGGAAATGGAGCGGCCTTCGGCGCGGGCCGGGAACGTCAGCGCCATGCGATGCTTGAGCACGGGCTCGGCGAGGTCGAGAACGTCGTCGATCGACGGCGCAAGGCGTCCGTCAAGCAGCGCGCGGGCGCGCACGGCCAGCATCAGCGACTGGCTGGCGCGCGGCCCTGGTCCCCACGCGATCAGTTTTCCGGTTTCGCCGCTCTCCGGGCCCGGACGCGCCGACCTCACCAGCGAAAGAATGGCTTCGACCACGCTGTCGCCGACCGGCAGCCGCCGCACCAGCCGCTGCGCGGCAACAACGGCGTCGGCGTTCATCGCGACTTTCGCGAGGGTCTCCCCGGCGCCGGTGGTCTCGAACAGGATGCGGCGTTCCGCGTCACGATCCGGATAGTCGACATCGATTTCCATCAGGAAGCGGTCGAGCTGCGCTTCCGGCAGCGGATAGGTGCCTTCCTGCTCCAGCGGATTTTGCGTCGCCAGCACATGAAAGGGCTTCGGCAGATCGTGGCGCGCGCCGGCGACGGTGATGTGCTGCTCCTGCATCGCCTGCAGGAGCGCGGATTGCGTGCGCGGGCTGGCGCGGTTGATTTCATCCGCCATCAAAAGCTGTGCGAAGACCGGTCCGGGAATGAAGCGGAAGGATCGCTTGCCGATGCCGCTTTCGTCCAGCACCTCGGCGCCGAGGATGTCCGACGGCATCAGGTCCGGCGTGAACTGGACGCGCTTGGCGTCGAGTCCGAGCGTGACGCCGAGCGTTTCGACGAGCTTGGTCTTGGCGAGGCCGGGAACGCCGATCAGGAGCGCGTGTCCCCCGGAAAGGATGGTGACCAGCGTGTTTTCGACAACCCTGTCCTGACCGAAGATGACGGTGGAAATCGCGTCCCGCGCCGCGCGGACTTGCCCCGCGACCTGCTCCGCGGAGCGGACGATCACGTCCTCCAGTTTCTCAACGCCTTTGTCAGGGTCTGCGGCGGTCATCCGTCACTCCTTGCGCGTGGCCGCGCCATCCGCGCCGCCACGCCATGAACTGTTAAACATACGCGATCGCTGTGTATTCCTCGAATTAAACTATCCCCATATGATCGCCTGCGATCATCGGGGAGTTCGGACTCCGGGCGGGAGTCACAAATCGGGACCCGGCGCGCCGGTTCCGGCATCCGGCCTGCGCCCATTGGTGTTGCGCCTGTTTTGTGCCAGAACAGGCGGAGCAACCTCAGGGTAAACCATGGCGAAGCAAGGGCAGCCGGAGAGCCGGACACTCGACGCGCTGATAACGGCCGCCGGTGACGCCGCCGGACCGCCTGGCAAGGGCCTGCCGCCGGTGCATCTGTGGAATCCGCCGTTCTGCGGCGACCTGGACATGCGAATCGCCGGCGACGGAACGTGGTTCTACATGAAAACGCCGATCGGCCGTCCCGCCCTGGTGCGGCTGTTCTCCACGATCCTGAAGCGTGAAGGCGATAGCCACTTTCTGGTGACGCCGGTGGAGAAGGTCGGCATCAGCGTCGATGACGCGCCGTTTCTGGCCGTCGAGATGGTCGAGGATCGGGGTGCAGGCGGCCGCCTGCTGCATTTCCGCACCAACGTCGGCGACTGGGTGCCATGCGACTTTGAGCATCGGCTGCGCTTCGAGCCCTCGGAGGGCGGTGGATTGAAGCCCTATCTGCACGTTCGGGCCGGCCTCTGGGCCAAGGTGACGCGGGCGCTGTATTACGATCTTGTTGACATGGGCGCGCAACGGATGGTCGATAACAGAATGATGTTCGGCATCGAATCGGGAGGCGAGTTCTTTGCGATGGCGGATGCCGGGCAGGTGAGGGACGCAGGTTGAACGTGCCCATGGTGAGGACAGGCGCCGCCACCACTGTCGGCGCCGGGGAATTTTTCGACCGCGCGCGGGAGCGGCTGCGTTTCGACATTCCGCCGGGGCTCACGGACGCCGGCATCGTTCCCTTGACCGGTGACCACGACAACGATGCCGTGCTCCGGACGATCGCTCTGGAAAAGCCGATCCGGCCCGCGGCGGTGCTGATTGCGGTGATCGCGCGCGAACAGCCGACGGTGCTGCTGACGCAGCGGGCGGCGCATCTCAAGGAGCACGCCGGTCAGATCGCGTTTCCAGGCGGCAAGATCGACGCCACCGACGCCTCGCCGATCGACGCGGCGCTGCGGGAAGCGTGGGAGGAAGTCGGGCTGACCCGCGACTTCGTGGAGCCGATCGGGTATCTTGATCTTTACGGGACGAGTTTCGGCTTCCGTATCCTGCCGACAGTGGCGCGGGTGAGGCCGGGATTTGATCTTCGCATCAATACGAACGAAGTGGACGACGCATTCGAGGTGCCGCTGTCGTTTCTGATGAATCCTCTCAATCACAAACTCGGCCGGAAGCAATTCCGCGGCAGGACGCGCTCGTTCTACGAGATGCCGTTCGCCGAGCGAAATATCTGGGGCGCAACTGCCGGGATCCTGCGCGTACTGTATGAGCGAGTCTATCTGAAATGATGCGTCCAATTCTAATGGAGCTCGGAATCTTCCTGATTCCGTTCGCCGTTTACGCGGCATATCTCATCGCCAACCGTGTGGACTTCATGATCGCCGCCTCATGGCCGGCGCATATTGTCCGGAGGCTCTCACTGGTGGCGCTGGTGCTGGTCGTCGTCAGTTTCATTCTGCTGGCGAATTTCTCCGGCGCGCCGCCGGATTCGACCTATGTTCCGGCGCATCTCGAGGACGGGAAGCTAGTGCCCGGAGTCGAGAGGTGAACGTGGCCCGCTCGCTATGCGATGCGGGCTGGCTGAAATCAGGTCCGGCGGTGCGCGTTCTGACGCTGCTCAGCGGAAACGGCGAGGAGGCGCGGGTCGTCGGCGGCGCCGTTCGCAACGCCTTGATGGGCCTGCCCGTCGTTGAGATCGATATCGCCACCACCGCGCCGCCCGAGGAAGTGATGCGCCGCGCGGCCGCGGCCCGCATCAAGAGCATTCCGACCGGGGTCGAGCATGGCACCGTCACGCTGGTCGTCGAGGGCAAGCCGGTCGAGGTCACGACGCTGCGCGAGGATGTTGAAACCTTCGGCCGCAAGGCCAGGGTCGCATTCGGCCGGGACTGGGCGCGCGATGCCGAGCGCCGCGATTTCACCATCAACGGTCTGTCAGTCGATGGCGACGGCACGGTGTACGATCACGTCGGCGGACTCGACGACATCGCGGCCAGGCGGGTGCGCTTCATCGGCGATCCGGACAGGCGTATCGCGGAGGACTACCTGCGCATCCTGCGCTTTTTCCGGATCCACGCCGCCTATGGCGCGGGCGAACCGGATCGGGACGGCTACCTCGCCTGCATTCGCGGACGCGCCGGACTTGCCACGCTGTCGGCCGAACGCGTGCGGGCCGAGATACTGAAACTGCTTCTCGCCGAGGGCGCCGTGGAGGCGGCGGTGGCGATGGAGGATGGCGGCCTGCTGCTGGCCGTTTTCGGCGGGGTGGCCTATCGCGGGCCGCTCGCGGCGATGATGGCGGCGGAGCACGCGCTCGAACTTGCGCCGGATCCGGTCCGCCGGCTCGCGGCGCTTGCGGTGTCGGTGACCGAGGATGCGCGCCGGCTCGCGCAGCGGTTGCGGCTCTCCAATGCCGAGGCGAAACAACTTGACTCGATGGGACACCGCTGGTGGCGGCTCGGCAGCATGGACGAGGCGACCGCCCGCCGGCGGCTTTATCGTCTTGGCGCGACGCGGTTTCGTGACCGGCTGATGCAGGCCTGGTCAAAGGCGGGGCTCGGTGCCGATCCGGCGCCGTGGCTAAACGTCGCAACCCTGCCGCGGCGCTGGCAGCCGCCTGCCTTCCCTTTGAAGGCCGAGGATTTCATCGTTCGCGGAATCGCGGAAGGCCCCGCGCTCGGACACGTTCTGACGATCGCGGAAGACGCCTGGCTCGCGGAGGATTTTCCGCTCGATTCCGCGCGGCTTTCGGCGATCGCCGATCAGACCGTCGCGCGGTTCACGCGCGACCACCGGCTGTGAGTGCTGCCGGAATTCTCCGTCATGGCCATTTCACCTCCGGAGGCATCGAGGAGAGGATCGACTCCACGTTGCCGCCGGTCTTCAGCCCGAAGATGGTGCCGCGGTCGTAGAGAAGATTGAACTCGGCGTAGCGTCCGCGCCGGACCAATTGCTCCTCGCGATCGGCCGCCGTCCACGGCGTGCTGAAGTTGCTGCGCACAAGCTCGGGGTAGACCCTGAGCAGCGCCCGTCCGACGTCCTGCGTGAAGGCGAGATCGGCATCCCAGTCGCCGCTGTCGTGCCAGTCATAGAAGATGCCGCCGATGCCGCGCGCTTCCTTGCGGTGCGGCAGGTGGAAATACTCGTCGCACCAGGTCTTGTATTTGTCGTACGGCGCGATCGTTGCGTGAGCGTCGCAGGCGGCCTTCATCGCCGCGTGGAACGCGACGCTGTCGGGATCGTCCTGCGTGCGCCGCCGCATCAGCACCGGCGTCAGGTCGCCGCCGCCGCCGAACCACGCCTTCGTGGTCACCACGAAGCGCGTGTTCATGTGAACCGCGGGAATATGCGGGTTGCGCATGTGGGCGATCAGCGAGATGCCCGACGCCCAGAAATTCGGATCATCCGCCGCTCCCGGAATCTGCGCGCGAAACTCCGGCGCGAATTCGCCATGCACGGTCGAGCAGTGCACGCCGACCTTCTCGAACAGCCGCCCGTGCATCATCGACATGACGCCGCCGCCTCCGGGCTTGCCGGTATGGTCGGTGCGCTCCCACGGCGTGCGGACGAAACGTCCCGCGCCGCCGGGATAGAGCGAGGCGGGAGCGTCGTCTTCCAGCTTCTCGAAAGCCGAGCAGATATCGTCGCGCAGTTGCTCGAACCAGGATCGCGCGCGGGCCTTGCGATCCTCCAGCGTGCGATCCTCCAACCGGGTTGCCTCCATCGAGGGCTCCTTCACGGGATGAAACCGATTCATTCTTTATGGCGGAACATGCTTTACGACAGAACATGCGGGCCGAAATAGGCGCAGCTTTCGCCGCAGCTGTCACGATGCACGCTGACGCGGGTGACGGCTCCCGCGTGCTGGACATGATCCCAGATGAAGCGCGCCAGATTCTCCAGCGTCGGCGGGCCAAGTCCTTCGACATCGTTGAGGAGCTTATGGTCGAGCTTGTTCCGGACCTCGCCCATGCCCCGTTCAAGCAGGCCGAGATCGAGCACCATGCCGCTCGCGGGATCTGGCGTGCCGCGCAGGCTCACCTCGGCCCGGAACGAATGGCCGTGAATCTCCATGCTCGCGGCTCCCAATGTCGTTCCCGGCAGCGCGTGCGCGGCCTCGAAGCGGAACGATTTCGTCAACTCCCACATTCTGAAGTCCGCCTCCATAGGGACGCGCGGGTGGAGCCCGCGTCCGCGCATGACGTCTTTACGCGTTGCCGCTCTCCCATTTCTACCTGATCCCCAGCGTCTTGTGTGTTTGCAGGCTGAGCCGCCACCGCGGATGCCGCAGGCAATAGTCGATGGCGCGTGCGGTGTTTTCGGCCGCGTCCGGCCCGTCCATCGGCTGCAACGAAAACCGGTCGAAGGCGAGATTGACAAAATCCTCCGGCCGGACATCCGCCTGCGGATAGACCAGCTTGAGTTCGTGACCCCGCGTGACGCGCAGATCGGCGCCGGCCTTTGGGCTGACGCACAGCCAGTCGATGCCGTCGGGCGGCGCAAGGGTGCCGTTGGTCTCGATTCCGATTTCGAAGCCGCGGGCGTGCAGCGCGTCGACGAGCGCCTTGTCAACCTGCAACAGCGGCTCGCCGCCGGTCAACACCGCGTAGCGATGGGCGGCCGGCCCCGCCCATTGCCCGGCGACGGCGTCGGCCAGCGCATCGGCGCTGGCGTAGCGTCCGCCCAGCGTGCCGTCGGTGCCCACGAAATCCGTGTCGCAGAACCGGCAGACGGCTGAAGCGCGATCTTCTTCGCGGCCGCTCCAAAGATTGCAGCCCGAGAAGCGGCAGAATACCGCGGCGCGGCCCGCATGGGCGCCTTCGCCCTGCAGCGTCAGAAAAATTTCCTTGACCGCGTAACTCACGGGATCCTTTCCGTCAGGGCCGGTTCTGTCTGCCGCAGAGCCTCGCCCACGGCCATGGCGGCCGCCATGGCGACGTTCAGCGAACGTAATGCGGGCCTCAAGGGTATCACCAGACGTACATCCGCGGCTGCCGCCACCGCGTCCGGGACCCCGGCGCTTTCGCGGCCGAACAACAGAATATCGGTAGCCGCATAGCGATGGTCCAGATAGGGCAGGGCGCCGCTGGTCGTGAACAGGACCAGCCGTCCGCCGTCGCCGTCGCGCCATTGCTCGAATTTCAGCCAGGAATCGTGGCGCACGATGGTGACCTGGTCGAGATAGTCCATGCCCGCCCGGCGGAAATGCCGGTCCGAGACCGGAAATCCGGCGGGCTCGATGATGTGGGCTTCAACGCCGAGGCATGCGCACAGACGCAGAATTGTGCCGGTGTTCTGCGGAATATCCGGTTGAAAAAGTGCGATCCGCATTGCTTCGATGACTGTCCTGAGATGACTTCGCGGCTGCCGCATTTTGTGCGCTGCACGAATGAGACCGATAGCGCACTTGCGCTGATCCGGCGAGGGTGCCAATAAAACGGCCGCTTGCAAGATGCATCCCTGGAATGGTTACACCTCATAGCAACAAGACCGGCAGTGGGTCGGAAAGGGTTGGAATCGTGACGACATCGTCTTCGGCAGGACAAAGCCGCCGTGATTTCCTTTTTGTGGCAACCGGCGCGGTCGCGGCCGTCGGTGCGGCTGCCGCGGCCTGGCCGCTGGTGGCCCAGCTCAACCCGGACGCCTCCACGGTCGCCGCCGGCGCGCCGATCGAGGTCGATCTCTCTCCGATCGCCGAGGGGCAGGACATCAAGGTGTTCTGGCGCGGCAAGCCGATCTTCATCAGCCATCGCACCAAGAAGCAGATCGATGAAGCCCGCGACGTCAATGTCGCGAGCCTGCCTGACCCGCAGCCGGACTCGGCGCGCGTCAAGGAGGGCCATGACCAGTGGCTCGTGGTCATCGGCATCTGCACCCATCTGGGCTGCGTGCCGATCGCCCATGAGGGCGCTTATGACGGCTTCTTCTGCCCCTGCCACGGCTCGGTGTACGACACCTCCGGCCGTATCCGCCAGGGCCCCGCGCCCTCCAACCTGCCGGTGCCGCCTTACGCCTTCATTTCCGACAGCAAAATCAAGATCGGCTAAGGCCCAGCCGTCCCGAACCGAACGCGTCGTCTCATTCGTCAGGATCGCATCATGAGCGGACCCTCCACCTTTCAGCCGAAGAATCCCGTCGTTAAATGGATCGAGCGTCGTCTGCCGATCTTCGGTCTCGTTCATTCCTCGTTCGTCGCCTATCCGACGCCGCGCAACCTGAATTACTGGTGGACGTTCGGCGGCATCCTCTCCTTCATGCTCGGGGTGCAGATCATCACCGGCGTGATCCTCGCGATGCACTACACGCCGCATGCCGATCTTGCCTTCAACTCGGTCGAAGCCATCGTGCGCGATGTCGATTACGGCTGGCTGCTGCGTTACCTTCATTCGAACGGCGCCTCGATGTTCTTCATCGCCGTCTATATCCACATGCTTCGCGGTCTTTATTACGGCTCCTACAAGGAGCCGCGCGAGATTCTCTGGATCCTCGGCGTCATCATCTACCTGCTGATGATGGCGACCGGCTTCATGGGCTACGTGCTGCCGTGGGGTCAGATGAGTTTCTGGGGCGCGACCGTCATCACCAATCTGTTTTCCGCCATTCCCTATTTCGGCGAAAGCATCGTGACCCTGCTATGGGGCGGTTATTCGGTCGGAAACCCGACGCTGAACCGCTTCTTCTCGCTGCATTACCTGCTGCCGTTCGTGATCGCGGGCGTGGTCGTGCTGCACGTCTGGGCGCTGCATGTGGCGGGACAGAACAATCCGGCCGGGGTCGAGCCCAAGACATCGAAGGATACGGTGCCGTTCACACCCTATGCGACGATCAAGGATGCGTTCGGCCTGGCCTGCTTCATCCTGTTCTATTTCTGGTTCGTCTTCTATATCCCGAACTATCTCGGCGATCCCGACAACTACATCCCGGCCAATCCGGGCGTGACGCCTCCGCACATCGTGCCGGAATGGTACTACCTGCCGTTCTACGCGATCCTGCGCTCGATCCCGGACAAGCTCGCGGGCGTGGTGGCGATGTTCAGCGCCATTCTGGTCCTGGCGTTTCTGCCCTGGCTCGATTCCGCCAAGACCCGCTCCATGCGCTATCGTCCGCTGGCCAAGCAGTGCTTCTGGATCTTTGTCGGCGTGTGTCTGGGTCTCGGTTATCTCGGCGCGAAGCCGCCGGAGGGCGTCTATGTGATCGCCGGTCGCATCCTGACCGCGTGCTACTTCGCTTACTTCCTGATCGTGCTGCCGATCCTGAGCCGCATCGAGAAGCCGCGAGCTGTCCCCAATTCGATCGCCGATGACGTGCTGGGGAAGAAGAAAAGCGTCGTGGCCTCGGCGCTGGCGGTGATCGGAGTTGTCGGGCTGCTCGCGCTGGATAGCGGCTCGACGGCAAGAGCGTCCGATCATGGCTCGACTCCGCCCTCGATGAGCTGGTCGTTCGCCGGCCCGTTCGGAAAATTCGATCAGGGCCAGTTGCAGCGCGGCTACAAGGTCTACAAGGAAGTCTGCGCGGCCTGCCATTCGATGAACCTCGTGCACTACCGCAATCTGACGGATCCGGGCGGCCCGGGCCTCTCGGTCGCCCAGGCCGAGGCGCTGGCCGCCGAGATTCAGGTGAAGGACGGGCCCAACGACGCCGGCGACATGTTCGAGCGGCCGGGACGTATCGCCGACAAGTTTCCGTCGCCGTTCCCGAACGAGAACGCTGCCCGCGCGGCCAATGGCGGCGCGGCTCCGCCTGATCTTTCTCTGATGGCCAAGGCGCGCGGCTATGAGCGCGGCTTCCCGCAGTTCATCTTCGATGCCTTCACCCAGTTTCAGGAGAAGGGTCCGAACTACATCCACGCTCTTCTGACGGGGTTCGAGGATACCCCGCCGGAAGGGTTCAAGCTGCCGGACGGATCGACCTACAACAGGTACTTCCCCGGCCATGCCATGAAGATGCCGAGCGTGCTGTCGGACGATCAGGTTACCTACGACGACGGAGCGCCGCAGAACGTCGATCAGTATGCGAAGGACGTAGCGGCGTTTCTGATGTGGGCCGCCGAGCCGAAGCTCGAGGAGCGCAAGCGGCTCGGCTTTCAGGTCATGATTTTCATGGTCATCCTTGCCGGACTGCTCTACTTCACCAAGCGGGCGGTCTGGGCCGACGCGCACTGAATTTGCGGCGCGCTCTCAAATCAAAAGGCTCCCGCGAGGGAGCCTTTTTTGTTTGCAGCTTTCCCTGCGGCGAAGCCGATTCAGACAGCGATAGCGTTTTCGAGCGAAGTGGATGACGTGTTCGCGTGAAGAAAACGCGCCAAATCAAGATCTGAGAGCCTCGCTTCTGATTCCATCAGAAGCGAAAAGGCTCGATGGCATTCACCTTTCGTCATGTCTGGCTTTATGCCGGGCATCCACGTCTTCTTTTTTCTGGTTTTCAAGACGTGGATGGCCGGAACAGGTCCGGCCATGACGGCGGTTGAGCGAACCGCCCACGCGCGCCTTCCGCGTTCTTTCCGGACGGACGTCGCTCAGCGCTTGAACAGGCCCATCACCGCGGATTTCGCCAGCGTGTTGAAATGAAGCTGGAACCCGATCACCGCCGCCGAGGTGTCGGCATCGGCGTTGATGTCGCCGCCGACCGCATGCACGGTGAAGATATATCGATGTGGGTGATCGCCTTCCGGCGGGCAGGGGCCGCCGTAGTGCGCGGCGCCGTAATCGGTGCGGGTCTGCAACGCGCCGGCTGGTAGCTTGCCGCTGTCGGGATTGCCGGCGTCGAGTTCAAGCTCGCTCACCGAGGCCGGAATATTGATGACGACCCAATGCCAGAAGCCGCTGCCGGTCGGCGCATCCGGATCGTAGCAGGTCACGGCGAAGCTCTTCGTGCCCTCCGGCGCGCCGCTCCAGCGCAGGTGCGGCGAGCGGTTGCCGCCCGCGCAGCCGAAACCGAAATCCGCCGACAGGACATGATCTTTGTCGAGGTAGTCGCCATCCTTGAAACTATCGCTCACGACTTTGAACGTCATGATGTTCTCCCGGCCTATAGCGTTTTCGAGCGACGTGAAACCGGTTCGCGTGAAGAAAACGCGTCAGATCAAAATCAGGGGCGGGAATCTAACCCGGATTGCTGGATGCGCAACCGCGTGATCGCGGCGAATTCGACCTTGCTGCGAAGGCGGCCCGCGTCCGGCCGCGAACGCTCTTGACATCGCACCACCGGAATGATGATTTCTCCGCCATGGATACCGTCATTCGCCCGTTCCGCTTCTGGCGACCCACCTTCTGAAGGGTGGCTGATACGATTTTGCATTTCTTTCTGATCGTCGAGGGCCGTCATGCAGAGCGACGGCCTTTTTGTTTGTCCTGTGTGGCGCTCTCTCCGCAAGTCTCGTAAGAGGACTGCATGAACAGGACCGTCTTTTCCCTTCCCGCGCAAAGCGAGTACCTGACTGCCGGTGGCCTCTCGATCAGCCGGTCGATCGAACACTTTACCGGCGGCAGCAGGCTCGACGACCTGATCGGTCTGCTCGACAGCCGCCGCGGCGTGGTGCTGTCATCCGGCACGACGGTGCCGGGCCGTTATGAGAGTTTCGATCTCGGCTTCGCCGATCCGCCGCTCAGGATCGAAACCACGGGATTCAATTTTGCCATCGAGGCCACCAATGCTCGCGGCGAGGTGCTGATCGCTTTCCTTGGCGAGACCCTGAGCGAGCCCTGCGCGGTCGTCACCGGGAAGACCGCCCGCCGGATCGCCGGCCATATCGTCCGCGGCGATGCGCCGGTGGAGGAAGACCAGCGCACCCGGCGCGCAAGCGTGATGTCGCTGGTGCGGGCGCTGGTGGCGGCGTTCGCATCGTCGGCGGATCCCATGCTCG
Source organism: Nitrobacter sp. TKz-YC01 (assembly GCF_047824785.1). Taxonomy (GTDB): domain Bacteria; phylum Pseudomonadota; class Alphaproteobacteria; order Rhizobiales; family Xanthobacteraceae; genus Nitrobacter. The sequence goes on along the minus strand of NZ_CP181167.1, from coordinate 3,232,700 downwards.
GGCTGTACGGCGCGTTCGCCTATGACCTCGTGTTCCAGATTGAGGATCTGGTGCAGAAACGCCCGCGCGAAGGCGATCAGCGCGATATCGTGCTGTTCATTCCCGATCGCCTGCTGGCTTATGACCGCGCCGCCGGCCATGGCGTCGTGCTGTCGTACGATTTCGCATGGAAAGGCCGATCCACCGAAGGGCAGCCGCGCGAGACGCCCGAAAGCGTCTATGCGAGGACATCGCGCCAGGGCTTCACCGATCACGCTCCCGGCGAGTATCAGGCGACGGTGGAAACGGCGCGCGCCGCGTTCGCGCGCGGCGACCTGTTCGAGGCGGTGCCGGGGCAGTTGTTCGCCGAGCCCTGCGAGCGCTCGCCGGCCGAGGTGTTTCAGCGGCTGTGCCGGATCAATCCGTCGCCCTATGGCGGACTGGTCAATCTCGGAGACGGCGAGTTTCTTGTCTCCGCCTCGCCGGAAATGTTCGTGCGCAGCGATGGCCGGCGCATCGAAACCTGTCCGATTTCCGGGACCATCGCGCGCGGCGCCGACGCCATCGGCGACGCCGAGCAGATCCGCGAACTGCTCAACTCCGAGAAGGACGAGTTCGAACTCAACATGTGCACCGACGTCGATCGCAACGACAAGGCGCGCATCTGCATGCCCGGAACGATCAAGGTGCTGGCGCGCCGCCAGATCGAAACCTATTCGAAGCTGTTTCACACGGTCGATCATGTCGAAGGCATCCTGCGGTCCGGCTTCGATGCGCTCGATGGATTTCTCACCCACGCATGGGCGGTGACGGTGACGGGCGCGCCGAAGAAGTGGGCGATCCAGTTCGTCGAGGATAACGAACGCTCGACGCGGCGCTGGTATGCCGGCGCGTTCGGCGTCGTCGGCTTCGACGGCTCGATCAACACCGGCCTGACCATCCGCACCATCCGCATGAAGGACGGCCTCGCCGAAGTGCGCGTCGGCGCCACCTGCCTGTTCGACAGCAAGCCGGAGCTTGAGGACCGCGAGTGCCAGACCAAGGCGGCGGCGCTGTTCCAGGCGCTGCGCGGCGATGCGCCGAAGCCGCTCTCGGCCGTGGCGCCGGATGCGACCGGCTCCGGAAAGCGCGTGCTCCTGATCGACCACGACGACAGCTTCGTGCACATGCTGGCGGACTATTTCCGCCAGGTCGGCGCGCGCGTCAGCGTGGTGCGCTATGTCCACGCGCGGGAGATGCTCGACAGGCAAAGCTATGACCTGCTGGTGCTGTCGCCCGGTCCCGGCCGGCCCGAGGATTTCGGCATGGCCAGAACCATCGGTCTCGCGCTGGAGAAGAAGCTGCCGGTGTTCGGCGTCTGTCTCGGCTTGCAAGGGATCGGTGAGTATTTCGGCGGCCGTCTCGGTCAACTCGCGCAGCCGGCGCATGGCAGGCCATCGCGCGTGCAAAATCGCGGCGGACGGCTGATGCGCAATCTGCCGAACGAGATCGTGATCGGCCGCTATCATTCGCTCTATGTCGAGCGCGACCGTTTGCCCGAGGTGCTTGAGGTGACCGCGACCACCGACGATGGAGTACCGATGGCGATTGAGCACAGGTCGCTGCCGGTCGGCGGCGTGCAGTTTCATCCGGAATCGCTGATGTCGCTCGGCGGCGAGGTCGGCTTGCGGATCGTGGAGAACGCGTTCCGGCTGGGGAGGGAGACGACTTAACCCGTCATTGCGCGGAGCGTAGCGACGAAGCACGTACTGCTCCCCTCCCCCTTGTGGGGAGGGGTTGGGGGTGGGGGTACCACGAAGGCAGTGCTCGCCGTTCACCCCCCCTCCCTAACCCTCCCCCACAAGGGGGGAGGGAACGAAGGGAACGCCAACACGATCGGATGTGAACACTCATGATCCTCGAAGACGATCTGAAAGCCGCCGTCCGCACGATTCCGGACTACCCCAAGCCGGGAGTCATGTTTCGGGACATCACCACGCTCCTCGGCGATGCGCGCGCGTTCCGCCGCGCCGTCGATCAGCTCGTGCATCCCTGGGCCGGCTCGAAGATCGACAAGGTCGCGGGGATCGAGGCGCGCGGCTTTATCCTGGGCGGCGCGGTGGCGCATCAGGTGTCCGCGGGCTTCGTGCCGATCCGCAAGAAGGGCAAGCTGCCGCACCAGACCGTGCGGATGGCCTATGCGCTTGAATACGGCACGGACGAAATGGAAATGCACGTCGATGCCATCGCGAAGGGCGAGCGCGTCATTCTGGTGGATGATCTGATCGCCACCGGCGGCACCGCCGAGGGCGCGGTGAAGCTGCTGCGCCAGATCGGCGCTGACGTGGTGGCGGCCTGTTTCATCATCGATCTGCCGGATCTCGGCGGCGCCGCCAAGCTGCGCGCGATGGATGTCCCGGTGCGGACGCTGATGGCGTTCGAGGGACATTGATCCCTTCATCGAGCGTGGCAGCAGATGACCCGTTCACGCGGCTGATGAAGATCAGGAGCGATGGCTCCAGGGGCCGGGAACAGGCGGCGTGGCGGCGTCCGGTCCCGCAGCGTCCGGTGCGGTGGGCTTGCTCCAGGGTCCCGGCGGCAGCTCGGGCAAATTCGGATCGGTCGCGGGGCGCTCGGCGGGCAACGGCATCGGTCCGGGATCGCGGCCGCCGGCATATCTCACCAGCGCGCGCACGCGGGTTTCGATGGAGGGATGGGTGGCGAACAGGTCGGCAAAACCCTGACGCGGGTTGTCGACGCACATTTCCATCACCGACGAGGTGACGCCGGGCAGTTCGCCGCGGTTCTCGATCTTGCGCAGCGCCGAGATCATGGCGTCGGGATTTTTGGTCAGTTCAACCGAGCCCGCGTCAGCCATCAGTTCGCGCGAGCGCGACAGCGCCATCCGCACCACCTGCGACAGGAACCAGGCCAGCACGATCAGCACCATCGCCAGGATCACGGCGATGACGGCGCCGCCCTTGCTGTTGCGGGAGGATGATGAGTGCGAGGTCCGCCCGCTGCCGCCACTCAGTCGTGCGCCGCTGCGCAGGAAGGTGCGGAAACATAGTTCCGCGACGAAGCCAACGACGCCCGCTATGATGACGGCGACCACCATCAACTGCACGTCGCCATTGCGGATGTGGGTCAGCTCGTGGCCGAGCACCGCTTCCATCTCTTCGTCGTTGAGCCCGTTCATCAAGCCGGTGGTGACGGTGATCGCATACTGACGGCGGTTGAGGCCGGTCGCGAAGGCGTTGAGCGCTTCGGTGTCCATCACCTTCAGCCTGGGCATCGGAATGCCGCGCGAAATGCAGAGGTTTTCCAGCAAGTTGTAGAGCCGCGGCTGCTCCTTGCGGCTGACGTCGTGGCCGCCGGTGACCGCGTCGATGATCGACTGGTGGAAGAAATAAGCGATCACGATCCACAGCACCGATCCTGCCGTGGCCCAGGGAAGGGCGGCGATGAGGTCATACCAGGCGCTGGTGATATAGAACGACGCAGGATAGTCCGCGCCGAGCCGGAACACTTCGGCGATCAGCGCGCCGGCGAACACCATCACGTAGATCAGCACGAACAGCCCGCCCAGCAGAAACATCGAGCGGACCTTGTTCGATGCGATGTGGGTGTAGAGACCGTAGGCTGCCATCAGGCGAATCCGTTTGCAGCGCGCCGCGCGCGGACGATCCGTTTCCTCGCCCGCATGAAGGCAGAGAGCCCGTCCTGCCGGTGTCGACGCATTGCAAAGAACCTCAGAACTTCACCTGCGGCGTCTGTTCCACGGTGGGACGGCTGGCGCCGAGATCGAAAAACTCCTTCGGCGTGAAACCGAACGCGCCCGCGAACAATGCTGCCGGCAACTGCTGGATGGCGGTGTTGTATTCCTGGACAGCGTTGTTGAAGAAGCGACGGCTTGCGGCGACCTTGTTTTCGATGTCGGACAGTTCGCTGGTAAGCTGCTGGAAATTGGCATTGGCCTTGAGGTCCGGATAAGCCTCCGATAGCGCGATCAGCCGGCCAAGCGCGCCGCTCAACTGGTTCTCGGCGGCGCCGACCTGCGCGGGCCCTTGCGCGGACATCGCGATGTTCCGGGCCTTGATCACGTCATCCAGTGTTCCACGCTCGTGCGCGGCGTAGCCTTTCACGGTTTCGACAAGGTTCGGGATCAGATCGTGACGCTGCTTGAGCTGCACGTCGATGTCGGCGAAGGCCTGTCCGACGCGCTGGCTGAGCGCGACCAGCCGGTTATACGCGACAAGCGCGAACACGGCGGCGGCAACGATGACGCCGAGAATAATCAAGCCGGTCGACATGATGAAGGCTCCTGATGAGACGACGCGAAAGCGGTTACCGTAGACGATATTCCGCGCGAACGGCAGGCTCCGCCGGAAGACAGCGGTTTTTGGTCGGGAAAACGGTTAGAAAAGTTCAAGTTGTCCGGTATTTTGTTCTGTGTGAAGCTAGGATGTGGATGTGGCGGATCAGGATGGCGAACGAATGATAGCGGACGAACCATCTTTCGGCGCGGGGGTGGCCGGCGCCCTGGATTCGCGTGTCGGCACGTCGCGGATGATGCGCGGCGTTTTTCTGGTGGCGGGCATCTTTTTCGTCGCGCTCGGGTTTATCGGCGCGTTCCTGCCGGTGCTGCCGACGACGCCGTTTCTGATTCTGGCCGCCGCCTGTTTCACCCGTTCCTCGCCCCGGCTGGAGAACTGGCTGTTGCAGCATCCGCGTTTTGGCTCGCTGCTGCGTGCCTGGCGCGAGCGCGGCGCAATCCCGGTAAAAGCCAAGCTGATGGCGGTTGGCGGCATGGCGATCGGCTTTGCGGGATTCTGGTTCGGCAGCCACCCCGGGCCGTGGCTCACGGCGGCGGTGGCGCTTCTGATGCTGACCGGGCTGGCCTACGTCTTTACGCGCCCGTCCTGATTTTCAAATGATCACGTCTCGGTCAGGTTGACGGCGTCGCCCCAGCCGATCCGGCGCACGCGGGCGTAGCTGGTCTTGTCACGACGGGGGAACGTCGTGAAACCGGCGCTGCCGTCGGGCCGGCACAGCTTGAGCCGCATCGCAGCCTTGGTGACCAGTGGCGGCGCCAGCACCCGCGCCGGACGCTGCCGGGTGGGCGATCGCGCCAGCACGACGTAGCTGAATTTTTCATCCTCGAAAGGAAGTTCCGCGCCCTTGATATGCTTGTGCGCGCGGGATCTCGGCAGCCGCTGCACGAAATGGCACCAGTCCGGCGTGGCATTCTGGCGGGATGCTATTTCCCGAGGCGAAGCGGTGCCCGTTTCGTCCGGGAACGCGGCGAGCGGACATTCTTCGTTGTGCGGACAGGGTGCGATGACATGCGCGCCTTTCGCGATCAGCCGGCGTCGCAGATCGAGGATTCGCTGGTAGCCGGCGGGCGTGCCGGGTTCGACGACAACGAGCGTGTCGCGCGTCGCCGTCCACATCAACTCGGCGAGCGCGGCCCGCCGGTCGGTGCCGAGTTCGCCGATCACATAGCTCGCGATGACGAGATCGGCGCTTTCAGGCGTATCGCGAAGCCCGGCCGATGCTTCGCGTTGGGCATAGCAGAGCGCGTTGAGACGTAAGTCATCACGCACGAGATCGAGCGCGAGCGACCGCAGCGCCGGATTGGCGTCGATCGCCGAGAACGCGTCGAGGGATTCGAACGCCTGCGCCGCCGCCCATGTCGCCGTTCCGGGTCCGGCGCCGATGTCGAGCAGGCTGACCGGCGTGAACCGCGGATGGATCTCGCGAAGCGCATTGAGGCTGGCCGCCACGGCCGCATAGGTCGCGGGCATCCGCGCCAGCGCATAGGCCAGCGCGTCGGATTCGTTTCGGATCGTGCTCGAACCGCCGCCGCTCCGATAGGTTTGCGAGATCGCCGCCGCGCGGGCAGCGGCATCGCTGCGGGAAAGGCCCTGCGCTTTTTTGTCGAGCGCGGTGCGCAAGACGGGTGGAAGGTCAGGAACGATCATTTCGAGATGGATGCCATCCATGAAATCTGCAACACGAAAACCGTCATGCCCGGCACTCGGGTCCGGCTTCGCCGGCCCGAGCACAGGCCCATTGTGCCGGGCATCCACGTCTTCGTTTCAAGGGCGATGGCGGCAAGTCAAGACGTAGATGGCCGGGACAAGCCCGGCCATGACAAGATGCTCGTGATGCATGCCATCCTGTTCCAGAAGGAGAGGGGCACTCGCCTTACGCGACGTTCTGGTCGAGAATCTTCACCGCGTTTTCCAGATCGACCGACACCAGTTGCGAGACGCCGCGCTCGGCCATGGTCACGCCGAACAGCCGGTTCATTCGCGCCATCGTGATCGGATTGTGGGTGATGATGACGAAGCGCGTCTCCGTGGACGAGGTCATCTCGTGCAGGAGATTGCAGAAGCGTTCGACGTTGTGATCGTCGAGCGGCGCATCGACTTCGTCGAGTACGCAGATCGGTGACGGATTGGTGAGGAATACCGCGAAGATCAGGGCGAGAGCTGTCAGCGCCTGTTCGCCGCCGGAGAGCAGCGATAACGATTGTGGCTTCTTGCCGGGCGGCTTGGCGATGATCTCAAGGCCCGCTTCCAGCGGATCGTCGCTTTCGATCAGATGCAGGGCGGCCTCGCCGCCGCCGAACAGCTCGGTGAACAGCCGCTTGAAATGGGTGTTGACGGTCTCGAACGAGGTCAGAAGCCGCTCCCGCGCCTCACGGTTGAGGCTCTGGATGCCGGTGCGCAGCTTCTTGATGGCCTCCACCAGATCATCGCGCTCGGTGGCGAGCGAGGCGTGCTGGGTGTCGACCTCGCGCAGTTCTTCCTCGGCGCGCAGGTTGACCGCGCCGAGACGGTCGCGGTCGCGGCGCAGCTTTTCGAGATCGGCCTCGATCTCCGGCAGCGGCGGCAGATCGACGCCGGGCTGAATTTCGGCCAGTGAAGCCACTGCATCGGGTTCGACCTCAAGCATGTCGCGGATTTCCCGCTCGGTATCCTCGAGCCGCCGCTTGCTTGCATCCATGCGTTCCTCGGCGCGCGCGGTGGCCTCGCGTGCGCTGGACAGCGCCTCCAGCGAGACTCTCGCGGCGCGATCGGTTTCCGCCATCGCGGATTCGGCGGCGGCCAGCGCGTCGGCCGCGTCGCGGCGATCCTTTTCGGCGTGCTCGATTTCGCTGATGACCGCGCTGCGTTTTTCCGCAAACAGTGCGGGAGCGTTGTCGAGATCGGCGCGCTCGGCCTTCACCTCGGTCAGGCGCGCCTCGATGGTCGCGATCTGCGAGGCCGCGCTTTGCCTGCGGGTTTGCCATTCGTTGCGTTCGGCCGATATGGCCTGGAGACGGCGATCCGCGAGTTCGGCTTCGCGCGCCAGCGCCTGCGCTTCGGCGCGCACCTGGGCGGCGGCGCGCCGATGGCCGTCGATTTCCGTCCGCACCTCACCGAGTTTGGTCTCGGTGTCGAGGCTCGGCGGCAGTTCGCCGAGTGCGGCTGTCGCGGCTTCATGCGCGCTAGCCGCCTCGAGGCGATCGTTGGTCAGGCGGCTGTGCGCCTCCGTCAGCGCCGAGCGCCGCGCCGCGTGACGATTGATCTCGCGTTCGGCCCGCGCATGACGTTCGCGCGCGGCATCGACCTCGCGCTGCGCCGCGCGCCAGGCGTTGCGCGCCTCGCTCTCGGCGGATGCGGCGGCGGTGACGGTCTGGCTCGCGGCGGCGACGGCCTGCTGCGCCGCCTCCAGCGCCTGACGCCGCTCGGAGACCTCAGCACGCGCGCGTTCGATCTCGCTCTCGATGTCGGCCAGCCGCGCGCGCTCGGCGAGGCGGCGCGCCGCGCCGGTCGGCGCATGGGCCGCGGTCACGAAGCCGTCCCAGCGCCAGACGTCGCCTTCGAGCGAGACCAGTCGCTGGCCGGTTTTCAGATGGGCGACCAGCTCGGCGCCGCGCTCCCTGGCGACGACGCCGATTTGCTCAAGGCGCCGGGCCAATTCAGGCGGCGCCTGCACATGGGCCGCGAGCGATTCCACGCCCTCGGGCAGCACTGGGTCGTCCGCCGTCACAGGGGCGCCGGTCCAGCGCATCGGCGCGGAGGGGTCCACCGGGGCGTCGAGGTCGTCGCCGAGCACGGCGCCGATCGCCTTTTCGTAGCCCTTGTCGACGCTGACGCCGTCGATGATCGGCGGCCACAGGTTCTTGCTTTCGCCGTTGAGAATCTTGGCGATGGTCTTGGCTTCGGTCTCGAGCCGCTGCGCGCGCTTGTCGGCGTCCTGCAGCGGTCCGCGCGCCGCCTCGACCCCGGCGCGGGCGGCATCGAGATGGCCTCGCGCTGCGGCATGTTCGGCCTCGCGCTCGCGGCTTGAACTTTCCGATTGCGTCAGCGCCTGCTGCGCGCTGTCGATCGCCGCGGTCAGCGCGTCGAGATCGCCGAAACCGCTGGTCTGCTGCGCCAGCGCTTCGGTCTCGCGCTGTACGTCCGCGATCTGCTGATCGATGCGCGCCAGACGGTCGCGATGGGTTCGCACGTTCGATTCGAGCTGATTGCGCCTGGCGGTGAGGTCGGCCAGCACCCGCGTCAAATCGGCGAAGGTGGTCTCGGCCGCGGCGAGCGTCGCTTCCGCCTGCGCCGCGCGTTCATCGACGCCGCTGCGCGTCTCGACACGCAGCTTGATCTCATCCTTCAGCTCGGCGTCCTCGACATCGAGCCGCTGCAAGGCGGCGTCGGCGTCGGATGATTGCCGCTGCTCGCGTTCGACATCGGATGCAAACTGCGTCAGCCGGCGATCGAGTTCGGCGGCGCGCTCCTTCGCGCGCGCCTCTTCGCGATCCAGCGTCTCGCGCGCGTTGATAAGGCGCTGCAGGCCGGCGGCGGCGCGGGCTTCCGCCTCGCGCAGCGCGGGCAGTTCAGCCGCGCGTTCGGCCTGGAGGCGGGCGGCTTCGGCCTGCTCGCGGGTGCGTTCGGCCAGTTCGCGGACATTGAGGTCATGGGTTCTTGCGGCTTCCGCGACCTCGGCCTGGGCTTCGAGCCAGCGCAGGTGGAACAGCGTCGCTTCCGCCTTGCGCACCTTCGCGGCGACGTCCCGATAACGGATCGCCTGCCGCGCCTGCTTCTTGAGCCCTTCCATTTGGCCGGAGAGCTGGCCGATCACGTCCTCGACGCGCGTGAGATTGGTCTCGGCGGCCTTCAGCCGCAACTCGGCTTCGTGACGGCGCGCATGCAGGCCGGCTACGCCGGCTGCGTCTTCCAGCACGCGGCGGCGCTGTTCGGGCTTGGCCTGGATGATCTCGCCGATCTTGCCCTGGTGCACCAGCGCCGGAGAGCGCGCGCCGGTGGCGGCGTCGGCGAACAAAATCTGCACGTCGCGGGCGCGCACGTCCTTGCCGTTGATGCGGTAGACCGAGCCGGACTCGCGTTCGATCCGGCGCGAAATCTCAAGCGCCTCGGAATCGTTGAAAGCGGACGGCGCGGAGTGATCCGAGTTGTCGATCGACATCACCACCTCGGCGTGGTTGCGCGCCGGACGGTTGCCGCTGCCCGCGAAGATCACCGCATCCATGTCGGCGGCGCGCAGCGATTTGTATGAGGTCTCGCCCATCGCCCAGCGCAGCGCCTCGACCAGATTGGACTTGCCGCAGCCGTTCGGCCCGACCACGCCGGTGAGACCCGGAGCGATCACGAAATCGGTGGGTTCGACGAACGACTTGAAGCCGTGAAGGCGAAGGCGCGTGAGTTTCATGGACACTCTGCTGCTGGCAAGACGCGAATCAGCCCACAGTCACAATACCAAGTCACAATATCATATGTCCTGTCGGCAGCTTTGGGCCGCGCGCCTCGCGAGGTTCGACAATGGCCATGGCGGCGAGCCGGGGCAACCTCGCGGACAGGCTTTTCCAGAGGCTTTTTCAAAGGTTATGGCGTTTTTCGAGCGATGCGCGCCCTCAATCCTGACTTTGGAACTCCACCCGCTGTTCGCCTGCCGTCCTCACTTTTTCAACAGCGGATCGATCTTCTTCTTGAAATCCTCGAATGCGATCTCGCCCTTCACCAAGTCGCCGTTGATGAAGAACGACGGCGTCGAATTCACCTTCAGAACCTCATTGGCGTATTTCTGGTCGGCCGCGATCTTGTCGAGCAGGGCCTGATCCTTCAGGCAGCTTTCTACCTCAGCTTCCGTCAGTCCGGTCTGCTTGCCGATCAGTTTCAATGATTCCGTGGTTTTCGATCCGGTCCATGTGTCCTGCGACCTGAACAGCGTGTCGATCACCGCGAAGTATTTTCCGGCGTCGTCCTTGGCGATGCAGCGGGCCAGCATCGCGCCGGCGGCGGCCTTGATGTCGAGCGGGAACTCGCGGAATACATAGCGGATCTTGTTGGTGTCGATGTATTCCGCCTTGATCTTCGGAAACACGTCTTCCGCGAACCGCGCGCAATGCGGACACGTCATCGAGGCGTATTCGGTGATGGTGACGGCGGCATCCTTGGGTCCGAGCGCCATGTCGGGCAGCGAGACGGGCTTCGCCACGTCGGCGGCGATGGCGGCGGCATCCTGGGCTTGAGCCTCGCCGAACAGGCGCCAGGGCGAAAGACCGGCGACGGCGGCGAGGCCGGTCAGCGAGAGGGCGGCATTGAAGGCGCGGCGCGTGATGATCAAGGGTCTGCTCCCCAAACGGCGCGATCGCGCCTGAAAACATGTTTCTTCGCTAGCTTGAAACCGGAATTGTGGCAATGGCGCGCTGGCGGGAGGCGCGGTCCACCGCCGCGTCAATTCCGCTTGATCGAGGCTCCCAGACGCGCCAGCGCGGCGCGCAGGTCGTCGTCCTCGATCGAGGCCAGCGTTCCGGCCACCCTCGCCACGTCGGCCGCGTCAGGCCGCCGGGCGATCCGCCGCGAGGTCTTGCGCGATAAAGGCGCCTGGCGCAGGGCCAGCCGGCCGACCGCGTTCCAGCCGAAGAAGCGATTGACCCTCTGCAAGATGATATCTGAGGAATGCTGGATCTCCAGCGCGACAGGACCTTCGACCCGCAACACCAGCGTCGCCGGTTCCTGCTGCTGCCCCTCGACCGGGCGAGGCCACTGGATCTTTATCGGTTCGGAATGCGCTGCGATCTCCGGTCCGGCGATGGCCGCCCAGCGGGTTACCAGTTCGCGCGAGGCAAATCCCTGCCGCGCATAGGCATCGGAGAAGACACTGCCGAGCAGGGCGGACAGCGGCTTGGCTGAGATCGGGCCGGGCTTGGACATCGGCGGATCATAGCATGCCGGGGTTTCGTTTGGGATGCGCCTGGCGCGAGGGCGCCATGGGTTCATTCCGACCATCCACGTCTTTTGCGGCCACTCACAAAAAAGACGTGGATGGCCGGCACCAGGCCGGGCATGACGTGGAGAGGTTGATTCCATCGACGAGAATGGCGCGATGGCACGGGCGGCAACGGCGATACGTAACACGCACAAGATGCAAGATGGAAACCGCAACCGTCCGGTGTTGCTGCTGGAGTGGTACGATCGCAACCGCCGCCGACTGCCCTGGCGCGCGCTGCCCGGCGAGACGGTCGATCCCTATCGGGTCTGGCTGTCCGAGATTATGCTGCAGCAGACCACCGTGAAGGCGGTCGGGCCTTATTTCGAAAAGTTCCTGGCGCGCTGGCCGGACGTCGAGGCGATGGGGCGCGCCTCGCTCGATGACATCCTACGGATGTGGGCCGGGCTCGGCTACTATTCGCGCGCGCGCAATCTTCATGCCTGCGCCGTTACGGTGCTGCGCGATCACGGCGGCCGGTTTCCCGATACGGAAGAGGACTTGCGCGCGCTGCCGGGGATCGGTCCGTATACCGCGGCGGCGATCGCCGCCATCGCCTTCAACCGTCATACCATGCCGGTCGACGGCAATATCGAACGTGTGGTGTCGCGGTTGTTCGCCGTGGACGAACCGTTGCCGAAGGCGAAGCCGCGCATTCAGGCGCTGGCCGCGACGTTGCTCGGGTCATCACGATCCGGGCGCGCCGGCAAGGGCCGCGCTGGCGACGTGAAGACACGCGCTGGCCGCGACGGCAAGAGCCGCGCTGGGGATATCGCGCAGGCGTTGATGGATCTTGGCGCCGCCATCTGCACGCCGAAGAAGCCGGCTTGCGTGCTGTGTCCGCTGGGTGATGATTGCGCCGCGCGGGCGCGCGGCGATCAGGAGACCTTCCCCCGCAAGACTCCGAAGAAGGCGGGCGAGTTGCGGCGCGGCGCGGCCTTCGTCGTGAGGCGCGGCAATGAGGTGCTGGTCCGCACGCGCCCGGCAAAAGGCCTGCTCGGCGGCATGACCGAAGTTCCGACATCGACGTGGCTCGCCGCGCAGGATGATGCGGCCGCCCTGAAGCAGGCGCCGTGCCTCGAAAGCGCTCCGCGCTGGCAGCGCAAGGTTGGCGCGGTCACGCATATTTTCACGCATTTCCCGCTCGAGCTTGCTGTCTATACCGCAGCCGTCGCCGCGCGGACCGCCGCGCCAGAGGGGATGCGCTGGGTCCCGATCGCCCGGCTGGATGATGAAGCGCTGCCCAACCTGATGCGAAAGGTCATTGCGCACGGGCTGGGTGAGGAGACGAAAATCCGTGCGCTCGCAACCCGTCGCAAGCAACAGGAAGACCCTCCGCCATGAGCCGGAGGGTCCGTTTTGCCTTGAGGCGAGAGATCAGGACGCCTTCGTCTTCATGTGACGGTACAGGAAGCCCAAAGCTTCCTCGTCGTTTTCCGTCTTGAAGGTGAACTTGTCCTTCAGCGCGATCGCTTTCGCCGCTGCCGGACGCGCCGAGACCTCGTCCAGCAGCCGTTTGAAATTCGGGTATCTGGCGACGCTGTCGCCGATCACGCGGGGCGCCATGCGGGCCCAGCCCCAGAACGCCATATCGACGATCGAATAGGTGTCGCCGACCATGTAGCGGCTGCCGGCAAGATGGTCGTCGAGAACCTTGTAGTGACGATGCGCCTCGAACTGATAGCGGTTGACCGCGTAGTCCAGACCTTTCGGCGCGTAATCCTTGAAGTGCACGGCTTGTCCGGAATACGGCCCGAGCCCGCTTGCGATGAACATCATCCACGACAAAAGTTGCGCGCGATTGGCCGGGGTGTTTTCCGGCATGAACTTGCCGGTCTTCTCGCCGAGGTAAAGGAGGATGGCGTTGCTGTCGAAGACGAACACGCCGTCGTCATCGATTGCGGGAACCTTGCCGTTCGGATTCACCTTCAGGAATTCCGGCTTGAACTGATCGCCCTTGCGGGTGTCGATCGGCACGAGTTCGAAGGGAAGACCGGCTTCTTCCAGAAACAGCGCGACCTTGTTCGGGTTCGGCGCGCCATTGAAATAGAACTTGATCATCGAAAACTCCACTGTCCGTGCTTGAGTAGGGCGAGACCTGAGCCGGGGTGACCGGAGGATGTTCGCAAGGCAGCCATTCACTGCGTGGATTTTATGATCAATGCAACGGGCGAGTTTCGCTAACCGCCGTTCGCTCTGCGCATATCCGTCCGGGATTATATCGGGTGCGACAAGCGCTTCAGTCCGCCGCCATCTGGCTACGGATTTCGGCCCGCAGCTCGTCGATCAGCCTCAGGCCCTTGCTGGTTTCGATATGCCAGAAGGTCCAGCCGTTGCACGCATTCGCGCCTTGCGCCATGGCGCCGATGCGGTGGATCGAGCCGACCTTGTCGCCGAGCATGATGGCGCCGTCGGCGCGCACCAGGGCGCCGTGGCGCTTCTTCGCATCGACGAGTTTCGCGCCGGGCGAAATCATGCCGCGCTCGATCAGCTCTGAAAACGCCACGCGCGGCGCCTCGCGCGCGGTCATGAAAGGAGCAAGGGTGGCTTCGGGAAGCGGTTCGACCGCAGCGATGCGCTTCTCGGCCGCGGCCGCGTAAGTCCGGTCGCGTTCGAAGCCGATATAGTTGCGGCCGAGACGCTTGGCGACAGCGCCGGTGGTTCCTGTGCCGTTGAAAGGATCGATGACGAGATCGCCCGGCCTCGACGATGAAAGCAGCACCCGCGCCAGCAGCCCCTCTGGCTTCTGGGTCGGATGAACCTTGTGGCCGTCCTCGTCCTTCAGCCGTTCGTTACCGGTGCACAGCGGAATCAGCCAGTCGGAGCGCGCCTGCACATCTTCGTTGGCGGCTTTCAACGCTTCGTAGTTGAACGTGTAGCCTTTGGCGTTCTCGTCGCGCGCGGCCCAGATCATGGTCTCATGGGCGTTGGTGAAGCGGCGGCCGCGGAAGTTCGGCATCGGATTGGTCTTGCGCCAGACGATGTCGTTGAGCACCCAGAATCCGAGATCCTGCATGATCGCGCCGACGCGGAAGATGTTGTGATACGATCCGATCACCCAGATGGTGGCCGACGGCTTCATGACGCGGCGGCAGGCGAGCAGCCAGGCGCGGGTGAATTCATCATAGGCGGAGAAGGACGAGAACTTGTCCCAATCGCTGTTCACAGCGTCGACGTGCGATTCGTCGGGACGCTTGAGCTCACCCTTGAGTTGTAGATTATACGGCGGATCCGCGAATATCAGATCGGCCGATCCGGCTTGAAGTTTCGACATCCCGGCGACGCAATCGCCAATGATGATGCGCGAAACGGGAGAGTCAAATTTAGTGCGGGACGCCTTTGCAGACGCCCCGCGACGCGACACACCCATGACTCAAATACTCTGACTCAGGCGACGCTGTCGGCGACGCGGGACCAAACAACCGACTGGCGCTATAGTGACCTGTCAAAGTAAAAATCGACTTAATTGCAGAAAGCTTTTGTTGAGCTCGCAACTATTGTCTTGCGTCTTGGTCTTGGTTCGCCCGCGATGGAGGGGCGTCGTTTCGTCGTCGGCGCTGATGGAAGCAGTTTTGCTCGCTGTGCCTTAAAAACTCTCCGGTGCAGCTCCGGTGCAGTTTGGTTGAATCTCAAATCCGCGCGTCATCGGGAGAATTGTTGCGCGCGCCGCCGCCGAATACGACGTTCGCATCAGGTGTCACCCGCGAACTTCCGGATTTTGCGGGCGCGAGAGGCCTCCACCGCTCCGGGGAAACGGTGGAAGACTCCGGCTTTTTGATTCGGCGTGTTTTCTTCGCGCGAACCGGACTCCGCTTCGTCCGAAAACGCTATAGGCAATTATTGCCGGGCAGGTTATTGATTAACGTGATGAGTATTTTAGCCGGGCGCCGCCACTTGCGGGCGAGTGACCGATCGATCGGACACGAGGACGAACCTCATGCGTGATGATGATTTTCGCCGAAGCGACAACATCGACGACCGTCGCGGGGAAGGTGGCTTCGGCGGCGGTGGTGGGTTCGGCTTTCCAAGGGGACGCGGTGGTCTCGGCATCGGCACCATTCTCATACTCGGCATTGTCGGATACGCCTTCGGCATTGATCCGCGTCTTTTGATCGGCGGCGCGGAAATCCTGACCGGCGGCGGCCAGGCGCCGAGCTATCAGACAGGCGGCCGCTCCTCGCAGGGCAAGCCCGGCGCGCCCACCGACGAGATGGGCAGCATGATCGCCGGCGTGCTGGGCGAGATCGATGATCGTTGGGACGAAATCTTTCAGGCCAGCGGGCAGCGTTATTCGGGCCCCCGTATCGTGCTGTTCCGCAACGCCACCAACGGCGGCCGCTGCGGCATGGCGCAGTCCGCGATGGGACCGTTCTATTGCCCGCCGGACAAACAGATTTTCCTCGACACCGAGTTCTTCAAGCAGGTGGAAACGCGCTTCCGTGGCTGTTCGGGCAGCGCCTGCCGGTTTACCGCCGCCTATATTATCGCGCACGAGGCCGGGCATCACATCCAGAACCTGCTCGGCATTCTGCCGCGCGTGACCCGGTTGCAGCAGCAGGCCGGTAGCAAGGCGGAGGCGAACGCGCTGCAGGTCAGGGTCGAGTTGCAGGCGGATTGCCTTTCGGGCGTCTGGGTCAATCGCCAGTCGAAGAAACGTCCGAACTTCCTCGAGCCGGGTGATATCGAGGCCGCGCTGACCACGGCATCTGCGATCGGCGACGATACGCTGCAACGCAAGTCGACGGGCCGGGTGGTGCCGGATTCGTTCACGCACGGCTCGGCCGCGCAGCGCAAGCGCTGGTTCATGACCGGTTATCAGCAGGGCACCGTGCAGGCCTGCAACACCTTCGCGACGGATGATTTGTGAGTTGGAACCGCCATGCCGTCCATCGACGAGACAAAGCCGTTTGTCCCCCTCAACATCGCGGTGCTGACCGTTTCCGACACGCGATCGCTTGAGGAGGACAAGTCGGGTGCGACACTGGCCGAGCGGCTGACCGCCGCCGGTCACAAGCTCGGCCCGCGCGAGATCGTCACCGACGATGTCGAGGCGATCCGAGCGTTGATTAAGGAATGGATCGCCAACCCCGGCATCGACGTCATCATCACCACCGGCGGCACCGGCTTCACCGGGCGCGACGTCACCCCCGAGGCCGTCGAGCCGCTCTTCGACAAGCGGATGGACGGCTTCTCGATTGCTTTCCACATGCTGAGCCACGCCAAGATCGGCACCTCGGCGATCCAGAGCCGCGCGACCGCCGGCACCGCGGGCTCCACCTTCATCTTCTGCCTGCCGGGATCTCCGGGCGCCTGCCGGGACGGCTGGGACGGCATCCTCGCGCACCAGCTTGATTACCGCACCCGCCCCTGCAACTTCGTCGAGATCATGCCGCGGCTGGATGAACATCTTCGCCGCCCGAAGGCGAGGGGAGCGTCGGCCTGACTCGTTCGGTCGAGGAAGCGCGAAGTATGTTCTTGATTTGTTCTGCGCGGATGCTATGGTCCCGCCATGAGCAGAGCCTCTTCCGTCGCCCGCAGAAATTCGACCGTCACGCCGCCGCCCGCATCGGTGGCCGCGTCGTCCTTTGCCGAGCTTGAGGTCGCGATCGATCGCGAGCGGCGGCGTGGGCGCGGCGCGCAATCCAATGTCAGCGGCCGATTCGAGGCGGAGGCGCGAACCGCGTTCGACGATGGCTGGCAAAGCCTCGACGATCTGCCGCCGTTCAAAACCACGGTCGCTGTTGACACCGCGCGGAAAGTCATCACCCGCAACGACTCGCCCGATATCAGTTTCGACCGCTCGATCAACCCTTACCGGGGCTGCGAGCACGGCTGCGTCTACTGTTTCGCAAGGCCGACCCATGCCTATCTTGGCCTGTCACCCGGGCTGGATTTCGAATCGAAGCTGTTCGCGAAGCCGGACGCGCCGGCCTTGCTGGAGAAGGAACTGGCCGCCGAGGGCTACGAGCCGAAGATGATCGCGATCGGGACCAACACCGATCCCTATCAGCCGATCGAGCGCGGCAGCAGGATCATGCGCGGCATCCTCGAAGTGCTGGAGCGTGCGTCGCATCCGGTCGGCATCGTCACGAAATCGGCGTTGGTGACACGCGACATCGATATCCTTGCGCGAATGGCGAAGCGCAATCTCGCGAAGGTGGCGATTTCCGTGACATCGCTTGATGCCCGGCTCGCGCGCTCGATGGAGCCGCGGGCATCGACGCCAATGCGGCGGCTGGAGGCGCTGCGCAAGCTGTCGGAAGCAGGCATTCCGACCACGGTGATGGTGGCTCCCGTGATTCCGGCGCTGAACGACAGCGAGATCGAGCGGATTCTCGATGCGGCCGCCCATGTCGGCGTCAGGGAAGCCAATTATGTGCTGCTGCGCCTGCCGCTGGAAGTGCGCGATCTATTTCGCGAATGGCTCATGGCGAGCTATCCGGAACGCTACCGTCATGTGTTCGCTCTGATCCGCGAGATGCGCAACGGCCGCGATTACGACTCACAATGGGGCACGCGGATGAAGGGCGCGGGACCGATCGCATGGATGATCGGCCGCCGCTTCGAGATCGCCTGCGAGAGGCTGGGGCTCAACAAGAAGCGCTCAAGGCTGACGACGGACCATTTCGCCAGGCCGAAACGCGGCGGGCAGCAGTTGAGCCTGTTCTGACGCTTTCAGGCGGGAAGCGAATGCGGAATCCCGTCATAAGCAAATGATCGTCAATGCGAGACGCTGGTGGTCAGGTTGAGGCCGACCGCGCCGATCACGATTAGGCTGATAAACAGTATCTGGATCATGCTGGGCGACTGGCGCAGGAATATGGTGCCGATCAGCGAGATCAGCACCACGCCGGCCCCGGACCAGATGGCATAGGCGACGCCGACCGGAATGCGGGTCAGAACCTGCGACAGCGCCCAGAAGCAGCCAGCGAAGATCGCCAGCGCGGCGACGCCGTAGACCGGCTTGCCGAAGCCTTCGGATTTGGTGAGCAGCGTTGTTGCGGTGACCTCCGCGACGATGCTGATGGCAAGAAGTCCCCAGGCGTTCATGGCTGTTCTCTTATGATGTTCGATGTTGCGGCGGGCCTCACGAATAGCTGCCGGGCACGACAATCGGGTACAGGACGGAAGCGAAATGCGGGAACAATCCGTCGTTTGCAGGTTGCGCCGTCAGGCGGTCCACCGCACCATCACGCCATGATTCGTGCAACGGTCCCGAGGCGTCGTCTGAAGGCAGGGACGATCGACGCCGCGCCGAGCTTCCGGCGCGAGCGTGGCCTGATGGAGCGCGGCGTCTGGCCGGTCGCGGGCTGCGACGAGGTCGGACGCGGGCCATTGGCGGGACCGGTGGTCGCCGCCGCGGTCGTGCTGGATCCGAACCATATTCCCCAAGGCATCGACGATTCCAAGCGCCTGACCGCCGCGCGCCGCGAGGAACTGTTCGAGGAAATCGTGGCGACCGCGTCTTTCGCGGTGGCCTGCGCGTCGATCGAGCGGATCGACCGCGACAATATCCTGCGCGCATCGCTGTGGGCGCTCGCGCGCGCGGTCCATGCGCTGCCGGATGCTCCGAAGCACGTTTTCGTCGACGGGCGCGACAGAATCGAGATCGCCTGCGGGTGCGAGCCGGTGATCGGCGGCGACGGTCTCGTGCTGTCGATCGCCGCCGCCTCGATCGTCGCCAAGGTCACGCGCGACCGGCTGATGTGCAAGCTGGCGCGGGATTGTCCCGGCTACGGCTTCGAGACACACAAGGGCTACGCGGTCCCCGGACATCTCGAAGCGCTCGGCCGTCTGGGGCCTAGCCCTCATCATCGCAGCTTCTTCGCGCCGGTTGTCGCCGCGCGCGAACGTCACCGCGCGCTGCTCGCCGGAGAAAGCGCCTCGACCGGTGAAAAGGCGGCCACGGTAGCGGTCGAGGCCGTCATCTGACCATAGCGTTTTTGACCGAAGCGGATGACCTGTTCGCGTGAAGAAAACGCGTCAAAACAATAATCTGGAGCTTCGTTTCTGATTCGATCAGACGCGAAAATGCTCCGGGCAGGCCGGTTGCCTCAAAGGTTCGCGCGCCTTATCACTCGCGGCCACCCCGCTTCGCGTAACCCGGAATTCCGCAAGACCCGCCGCCATCAGGTCCTTCATGCGTTTCACATCGCTGGTTGTCGAACTGATCCGCGCCAGGCCGCTTTTGGTATTCTGGATCGTGGCGCTGTTTCAGGCGGTGATGTGGCTCACGGTGCCGCTGCTGCTGTACCGGGGACCGCCGGATGGTCTTGCGACCGCGCTGGCGTTCGGCCGGGAATATCAGGTCGGAACCGATCTCGGGCCGCCGCTCGCGTTCTGGCTCGCCGACATCGCCTATCGCGCGGCCGGCAGCCACATGATCGGCGTCTACCTGCTGTCGCAACTCTGCATCATTGTCGCCTTCCGGGTTCTGTTTGAACTGGCCCGGACCATGGTCGGCAGCCAGCAGGCGGTCCTTGCCCTGCTGCTGACCATGACGGCGACCGCGTTCGGTGCCCCCAGCCTGACATTCGGCCCGCAGGTGCTCGCCCTCCCTCTATGGTCCTTGCTGCTGCTGCATGCCTGGCGGATCGTCGGGCAGGGCCGCAACGCCTGGTTCGCGCTGTCGATCGAAGCCGGCCTGCTGTTGCTGACCACGCCGGACGCGGCCGGTTTGTTGTTGGCGCTGGCCGTGTTTGCCCTGGCCACGGAGCGGGGCCGAAAGGCTCTGGATTCGGTCGATCCGCTGTTCGCGCTGCTGGTGATCGCGGTGCTCGCGCTGCCCTACCTGATCTGGCTGGTGCGCGCGGACGCACTCGGCGCGCCGCCATGGCCTGATATTTTCGAATTGCATCTGCGGCTGTTGCGCTGGGGTGAACTGATTGTTTCGCTCCTGCTCGCAACCGCCGGGTTGGTGCTGCTGGTCGTTCTGAATTCCAGCCTCGTCAACCGGACGTCAGAGGATGCGCCGGTGATCGTGCGGCCGCCGGCGGATCCGCTGGCGCAGACATTCGTCTATGTCTTCGCGCTCGCGCCGGCGCTCGGTGGAACTCTGGTTGCGGCGCTGTTCGGCGTCGATCACGTCATCGGCGGCGCGCCGATCGCGCTGTCGATGTCGGGTCTGGCGATCGTCCTGCTCACCGGCGAACTCATCCATCTGCGCCGCCTGCGCCTGCTTCGCGCGGCGTGGCTCGCCGCCGTCGTGACGCCGGCGCTGGCCGTGATTGCGATGGTCGCGGGTCAGCCGTGGTTCGCAAACACCGAGGTTGCGACATCCCTCCCGGCATCGGCCATCAGCGCTTATTTCGGCGAGAGTTTCGAGCGTCGCACCAACCGCCCGCTGCGGGCGGTCGCGGGTGATCCGCAATTGGCGGCCCTCCTCGCGCTCGGCGCGTCGCGGCCCCATCTGCTGCTCGACGATACGCCTGAGCGCACCCCGTGGATAACGCCGGCGAAGTTCGCCGAACTCGGCGGGGTCGTGGTCTGGCGGGCGTCCGACACCGCGGGCACGCCGCCCGAAGCCATCGCCAGGCGGTTTCCGGGCATCGTTCCGGAGATTCCGCGCACGTTTGATCGTCTCGTCAACGGCCGGCTGCCGTTGTTGCGGATCGGTTGGGCCATCGTCCGTCCGAAAGCGCCGTGACGCCTGCGCCTATAGCGTTTTCGAGCGAAGTGGGTACCGGTTCGCATGAAGAAAACGCATCAAATCAATATCATGGAGCCTCGCTTCTGGTTCAATCAGAAGCGATAATGCTCCAGAGTGCTTGAAAACACTCTATTTGGAGGCCGGCTGCTCCAGCGCCTTATCTTCAAGCACCTTGGCGATCGCGCGCAGGTCGAGCCACGCCATCCGCTTGTAGGACGGCGAGCGCAGGAGGTAGGCCGGATGGAACGTCGCCATCGCACGGATCGCTCGCGTGCCGGTGTCGTAATCGAACCATCTGCCTCGGGTCTTCATGATACCCTCGCGGGTTTCCAGCAGCGTCTGCGTCGAGGGATTGCCGAGCGTGACCAGGACGTCGGGGTTCACCAGTTCGATCTGGCGGCGGATGAACGGTAGGCAGATCTGGGTTTCCTGCGGCGTCGGCGTCCGGTTGCCGGGCGGCCGCCATGGAATGACGTTGGCGATGTAGACGTCGCCGCGCTTGAGGCCGATCGCGGCGATCATCCGGTTGAGAAGCTGGCCTGAGCGGCCGACGAACGGCAGGCCTTCGATGTCCTCGTCGCGTCCCGGCGCCTCTCCGACGAACATCAGCCGTGCCCGCGGATTGCCGTCGGCGAACACCAGCCGCGACGCGGTGAATTTCAACGCGCAGCCGTCGAAACTCTCGAGCAGGGTGCGGAGCGCCTCGAGCGAGGGCGCGGTGCGGGCCGCCTCGCGCGCGGATTCGATCGCGATGTCCGGCGGCGGCGCTATTCCGGCGCGCGCCGCCGCCGTGGTGGTCCTGGGAGGCGGCTGTCGTGTCGCCGCAACGGGAGCGGTTCCGGTTTTCGCGGTGATCGGACCGTCGGAGGCCGGGGCGGGCGTGGCGATATTCGGCGTGGCAAGATCCGGCGCGCAGAGTCGGTCGACCGGTTCATCCCCCAGCGCACAGTCGATTCCCGCTTCGAGATAGAAGGCTAGCAGTTCTCGAATAGTGGTCGCGTGATCTGACGTCATGTTGGCGAAAACCGGTTCCCACTTTGCACTGGCGCGGCCCTTCGGGTCGGGATCATGCTCTAGGGCGGCGGCCGATCAAATGGAATCAGCGCCGCCGCTCCAGTTAATTGAGCATCGGATTTATCCCGAAACCGGTTCCCACTTTCGGGTCCGATGCTCTAACCTGCGAAGGGTAAGCTGCGAAGAGGTTTGCGTGGAACCCCGGAGGGCTGCCTGCCCCGGTTGTTCTCGAGCAAAAAATCGGAAACAACAAGCCGCAGGGGTATTACAAGCACGAAGGTCGCCGGTTGCGGAAGCAGATCATGAGCAGCGACGAATTGCCGCCGCGCGAATCCATGGATTTCGATGTCGTTATCATCGGCGCTGGCCCATCCGGCCTGTCGGCGGCGATCCGGCTCAAGCAGCTCGATTCCAGTCTCAGCATCGTCGTCGTTGAAAAAGGGTCGGAAGTCGGCGCCCATATCCTGTCCGGCGCGGTGATCGATCCCGCAGGACTCGACGGACTGGCGCCGGACTGGCGCGACGATGCCGATTGCCCTCTCAAGACGCGGGTCAAGGACGACCGGTTCTACTGGATGACGCGGGGCGGCGCGATCCGGCTGCCGGGCTTCCTGATGCCGCCGCTGATGAACAATCATCACTGCTACATCGGCTCGCTCGGCAACGTCTGCCGCTGGCTCGCGCGAAAGGCGGAAGCGCTCGGCGTCGATATCTATCCCGGCTTCGCGGCGACGGAAGTGCTTTATGACGACGACGGCGTGGTGCGCGGCATCGCGACCGGGGACATGGGCATCGCGCGGGACGGCTCGCTCAAAAGTTCTTTCACGCGCGGCATGGAACTGCGCGGCAAATATACCCTGTTCGCGGAAGGCGCCCGAGGCAGCCTGTCGAAGCAGTTGATCGCGAGATTCGAACTCGACAAGGCCAGCGATCCGCCGAAATTCGGCATCGGCCTCAAGGAGGTCTGGCAGATCGACCCCGCCCGGCATCGCAACGGGCTGATTCAGCACTCCTTTGGCTGGCCGCTGAACAATTCCACCGGAGGCGGCTCGTTTCTCTATCATTATGACGACGATCGCGTCGCGGTCGGCTTTGTCGTTCACCTGAACTATGACGATCCGTACCTGTCGCCTTTCGAGGAGTTCCAGCGGTTCAAGACCCATCCCGCGATCCGGGGCGTGTTCGAGGGCGGCAAGCGGCTGGCCTATGGCGCGCGCGCCATCACCGAGGGCGGCTACCAGTCGGTGCCGCGCCTGAGCTTTCCGGGCGGCGCGCTGATCGGCTGCGCGGCGGGTTTCGTCAACGTTCCGCGCATCAAGGGCGTTCACAACGCCATGGGCAGCGGAATGCTGGCCGCGGAGCACGTCGCCGCGGCGCTCGCTGCCGGGCGCGCCAATGACGAGATCACCGAATACGAGAATGCCTGGCGCGGTTCCGCGATCGGCAAGGACCTGTTCAAGGTCCGCAACGTCAAGCCACTGTGGTCGAAGTTCGGCACCGTCGTCGGCGTCGCGCTGGGCGGCCTCGACATGTGGACCAACACCCTGTTCGGTTTCTCGCTGCTGGGAACCTGGCCGCACACCAAACCCGATCGTCAGACGCTCGATCCGGCCAGAGCCCATGTGCGGATGGCCTATCCGAAGCCGGACGGCAAGCTGACCTTCGACAAGCTTTCATCGGTGTTTATCTCAAACACCAATCATGAGGAGAATCAGCCGGTTCATCTGAAGGTCGCAGACACGGCCCTGCACAAAACCTCGGAACATGGCGTCTATGCCGGTCCGTCGAGCCGTTATTGTCCCGCGGGGGTCTATGAATGGGTCGAGGATGGCGCGAGCGTGCGTTATCAGATCAACGCGCAGAACTGCGTTCACTGCAAGACCTGCGATGTGAAAGACCCGAACGGCAACATCACCTGGGTGCCGCCGGAGGGCGGCGGCGGACCCAACTACGAGGCGATGTGAATCCGCGGGCGTCCGCGGGCCATGCGCGCGGCCACGATGACGCCATACTCCAGGATGCAAGCGGCTGGCTGAAACGCGGCGCGAATGTTAGAAGCGGATCATGCAATGGCGCCGGCCCGGGTTGCGTACCGAGAGACCTGATGTTCGTGCCAAGAAATCTGGAGCTTCGCATCCCGATGTTGTCCACTCGTTTCAATCGCCTGGCGATGGCTGTCGCCGCCGCGGCGTTGCTGGCCCCGTCTGGTCCGCTGGCGGCTCAGACGCCGGGCCATCCGACCGAGACCTCGCAATTTCCTAGCGCCAAGGATCTGCGCACCATGACGACGTCGGGCAGCTATCTCGCCGCGCGTCATGCCAGCGTCGAGCGCGACGCCAGGTCCGCGGCGACGTTCTATCGTTCGGCCTTGCGCACCGATCCGAAAAACAACGAGCTTCTGGATCGCGCGTTCATCTCGTCGCTGGCTGAAGGCAATATCGCCATCGCCGTGAAGCTGGCCGATCGCATTCTCGCCATCGACAAAACCAATCGTGTCGCGCGGCTGGTCGTCGGCGTTGATAATCTCAAGCAGAAAAAATACACGGCCGCCCGAAAGAACATCAAACAGTCGATTCGCGGACCGATCACCGACCTGGTGGCGACGTTGCTGTCGGGCTGGGCCGACTATGGCGCCGGCGACACCAGGCAGGCCGTCGCCCTTATCGATGCGCTGACCGGCCCGGAATGGTACCCGATCTTCAAGGATCTGCATTCGGGGATGCTGCTCGATCTTGCGGGCCGGAAGGAAGAGGCCGGAACCCGTCTCGAACGCGCTTACAAGCTCGACGATTCGGCGCTCCGCGTGGCGGACGCTTATGCGCGGTGGCTGTCGCGCAACAAGGGCACCGCGGCGGCGCTGGCCGTCTATGGGTCATTCGACAAGAAGCTGGCGCGGCATCCGCTGATTCAGGAAGGAATCAAGGAGCTCAAGGCCGGCAAGAAGCTGCCGCAACTCGTCAACTCGCCGCAGACCGGCGCCGCCGAAGCCCTTTACGGCATCGGCGCGTCCCTGACCCGGCGCGGCGGTGAGGATCTGGCGCTGGTCTATCTGCAACTCGCGCTTTATCTCTCGCCTGATCATCCGATGGCGCTGTTGTCGCTCGCCGATCTCTATGAATCGGTGAAGAAGCCGGAGATGGCGATCGGGGTCTATGAGCGCGTGCCAGCCGGCTCGCCTCTGCGGCGCAATGCCCAGATTCAACTCGCCACCAATCTCGACGCCGTCGATCGCAGCGACGAAGCGATCAAGATTCTCAAGGGTGTGACGGAACAGGACCCGAGCGACCTGGAGGCCGTCATGGCGCTCGGCAACGTCGAGCGCGGCCGCAAGAAGTTCGCCGATTGCGCAAAGACCTACGGTAAAGGCATCGACGTCATCGCCGAGACCAAGGACAAGCCGAACTGGGTCTACTATTATTTCCGTGGAATCTGCCTGGAACGGTCAAAGAACTGGGACAAGGCGGAAGTCGACATGAAAAAGGCGCTCGAAATTCAACCCGAGCAGCCGCATGTGCTGAACTACCTCGGCTACTCCTGGATCGACCGTGGCCTCAATCTCGATGAAGCCATGAAGATGATCAAGCGCGCCGTCGATCAGCGGCCGGACGACGGCTATATCGTCGACAGCCTCGGCTGGGCCTATTACCGCATCGGCAATTATGAGGAGGCGGTCAAGACGCTGGAGCGAGCCATCAACCTCAAGCCCGAGGATCCGACGGTGAACGATCACCTCGGCGACGCTTACTGGCGCGTCGGCCGGACGCTGGAGGCGAAATTTCAGTGGGCGCATGCGCGCGATCTGAAGCCGGAGCCGGATGAGGTGCCGAAAATCGAGGCCAAGATCGAGAACGGCCTGCCTGCGGACGATACGCCCTCCGCCGCCTCGGCGGACAAGAAAAAGGAAGGCGGCAAGGGCGGCTGAGGCGCGTGGTCGAGAATAGGGTCACGACGTTCCCGCCAAAATTTTTATGGGCCGCGCGCCGAACATGATCGCAGAAATCATTTGATTTCGCGCACGTTTTTGGATTTGTCATCCGTCATGATCGTCACCGGCGCCACGGATCTGGAAACGGCCGCACCGGCGCTGAGCGAGACGGCGCGCGCCAAGGTCAATCTGACCCTGCGGGTCGTGGGCCGGCGCGCCGACGGCTTTCACGATCTCGAAAGCGTGGTGGCATTTGCCGACTGCGTCGATCGGCTTGTTCTGACTGAGGGCGCGGAGCTGTCGCTTGTCGCCGCCGGCCCGCGGGCGCAGGAGTGCGGTCAGACCGCCGATAACCTTGTTCTGAAGGCGGCAAGGCTGCTTGGCGAGCGGATCCCGAATCTGAAAGCAGGAGCCTTCGCGCTGGACAAGCATTTGCCGGTCGCTGCCGGCATCGGGGGCGGATCGGCGGACGCGGCCGCGGCGTTGCGGCTTCTGGCAGGGGTCAACGGCCTTGCGATCGATGATCCGCGATTGATCGAGACCGCGCGACTGACCGGCGCCGACGTGCCGGTCTGTGTCCGCTCGGAAAGCTGCGTCATGACCGGCGTCGGCGAATCGCTGCTGCCGCTCGATCTGCCTGCAATGCCCGCTGTGCTGGCCAACCCGCGCGTTCCCGTCGCCACAAAGGATGTCTTCGCCGCGCTCGGCCTTCGCAAAGGCGAACTGAATGTCGGGATCAATGACCTGATCGAGGCGATCGTGTGGCCGAAGGCCGGTGCGCCGGCGGACGATTGGCTCGCCATGCTGTCCGACGGCACCAATGACCTCGAAGCACCGGCGATCCGCGTTCAGCCTGTCATCGGCGAGGTGCTCGCGAGGTTGCGGGCGACCGGCGCGCGGCTGTCACGGATGTCGGGCTCGGGCGCGACCTGCTTTGCGATCTTCGACGACGCGGCGGCCGCGCATCATGCCGCGCAGACGATCCGGCTCGATCGCCCGCAATGGTGGGTTCATATGGGAACGCTGGGTTAGAACCCCGCTTCTGATGAAGTCAGAAGCGGGGCTCTCAGATATTGATCTGACGCGTTTTCTTCACGCGAACCGGTATCCACTTCGCTCGAAAACGCTATAAGGCTCGTGACGGCGTTTAAGGTTGTCATTCCCCGACGCCGGCGGGCACGCATTGCTGTGGTTCGTCAGTGCGAGCGCGCCAGGCAGAACGCCACGACCTGCTCCAGCGCGCCCTTCATCGGGGACGGCGGAAACAGCGCCAGCGCATCGACCGCCATCGCGCCGTAGTGATGGGCGCGGTTGAGGGTATCCTCCAGCGCGCGATGCTTGGTCATCAGCCCGATGGCGTGATTGAGGTCGTTGTCGCCGATCTTGCCTTGCTCAAGCGCCCGTACCCAGAATTCGCGCTCGACATCGTTGCCGCGCCGGAACGCCAGCACCACCGGCAGGGTGATCTTGCCTTCGCGGAAATCGTCGCCGACGTTCTTGCCGAGCTTCGCCGACTTGCCCCCGTAATCGAGCACGTCATCGACAAGCTGGAAGGCGATGCCGAGATTCATGCCGAAGCTCGCGGCCGCCGTTTCCTCGGCCTTCGGACGGCCGCCGAGCACCGGGCCGACCTCGCAGGCCGCGGCGAACAGTTCGGCCGTCTTGCCGCGGATGACCGCGAGGTATTCGTCCTCCGTCGTGGCCGTGTTCTTCGCCGCCGCGAGCTGCATGACCTCACCCTCGGCGATGGTGGCCGCCGCCGAAGACAGGATGTCGAGCGCGCGCAGCGAGCCGACCTCGACCATCATGCGGAATGCCTGTCCGAGCAGGAAGTCGCCGACGAGAACGCTGGCCTCGTTGCCCCACACCATGCGGGCCGACAGCCTGCCGCGGCGCAGTTCGCTTTCGTCGACCACGTCGTCGTGCAGCAGCGTCGCGGTGTGCATGAATTCCACCGAGGCCGCGAGTTTCACATGGCCTTCGCCGGCATAGCCGGCGAGACGGGCCATCGCCAGCGTCAGCATCGGGCGCAGCCGCTTGCCGCCGGACGAGATCAGGTGGTTGGCGACTTCCGGGATCATCGTGACGTCCGACCCGGTCCGCGACAGGATGGTGGCGTTGACGCGCTCCATGTCGGCGGCGACGAGTTCGACGAGCTGGTCGATGGAGCCTGTCGGCTGGCTTTCGAAGGGGACGATGACCGCCAAGCTGAGGATCTCCGGTTTACGAATTTCGTCTCATTCTAACCGTTGCACCATAGAAAGTGCTGGTTGGCCCGGCAAGCGCAGGTAATTGTTGACAGGGAGTCGTTGACATGGAGTCGTGGACATGGACCACGGGGATGCGGGGCTCATTGAGCATGAACCGATCGAGTTGAATCGGACCATGTTTGCGGAAGTTATTGTCCGGTCTCATTTTCTTGCGGCGGACAGGTCGTCCGCCTTGCTTTGCCGGAAGATGCCCTGAAGGCGCGGGAGAATGCGAGGTTGCGCGAACTGATCCGGACCAACGACCTTGTGCTGGTGTCGGCGGTCGGCGCGCTGCTGGACGGCGCGGGGATTTTTCATCTGGTGCTGGACCAGAACATGAGCGTGGTCGAGGGCTCGCTCGGGGTACTGCCTCGCCGCATCCTGGTGAATGACGGCGAAAATCGCGCGGCGCGGCGGCTTCTCGCCGAAGCCGGGCTGGCTCATGAATTGCGCCCCGATGACGCCGATGACCGGCGCGCGATCTGACATTGGCGAGGATGCGTTTCTCGGCGGGCGGCTGCGGCTCTATCAGCCGTTGTCGGGTCATCGCGCCGGCCACGACGCCATGCTGCTCGCCGCCGCGACGCCGGGCAGACCCGGCGATCGCATCGTTGATTTCGGCGCGGGCGTCGGCGCCGCCGGGCTCGCGGTGGCGACGCGGATCGATGACATCGATCTGGTGCTGATCGAGCGTGACGAAGCCCTTGCCGATCTGGCGCGCCGCAATGCGCTTCTCAACCGCCGCGCGGCGCGGGTCTGCGTCCTCGATATCACGGCGGAAGCTGATGCTTTCGCATGCGCCGGTCTTGGCTCCGACAGCGCCGACGGAGTGCTGATGAACCCTCCCTTCAACGATGCGGTCCGGCACCGGCCATCTCCGGACCAGGGCCGTCGCACGGCGCATGTCGCGGAGCCATCGAGCCTGGCCATCTGGATTCACGCGGCGCGGCGTATGCTGAAACCCGGCGGTACGCTTAGCCTGATCTGGCGCAGCGACGGACTGGCGGAGGTGCTCGGCGCGCTCGGTCGCGGCTTCGGGGACATCGCGGTCCGGCCCGTGCATCCGGACCCGCACCGGCCGGCGATCCGCATCCTGGTTCGCGCGATCAAGGGAAGCCGCGCGCCGCTGCGGCTTTGTCCGGGTTTGATGCTTAGCGACGAGAGGGGCGAGCCGGCCAGGGAGGCTCAGGGAGTTCTCGCGGGCGGCGAGGCGCTTGCCTTCACTCCTGCCGGCAAAAGCGGGTTCCAGTGACACGTGACTGAGCCCGGCAATCCGTCACGTCCCTTGCAAGCCACACTCGCTCGTCCGGCGCGGTTCTGACGAATTGTCGCATGAAGGCTACCGATGGTTGTCCCTCGTAGATAGATACGATGTGCATGTTAATCGGACGATTGAGTAGTGGATGAAATGGCCGAAACCCAGGAAAACGCCATGAGCCGGGTGAAAACAGCGCTGACGAAGCTCATTCCCAGGCGATGGCGGCGCGGGACCGGCGTGGTGCCGGTGGTGCGATTGTCCGGGGTGATCGGCGCGGTCACGCCGCTCAGGCCGGGCATGACGCTGGCGGGCGTCGCCCGAACGCTGGAGCGGGCATTCGCGGTGGCGGGCGCCAAGGCGGTGGCGCTGGTGGTCAATTCGCCGGGCGGATCGCCGGTGCAGTCCCGCCAGATCTATCTGCGCATCCGGCAACTGTCGCGAGAGAAAAAGATTCCGGTTCTGGTGTTCGTCGAGGACGTCGCCGCTTCGGGCGGTTACATGATCGCCTGCGCGGGCGATGAGATTTTCTGCGATCCCTCGTCGATCCTGGGTTCGATCGGCGTGGTCGGCGGCGGTTTCGGCTTCACCGAGCTGATCAGGAAGATCGGCGTCGAGCGCAGGCTGTACACGGCGGGCGAACACAAGGCGACGCTCGATCCCTTTCTTCCCGAGAATCCCGACGATGTGGCGCGGCTGAAAGCGATCCAGCGCGAGATCCACGCCACCTTCATCGAACTGGTCAAGGCGAGCCGCGGGGGACGGCTGAAAGCAGCCGACGAGCTTTTGTTCACCGGCGAATACTGGGCCGGTGAGCGGTCGGTCGCGCTCGGTCTTGCGGATGCGATCGGCGATCTCCGATCGACCTTGCGGGCCCGGTTCGGAGATAAGGTGAGCACGCCGCTGATCGCGCCCTCGACCGGTTTGTTGTCGGGGTTGCTGGGCCGCAAAGCGGGCGCCGGCACCCTGATCTCGCAGAGCGGCATGGCGGGGATGCCGGATGAACTGATTTCCGCGTTCGAAACCCGGGCCATCTGGGCAAGATTCGGATTCTGAGCCGGCCCTCCGCGACATTTCCAAGCTATCCGGCCGCGAAACGACGATTGCGGGAACGATCGGATTGAGCAAGAATACTGTTTGTACGGGTCCGTAACGTAAAGAAGGGGATCGACCGATGCCGCCGCTGATTGCACTTGCAGCTACCCTGGGTGGACTGGTCGCGGTCCGCTGGCTCTACCAGACCGCCAGGCGGATCAATCAGGAACTCGAGGAAGCGCGGATGGCCCGCGTTGCCGAGCCGGCGCGCCGCGATATTCCGACCCTGCGGCGGGATACCCGCACCGGCGCCTACCGGCCTGACTGACCAGGCTGGCGGGGTTTTGAGGTCGCCGCTACTGCGACAATGCTCGCAGGATGATTCGCGCGACTTCGCCCCGCTTCGCCGGGTGGCAGCGTTTCCGGTAAGCCAAGGCTTGGTCGTCGTCTTGATTTGAGGCACGCACGCCGATACGGTCGCCTTGCGCCGACTAGAGCATGATCCGATCAAGTTGAATCGGACCATGCTCTGAAAGTTCATGCTCTGAAAGTTATTGTCTGGTCGCATTTTCTTGCGGCGAACCGGTATCCACTTCGCCGGAAAATGCTCTAATTCCGCGAATCCCCAAAAAGACGAATGGACCCCTTGCCCCCGCATATGCGCCCGGAACGCTCGTTCCAGGGTTTGATCCTGACCCTGCAACGCTACTGGGCGGATTACGGCTGCGTCATCCTGCAGCCCTACGACATGGAAGTCGGGGCGGGCACCTTTCATCCCGCGACCACGCTTCGCGCGCTGGGTCCGAAACATTGGAACGCCGCCTATGTGCAGCCCTCGCGCCGGCCCAAGGACGGCCGCTACGGCGAGAACCCCAACCGCCTGCAGCACTATTACCAGTTTCAGGTCATCCTCAAGCCGTCGCCGCCGGATATCCAGGATCTCTATCTGAAATCGCTGGCCGCGATCGGCGTCGACAGCGCGCTGCACGACATCCGCTTCGTCGAGGACGACTGGGAAAGCCCGACGCTGGGAGCGTGGGGTTTGGGATGGGAGTGCTGGTGCGACGGCATGGAAGTGAGCCAGTTCACCTATTTCCAGCAGGTGGCGGGCGTCGAATGCGCGCCGGTGGCGGGCGAACTCACTTACGGGCTTGAGCGTCTGGCGATGTTCGTGCAGGGCGTCGACCGCGTCTACGATCTCAATTTCAACGGCCGCGAGGGCGCGGAGAAAGTCACTTACGGCGATGTATTCCTTCAGGCCGAGCAGGAATATTCGCGGCATAACTTCGAGCACTCCGACACCGCGATGCTGTTCGAACAGTTCAGGATGGCCGAGAATGCCTGCAAGACATATCTCGACGCCGGCTGGCGGGACGATCCGCAACAGCCCGGCCAGCGTGAGGCGCATCTGATGGCGCTGCCGGCCTATGACCAGTGCATCAAGGCGAGTCACGTCTTCAACCTGCTCGACGCGCGCGGCGTGATCTCCGTAACCGAGCGGCAAAGCTACATCCTGCGCGTGCGCGAGCTGGCGAAAGCCTGCGGCGAGGCGTGGCTGCATACTGACGCGGGTGGGGCGGGGTGAGCACTTGCGCACCTGCTCCCCTCCCCCCTTGCGGGGAGGGGTTGGGGGTGGGGGCAGCATTATAACCAACGTGGTTCAATTGCGAACGATGGAAGATCAACGGCAATTTGCGCGTCGGATGCGAGCACAGCCGACCGACGCGGAGCGCGTGCTGTGGCAACGACTTCGGCAACACGTTTCACTGGATGGATCGCATTTCCGGCGTCAGGCGATGATCGGGCCTTTCATCGTGGATTTTGCCAGTCGCCGAGCGAAGCTTGTAATCGAGCTGGATGGCGGTCAGCACGCGGAAAACCCGAGGGATATCGCCCGTACGCAGCAGATTGAAAAGAGAGGGTATCGAGTCCTGCGTTTCTGGAATCATGATGTATTGAGCAATATCGACGGTGTCCTGCACGAGATTCAGTGCGTTTTGACCCCCACCCCCGACCCCTCCCCGCAAGGGGGAGGGGAGAGATGTCAGAAGACGCCAGGTCTGCTGCCGCCGGAAAGAGACTAATGCCCGATCTTCTGCTCGAACTATTCTCCGAGGAAATCCCCGCGCGCATGCAGGCGAAGGCGGCGGACGATCTGCGCCGGATGGTTACCGATAAGCTCGTCGCCGAGGGTCTCGTCTATGAGGGCGCGAAAGCCTTCGCCACGCCGCGCCGCCTCGCGCTCACCGTGCACGGCGTTCCCGCGCGCCAGCCCGATCTGAAGGACGAGCGCAAGGGGCCGAAGGTCGGCGCGCCCGACGCCGCGGTGCAGGGTTTCCTGAAAGCCGCCGGGCTGAAATCGCTGGACGAAGCCAAGATCCAGCGCGATCCGAAGAAGGGCGATTTCTACGTCGCGTTGATCGAGAAGCCGGGACGGCCCGCGATCGACGTGCTGGCGGAATTGCTGCCCGTGATCGTGCGCACCTTTCCGTGGCCGAAGCAGATGCGCTGGGGCGAGCGTTCGGCGAAATCCGGCGCGCTGACCTGGGTGCGGCCGCTGCATTCCATCATCGCGACCTTCGGCATGGAGACCGAGGAGCCGGACGTCGTGCCGTTCGAGGTCGCCGGAATCGCGGCGGGGCAGGTGACGCGCGGGCATCGCTTCATGGCGCCGGACGAATTCAGCGTGCGCCGTTTCGATGATTACGAGGGGAAGCTGCACGACGCCAAAGTCGTGCTCGATCCGCAGCGCCGCAAGGACATCATCCTGGCCGACGCAAAAGAACTGGCGTTCGCGCAAGGTTATGAACTGATCGAGGATCAGGTGCTGCTCGATGAGGTGTCCGGCCTCGTCGAATGGCCGGTGGTGCTGATGGGCTCGTTCGATGAAGAGTTTCTGTCGATACCGGGCGAGGTGATCCGCGCCACCATCCGCAACAACCAGAAGTGTTTTGTCGTCAACGATCCGAAATCTGGCGCAGCGTCGCGGACTTCGCTCGGCGACGCGGCGCAAACGTCCGGTAAGCTCGCCAACAAGTTCATTCTGGTCTCCAACATCGAAGCCTGCGACGGAGGCAAGGTGATCGTCGCCGGCAATGAGCGCGTGATCCGCGCGCGGCTGGCGGATGCGAAGTTCTTCTACGACACTGACCTGAAGACCAAGCTCGAAGACCGGCTGCCGAAATTCGAGCAGATCGTGTTTCATGAAAAGCTCGGAACGCAAGCGGAGCGCATCGCGCGCATTGAGCGGCTGGCGGCCGAGATCGCGCCGCTGGTTGGCGCGGATGTTGAGAAGGCCAAGCGCGCGGCGCGGCTGAGCAAGACCGATTTGTTGACCGAGGTGGTCGGCGAATTCCCCGAGCTGCAGGGCCTGATGGGAAAATACTACGCGCTCGCGCAAGGCGAGGATGCGTCCGTCGCCGCCGCCTGCGAGGAGCACTACAAGCCGCAGGGTCCGAACGATCGCGTGCCGAGCGATCCCGTATCGATTGCGGTCGCGCTTGCCGATAAGATCGACACGCTGGTCGGCTTCTGGTCGATCGATGAGAAGCCGACGGGAAGCAAGGACCCGTATGCGTTGCGACGTGCGGCGCTGGGGGTGATTAGGTTGATTGTTGAGAACGACATTCGTATTAATCTGACAAGTTCTTCTTATGCGCCTTTTATTTCTTTTGGAATATTGCCACACGTTAGAGCGATCAAGTCGGATCATGAAAATATTGAGAGCCTTGCAGGCTCCATAGGCAAAGCAAATTTCTCAATCGACGTTTGGACATCGTATTTCCAGAATCGCGATTGGAAAGGTTTTGAAGAAGCCTATGCGGCGGCCGAGCGCTCTGCTGAAATAAAAGTTGCAGATCTCCTCTCCTTTTTCGCTGACCGCCTGAAAGTCCAACTGCGCGAGCAGGGCGCGCGGCATGATCTGGTGGACGCGGTGTTCGCGCTTGAAGGCCAAGACGATCTCCTGATGGTTGTCCGCCGCGTCGAGGCGCTCGGAAAATTTCTCGACACCGATGACGGCAAGAACCTGCTCGCCGGGACGAAGCGCGCGTCGAACATCCTTGCCATCGAGGAAAAGAAGGACAAGCGTACTTTCGACGGCGCGCCGGATGCTTCGCTTTATAGCCTGGGCGAAGAGAAGACGCTGGCGACCGCCATCGACGATGTGAAACGTGAGGCGGGCGCGGCCGTGGCGAATGAGGACTTCGCCGCTGCGATGTCCGCGATGGCGAAGCTGCGTCCCGCCGTCGATGCCTTCTTCGAGCGGGTGAAGGTGAACGACGCCGATCTGAAGATTCGCGAAAATCGTCTCAGGCTGCTCAATGAAATCCGCGCCGCCACGCGCACCGTCGCCGACTTCTCGAAGATACAGGATTGATGAAGTCGATCACTTGATCAATCGATCACCTGCATGATGCGGCGTGAGCGCGGATCGATCAGAACGGTTTCCCCATTCACGACGGTGTAGCGATAAGGCGTCGCGCCGAAACGCTGCGGCACGTCGTAAAGGCTGACGCCTTCCTCGGCCAGCACCGAGCCCACCGCGATGCGTTGCGAAACGGTGAAAGAGGGAACGCGCTCGGTCGCGACGTAATCGCGAAACGCCCGGCGCTGCTCCTGGGTGATCCCTCCGCCGGCTTCGACCTCCACGGGTTGAGTGACCACCATTCCGGTCGAGGGCGCGGCGCCGATCGTGTCGCTTTGCGCATGGGCGCTGAACCCCGCGGCGAGCGCGGTTGCCAGCGTGGCGAAAGCCAGAGCGGGAATCCGCATGGCGAGCCTCCTTGTTAGAGCGTTTTCGAGCGAAGTGGATACCGGTTCGCGTGAAGAAAACGCGTTAAATCAAAATCATAGAGCCTCGCTTCTGATTCCATCAGAAGCGAAAAGGCTCTAGTCAGAGCTTGAGGTCGGACGCGTTTTCGACGGCGTCTGCATTGTCATGCCAATTCATCCCGCCTGCTATCGTTCCCGCGCTACGGCGTTTTCGAGCGAAGCACGCCGAGCCTCCTGTTAAGAATCCGGCGCGGCGGATAAGGTTTTCCGCGATTCGCAAACCGCATCCCGGGGAGGTTTTTTCGATGGTCATCACGGCAGCCCATATCCAGCCGATCATTGCATTGATTGCAGGCGTCCTGATCCTGCTGATGCCGCGCTTTCTCAATCTGCTCGTCGCCATCTATCTGATTTTCGTCGGCCTATCCGGCCTTGGCGTGTTCAAGATGCTGCATTTCTAAAGCCGGACGTTGTGAGGCGGCTGGCCGGGGCCGATCGCGCGAAGCTGCTTGCCTTCCCTTTTGAATAGGTGTTCAGTTCTTCAGGCGGCATTTCGCGGACTTTCGCAGCGGTTTGAAGGCGCTGCGTTCTCACTCGCGTCGCTTCTGTTCGAGAGGCGCGAGGGACATGGAACCCGCATGGTGTATCGGCGGACCCAGCAGGTGATGAAGCGCCTCGCGGCCCGCCGCCGCGCCATTCTGACCGCCGCGCGGGATATTGCCAGCAGCGGGGGGATGGCGGCGGTGCAGATCGCGCCGGTCGCGCTTCGCGCCGATGTGGCCGCAGGTACCGTCTATCGTTACTTTCCCTCGAAAGCCGATCTGGTTTCAGAACTGATCGCCGAGGTCGCGCGGGATGAGTTGACGGCAATACAAGGCGCCGCTGATGCGGCGCCAGGCCCATCCTCCGCGCTCGCGGCCGCCATCGCTACCGTCGCCATGCACATGGTGTCTCACCGGAAACTGGCGTGGGGCATTCTGGCTGAACCGGTCGATGTGGATGTGGCCGCGACCCGGTTGGCGAGCCGCCGTGACATCGCAGGCGAGATCGAGGGGCGCATTAAAGCTGCCATAAGCGCCGGCCATCTGCCGCAGCAGGATACGTCGCTCGCCGCGACCGCGCTGCTTGGCGCGCTGCATGAAGCGCTGGTGGGTCCGCTCGCGCCCGACTTCGATGATCAGGCGACACTGTGTGATGTGGTGAAGGCTGCGACCTTACTGGCGCTGCGTGCGGTCGGCGTGACGGATGCGCGCGCCCGCGGGCTTGTCGTTCAGGCGGCCCTGCCGGCACGGATGCCGGCAGGGGAGTAAAACGGGCTAAAGCCGACGCTACTTCGCCTTGACCTTGCCGTCCTTGTCGAATTGCGAAACATAGGCCCAGAGGTTGTCGAGTTCGCTTTCCTTCTTGATGCCGGCGAACACCATCTTCGTGCCCGGGACCTTCGCCTTCGGATCCTTGATGTATTCCTTGAACTCGGCCTCGGTCCAGGTGATGCCGGAAGCCTTGTTGGCGGGCGAATAAGCATAGCCTTCCACGGCGCCGGAGTGGCGTCCGTCCAGACCGTTCAGTTCCGGCCCGACCTTGTTCTTGGCGCCTTCGCCGATTTCATGACATGCCTTGCACTTGTTGAAGGCTGCCTTACCGGCCTCTACGTCCCCCGCGGACGAAGTGCCCACGCTTGCGAGCGTGACGCCCAGGACGGTCAGTGCGGAGATGACGAACGTTTTCATGGAGACCTCTTAAAGTCCTTGTGAGTGGCTTCGGGCTGAAGCTTAAGGGATTGCCGCCTTCCCGGAGAGGGAAAGGGTGCTCATGGCTCTGTGACTCGCAGGTCATCATAACCTCTGATACGAGCCGCAGAATCGGAAGATAACACCGATCTTAGAACGATTCGAGTGTGATTTCGTTCCAGACAAGGCTCCGATTGCCACAGCCTGTCGATGCGGGCCATACGATGGTACCTTCCGCGTCGTCGATGGCGGCTTCCGGATGAGCCTACACAGAACGGACGAAATATGGTTGATCCGGAAGGTTATGATGATCGGCACGGTCCGGTCGCGATCGCGGAGCGCCTGCCCATGACCATCATGATGCCCGCCTCGGATCAAACGGTGCTCGATCGCCGCGAGGCCATCGTCGCGGACTTGCGCGCGATCGTGCCGGGCGAGGGCGTCATCTCCAGCGCGGCGGAGATGCTGCCGTATGAATCGGATGCCCTGACTGCCTATCGGCAGCCGCCGATGGTGGTGGTGTTGCCGGAAACCACGGAGCAGGTGTCGCGCGTTCTGAAATACTGCTTCGACAACGGCATCAAGGTGGTGCCGCGCGGCTCCGGCACCTCGCTGTCGGGCGGCGCGCTGCCGCTGGCCGACGCGGTGCTCCTGGGCTTAAGCAAGTTCAAGCGCATCCGTGAGATCGATTTCGACAACCGCGTCGTCGTCACCGAGCCCGGCGTCACCAATCTCGCCATCAGCCAGGCGGTGGCCCATGCCGGGTTTTACTACGCGCCGGACCCCTCGTCGCAGATCGCCTGTTCGATCGGCGGCAACATCGCGGAGAATTCCGGCGGCGTTCACTGCCTGAAATACGGCATGACGACGAACAACGTGCTCGGCTGCGAGCTTGTGCTGATGTCGGGCGAGGTCCTGCGCATCGGCGGCAAGGCGCCCGAGCAGGCGGGCTATGACCTGATGGGCATCATCACCGGGTCCGAAGGCCTGCTCGGCGTCGTCACCGAAGTCACCGTCCGCATTCTGCGGAAACCGGAAACCGCGCGGGCGCTGATGGTCGGATTCGCGCAGGTCGAAGCGGCGGGGGAATGCGTGGCGCGGATCATCGGCGCCGGCATCATTCCCGGCGGCATGGAGATGATGGACAGGCCGGCGATCCACGCCGCCGAAGCCTTCGTTAACGCCGGCTATCCGCTGGATGTCGAGGCGCTGCTGATCATCGAGCTGGACGGCTCCGCCATCGAGGTCGACGAACTCATCAAGCGCGTCGAGGTCATCGCGCTCGGCTGCGGATCGAGCACCTGCCGGATTTCCGGTTCGGAAACGGAGCGTGACCTGTTCTGGGCCGGCCGCAAGGCGGCGTTCCCGGCGGTCGGCCGCATCTCTCCCGACTATATCTGCATGGACGGCACCATTCCGCGCGGCGCGCTGCCGAGGGCGCTGGCGCGCATTCGCGAGCTTAGTGAAAAATACGGTCTCGGCGTCGCCAATGTCTTCCATGCGGGAGACGGCAATCTTCATCCGCTCATTCTGTATGATGCCAACAAGCCCGGCGAGATGGACAAGGCGGAGGCGTTCGGCGCGGATATTCTGCGATGCTGCGTCGAACTGGGCGGCGTCCTGACCGGCGAGCACGGCGTCGGCATCGAGAAGCGGGACCTCATGCCGCATATGTTCAGCGAGGCCGATCTCAGCCAGCAGCAGCGGCTGAAATGCGCGTTCGACGCCCAAGGTCTTCTCAATCCGGGCAAGGTGTTTCCGACGCTGCACCGCTGCGCCGAACTCGGCCGCGTTCATGTGCACGGCGGCAGGCTGCCGTTCCCGGACCTGCCGAGATTCTGATGACAAGGCGATGTCCCATCCGCATGCTCCGTCATGCCCGGCACACAGGCGAGCGGAGCGACGCCGTTCTTCGAGCGGCTATGCCCGGCCATGATGATCGTGAAGGCTTCGCCGCATTGAGGCAATCGTGAACATCCTGCACATACGCGACGCCGCTGATGTCGAAGGCGCGGTGCGCGCCGCCGTCGCGGGCGAGCAGCCGCTTGAGATCATCGGGCATGGATCGAAGCGGTCGATCGGCCATGCGATGACCACCAACGCGGTGCTCGACGTGTCGGCGCTCAACGCGGTGACATCCTACGAGCCGCATGAACTCATCGTCACGGTGCAGGCCGGCGCGCCGCTGGACGAGGTGGTGCCGCTGCTCGATTCCAGAAATCAGGCGTTTGCGTTCGAGCCGATGAATACCGCCGCGCTGCTCGGCGTCCGACCCGGTCGCGGCACCATCGGCGGCATGATCGGCGCCGGGCTGGCGGGGCCGCGCCGTATCAAGGCCGGCGGCGTGCGGGACCATCTGCTCGGTGCTCACGCGGTCTCCGGCTTCGGCGACGGTTTCAAGGCTGGAGGCAGGGTGGTGAAGAACGTCACCGGCTACGATCTCTGCAAGCTGCTGGCCGGATCGTGGGGCACGCTGGCGGTCATGACCGAGGTGACGCTCAAGGTGATGCCGAAGGCGGAGGCCGAGCGCACGCTGGTGTTGCGCGGGCTTGATGATGTCACCGCCAACCGGGCGATGACGGCCGCGATGGGTTCGCCCTATGACGTATCGGGGGCGGCGCACCTGCCTCATTCGGCGCTCAAGGCGGCGCGGGGCGCGCTGGCCGCTCTCGCATCAACGGGACAGGCTGCGACGTTGCTGCGGCTGGAAGGCATCAAAGCCTCGGTGGCTCATCGCGGAGCGGCGCTCGCGGCGCATCTTGCGTCTTTCGGGGCGGGCGAGCTTGTTGAAGATTCCGAATCGGCGGCGCTGTGGCGCGATGTTCGTGACGTCGCGCCCTTCGCGGCTGACGGTCCGCTGGGCGCCTGGCCGGTGTGGAGGATCGTCTGCCCCCCGGCGTCGGGGGGCGGCTTCGGACAGGCGCTGGCGCGTGAGACCGGCGGCGAGGTGGTCTACGACTGGGGCGGCGGATTGCTCTGGGCGGCGCTGCCGCCGTCGGTCGATGTCGTCGATGCGCATGCCGCGTCGCTGCGTCGACGGCTCGCTTCGCTTGGCGGTCACGCGACCCTGCTGCGGGCGGACGACGCTTTGCGCCGGACTGTTGATGTGTTTCCCCCGCAGGCAAAGGGGGTCGCGGCGCTGGCCGAGCGGGTGCGGCGGAGCTTCGATCCCGAAAGCATTTTCAATCGCGGCAGGCTGACGCGGACGCCGATCTCATGAGAACCGAATTTACGCCCGCTCAATTGAGCGATCCTGATATCGCCGAGGCTGACAAGATCCTGCGCAAGTGCGTCCATTGCGGATTTTGCACGGCGACGTGCCCGA
This sequence comes from Nitrobacter sp. TKz-YC01, assembly GCF_047824785.1. Classification (GTDB taxonomy): domain Bacteria; phylum Pseudomonadota; class Alphaproteobacteria; order Rhizobiales; family Xanthobacteraceae; genus Nitrobacter. Next base: position 3,192,510 of record NZ_CP181167.1, on the reverse strand, counting down.
CCTATGTGCTGCTCGGCGACGAACTCGACAGCCCGCGCGGCCGGATTTACCTGATCAAGCAGATGCTCGAAACCAACGAGCCGCCGACGGCCGAGGTCGTCAAGCACATCGATCGTTGCCTGTCGTGCCTTGCCTGCATGACGACCTGTCCCTCCGGGGTCAATTACATGCACCTGGTGGATCAGGCGCGGGTCAGGATCGAGAAGGAGTATGCGCGTCCGCTTTCCGAACGGCTGCTGAGAGCCGTTCTTGCTTTCGTGCTGCCGAGACCGAAAATCTTTCGGGCCAGCATGATCCTGGCGCGTTTCGCCCGGCCGTTCGCCGCGCTGCTGCCGGACTCGAAAGGGGGCGTGACGCCGGCGCTGCTGCGCAGGATCAAGGCGATGCTGGCGCTTGCGCCGGCGTCGTTGCCCGCTCCCGGAGCGGCCGCGGGACGTGTGTTTCCAGCCAAGGGCAAGAGGCTTGGCCGCGTCGCTCTGCTGCAGGGCTGCGCCCAGCAGGTGCTGGCGCCGCGCATCAATGAGGCCGCGGTCCGCCTGTTGACCCGTCACGGCGTCGAGGTGGTGCTGGTGGCGGACGAGCAATGTTGTGGCGCGCTGACCCATCACCTGGGTGACGACCGGGATGCTCTGGCGCGTGCCCGCGCCAATATCAGGGCCTGGACCCGCGAAGCGGAACAGGGCGGGCTTGACGCCATTCTGGTCACGACCTCCGGCTGCGGCACCGTTATCAAGGACTACGGTTATCTGTTGCGGGAGGACCGCGACTTCGCCGGACCGGCCGCAAAGATCTCGGGTCTGGCCAAGGATATCACCGAGTACGTCGCCAGCCTCGATCTGCCGCCACCGCCGAGTCCGAGCCAACTCGTCATCGCCTATCACTCGGCCTGTTCGCTTCAGCACGGCCAGAAAATCACGCAGCTTCCGAAAGATTTGCTTTTCAAGAATGGATTCGTGGTGAAAGATATACCGGAGAGTCATTTGTGTTGCGGTTCGGCGGGGACCTACAACATTCTCCAGCCTGACATTGCGGATCGACTGCGCGACCGGAAGGTCGCCAACATCGCAAGCGTCAAGCCGGACATGATCGCCGCCGGAAACATCGGGTGCATGATTCAAATTGCCGGCGGAACGTCGGTCCCTGTTGTTCACACGATTGAACTTCTCGATTGGGCGACGGGCGGCCCCCGGCCAGGGCTGAATTGATCGGCGGCAACAGGAGAACCACGATGGCTAAGAAATCCGGCAAGGCGAAGGGCGTTAAGGCCAAGAAGAGCAAGAAGAAGAAGGCCGTAGCGGCGAACAAGAAGTCCACGAAGAAGTCCGGCAAGAAGTCGGCGAAGACGGCTTCGAAAAAGAAGGCGGTGAAGAAGAAGTCAACGAAGAAGTCGGTCAAGAAATCTGCAAGGAAGTCCGCGAAGAAGGCCGCCAGAAAGTCTCCGGGGCAATCCGCTAAAAAATTGGCGAAGAAGTCAGCCAGGAAGTCGGCGAAGCGATCCCCCGGAAAATCCGCGAAGAAGCCGGCGGCCAAGCGCAGGGCTTCAACGAGAAAGCCGGTTGCCAAGAGGGCGGCCCCAAAACCCAAGGCGACGGTTATGCCGGAAACCAGCTGGGCGATGCCGGAGCCTGCGGCCTCATCCTATGGCGATGTTGATCAAGTCGCGCCGGGCTCGGGAGAGGACGGCAACTAGAACGACATGAGGCTAGCGTGGTGGCTCAGAAGTTCGCTTCATGTTACCAGCGAGTCCTTCAAGCGAACTTCTGAACCCGAGCCACACGGGATTAGATTTATAGGTTGCTGGAGCATCGGACCCGAAAGTGGGAGCCGGTTTCGGGATAAATCCGATGCTCAATCAGTTAACTGGAGCGGCGGCGCTGATTCCATTTGATTGGCCGCCGCTCTGGAGCGTTTCGGGCATGTCCTCAGGCTTGCCCCGTGGATGGACACCGGTTCGCGCCAGGAACGCGTCAAATCAGGATCATCGAGCCTTTCCACGTCTGATTCTATGAGAAGCGGAAAGGCTCGATGATCGTTCAATGAGGGCGGATGACTGCAAGATTCGCGTTTCTGTCGGGTGTGGTCACGCTCGCGCTGGGAGCGGCCTGCGCGTGGCCGGCTTTCGCGCAGGATGGATTTCCGTTCGGTTTCGAGATGACGCTGGATGCGCCGCCGCAGCCCGGATCAAAGCGTGTGCCATCGCTGGACATCGGCGACAGCGGCGGGGTCAAGCTCGAATTGTGGTGCAAGGGCGGGAAGGGCCAGTTCTCGGTTGCCGGTGAGACTGTCATCTTTGCCGCCGGCCCGCTGGAGGATCGCTCGTGTCCCCCGGAGAAAGCCAGGGCCGATGACGAGTTGGTGGCGGCGCTTTCCGAGGCGGCCACCTGGGAGCGACGGGGCGACGAAATCACGTTCGTCGGGCCGACCCGGCTGCGCTTCCATCTCAATACGAATTAGAGCATCGGACCCGAAAGTGGGAACCGGTTTCGGGATAAATCCGATGCTCAATCAACTAACTGGAGCGGCGGCGCTGGTTCGATTTGACCGGCCGCCGCTCTAAAGCGTGATCCAGACCCGAAGGACCGCGCCGGCGCAAAGTGGAAACCGGTTCTCGGAAAAGATCATGCTCCAACAAAGAGGATCATGCTTTGTCGCGATCCGCGACACGCCGGTTGAACATCCAAAGCGCGATCGCGCTGGCCAGCATCACCAGCCCTCCCAGCAGCACCGAAAAGGGAGTAGCGCCGAGTTTCTCAAACCATTGAGTATAGAAATGGATGCCGCTGAAGACGGCGACGAGGTTGACCAGCCAGCGTCGATTTGCCCGAACAGCCCATAACCCGGCGCTGAGCAACGCCGCCGCCCAGAGCACGCTGAATACCAGGCTGGGAATGACGGGTTTGGTCATGAGCGTCGAGGATACGTCCTCGGCAGCGAGCGATCGCATCAGCATCAGCGGATCGCCCCACAGTGAGCCGATCCAGAAGCCGAAATTGATCAGCAACAGTGAGGTACGCGCGGCGGTGATCGCGAGCCGCGCATATTCGGCTGGCAGACGTTGCGAGGCTTGATAGGCGATCAGCGCCACCATGGAAAACACGGCCACGGTCAGCGTCGGCTCGTAGATGGCCAGCGAATAGCTGGCGTGGCTATAGCCGGTGCGCGCGCCCAGGCAAGCCGAAGCCGCCAGCACCGCCAGCGCCATCAGCAGGCTGGAGCGGGCGATGATCGCCGCGAGGCCGAAAACACCTGTGATGATCAGCATGGTGGCCAAGAGGTCGCCGCGATAGGCGATGGCGCCGCCGCCAAACATCAGCGCGCCGATGACAAGGAAAATCTGCCCGAGAAGCATCCAGTGCTGCACGCGATTGAGTGCGATCGCGAAACCCGCGGCGAAAAGCGCCAGCCCGAAGCTGATCGCCGTCAACGGCGCGGGCGCCAGCGCCACCGCACCGGCCGCAATAGCGACGACGGCAAACCCGACCAGGATGTTGAGACCGAGCGAGGCTGTATCACGCGCGGCGAGCTTCGTGAGCCTCTCGGCTTCCTCGCTCGTGAGCTTGCCTTCTTCGACAAGCCTGGAAATGTCCAGCGTGATTTTCACCCGTCCCTCATCCCGCGGAGCCCGTCGCTAAGGCGATCATCGACCGGGTTCACCAACGCTATTTCCAGGCCGATGCGTCGACGTCCCAGCGCTGGGCCTTGAACTGTTTCGCCAGCGCATCCATCGCGCCGCGATCATTGGCCTCGATGCTTTCGCCGTCGCCGGCTGACAGATCGTCGGCGAGGCCGAGCCTCGGTCCATCGCTTTCGTCCGCCGTGGTGGTCGAGGGAGCGCCGATCCAGAGTATGATGCGGTCGGATCCCTCGGGTCTGTCGGGGCCAGGCAGCACCGTCACCTCGATGGTGTCGGTCAGGCCGAGCGCTGGAGCCAGCGTGCTGGGACGTTTGAAGGTCAGCGTCAACTTGCCGGTGTCGTCGCTCCATTTTGCGGACACCGGCTTCGCGTCCAGGGATTTTCCCAGCACGCCGGAAATCGCGTCCGCAAGCTTGTCGCGATTGAGCTTGCCCTTGTCACGCCAGTCCGCCGCCGGAAACCGGATCGTGCGCTCCATGTCGAACATGCCGGCGCTCCAGCCCGCGGCGATCACGCCGGGCGTCGCCTTCATCCGGGCGACCAGAGCGGGCGCACGCTCCGGATCGATGTTGATGTCGATGACCTGCGCGCCGGCCCGCAGCGTCTCGCAGGTTACCTCGAGGCTGTTCAGCAGCACCCGGAGATTTTGTCCTCTCAACCCCTTGAGCAGATCGGTCGCGGCATCGGTTTTCACTTTCACGGCGATGGCTTCGGGAGACACCTCGGTGAAATCCTTCGGCGATGCGATGATGCCGTCATCGCTCGTCCGGACATCGTTGAACTCGGCTTCGCTGAGATCGGAATTGTCCGTTGAGGTCACCTCGGTCACGCGCTCGCCGACGCTGATCCTGCCGTCGAATTCGAAAGTATCGCCGGTGGGCTTGCGTGTGAGCTTCACCGTGACCGGCAGCTTGTCGCCGATGCTTTGGGTGCTGCCGGTCAGGGTCGAACCGTTCACCGCGAGGTTGGCGACGAAGCGATCCTTGCGGTCGGAGCCTTTTTCCGCAGGGTAACATACGTCGAGAACGGCGCTCGTGACGGTCTTGCCCTGGCGGGTTTCCTTGAGGATGACATCCGCGTTGCCTTCCATCAGTCCGTCGATGGAGGTGAAATATCTTACCTCGGCGCCGCCGGGCGTCGTCCTGGGAAGCGGTCTGTCCTGCGCCCGCACAGTCGCCGGCAAAACGATCATCAGACTGATCAGGCACAGCCGCAGCGCGCGCATGGAAAATTCCCCGCTTGTCGAATCGACCTCCAGCCTAGAACCTGCTTCGCGAAAAAAGAAGGCCGCCCGGAGGCGGCCTTCTGGCTTTAGCTTGGTTCAACTGCGTTGAAGTCAGACTCAAACCTTAATTTTTTGATCGAGCATGATCTCATCCGAAAACCGGTTTCCACTTTTCGGGATCATGCTCGAAGTCGAGCCGTGGAAGGGCTCAGAAGCCCATGCCGCCCATCCCACCCATTCCGCCGCCGCCGCCCGCCGGCATGGCCGGAGGCTCATCCTTCGGGAGTTCGGCGACCATGGCTTCGGTGGTCACGAGCAGCCCCGCGATCGAGGAGGCGTCCTGCAAGGCGGTGCGCACGACCTTGGCCGGATCGATGATGCCCTTGGCGACCATGTCGACATACTCTTCTTTTTGAGCGTCGAAGCCGAAGGTCTCGGTCTTGTTTTCGAGAATCTTGCCCACCACGATGGAGCCCTCGACGCCGGCGTTTTCCGCGATCTGGCGGATCGGGGCTTCCAGTGCCTTCAGCACGATGTTGATGCCGGCCTGCACGTCCGAGTTGTCGTTGTTGATGCGGCCGACCGCCTTCCTGGCCCGCAGCAGCGCGGTGCCGCCGCCGGGCACGATGCCTTCCTCGACCGCGGCGCGCGTGGCGTTGAGGGCATCCTCGACGCGATCCTTCTTTTCCTTGACCTCGATCTCGGTCGCGCCTCCGACACGGATGACCGCGACGCCGCCCGCGAGCTTGGCCAGGCGTTCCTGCAGCTTCTCGCGGTCATAGTCGGAGGTGGTCTCCTCGATCCGCGCCTTGATCTGTCCGACGCGTGCCTCGATATCCTTTTTCTTGCCGGCGCCGTTGACGATGGTGGTGTTCTCCTTGTCGATCAGCACCTTCTTGGCGCGGCCAAGCATGTTCAGGGTGACATTCTCGAGCTTCATGCCGAGTTCGTCGGAGATGAGCTGGCCGTTGGTCAGGATGGCGATGTCTTCCAGCATCGCCTTGCGGCGATCGCCGAATCCGGGCGCCTTCACCGCGGCCACCTTCAGGCCGCCCCGAAGCCGATTGACCACCAGCGCGGCCAGCGCCTCCCCCTCGACGTCTTCCGCGACGATCAGCAGCGGCTTGCCGGATTTCACGACCGCTTCGAGCACCGGCAGCAAGGCCTGAAGGCCGGTCAGCTTCTTCTCGTGCAGCAGGATGTAGGCGTCGTCGAGTTCGGCCGCCATCTTCTCCGCGTTGGTCACGAAGTAGGGGCTCAGATAGCCACGATCGAACTTCATGCCCTCCACGATATCGACGTCGGTTTCGAGCGACTTGTTCTCCTCGACGGTGATGACGCCGTCATTGCCGACCTTCTGCATCGCCTGCGCGATCATCTTGCCGATCGAGGCGTCGCCGTTGGACGAGATGGTGCCGACCTGAGCGACTTCGGCCGAGGAGGCGACCGCCTTCGCGCGCTTGCGGATGTCCTTCACCACGGCGGCGACGGCGATGTCGATGCCGCGCTTGAGGTCCATGGGATTCATGCCGGCGGCGACCGCCTTCGCGCCCTCGCGAACGATGGCCTGCGCCAGCACCGTGGCGGTGGTGGTGCCGTCGCCGGCGAGATCGTTGGTCTTGGAGGCGACCTCGCGCACCATCTGAGCGCCCATGTTCTCGAACCTGTCTTCGAGTTCGATCTCCTTGGCGACGGTGACGCCGTCCTTGGTGATGCGGGGCGCGCCGAAGCTCCTCTCGATCACGACGTTGCGGCCTTTCGGGCCGAGCGTCACCTTTACCGCATCGGCGAGAATATCGACGCCGCGCAGCATGCGTTGACGCGCGTCGCCGGAAAACTTGACGTCTTTAGCGGGCATGGATGACTCCTGATACGGTGATTATCTTGTTTTCGTCATGTCCGCGCTCGTCGCGGGCATCCACGCCGTCTTATGCATACTTATGCATATCGTTCAGTGAGACGTGGATGGCCGGGACCAGCCCGGCCATGACGGCGTAAGGGGGTCGGGGCGGCTGCCTAGCCCACCACGCCCATGATGTCGGACTCCTTCATGATGAGGAGTTCCTGGCCGTCGAGCTTGATCTCGGTGCCCGACCATTTGCCGAACAGCACCTTGTCGCCGACCTTGATATCGATCGGCGTGAGCTTGCCGGCCTCGTCGCGTCCGCCGGGACCGACCGCCACGACCTCGCCCTGCGAGGGCTTCTCCTTTGCCGAGTCGGGAATGATGATGCCGCCTTTGGTCTTTTCCTCGGCGTCGATCCGTTTGACCACGACGCGGTCATGCAGCGGACGAAATTTGGTCTTAGCCATAACGCTCCTCCAGGGGGTTCGCAGGACTCTGAATTGCCATCGACGGGATGCATGCGCTCTGATCCGCGACGGCCGAGCGATTCGTATCTTTTGGCAATCGTATTGCGAGAGTGCCACTCATTGGCGGGAATATGGCTTGGCAGCCATGCTGTCAAGCAAGCCCCTTAAGCTGTTAGTGAGGGGTGTAGGATAAATGCAACCATGTCGTGGCTTCTCCGCGTTGGCGAAAGCGGGTGCTACGACTTCACTTCTATAGGCTCGGCTGCTTGGGCGCGGCGGCCGGGAATTCGATCGGGGAACTTGACAATGGTCAGATCAGACGGCGGACGCGCGGCTTTGAACCTTGGGGCGGCCGCGGCCCTGGCGGTTTTTCTCGGCGGATGCGGGTCGTTCGGCTCGGTCGGACTGTCGCCGCAACCGCCGCCGCCGCCCCAGCCGCCCGTCGAGCCTGAGCTTCCGGCCTCGATCCGCGCCGAGGAACTGGTCGGGCGGTGGGGCCTTGCATCCTATCAGAACCCGAACGACCGGGCGCGGACCGAGGCGGCGGCAAAGTCGCAGTGCCGGAACCCCTATGTGATCAGCGCGGGCGGCAATGGCGGCGTCATCATGCATCTTGCCGATGAGGCAACGCCGCAGGAGTTGCGGCTCAAGGGCAGCCAGAGCGGCAAGAACTACATCGGGCCGGAAGGTCCGCCCGGCGGTCCGAAAGACCGCGAGATCGTCTCCTTTGACGGCCGCGTGCTGGTCACGCGCTTCATCGATGCGGATGCGGCGACCCGCTACGGCAACATGGTTTATATCCGCTGCGCGCCGAAGCGCTGAGCATCCGGTTTATAGCGTTTTCGAGCGAACCGGATTCTACTTCGCTCGAAAGCGCTCTAACCGAACAGCGCGTCGATATCGTCCTGTGAGGCGTGCCCCTCGTCGCCTTCGAGCTTCGGGCCATTCAGCAGCTTCGCGTCGCCGACGCGATCGTCGATGATCGGCGGCGCATGGGCGCGGATGGCGTCGACGCCGCCCCAGATCTCCATCATGACATTGATGTGATGTTCGATGAACGTCATCGTGCTCATCACCTTGGCGATGCGCTGGCCGGTGAGATCCTGGAAATTGCACGCCTCGAAAATCGAGATCACGCGCTCCTGGATGTCCTCGCTCAGCAGCCGGGCCTGCTCCGGGGAAGCCGCGCTGGATAGCGCGCCGGCGGACTGATCGATCGCTTCGGCCGCTTCCAGGATCTGCTGGGTCGCCTGCTCGGTCCCTCCCACGACGGCGTCAAGCTCGTCGGTGACCTTCGCCATCTCGTTGCCGTCGAAGCTCTTGCCATGCAGAACCGCAATCTCCTGCTTGGTGCGGTTGATGGCTTCATAGATCAGATCGAGCTCTGTCTTAAGCTTTTCACACTGGTCGATCTGTGTGCGGTAGGTTTGCAGCAGCGCCTGCGTATCGGCGGCTTCGCGGCCGGCGTCTTTCTCGCCGTCCGCGTCGCTCTGCTTCGGGTCGCTGCGGTGCGGCGCTCCCATCTGTTGGCGGATCGCCCGCAACTCCGCCATGATCTCGCGATGCACCGGCATTGGCGCCTCGTCGAGGGTTGCGATAACCGGCGTGCCGCCGCCCAGGATTTCCTCGACGCGGAAGCGCTTGCGTTGAACAGCCATCAGACTCTCCGGCTTCTGGATTCGTCCGGTTTTACACCCGCGTGGTTTAACGCCCGGTTCATGTGGGAACCGCTTGCCTGAATCCGAGGCGCTTGCCCGCGGGAAGCGATGCTCTTCATGGAAAATAAACGCTACCGCAAAGAACCCCGCCACATCCGACGGTGTGGTGAATCCAACCGTCGTTCCGTTTACCAAACCGACGCGAGTTTGATTCTTAGTTCACTGTGCGGGAAGGGTGCACGATTGACGCTGCCTCCCTGCGACGATCCACGGCGAAACAGTGCAGAGTACGTCGATGTTCAGACACATATCCTTCGCGCTGCTGGCGGGCGTGTCGCTTGCTGGCCTCGACATCCAGCAGGCTTCCGCAAGAGATCCGCAAGCCAGGTTCTTTACCGAGCCGACCGTTGTTCACGCCGATCAATACGCGCCGCAGCCATCCGGGCAACATCTTGCATATGCAGGGCGGCGCAACATGGGCGGCGGATTCATCGAGCTGCTGTTTGGAGATAACCAGCAGCAAGAATCGCATTATCCGCAGGAGCCTTACGATTCGCGTCCGCTTTATGTGCCGCAACCGTATGCGCCGCAATCGGAGCAGACCATGCCGGAGCAGGATGCGAGCGAGGCCGCGCGTCCGGCGTTCGATCCGAAATTCGAGCGGCAGCTCGTCGCGTATCACGGCAAGGAAGCCGCCGGCACCATCGTCATCGATACCTCGAACAAGTTTCTTTACCTCGTGCAGGGCGAGGGCAAAGCGCTTCGCTATGGCGTCGGCGTCGGCAAGCCCGGCTTTCTGTGGGCCGGCACCAAGACGATCTCGGCAAAGAGGGAATGGCCCGATTGGACCCCGCCCGCGGAGATGCTGAAGCGCCGCCCCGATCTGCCGCGCCACATGGTGGGCGGGCCCCAGAATCCGCTCGGCGCTCGCGCGATGTATCTCGGCTCCTCACTTTACCGCATCCACGGTTCGAACGAGCCGTGGACGATCGGCACCAACGTATCCTCCGGCTGCATCCGGATGCGCAACCGGGATGTCATCGATCTCTATGATCGGGTTCGCGTTGGCGCGACGGTCGTCGTGATCTGACGCGTTTTATTTTCACGCGAACAGACAACTCATCCCCGGGTCAAGCCCGGGGACGTGCTTCGCTCGAAAACGCCATAAGGGCCCCGTCGTGCGGGGAGAACCGAAGGGCGTCAGGCGTCGTATCCGTCATCAAAGTCGTCGGAATCGTCGAAGTCGTCGGAATCGAAATCATCCTGATCGTGGTAATCGTCGCCATGAGCCTGGTCGAACGGGCCGTCTTGCGACGGATCGTCCTGCTTTTGCGATTCGACGTCTTTCACGCCGGCATCGCGTGCCAGGCTGCTGCCTGATTGATCGCCCGCGCCGCTCCATGGATTGGACGACGAGCCGGTGAGGCCGGAACTCGCTGCATTTGCTTCACCGCCGCCCATGATGGAGCGGATGCTGTTCAGAAGCAGGCTGCCGCCTACTACTCCCGCGGCGGCGGCCGCAGCCGTTCCGAGGAACGAGCCGCCGCCTGCTTGCGGTTGCGGCGTGCCATAAGGTTGACGGCCGACTCCTTGATCGAAACGTCCCTGATCGGCGCGACCGGCTTGGCCGGTCTGCTGCAACGCTTCACCGGTATTCCAGGCTGGTCGTTCCGACGGTATCGGGGGAGGCTGGACATTCGGGACCGAGCCGCGCGGGGCGGGTTTGCCGAAAACGGTGTCGCGCATCTGGTCGAGGAATCCGCCCCGGGCGGCCCGATCGGCGGCTCCGCCGCTCTCCAGTTCCTGGATGCGGTCGTTGGCGCGCCGCAATGCTTCGTCCTGCACGAGGACCGTTTGCACCAGCGTGTAAAGGGCGTTGGGCGCGCGCCGCAGACCCTCGGCGATCGCGGCGGCGGCGGCGGGATCCCGTGGCGTATTCTCGACGCCGGCGAGGCGGGTGAAGAGATCGTCGATCAACTGTCGTTCTTCCGGCGTCATGGTGCTCTCCCAAAAGGTGGCTGTTGGGATGTAGTCGTCTTCCGTGTCGCCAGTAGTGCCGGCCGGATTAAAATTTCTTCAGGCATGGCGGAGGCGGGGCGGGCTTGTCGATCGGTCAGCCCAGCGTCACCCGGTTGGCCACCAGCATGTCGGCGAAGTGGTCCCCGGCGAGGAATGCGTATTCCCGCTCGCGCTGGCCGGTGAGCGGATCGAAGGCGATCAGCGTGTCATCGACGAAGCCGGGATGGCACATGATCAGGCCGCCATCTGGCGAGCCGTCCAGAAACTGCTGCATCAGCGCGGCGAAATCGGGCTTCCTGAAATCATACGCACCGGCGAATGCCGGATTGAAACCTATTCCGTTGCGTGCAGCCTCGCGGCGAAAGCCAGCGCTCAGAACATCCAGCAGCAGCGCTTTGGCAGATCCCAATTGCTGCGCCAGCGGTTGGCGGCGGCCGCACTGGCGCACCCATGCGCCGGGCGCGGCGTTCCTGACCGCCGAGAGGAAGGCGTCGCGCACCTGCGGGAAAATCTGCACATGCTGATGCCCGTCGACGTAATCGGGGGCACGGCCAAACCGCTCGGCGAACGCGGCAATCTGCGCCGTCACCTCGTCGAGAATCATCTCGGGCTCGAGCCGGCGCAACACGCTCGCGCGCAGCATCCTGGAGAGCGGCGGGAACAGTCCGCCATCGAGCGGCCGGTAGTGCAGGGTCAGCGGATGGAACGGCGCGGTCAGGGTCAGGTGCAGACCGATGACGCAATTTGAATGGCGCGAGGCCGCCGTCTTCAGCGCCTCCACCTCATCGCGCCCGGCGGCCGGGCCGACCACCATCACCGACGTCGCGTTGATGCGCTCCCGCCCGATCAGATCGCGGATCGCGCGGTTGACGCCTGGACTGATGCCGTAATCGTCAGCGCACAACCGGATCCGGCGTTGCAATGATTTTGGATCGAATCGATCCAAAATTTTGTCATCGCCGCTCATTCGGCGGCGGTCCTGGGCGGATCGCCTGCGGACGGTTCGCTCCCGGCCTGCTTCACGCTGTGCTCGGCCACGAAATAGATCGGCCGCGCTTTCAGTTCTGAAAGTATCTTTCCGATATACTCGCCCATGATGCCGATCATCAGGAGCTGAACACCGCCAAGAGTCATGATGCCGACCACCAGCGAGGGATAGCCGGGTACGGACTCGCCATCGACCAGGGTCTCCCACAGGATCGACAGGCCGAACAGGAAGGCCGCGAGCGCCAGCAGCAGGCCGAGCAGGCTGGCCAGCCGTAGCGGTGCTACGGAAAAAGATGTTAGCCCCTCGATCGACAGGCCGAGCAGCCGCGCGGCGTTGAAGGTGGTCATGCCGTGGGCGCGAACGTCGGGCTCGTAGTCGACGCGAAACTGGCGGAAACCGATCCAGCTCGCGAGGCCCTTGAAGAAACGGTTTCGCTCCGGCATCCGGCGCAGCGCCGCGGCGGCGCGTGGCGACAACAGGCGAAAATCGCCGGCGTCTTGGGGAATCCGCTGGCGCGCGCCCCAGTTGATGATCGCGTAGAAGCTGTGCACGCCGATCCGCCGCAGCAGCGACTCGTTGGTCCGGTGCGACTTCGCCGTGTAGATGACGTCGTAGCCGTCGTTGATCCAGTGATCCACCAGCCGCTCCACGAGATCGGGCGAATGCTGGCCATCGCCGTCCATGAACAGCAGCGCGCCGCGCCGCGCGTGATCCAGGCCCGCCATCAAGGCGGCTTCCTTGCCGAAGTTGCGCGACAGCGACACCACCTGCACGTCCAGGATGGCGGCGGAAAGCGCGCGGGCCAGTTTCAACGTGTCGTCGGTCGAGCCATCGTCGACATAGACGACCTCGCAGGCGAGACTGTGCCGCTGCCTCAGCATCGCCGCGAGCGCACCGAGGCGTTCGTGCAACTGCTCAAGCCCGGCGGCCTCGTTGTAAACGGGAACGATGATCGACAGGCCCTGCGCGGCCGCGGCGGCCTCGTCCGCGGGAAGGGCTGGAAGGCTGGAGGCTGGCGTCATCGGTCGGTTCCGACAGGGTCAAACTCATTCCCGCTTGTATGGTGAGCGCTACCGCGCGGTTCAACGGCCGGGACGCAGGATTCTACGTCCGCAGGAACACTTCCAGCTTTTCAAAGAGCGGGTTGTCGCGATCGAAGACATAGTCGAGCGAGGCGATCGACACCGTGTCAGCGCCGTGCTGCCGCAGGAAACTGGCCAGCGCATAGAGCCGGTCCGGCGGGCAGTGCAGCGTGACCATGCCGGAGGAGGTCGGACCGCCGAAAGGAGATGCCACGCCGAAGCGGTCATGCGCTTCCTTGAGCAGCGCGGCATCGCAGCCGGGGAAGCGGGTCCGCACCTCGCGATATTTACTGGCCCGCGCGCGCGCGGCGATATGGTCGAGAATGACCCGCGCCGTTTCGCGCGCGCCGTTGGACCAGTCCGCCTCGCGGGAGGCGACGAGGTTGGCCTGGCTGCGCAGGATCACGCCGTCATCCAGCACCCTGAGGCCGTTGGCCGTAAGCGTTGCTCCGGTGGTCGTGATGTCCACGATCATTTCGGCGGTGCCGACGGCGGGCGCGCCCTCGGTTGCGCCGGCGCTCTCGACGATGCGGTAATCGACCACGCCATGCGAAGCGAAGAAGGCGCGGGTCAGGTTGATATATTTGGTCGCGACCCGCATCCGGCGGTTGTGCTGGGCGCGAAACCCGGTCGTCACGTCGTCGAGGTCCGCCATGGTGCGCACGTCGATCCAGGACTGCGGCACCGCGACGACCACGTTGGCGTGGCCGAACCCGAGGCCGGTGATCAGCGCCACGCGCTTGTCGGCGTCAATGATGCTTTCGCGGATCAGGTCTTCGCCGGTGACGCCGAGATGCACCATGCCGCGCGCGAGTTGCGACGCGATTTCACTTGCCGAGAGATAGGCGATCTCGACGTTATCAAGCTCGGCGATGGTGCCGCGATAGTCTCGAACGCCGCGTGGTTTCGCGAGCGTCAGCCCGGCACGGGCGAAAAACGCTTCGGCATTCTCCTGCAGGCGGCCCTTCGAAGGCACGGCCAGAACGAGCGAGGTGGTCATGGCGCGCTCCCGCCGATCCGGCTCGCGGAAGGCGCGTCCGTCAACGCCTCGATCCAGACCGAGAAGCCGACCGCCGGGATCGGCGCGGCGGCGCCCAGTCGTGTCATCAGATCGTCGTAGCGTCCGCCCGCGACCAGCGGTTCGCCGCCGTTGCCCTTAAGCTGCAACTCGAACTCAAAGCCTGTGTAATAGTCGACGCCGCGGCCGAAGGAGGTCGCGAAGCTGATCTTATCGGTTTCCACGCCCCGCGCGGCCATGAAGCCGGTGCGGCTTTCGACCTGATCGATCGCCGGGTGGATATCGAGCCCGGCGTCGGAGGCCAGCGCGCGCAACTGGCTGAGCGCTTCATCGGGGTCGCCCGATATCGAAAGAAAGCGTTTGATGATCGTCAGCGCCTCGTGCGGCAGCGCGCCGCTTTTCAGGGTGGATTGTTCGAGAAAGCGGTCGGCGATCTCATCCAGAGAGCGGCCGCCGACAATGGTCGCGCCCGCGATCGACATCATGTCGGTCACCAGCGCCAGGGCCGCCTTGCGGTCGGAGCCCGCGAGCGCCGCCAGCACGCCTTCGTATTCATTATGCCCGGGTGCGGACGTCAGCGTCAGCCGCTCGATGTCCTGCGCGAGGCTGACCTTCCGGTTGAAATCCTTCATCAGCCTGCGCCGCCATACCGGATAAAGGTCGAGCGAGTCGATCAATGCGGTGAACAGCGCCACGTCGCCGGTCCGGATGTCGACGTCGGCGATGCCGAAAGCTGCGACCGCTTCCAGACCGAGCGCGAGCATTTCAGCGTCGGCGGCGGCGCGATCCTCGCGGCCGAACGATTCGATGCCGGCCTGCGGGAATTCGCTGGAGCGGCCGCCGCGATAGCGAAACACTGGCCCGAGATAGCAGAAGCCGGCCGGCTTGCCGGCCTTGCCGGAGGCAAGATAGTCGCGCGCCACCGGGATGGTGAGGTCGGGACGCAGGCATAGTTCCTCGCCTCCCTGATCCGATGTCAGGTAGAGGCTCTTGCGGATATCTTCACCCGACAGGTCCAGAAACGGCTCGGCCGGTTGAAGGATCGCGGGCTCGGCCTTGATATAGCCGGCCTGCATGAATGACGACAGCAGCCGGTCCGCCCGGGATGGCGAAACGGTTGCAGGATTTTCCGCGCGACGGCTCATAATCTCGAAGCCCATGGATTCAAAGGTGTTTTCCGGAGCAGCCTGACGCGAACCGGTCTCCGCTTCGTTCGAAAACGCTGTAAGGCGGGGATGCTCTAGCACGGCGGTTTGACGGTTTCGACCCACCATCCGCGAAGTGGCTTAACGCGTGGCGGGTTTTTCGGGCTCGGTCCAGTCCCCGAGCACGGTCTGGACAAGAGCGAGGACGGCAACCGCGGCGGTATCCGCCCGCAGGATGCGCGGTCCGAGCGATAGCCGGAGGATATTGGGCTGGTTGAGCAGATTTTCCCGCTCGTCGTCGGCGAAACCGCCCTCGGGGCCCACCAGAACATCGATGCCGTGCGCGACGGTGCGCACAGGCTCCAGCGCCCGCGCCGGATTCGCCGTCAGGGCGGCCTCGTCGCAGAATACCAGCAGGCGTTCGCCCTCGCGCCGGCCGAGCCAGCGATCCAGCGGCGCCGGCTCCTCGACCGCGGCAAGGCTGAGGATGCCGCATTGCTCGGCGGCCTCGATGACATTGGCGCGCATCCGCTCGCCGTTGACCCGTCCGACCTGGGTGAAACGGGTCAGGACCGGCTGAAGCGCGCTGGCCCCCATTTCCACCGCCTTCTGGACCATGTAGTCGAGCCGGGCATGTTTCAGCGGCGCGAACGCGTAGCGCACGTCCGGCAGGTGGTCCTGTTTTCGCGTCGCGGCGACGATTTCAAGGTGTTCCGGACGCTTGCGGCCCGAAATCGCCGCGCGCCATTCGCCGTCACGGCCGTTGAAGACCAGAACGTTCGTTCCGGCCCCGAGGCGCAGGACGTTGCCGAGATAGTTGCCCTGATTGCGGTTGAGCGGCACCCTGTCACCCGCGGCAAGCGGAGCATCGACGTAGAGCCGGGGACTGCGAAAGTCGATATTAAGATCAGGCATGATTGAATCCTGCGCGCGCACTCTAGAGCCCTTTCGCTTCTGATGGAATCAGAAGCGGGCTCTATGATTTTGATTTGACGCGTTTTCTTCACGCGAACCGGTGTCCACTTCGCTTGAAAACGCTCTAAGTAGAGCAAGGCGAGGAAAATTGCGTAGCGATTTCGGTCCGCATCAAACCCATGCGTACAATTTGCCTTGAACGGCGCGGGTTGAGGCGACCATTCGGATGGGGAATGTGCGATGTTGGGGGCGTCGCTGGTTCCGGCGCGGCCAAGCGTCGCGCTCTTGCCCAATTCGTCGGGTTGTTAGGAATCAACTGCGATCGTACAAATCGGACATCATGGAAGGCCGTTTGTCGCTATAAGGTCGCCTGGGCGCTTGGCCCTGCCGGAGGAATGCTGTGATCGTCCCGCGCATGATCGTTCCGCTGACGCTTGCGGTGTTCGTTATCGGCACCACGGGCGTGCTTGGTCAGACGCCGTTTCCGGCGCCATTGCCGAATGGCGGAACCGGGACGGCCAACGATTCGCCGTTTCCGCCGGTCAACGGAGCGCCTGCGCAAAAGGCGGCCGCGCCTCAGGATTCGCCATTTCCGCCCGTCAACGGGACGCCCGCGCAAAGGGCCGCCGCGCCTCAGGCTTCACCGTTTCCCCCCGTCAACGGCTCTTCCGCCACGATGAGCTCGCCTTCCGCGTTTCCATCCGGCGGCGCGACGCCGCTTGGTGGTTTCGGAGCACCGCAGCAGCAGGCCGGCCCGCCCGGCGGCGCGGACTGCATGAAGGATTTCCTGCCGCTGCGTGACGCGGCCGAGAAACGCGGCAAGCTGATCCAGGCCGCCAGCGCCCGTCAGGCGCCGCCCGACGAAGCCTGCAAGCTGATCGGGCAGTATGCGCAGGCGGAAGCCAGGATGATCAAATTCATCGATGCGAATTCCAACAGGTGTGGAATTCCCGACAATGTCGGCAAGCAGATGCACGCCAACCACAAGTCGACCGAGTCGATGCAGCAGAAGGTTTGCGACGTGGCGAAGCAGGCGAAGATGCGCGGACCGGCCGGCCCGAGCCTCAGCGAGGCTCTGGGATCGGCATCCGGCGGTTTGCCCGAGGTCACCACGCCGAAGAAGGGCGGCAGCACCTTCGATACCTTGAGCGGCAACGTTCTCACACGATGACGAGCCATCGATGAGCGATGCGGCGGCCCGCGTCGCGGATTCGGTCGGCAATTGGGTCGATAGCCGCGCGCCGCTGTGGTCGCGCCCCTATCTCAGGCTGTCGCGGCTGGATCGTCCGGTCGGGTCGTGGCTGCTGTTGATGCCCTGCCTGTGGTCGGCGGCGCTGGCGTCGCACCTCGCCCGTGACGTGAGCCAGCTTCCCCTCACGATCGTGCTGTTTCTCATCGGCGCGTTTGCGATGCGCGGCGCCGGCTGCACCTGGAACGATATCACTGACCGCGATCTCGATGCGCGCGTGGAGCGGACCCGGTCGCGGCCCATTCCGGCGGGACAGGTCACGGTGGCGCAGGCTGTGGTGTTTCTCGTGGCGCAGGCGCTGGTGGGGCTGATCGTGCTGCTCCAGTTCAATCACTTCGCCATCGCGACAGGAATTGCCTCGCTCCTCATCGTCGCGGCCTATCCTTTCATGAAGCGGATCACCTATTGGCCCCAAGTCGTGCTCGGCCTCGCCTTTTCATGGGGCGCGCTGATGGGATTCGCGGTGGTGCTGGGCCGCATCGATTCGGCTGCGCTGGCGCTGTATGCGGGGGCGGTGGCGTGGGTGATCGGTTATGACACGATCTATGCGCATCAGGATGCGGATGACGACGCGCTCATCGGCATCAAGTCCACCGCGCTGCTGTTTGGTGAGCGCACGCGTCTGGCGCTCGCGATCTTCTACGGGCTGGCTGCCCTCCTGATCGGCGTTGCCTTGCATCTGGCCGCCGCGCGATGGCCGGCGTGGACCGGGCTTGCGGCCTTTGGCGCGCATCTCGCCTGGCAGATCGCGCGCATCGAGATCAAGGATCCACGTCTCTGCCTGCGGCTGTTCAAATCCAACCGCGAAGCCGGGCTGCTGTTGTTCGCGGGATTGCTCGCCGGCGCGTTGGTGTAGCCAGGACACGAGCGGTTCTTCTATAGCCGAGGATATTTCTCAGGTACGAAACATCTCAATGTCGCGCGATGATCTCGCGTTCGCCCCGATGGATTACCGCGGGGTTGAGTAAATCCCCGCTGCGCCGCCGCATCAGAAAACTCGGACGCCGTTCACGGATCGCATTCTTCCGCCGCCGGCGCGGCGCAGGTTCGCGGCTGTCGTCGGCGAGCTGCGGAAGCGCGAGGATCTCGCTCCAGGTTTGCCACGCCGCCGCGCATTCGCCGGCGTCCTCGGTCACGAGGAGGGGAATGGCAAGCGACGGATCGCGGTGAAGCAGCACGAGCGCACGGCCGTGTGAGGTGTCGCGCAAGGTGACGCCGATGAATTCGCTGACGCGTACACTGATCGTCATTTTCATGCCGCGCACCGCGCGATGCAGCGTCACGCGCTCGCGATGAAGTTCGATCTGCCGGATGCCGCCATCGGCGCGGCTGTCGCTCGCGGCGAAACTGATTGGCAGTGAAAGAGGGTCGAGCCGCAGGTTGCGGCTCGACCCGGCGGGATTAATCCCGCTGGTTGCTGTTTGACGCCTCACGGCTTTAGTCTCCCCCGCCGGAATTATGTTCCCGGTCGATGGGTGAGAGCTTGCCAGAGCGCGGTCCGAATCTGCTTAAAAAGGCTGGTTAATCGAAGGTATTCCGCCTGCGATTCGCGCACATGATTGACAGACCCTTGGCCGACATGCTTGACGGGTCCTTGCCGGGGCGCGGATAATCTTTAATACCGCTTCATGGAATGCTTGAATTCCGCGTAAAATAAGCACCTCTCATGACGGACCGGCCTGCCGGGCAGGTCCTGTCGAAGACCCTGGATTTTGTTCGTGAACTCTTCACCAAATTCGTCGCCGGAATCCGTCGTATCCGATCTCTTCGATCAATCCGCGCTCAGTGAACTCGCCGGGCGGCTGGTCGAGGCAGCGAAGCGCGCTGGCGCGGATGCCGCGGACGCAATCGCCGTGCGGGGCGTTTCGCAAGGTGTCGAGGTTCGCGACGGCCGCGTCGAAGAATCGGAGCGGTCGGAGGGCGATGACGTCGGGCTGCGTGTGCTGGTCGGGCGGCGGCAGGCCACCGTCTCGACCAACGATGTCGGCGGCGACAATGTCGCGAAGCTCGCCGAGCGCGCGGTCGCGATGGCGCGCGTCGCGCCCGAGGATCAGTATGTCGGGCTGGCCGATCCGTCGTTGCTGGCGCAAAATTTCCCCGACCTCGATCTGCTCGATCGCGTGATGCCGTCGACGGCGGAACTCGAGCGCCGCGCGGTCGAAGCCGAGGCGGCGGGTCTTGCGGTCAAGGGCGTGACGAAATCCGGCGGCGCGTCGGCGTCCACCGGCATCAGCGGCATGGTGCTGGTGACGAGCACCGGCTTCCACGGACGCTATCTGCGTTCGAGCCAGGGCATCTCGATGATGGCGATCGTCGGTGACGGCACCGGCATGGAACGCGATTATGATTTCAGCTCCGCGCTTCATGGATCCGATCTCATGTCCCCGGCCGGTATCGGCCGCAGCGCGGGCGAACGGGCGGTAGCGCGCGCTGGTCCGCGCAAGGTTGCGACCTGCAAGGTGCCGGTGGTGTTTGATCCTCGCGTCGCGGGCTCGCTGGTCGGCCATGTCGTGAGTGCCGCCAACGGCGCGGCGATCGCGCGCAAGACCAGTTTCCTGAAAGACCGGCTCGGCCAGCAGCTCTTCGCGAAAGGAATCCGGATCATCGACGATCCGTTGCGGGTGCGCGGACTGCGCTCGCAATCCTTCGACGCCGAAGGGGTCGCGACGAAGAAGCTCGCGGTGATCGACAACGGCGTCCTGACGTCATGGCTTCTGGATTCAGCGACAGCGCGCGAACTCGGGCTGGCCACGACCGGTCATGCCCATCGCGGCGTTTCATCGTCGCCGTCGCCGGGACCATATAACCTTCATCTTGAGGCGGGAGAAATGACGCCGCGCCAATTGATCGCGGACGTCGAGCAGGGATTCTACGTCACCGACCTGATCGGCTCCGGCGTCAACGGCGTGACCGGCGATTATAGTCGCGGCGCGTCGGGATTCTGGATCGAGAACGGCGAGATGACCTATCCGGTCAGTGAGATCACCATCGCCGGACATCTGATCGAGATGTTCAGGTCGCTGACGCCCGCCAACGATCTCACGTTCCGCTACGGGACCAACGCGCCGACGGTGCGCATCGAAGGGCTGACGGTTGGCGGGCGCTGACGATGCCGACAGCCGAGCCGACCTTTTGGCGCGCGACCGCGCTCTATTGATCGAGACAGTGCGCGAGGCCGGATTGCTGGCGCTGGCGATGCGTCGCACCCGGCTGCGAACCTGGACCAAGGGGGTGTCGTCCCCGGTTTCGGAGGCCGACATCGCCGTCAACGATCTCATTGCAAGCAGGCTGGCTACGCTTCCGGACTATGGCTGGCTGTCCGAGGAAAGCGCCGACGATCTTTCGCGGCTCGGCAAAAAAAGGGTCTGGATCGTCGATCCGATCGACGGCACGCGCGGCTATCTTGCCGGTCATGACGAATGGTGCGTCAGCGTCGCTCTGGTGGAGGATGCCTCGCCGCTGCTCGCCGCCGTGTTCGCGCCCGCCACCGACGAGTTTTTCGTTGCCGCGCGCGGGCAGGGGACGACCCGCAACGACCTGCCGGTCCAGGCGACCGGCGGTGATGATCTGGATTTTTCGAAGATCGCAGGACCGAAACCGCTTCTGGAAAAACTCGACCTGCGTCCGGACGATGTCGCCCTTCATCCGAGGATCAGTTCGCTGGCGCTGCGGCTGTGCCGCGTGGCGGGGGGCGGAATCGATGCCGCTTTTGCCGGTGGCCAGAGCCACGATTGGGATATCGCCGCGGCCGATTTGATCGTGCATGAGGCGAATGGTAAAATGACCTCGCTTGCCGGCGAGCCGGTTCTTTATAATCGTGCCGAGGTGACGCACGGCGTGCTGGTCGCGGCCGGTTGCCCGCGCCACGCGCGCATTCTGGAGCAGGTCCGGGGACGTCCGCTGCCGTAAGGCCGGCTGCCGACATTGATGGTGTTTGCCTCGTTGGTGTTTGCCTGACGGCCGGCGGCATAGTAGGACAACGCGTGATGCCGCCAGACAGTCCACCCCAGCAACTGCTCCATCTCGTGATCGGAGGCGAACTGACCGATCTCGCGCATACGACCTTCAAAAACCTCGATGAGGTCGAGATCGTCGGCCTCTATCCGAACTACGCATCAGCCTATGCCGCCTGGAAAGCGAAGGCGCAGCGGACGGTCGATAACGCCCACATGCGGTATTTCATCGTCCATCTCCACCGGCTGCTCGATCCTGGTCAAGACACGAAAACCGACCTTTGAGAAAACTGCTTCGCAATCTGCTGCGCTCACGCTGGTTTCAGCAGTCCGCGGGCCTTCTGGCCGCGGGCTTTTTATGGCTGGTCTGGCGAACCAACAGGTTCAGCTACGACCCCGAGGATGTCTACGACATCGTCGAGCCGCAGATGCCGGTGATCCTCGCGTTCTGGCACGGGCAGCATTTCATGACGCCGTTCATCAGGCGGGCGCACCATCGCGGCAAGGTGCTGATCTCGCGGCACCGCGACGGCGAGTTCAACGCGCTCGCCGCGGAGCGGCTGGGGATTGAAACCATTCGCGGTTCCGGCGATCACGGCTCCGCGTTCAATCGTAAGGGGGGCGTCGGCGCCTTCAAGGAAATGGTCCGTGCGCTGGAGGAGGGCTACAACGTGGCCCTGACCGCCGACGTGCCCAAGCGCTCGCGGATCGCCGGTCTCGGCATCATCATGCTGGCGCGTGAATCCGGGCGGACCATCATGCCCTTCGCGATGGCGACCAGCCGCTTCATTCGCCTGAACAACTGGGATCGCACGACGATCAACCTGCCGTTCGGGCGCGGCGCCCTGGTGGGCGGTGAGCCGATCTCGGTTCCCTCGGACGCGGATGCGCAGATGATGGAGATGCTGAGGGCGCGGCTGGAGGCGACATTGAACGATGCGACGCGCCGCGCTTACATGAAAGTCGGCCGGCCCGAATTCGAGGCCGGTCCCGAATATGAGGCGGGCCATGCCTAACCCGATGCCGGCGACACTGCGCCTCTACCGCAGGCTGGCTGTCGCCGCCGGGCCGCTGACGCCTCTGCTTCTCAAACGGCGTCTGAAACAGGGCAAGGAAGACCCGGCGCGCATCAATGAGCGCCGGGGCGTCGCCCGGCAGCCCCGCCCCGCGGGTCCGCTGGTCTGGATCCATGGGGCCAGCGTTGGCGAGGTGCTGGCCGCGGCCGCGCTGATCGAGCGGCTGCGCGCGCTCAATATCGGCGTTCTGGTTACGTCAGGCACGGTTACGTCGGCGGCCGTCGCCGCGAAGCGGTTCCCGCCGGATATCATTCACCAGTATATCCCCTACGACTCGCCCCGCTTCGTGGAGCGTTTTCTTGATCACTGGCAACCCGGTCTCGCGCTCTTTATCGAATCGGACCTGTGGCCGAACCTGATTCTGGCTGGCGCGAGCCGTCGTGTACCGATCGTGCTGATCAACGGGCGGATGTCGCGCCGTTCATTCCCGCGCTGGCGGCGGGCCTCCCGAACGATCGGGGCGCTGTTGAGCCGGTTCGATATCTGCCTTGTCCAGTCCGAAATCGACGCGGAGCGTTTCACGGTGCTCGGTGGTCGCAACGTCGTCATCACCGGCAACCTCAAGCTCGACGTAAAGGCGCCGCCGGCCGACGAGACCAAGCTGGAACGTCTGCTGTTCGTGACCCGCGGCCGCCCGGTGGTGGTGGCGGCCTCGACCCATCCGGGCGAGGAAGAAATACTGCTCAACGCCCATCAAACGCTCGCGCGTGATTTTCCGTCGCTGCTGACCGTGATCGTTCCTCGCCACCCCGATCGGGGCGAGGCGATCGCCCGGATGGTCATCGCGTCCGGCGCGCAGGCGGCGCGGCGCTCGCTGGAGCAGCTGCCGACAGCGAGCACAAGCATCTATGTCGCCGACACCATCGGTGAAATGGGATTGTTCTACCGCCTGGCGCCGATCGTTTTCATGGGCGGCTCGCTGGTGCCGCATGGCGGCCAGAATCCGATCGAGGCGGTCAAGCTCAATGCGTCGATCGTGCACGGGCCGCACGTCTTCAATTTTCCGGATGTTTATGACGCGCTCGACCGCGCGGGCGGCGCGTGCCGGGTCGACGACGGCGATGCGCTGACCAAGCAGCTTGGCCACCTTCTCAACGATTCCGCCGCACGCGACGCGGCTGCGACGGCAGGGTCTCAGGTGGTGGAAAAACTCGGCGGTGCGCTCGATCGCACGCTGGCCGCGCTCGAACCGTATCTTCTTCAGTTGCGGCTTGAACGACGGGCGGCCGATGCGTGAACCGGCCTTCTGGCGCAAGCCATCATCGTTGCTTTCGCGGTCTCTGATGCCCGTAGGCGCGCTTTATGGCGCGATCGCCGCTAGGCGGCTGTCACGGAAGGGTCTGCGCGCCGGTGTGCCGGTGATCTGCGTCGGAAACTATCATCTCGGCGGCGCGGGCAAGACGCCGACCGTGTTGGCGCTCGCCGGCGTTCTCCGTTCGCTCGGCGAAACGCCGGTCGTGATCAGTCGCGGCTATGGCGGACGGCTGCGCGGCCCGGTGCGCGTCGATCCGGACCGGCATGAGGCTGCGGATGCCGGAGACGAGCCCCTGATGATGGCGCGGACGCTCCCCGTGATCGTGTCGCGACAACGGGCGGCGGGCGTCGCGCCGGCGCGCGCGCTGGGCGCCAGCGTGATCCTGATGGACGACGGCTTCCAGAACCCGGCGCTCGCGAAGGATATCTCGCTGATCGTGATCGACGGAGATCGCGGCCTCGGAAACGGCCGAGTTTTTCCGGCGGGGCCGCTGCGGGCGCCGCTGCCGCCGCAACTCGCGCGCACGGATGCGCTGGTGATCGTCGGCCCTGGTTCCGCCGCGGACGACGTTGCGGCGCGCATCAAGGCGCGGGGAGGGCTTGTCTTACGTGCGCGGATTGTCCCGGATGACGCCTCGGTGGCGGCCCTTCGCGGCAGGCGCGTCTTGGCCTTTGCCGGAATCGGCGACCCCCCGAGGTTCTTCCGCGGTCTTCGCGCCTGCGGCGTCGATGTGGCGGCGGAGCGGGCATTTGCCGACCACCATCCGTTCTCGCGACGCGACGTGGCCGCGCTGCAAGCCGCCGCCGGTCAGGACGGCTTAACGTTGGTGACGACGGAAAAGGATCTGGCGCGGCTGCGCAACAACGAGAACCTCGCCGCCTTTGCTCAGACCGTCGCGCCTTTCGCAGTCAGGCTTGCTTTCGACGATGAAACGCTGCTGCGGTCGTTCCTGGTGGACAGGATTGCAGAGGCACGACGGTCAGACTGATTGAAAGTCGCTCGCTCTCAGTCCGGGCTTTTGAGCGCGCCCGGGTAATGACGCTGCAACACCGCGCTCGGGAGAGCGTAAGCTTCCTGCAAATCGACGCTCCAGTATTTCAGTTCGTCGAGTGGAATGCGGGCGTCGGTGACGGCGCAACGGACATAGGTTCCCGGCGAGATCACCCGGAAGTCGCCATCGAGATACTGTACGCGCGCCTCGCCCTGTCCGGATTGACGAAATTTGTTCAGCACTGCTTTTCTCCAGGGTCTCGGACAGGTTCGCTCAGCGTTACGGCTTGACGAAACGCCATCCGGCCTCCTTTCGGATATTGACCTCATCAGTAGCATACCGGACCCGGTCTATTCAGAACAGACTTCCCTGACCGGCGGGTTTGGTGGCGCGCCTGCGGGATGCCGGTTTGGACTCGCTCATGGGGCCTGACCTCGGCGGGTTTGGTGACGTCGCTGCGGTTTGATCGGTGCCGGAGGTGACGTTCACCTTTCCGTCGGCAAATTCCAGCGTAAGGCGCGCGCCGGAACCGACCGCCGTTGCGCTTCGCACCGCCTGTCCGGCGTCGTCGCGAACCAGTGCGAAGCCGCGCGCGAGCACGCCGCGATAGGAAAGCGCCGCCAGTAGCTGACCCGAATGCGTGATGCGGGCCTCATGCCGTTGCAGCAAGGTGACGAGCGCCCGTCGCGCGCGCTCGGCCAGTCGCCTTGTGCGTTCGTTGTCACGCGCGATGCGATCGCGCTGCGCCTGGACGTTGGCTAGCCGCGACGCCCTGAGCCGCACCGCCAGTCCCGCGAAGCGGTCGCGGCGGTGGCGCAGCACGACCTGCGCGCCGTGTGTGAGCCTCGCGCCGGTTGCGGTGACCGATTGTTTTGCGTGCGTAACCTGCGCGCGCAGCACCCGCAGCGTGAGTCCGCCGGAAATCCGCGTGAAGCGGCGGTGATGAAGGTGCGTGCTTGCGCGCAAGGCGCGCGGCAAGGCGGCGGCGGCGTTGTCGAGCGTCTGGCGGGGAATCGCCAGCAGTTCACCGGCTCCCGGCAGCGCGCGGGCGGCGGAGCGCAATTCGGCGCGCCGGTCGTCATGACCTCGCTTCCAGGCGACGAGGGCGCGGGCCGCGAGGTTTGAGATTTTGACCGCCAGATCGGACCGGACCGGCACGGCCATTTCGGCGGCGGCCGTCGGCGTCGGGGCCCGCTGATCGGCGGCGAAATCGATCAGCGTCACGTCGGTCTCGTGACCCACCGCCGAGATCAGCGGGATCATGCTGCCGGCTGCGGCGCGGACCACGATTTCCTCGTTGAACGACCACAGGTCTTCGAGCGAGCCGCCCCCGCGCGCGACGATCAGCAGGTCGGGACGCGGAATGCGTCCGCCGTCCGGCAGCGCGTTGAACCCGTCGATAGCGGCGGCGATCTGTTCCGCCGAGCCTTCGCCCTGCACCCGCACCGGCCACACCAGCACGCGGCGAGGAAACCGGTCCTCCAGCCGGTGCAGGATGTCGCGGATCACGGCGCCGGTGGGGGAGGTCACCACGCCGATGACCTCGGGCAGCCAGGGAAGCAGCTGCTTGCGGGCTTCATCGAACAGCCCTTCCGCCGCGAGCTTCCTCTTGCGCTCCTCCATCAGCGCCATCAGCGCGCCGATCCCGGCAGGCTCGATCGCCTCGATCACGATCTGGTATTTCGACGAGCCGGGATAGGTCGTCAGCTTGCCGGTGGCGATGACCTCCAGCCCCTCCTGCGGCTTGAACCGCATCCGGCCGTGGACGCCCTTCCAGATCACCGCCTCGATCTTGGCGCTCTCGTCCTTCAGCGCGAAATAGCAATGGCCCGAGGCGTGCGGTCCGCGAAAGCCGGAGATCTCGCCGCGCACCCGCACATGGCCGTAGGCGTTCTCCACGGTGCGTTTCAGCGCCGAGGACAACTCGGAGACGGTGTATTCCGGCGAGTTCGCCAAAAGCTGTGCTGGGTTTGCGGGCATCAGCCTCACTTCTGTTGCTCGTCCGCATTACCATGCTAAACCGCTCCGAAACCACCGGAAAGGCTGGATCGGCGCTCGTACATGAACATTCTTCTGCTTGGTTCCGGCGGCCGCGAACATGCGCTGGCATGGAAAATCGCGGGCTCGCCGCTGGTGACGAAACTCTGGTGCGCGCCGGGCAATGCCGGGATCGCGCGCGAGGCCGAATGCGTGGCGCTCGATATCGCTGACCATGCGGCGGTGATCGCGTTCTGCAAAACCAACAAGGTCGATCTCGTGGTGGTCGGTCCGGAAGCGCCGCTCGCCGCGGGCATGGTCGATGATCTCTCGGCCGCGGGCATCAAGGCGTTCGGGCCGGGCAAGGCCGCCGCGCAGCTCGAAAGCTCCAAGGGCTTCACCAAGGATCTCTGCCGCGACAACGGGATTCCGACAGCGGCCTATGAACGCTTCAAGGAAGTTACGGCGGCGAAGGATTATATCCGCGCGCACGGCGCGCCGATCGTCATCAAGGCCGACGGGCTTGCGGCCGGCAAGGGCGTCGTGGTGGCCATGACGCTGGACGAGGCGCTGGCGGCGGCCGACATGATGTTCGAAGGCGGCTTCGGTGCGGCTGGCGCTGAGGTTGTGGTCGAGGAATTTTTGCGCGGCGAGGAAGCGTCGTTCTTCGCGCTGTGCGACGGCGAGCACGCGATGCCGCTGGCGACCGCGCAGGACCATAAACGGGCGTTCGACGGCGACGAGGGCCCGAACACCGGCGGCATGGGCGCCTATTCGCCTGCGACGGTGATGACGGACGAGATGTGCCGCCGCACCATGGACGAGATTATCGTTCCGACATTGCGCGCCATGCGCGAGAAGGGTGCGCCTTTCAAAGGCGTGCTGTTCGCGGGCCTGATGATCACGGAGCAGGGACCGAAGCTGATCGAGTACAACGTCCGCTTCGGCGATCCGGAATGTCAGGTGCTGATGCTGCGGATGAGGGGCGACATCGTGCCGGCGCTGTTCGCCGCCTGCGACGGGCAGCTGCATCATTTCAGCATGCGCTGGTTTGCCGATCCTGCGCTGACCGTGGTGATGGCGGCGAAGGGCTATCCCGGCGGATACGCCAAGGGAACGCGCATCGACGGACTCGACGAAGCCGCCAAGGTCGAGGGCGTGGAGATTTTTCATGCCGGCACGAAAGATGAGGACGGGCGCGTTCTCGCGGTTGGTGGTCGCGTGCTGAACGTCTGCGCGTTGGGCAAGACCGTCGCCGAGGCGCAAGCCCGCGCGTATGAGGCCGTCGATCGCATCAAATGGCCCGAGGGCTTTTGCCGCCGCGACATCGGCCTTCGCGCGGTGGCGCGGGAGAAGGGCGGATAGAAGCCAACCGTTACCGCCGCGCCTTGAAGAAATCCCGCAGCAGCGCTGCCGCCTGGCTTTCACCCACGGACGGGTACACCTCCGGCCGATGATGGCAGGTCGGCGCGGCGAGGAACCGGACGCCGGACTCCACCGCGCCGCCTTTGGGGTCGCTCGCTCCATAGTAGAGCCTTCGGATCCGCGCGAACGAGATCGCGGCCGCGCACATCGTGCAGGGTTCCAGCGTCACATAGAGGTCGCAGCCGGTCAGCCGCTCGCTGCCGAGGACGTGCGCGGCTGCCCGGAGCGCCAGAATCTCGGCATGGGCGGTGGGGTCGCGGTCGATCAGGGTGCGGTTTCCCGCGGCGGCGATGACCTCACCGTCGCGCACGATCACGCAGCCGATCGGCACCTCGCCCGCTTGACCGGCTTTTTCTGCGGCTTCGAGCGCCATGTCCATGAAAGATGGTGCGGTCATCTCGTATCCCGGCGCGAACCCTGTTAAGAGGCGCGCTCAGTCGGCCCTTGTGCCCGTAGCGAGATCATTCATGCCCCGCGATAATGACGATGACAATGCGCGCCCGCGTGGCCGGCGCGATCGGCCTTCCGGGGGCAAGGGTAAACCCAAGGGCCGATCCGGCGCGCCGCGCGGTCCGGAAAAGAAGCTCGCCAGGCGCGGCTTGGCTGGCAAGTCCGATATCAGAAAGCCCGATACCAGAAAGTCCGACAGGGGCGATGGCGATAAGCGGCCCTATGCCGGCAAATCCGATGGCGCGAAGCCTTCCCAAAGGAAGCCCTATG
Source organism: Nitrobacter sp. TKz-YC01 (assembly GCF_047824785.1). Classification (GTDB taxonomy): domain Bacteria; phylum Pseudomonadota; class Alphaproteobacteria; order Rhizobiales; family Xanthobacteraceae; genus Nitrobacter. The sequence goes on along the minus strand of NZ_CP181167.1, from coordinate 3,163,867 downwards.
CCAGTAAGTCGTATGCTGGTGCCGGCAAACCCTATGCGGGCAAGCGAGATGGCGCGGCCGCGCGGCCTCGGTTCAATCGCGACGACGGCGGCGAAAAGCGTCCCTACACGCCGCGCGGCGAGGGCTTTCGGAAAGACGGCGACCGTCCGCGGCGGGCGCGGCCGCAAGGTGATCGGCCTTATAGCGCGCGTCCGCCGCGCGAGGGTGGCGGCGAGAAACGTCCGTACACGCCGCGCGGGGATCGCTCCTTCGATGACAGGAAAACGTTTTCACGCGGTGGGCCCGACCGTGGCTCGCGCGGACCGCGCAAGGAGTTCGGCGATCGCGAGGGTCGTGACAGGGGCGATGAAAAGCCGTGGCGGAAGCGCGACGCCGGCCCGCGCGATGATCGCGGCGGGTCGCGACCGTCTCGTGACGGCGCGGGGCGTCCACGATTTTCGAAACCACGCGAGGATCGCGTTGAGCGAGCTGCGGGCGCCGATCGCGGTCCCCGCAAGTTTGATCGTCCCGACGGCGACCGTCCTCGCGGCGAGCGCAATGCGTGGCAGGAGCGCCCGCGCCGCAATGATCGCGACGATCGTTCGCGTCGTGACAATGAGGACGACAGCAAGGTTTTCGCAAAACGTCCGGCGTTCGGGGGACGCGGCGCCTATCGCGAACGCGCGCCTGAAACCGAGCGGCGCGGCGCGCGGGCCGAGCCGAAACCAAAGAAAGCCGGTGAACGCGTCGCGAAAGTGATCTCGCGCGCCGGTCTCGCTTCGCGCCGCGACGCGGAGGAATGGGTTACGCAAGGCCGCGTCGCCGTCAACGGCCGCGTGATCAATTCGCCGGCGCTCGATGTCACCTCGCGTGATGTCATTACGGTTGACGGTGAGCCTTTGCCGGAGCGCGAGCGCACGCGACTGTTCCTGTATCACAAGCCGCGCGGCCTGATGACGACTCATGCCGATCCCGAAGGGCGGCCGACGGTATTCGATCATCTGCCCGAGGGTCTGCCGCGCCTGATCAGCGTCGGCCGGCTCGATTTCAATACCGAGGGACTACTGCTGCTGACCAATGACGGCGGCCTGGCCCGCGCGCTGGAACTACCCGACACCGGCTGGCTGCGGCGCTACCGCGTCCGCGCCCATGGCGAGGTGACGCAGGCGCAACTCGATGCGCTCAAGAACGGCGTCGAGGTCGACGGCGTCAAGTATGGCTCGATCGACGCCACGCTGGAGCGCGATCAGGGCGCGAATGTGTGGCTGACCTTTGCGATTCGCGAGGGCAAGAACCGCGAGGTGCGCAACGTGATGGCGCATCTCGGGCTTGAGGTGAACCGGCTGATCCGTATCTCCTACGGACCGTTCCAGCTTGCCGAGATCGCGGAAGGTGAGGTCGAGGAGGTGAAGACGCGCGTGCTGCGCGAGCAACTCGGCGACAGGATCGCCGCGCTCGCCAACATGGATCCATCAGGCGCCACGGCCGAATCCGGGGCCGTCAAGCTCGGCCGTGATGGCACGCCGCTGCGCTCCAAGAAAGACAACAAGGCGAGAACGAAGCGCGCGCTGATCGAGGACCGCAAGGGCCGCAGCGTCGTGGTGCAGCGGACCGGCAGCGACGAGGCGCGGGCGCGCAACGAAGCCGAGGCCAACGGTTACGGGCCGCCACGCCGGCCCAAGCGCGGCTATCACGGCAAGCGCGACCTGACGCCAAGGGATTGATAAGGGATTGATAAGGGATTGACGATGCGTGTCGTCGGCGGACGGCTGAAGGGCCGCAACCTCGCGTCGCCATCGACGCAGCAGATACGTCCCACGGCCGATCGGCTGCGCGAGTCGCTGTTCAACATCCTGGTTCATGCCTATGACAATCCGGTGGTGGATGCGCGCGTGCTCGATCTGTTTGCGGGCACCGGCGCGCTCGGCATCGAGGCGGTGTCGCGCGGAGCGAAGTTCACGCTGTTCGTTGATAACGGCGCCGAGGCGCGCGCGCTGCTGCGCAACAACGTCGAGGCATTGGGGCTCGGTGGTGTAACGAAAGTCTATCGCCGCGACGCGACCCATCTCGGGCCGGCGCATCCCCTCATGCCGTTCTCGCTGGTGTTTCTTGATCCGCCGTATCGGATGCAGTTGGCCGACAAGGCGCTCGCCTCGCTGCGCGACGGGGGCTGGCTGACCGACAAGGCGCTGCTCGTTGTCGAGGAAGCCAGGGCCGCGGGCTTCGCCGCGCCGGAGGGATTTCACGAACTCGAACGTCGCGCCTATGACGATACCGAGTTTGTGTTTCTGCGGGCGGGTTAGTTTCACCGCCGCCCGAACAGTTTCTCGATATCGTCGAGCTTCAATTCCACATAGGTCGGGCGGCCGTGGTTGCACTGACCTGAATTGGGCGTGGCTTCCATCTCGCGCAGCAGCGCGTTCATTTCCTCCGGCTTGAGAATCCGCCCCGCGCGCACCGAGCCGTGACAGGCCATCGTGGCCGCGACATGCATCAGCCGCCGTTCGAGCGGAAGCGTCTCTTCCCACTCCGTCATGTGTTCGGCGAGATCGCGCAGCAGCGCGGCCGCGTTGACCTTGCCGAGCAGCGACGGCGTCTCGCGCACGGCGACCGCGCCGGGACCGAAGGACTCGATGGCGAGGCCGAATTTTTCCAGTTCACGCGCGCGGTCGATCAGCTTTTCAACCGTCGCTTCATCCAGTTCGACGATATCGGGGATCAGCAGGATCTGCCGCTGTACGCCGTCCCGCTCAAGCGCCGTCTTCAGCCGCTCATAAACGATGCGTTCATGCGCGGCGTGCTGGTCCACGACGATCAGGCCGTCGCGGGTTTGCGACACGATGTAGGTTTCGTGGAGCTGGGTGCGCGCCGCGCCGAGCGGCCGATCGACCAGATCAAGAGGGGGATGAGCGTCAAAGCGCACGTCGGCGCTGGGCGCGCCGACATCGAGCGCGGTCTGGCCGGCTTCGGCGAATGCGGCCGCAGGCGATCCGCCGCCCCATGGCCGCGCGTCGGCGGGCGCGGCGGGCGATTGCCGCCAATCCCAGTTGGCGGAACGCGAGGAGGGCGCGGGACGGAAAGCCGTGAGCACCGCGCCGTCGCTGTTCGCGGCGGTGCGTCGCCCCTCGCGCGCCAGACCTTCCTTCAGCGCGTGCACGATCAGCGCGCGCACCAGCCCGGCGTTCCGGAACCGCACTTCCGTCTTCGCGGGATGGACATTGGCGTCGACCTCCCGCGGATCGGCTGTGACGAACAACGCCGCCACCGGGTGACGGTCGCGCGGCAGGTAATCGGAATAGGCCGCGCGCACCGCGCCGAGGATCAGCTTGTCGCGCACCGGACGGCCGTTGACGAACAGATACTGGCCGAGCGCGTTGGCGCGGGTCAGCGACGGCGCGGCGGCGAATCCCTCGACGATCACGCCCTCGCGTTCGGCGCGCACCGGGATGGCGGCGGCGCGGAAGTCTCCGCCGAGAATGTCGCCCAGTCGCGTCAAACGTCCCGCCGCTCCGGGGAGCGCCGCCGTCCATGTCACCGGCGCACGCTCCTCGCCTGCGAGGGTGAAGCCGATATTCGGCCGCGCCATCGCCAGCCGCCGCACCACCTCGCGGATCGCCTCGGCCTCGGTGCGATCGGTCTTGAGGAATTTCAGCCGCGCGGGCGTTGCATAAAAGAGATCGCCGACTTCAACGCGCGTGCCTTGGGTCAGCGCGGCCGGAATGATCTCGGATTTTCGTCCGCCTTCCACCGTGAGCGACCACGCATGCGGCTCGCGGGCCTCGCGCGTGGTGATGCAGAGCCTGGCCACCGCTCCGATCGAGGGCAGCGCCTCGCCGCGAAAGCCCAGGGTGCGGATGCCCAGCAAATCCTCGTCGTCGAGTTTCGAGGTGGCATGGCGGTCGACCGCCAGCGCGAGGTCGCCCTTCGCCATGCCGGCCCCGTCGTCGGTGACGCCGATCCGCCGCCGTCCGCCGCCATCGGTGAAGACGTCGATGCGGGTCGCCCCGGCGTCGATCGCGTTCTCCACCAGCTCCTTGACGACGCTCGCCGGACGCTCGACCACTTCGCCCGCGGCGATGCGGTTGACGATGGTCTCGGGAAGCTGGCGGACGGGCATGGTGCGGCTCGATTCTGGCTGCGGCCGAGTGTAAGCGTTCGCCGCGCCGATTGCATGGGGGCAAAACCGGACGTCCCGCCTTGATTGGGGAATGTGTGCGGGAACGCGCGGCGGGTCCGTCAGTCCTCGGAAGAGGTGCGTCCGCGTTTCGCCTTCACGTCGCCGCGGCGCTTCTTGCTCTCCAGCCGGCGTTGCTTCGAGCCGAGGGTCGGCTTGGTGGCGCGGCGCGGGGTTGGACGGATCGCGGCCTGGCGCAGCAATTCGATCAGGCGGTCGGTGGCGTCCGCGCGGTTGCGCTCCTGGGTGCGAAAGCGCTGGGCGTGGATGACGATCACACCGTCCCGGGTCATCCGCTGCCCTGCGAGTTGGGCGAGCCGCGCGGCGATATCAGGGGCGAGCGTCAGGCGGCGCGTATCGTAGCGCAACTGCGCGGCGGTCGAGAGCTTGTTGACGTTCTGGCCGCCCGGACCCGAGGCGCGAATGAAACTGATCTCGATGTCGTTTTCGTCGATGACGATGGTGCGGGTGATCCGCAGCATGGCATTCACCAGATCTCATCCGGCCCGCGGGATCATGCTCTAATGCGCGGCGGGCTGAGGTGCGGGCGGCGTTGCGGGCGGCTGCGCCGCCGCGGGTCGCGCCGCCGCCTGGGGCGAGCGCCCCACGACCACGGTGAGAAGCCCTTGTCCCCACAACCGCTTCGCGACCGATCTCGCCTGGTCGAGGGTGACGGCATCGACGATGGAATTGCGCTTCTCGATGTAGTCGATCGGCAGATCGTCCGTCTGATACTGCAAGAGGCCGGTGGCGAGCTTCGATGAGGTGTCGAGCTCCAGCATCTGCGATCCCTTCACATAGGACTTGGCTTCGTCGAGTTCTTTCTGCGTGGGCCCGTTCTCGGCAAAGCGCCTGATCTCGCTGTTGATGGCATCGATGCTCTCGCCGGCGCGGTCGGCGCGGGTCCCGGTGGTGCCGGCGAACAGCGCCGAATGGTCCATCCATAGCAGCGATTGCGAGACGGAATAGGCGAGACCACGTTTTTCCCGAACCTCCCGATAGAGCCTGGACGACAGGGAGCCGCCGCCGAGAATATGGTTGTTGATGTAGGCCGCCATGAAATCCGGGTCGTGACGCTTGACGCCGGCGCCTCCGAACATGACCACGGTCTGCGGCACGTCGAGCGGAACGAATGCGCTTTGCGGCGGCTTCGCGGCGATGACGTCGGGCACGGGCCTGAGGTCGCCCTTCGCCGGCAGGCTTCCGAAGGTCTGATCCAGCATCTTTGCGAGAGCCGCCGGCTCGATATCGCCCACGACCGTGATCTTCAACCTGTCTCGCGCCACCACCCGCCGCACGTAATCCTTGAGGTCGTCGATCCTGACCGTCGGGACGCTTTCGAGCGTGCCGTGCGAGGGATGACCGTAGGGATGATCGCCGAATGCCAGCTTGAGGAATGCGCGGCCGGCGAGTGCGTTCGGATTGGTCGAGCTGCGGCGCAGGTGGGACAGGATCTGCGAACGGATGCGCTCGACATCGTCGGCGTCGAACCGCGGCGAGGTCAAGGCGAGCCGCAGCAGGCCGAACGCTTCGTCGCTGTGTTCCCTAAGCATCCGCAACGAGCCACGGAGCCGGTCGCGCTGGATCGTGAAGCTGAGTTCGATGGCCCGGCGCTCCATCCGTTCACGAAAGGTCCTGGAGTTGAGATCCCCGGCGCCCTCGTCCAGCAGGCTGGCGACCAGGTGGCCGACGCCCGGCTTGCCGGGCGGGTCCTGCGCCGCGCCGCCCGCGAACGCGTATTCCATGGCCACCAGAGGCACGGTGGCGTCCTGAACGAGCCAGGCCTCGATGCCCCCCGGCGTCACCAGATGCTGGATTTTCGTCGCGGCGAAAGAGGGGATGGCGGCGAAGCTGATGACCGCGAAACATACGGCGGCGAGCAGGCCGCGCCCCGCGCTGGTCCCAAGGCGTCTCACGATCGTTTCTCCTCGCGGGCCGGCGTGGTGTCCTTGATGAGATATCCGGTGACCGAGCGCGTTTTGACCAGCCACTTCCGCGCGACGTCCTGAATCTGCGCGGCGGTCACCGCACGGATGCGGTCCGGCCAGTTCCTGATCTCGTCGACGCTCAATCCGACCGTGACGCCCGCGCCGTACCAGCGCGCCAGTGTCGTTTGACTGTCCTGAGCGTAGACCGCCTGCGCGATCAGCTGGGTCTTGACGCGCTCGAGGTCTTCCGCGGGGATCGGGTTCTTGATGAGATTTTCGATCACGGCATCGATGGCCTGCTCGATCGCGGCAAAGTCCGCGCCGGGCTTCGGCGCGACCGCGACCGCTAAATAGCTCGCATCGACAGCGGTGCCCTGATAGGTCGCGTTGGTGCTGACGGCGAGCTGCTTGTCGACGACGAGCGCGCGGTAGAGATAGGCGTTGCTGCCGTCGCCGATCAATTGCGCGAGCACATCGAGCGCGGGACTTTCGCCGGCGGCGGCGGTGGTCGAGGAGGGCACGAGATAGTAGCGCCGCAGCATCGGCTGCTCGACGCGGGCGTCCGCGAGCGTGACCGTCCGCGGCGCGGCCGGGAGCGGCTCCTGCGGACGGATGCGCGTGCTCGGAATGGCGGGCTGCGACGGCACCTGTCCGAACGTCTTCTCGATTTCAGGACGGATCTTCTGTGCGTCCACGTCACCTGCGATCACCAGCGTGGCATTGTTCGGCGCGTAGAATCGTTTGTAGAAGGCCAGCGCATCTTCCCGGGTGAGCTTCTCGATCTCCTGGCGCCAGCCGATCACCGGGCGGCCGTAGGGATGGTTGAGATACAGCGCGGCCATGATCTGTTCGACGAGCCGCGCGTCCGGATTGTTGGCGACGCGCATGTTGTATTCCTCGAGCACGACATCGCGCTCGGGCAGCACGTTTTCGTCCTTCAGCACCAGGCCGGTCATGCGGTCGGCCTCGAACGCCATCATGGCGGCGAGTTGATCGCGCGGCACGCGCTGATAGTAACCGGTGTAGTCGAAATTGGTGAAGGCGTTCTCCTCGCCGCCGACGCGCAGCACGGTCTGGGAGAACTCGCCGGCCGGATACCTGGCGGTACCCTTGAACATCAGGTGCTCGAGGAAATGCGCGAGTCCCGATTTGCCGGGCGTTTCGTCCGCCGAACCGACCTTGTACCAGATCATCTGGGTGACCACCGGTGTCCGGTGGTCGGGAATGACCACGACCCCGAGCCCGTTGGCCAGCGTGAACGTGACAGGAGGCGGGGAGGTGACGGTCTGCGCCGGCGCTGGCGGCGAGGCCAGCAGGGCCGCAAGATACACGGTCAGTGCCGCGAAGCCGGGGAGGGCCACTCGTCGCGCCGCCATCATGGCGCGCACCGGCGGCAATTTGTCTGGGGGGTCACGTTACCGTCAATCCTTTGCTGGAGCCAATCCTTGCTGGAGTGCTTGCGTGAAGTGGATAGGTTTGACGTGGATACGTCAAACCAAAACGGAGATACCCCTTCCGATTCCATTCAAAGGAACGCTCCGGCGGGATTGAGCTTGACCGCTCGTGCCCGTCCGGCAGCGCGTTTCCGGCTCGAACTGTCGAGGATCAGGACTTCGCGTCCGGTTCGCGTGAAGAAAACGCGTCAAACATCAAAGCAAGAGTCCGTCACCGCTTCCATGAACCGGTGACGGGTTCTAATAGGTGCGTTCCTTGCCGGTGTTGACATCGGTATAGGTGTTGCCGAGGGCTTCCTTCGGTCCGGTGCCGTAAGCGAAGTTCGGCGACGGGGTCTGATAGCCGACCGGGGGCTGCGTGAGTTTTTCACGTTCAGGCTCGCCCTTGAACGGGGCCGTTTCCGTCTTGTTGCCGCCGAACAGGTTGCTGAGCTTGCCGACGAAGCCGAGCTTTGAAGGGCTGAGCGACGGGTTATTGAGAGAACCGCCCTCATCACTCCCCTGGTTCGTCTCGGCCCGCTTTGCGGAGGCCGAACCCTTGGCGAGTTTGCTGGGCAGGATCGATTGTCCGTTTTCCCAGGGCAATAACAGCGTGCGGTCCTTCCTCGCGGCGGCCGCCTCCCTGCGACGCTGAACGTCGGGGTCCTTCGGCCAGTTCGGATCGTTCGCTTCGGTCGCGCCCAGGCCCGAGCCGGGGGGCGGCAACTCGGTGCTGGGCGGGATCACCAGCGGCGACCGCTCGCGGTACTCGATATCCGAGTTTTCCATGCTGGTGGCGCCGAGGCCTCGCATGACTTTCTTGATAATCCCTTCCTCGAAGGTGCTATCATCGTCCTGGGCATGCGCCATGCCGGCCGACAGAACGACGGCGAGCCCCGCGGCAGCCGTCGCCAGTTGAGCGCCGCGCAGCAGCGTTGCCGCGGCCCTGAGCACATCCCAACCGTTTTGTTCGGTGTTGCGCATCGCGTTCATCCTGTTCAGCTTTTCACCGGATCGCGGCAAAGGCTGCTTTAACCCGGGCAAGCCCCCTATCGTCCGTGATCAGGGCGCTTTTGCGGCGGAGGTCCCGATGAAGGAATCATACAACAGGGCGATCACCCCGACAACGATCGCCACATCGGCAATGTTGAAGATATACCAGCTATAGGTTTGACCGGCGTATTGCAGGTGAAACAGCGCGAAATCCATCACCGCCCCATAGGCGAAGCGGTCGATGGCGTTGCCGATGGCGCCGCCGATAATCAGGCCGAGGCCGATTGCGGCCATGCGAGTCTGCGACCGCGCCATCCAGACCGCCAGCAGTACCACTGCGGCGGCCTTGATCACGAGCAGGATCGCCGCGCCCGCCGGACTGTCGGTCTGGAACCAGCCGTAGCTGATGCCGGTGTTCCAGGCGAGCACCAGATCGAAGAACGGGGTGACCCTGACGGCGCCGCGATGGCCGATATCGAACGCGAACAGGAGCCAGAGCTTGGACGCCTGATCGGCGATCAGCGCCGCGACGGCCGCAATGATGCCGGAGCGCAAAACGGGGGTCACACGGTGACTCCGAGCGCCTTCCACTCCCGCAGCGCCTGCGCGTCGCGCGGCGATACGTCGGGGTACTCGCCGTCGCTGCCCACGCTCGGCAGTATCTTCCACGATCGGGCGCACTTGGCGCCAGCGGCTTTCTCGATCACCACGGCGACGCCCTGGACGTTCGGCAGACGGAACGCGTCGGCGGGGGCATCGCCCTCGCGCACTTCAAAGTTAGACGTGATGCAGACCTCGGCGAGGTCAACGTCGAACAATGTGCCGAGCATCGCGCGGTCGGCGACATAGACGATCGGCGAGGCTTCGAGCGAGGAGCCGATCCGCTTGGCGGCCCGCTCCAGTTCCAGCGCGCCGGTGACGACGCTGCGCACGGCGCGGACGGTTTCCCATTTCGCGGCCAGTGCGTCGTCGCGGAAATTGTCGAAGCTCTCCGGGAACAGCGTCAGATGCACCGACGGCTCCGCGTCCGGCCGGTACAGCCGCCACGCCTCTTCGGTCGTGAACGAAAGCACCGGCGCCAGCCATTTCAGGGTCGCGTCGCAAAGCGTGTCGATCACGGTCAGCGCGGCCCTGCGCGCCGGTGACGACGGCGGATCGCAATAAAGCGTATCCTTGCGGATATCGAAATAGAACGCCGACAGTTCGGTGTTCATGAAGGCCGCGAGACTTGCCACCACGGTCTTGTAATCGAACTCGGCATAGGCGTTGCGCACCACAGCGCTCTGCTCCGCAAGCCGATGCAGCATCAGCCGCTCAAGCTCGGGCATATCAGCGAACGCCACCGCCTCGCCGCGATCGAAGTGATGCAGCGTGCCGAGCATCCAGCGGATGGTGTTGCGCAGCTTGCGGTAGGTCTCGATGGTGTTCTTGAGAATCTCGGGGCCGATGCGCTGGTCGTCGGCGTAATCCGTCGCGCAGACCCACAGCCGCAAAATGTCGGCGCCGGAATCCTTGATGACCTTCTGCGGATCGACGGTGTTGCCGAGCGATTTCGACATCTTGCGGCCGTTCTCGTCGAGCGTGAAGCCGTGGGTCAGCACCACGTCGTAAGGCGCGCGGCCGCGGGTGCCGCAGCTTTCCAGCAGCGAGGAATGAAACCAGCCGCGATGCTGGTCGCTGCCTTCCAGATACATCACGGTATCCTGGCCGCCATCGGTCTTGCGCTTGATGTCCTTGAGGCCGGGAAAATGCACCGGATCTTCCAGCACGAAAGCGTGCGTCGAGCCGGAGTCGAACCAGACGTCGAGAATGTCGTCGACCTTGCTCCAGTCCTCGTCCGCGCGATCGCCCAGGAAACGCTCGCGCGCGCCCTCGGCGTACCAGGCATCCGCGCCTTCCTTCTCGAAGGCATCGCTGATGCGCCGGTTGACGGCGTCGTCGATCAGGATCTCGGCGGAGCCGTCGCCTTTCTCGCGCACGAACACCGCGATCGGCACGCCCCAGGCGCGCTGGCGCGAAATCACCCAGTCGGGACGGTTGGCGATCATGCCGGTGATGCGCCTCTCGCCAGCGGGTGGCACCCATCGGGTGACGCTGATGGCGTCCAAGGCCCGATTTCGTAGAGTATCCGGCGATTTGTTGTTTACAAACTCTGGCGTTTCCTTACTTGCTGGAACGAGTCGTGACGTAACCTTACCAGTGATCGCCTTATCCATTGCAATGAACCATTGCGGTGTATTGCGGTAAAGGACCGGCTTTTTCGAGCGCCATGAATGTGGATATTGATGCTTCCATGGTTTGCGGCCGATCATCATTCCCGCATCGATCAAAGCACTGATAACTGCGGTATTCGCATCGCCTTTATCGCCCTTTTCGTTGAAAACTCGCTTACCGACAAAGCCCGGAGCATGATCGGTGAAAGCGCTATTTTCATCAACAATGGATGGAATAGTTGGATTGATCCCTCTCGCCAAAAGTTCTCTTGTGCTCGCTGTCCAAATCCCAAAATCTTCTAGACCATGCCCCGGTGCTGTGTGAACAAAGCCTGTCCCTGCGTCGTCTGTTACGTGATCGCCGTTCAGCAGCGGGACAACGAATTCATAACCGCCAGCGAAACCGTTCAGAGGGTGCCTGCACGCTAGGTCGATACTTGCTGCTCCGCCTTCGAATTCGAGCGGACAAAGTCGTGTAAACCTCGCCTTGGCCTGTTTGAAAACTTCCGATGCCAATTTTTCAGCCAAGATATATCGATCGCCAACTTTCGCCCAATTTCCAGAAGGCGCCTCGGTTACCTCATAAATAGCGTACGCGATGTCGACTGAGAAACTGACTGCCCGATTGCCCGGAAGGGTCCAAGGCGTGGTGGTCCAGATGATGACTGAACTCTCCTTCAACAACTCGATCGCGCACCGGTAAGGAGTCAAGTCTTTATCAGTCGCCTGCTCGTGGATGTCTGTGAGATTGGCATGAGCGACCGGAAACTTCACCCACACCGCATCCGAGATGTAATCCTCGTATTCAACCTCGGCTTCCGCCAGCGCGGTCTTCTCCACCACGCTCCACATCACCGGCTTGGAGCCGCGATAGAGCGTGCCGTTGGCGGCGAACTTCATCAGTTCGCGCGCGATCTGCGCCTCGGCCGGATAGGTCATGGTGGCGTAGGGATGATCCCAGTCGCCGATGATGCCGAGACGCTTGAACTGTTCGCGCTGGACGTTCAGCCAGTGCTCTGCATAGGCGCGGCATTCCTTGCGGAACGCCACCATCGCCGCCGGATCCTTGAAGTTCGGCTTCGTCTTGCCCTTGGAGCGGTAGTTCTCCTCCTCGATCTTCCATTCGATTGGCAGGCCGTGGCAGTCCCATCCCGGCACGTAGTTGGAATCGTGCCCAAGCATCTGCTGGCTCTTGGTCACCACGTCCTTGAGGATCTTGTTGAGCGCGTGGCCGATATGGATGCTGCCGTTGGCGTAGGGCGGGCCGTCGTGCAGCACGAATTTCGGCCGTCCTTTCGCGCGCGCGCGAAGCTGCCCGTGAAGATCGATATCGGTCCAGCGCTTCAGGATATCCGGCTCGCGCTGCGGCAGCCCGGCGCGCATCGGAAATTCCGTCTGCGGCAAAAAAAGAGTTTTGGCGTAATCGGGGGCGTCGGTTTTCGCGACGGACTTCTGCGGCTTGTCGGACATAAGGCTTCTGGCTTTGGCTGAGTGGCGCGGAAAAGGGGAGGCGATCCCGGTCTTGCGCCGAGCGAAGCTCAGGCGAAAGCCGGGCCGCTAATGCTTATGATGGTGCGCCGCGCAAACATGGAGCTTTCCATAGCAGGCGGCCGGAGCAATGGCAAAGCGCTCGTCGCGATTCAGCCTCTGCCCGCGATAGGGCGCGCAGGATTTCCCGCCACCGTGACGCCGGCCGCGACATCCCGCGTCACCACGCTGCCGGCGCCTATCACCGCCCCGTCGCCGATCACGACGCCGGGGAGGATGATCGCGCCGCCGCCGATCCAGACATCGGAGCCAATTCGAACAGGCCGGCCGAACTCCACTCCGTCGCGCCTTGTCAGGCTGTCACGGGGGTGATCGGCGGCATAGATCTGGGTCGCTGGCCCGATCTGGGTGCGATCGCCGATCGTGACATGGACCACGTCGAGGATAACGCAGTTGAAGTTGAGAAATACGCCGTCGCCGAGAAAGATGTTGTAGCCGAAATCGCAGAAGAACGGCGGCCGGATCACGACGTCCGCGCCGGCGCGGCCAAGGTGCTGCGCGAGCAGTGCGTGGCGCTGGGCCGCCGGAAGAGCCACCGCTGCGTTGTAGCGCGCGAGCCATGCGCTGTTCGCGCCTTGCTCGGCCTGGATCTCCGGATCGCCAGGGCGATACGGTTCGCCCGCGAGCATCTTCTGCTTTTCCGTTTTCAGGTGATGTCTCCCAGCTTTGGAAATGCATCAGGCGCGGCCGCGAGCTGGATTCTGGCGCGGGCGGCGTCATCGTCCATTTGACGCACCAGCGCCTCGGCGCCATCGAACCTCAATTCCTCGCGGATGAAGCCGATGAAGGCGACGTCCAGCATGGCGCCGTAGAGGGCGCCCTGGAAGTCGAACAGGAAGACCTCGAGCAGCGGCGCGCCGTTATCGAATGTCGGACGGCGGCCGAAACTCGCGACGCCGTCGAAGCGCCGATGATCCTTTCCCCTGCCATGGCCGACGCGCACCGCGTAGATGCCGTGCCTGAGGCCGCAATCCCGGTCGAGGCGGATGTTGGCGGTGGGATAGCCGAGACCGCGCCCGCGCTTCTCGCCGTGGATCACCTCGCCGGTCACGAACCACGGCCCGCCGAGCATCGCGGTGGCGCTCGCGATCTGGGCTTCCGCCAGCGCCATGCGGATGGCGCTGGACGAGACCGGACGCTCTTCAAAGTCGACATGGGGCTGCACGTCCACCTCGATCCCGAGGCGGGGGGCCTCGCTGACGAGCAGGCTCGGCGATCCCACCCGGCCCTTGCCGAAGTGGAAATCATATCCGACGGCGACGGCGCTCACTCCAAGACGTTCGATCAGGTCATGGTGAATGAAATCTTGCGCCGTCGTGCCGGCCCGCGCGGCGTCGAAGGTCATGACCACGGCGCCCGCGAGACCCGTGCCCGCCAGCAGCCGCAGCTTGTTGGTTTCGTCGGTCAGGCGGAACTGCGGGGTGTTCGGGCTGAAAAATTTGCGCGGATGCGGCTCGAAGGTCACCGCGAAGGCCGGCTTTGCGCGCAAGCGCGCCATCCTGAGCGCGGCCGCGATCACCGCGCGATGCCCGAGATGAACGCCGTCGAAATTGCCCATCGCCACCACGCCTCCCCTTCGGATGGCGTCAGCGGGAGCGGTGTCGCGGATAATCGTGAATCCCGAGGTCATTTGTAAGAATTCATTGAACGGTTCCAGCGGCGGACCGTGATGCCGCGGCCGGATCGAAGTCAAGTCAGCTTGCAACTCCGGCGGGACACTTCGGCTTGCCCTCCGGCGGGACACTTGCGGACTTCGACATCCGGTTAACGCGCTGTTTAAGGGCTGGTGGTAATCATGCGGGCCTACTCGCAGGGCGAGTGACCGGGTGGAAGATACCGGTATTTGCTTCGAGGATGGGCTCGCTTCAGCGGGCCCTGGACGAAATTCGGCACACACAGAATCTGCGTGCAGGGGGCTCACCATGGCAGTTGACTTTTCGATGTCCATTCTGGTGGTGGATGACTACAACACGATGATCCGCATCATCCGGAATCTGCTCAAGCAGCTTGGGTTCGAAAGTATCGACGACGCCAGCGACGGCTCGGCGGCGCTGAACAAGATGCGCACCAAGAAGTACGGCCTCGTGATCTCCGACTGGAACATGGAGCCGATGACCGGCTACGACCTGCTCAGGGAAGTCCGTGCCGATCCCAATCTCGCCACGACGCCGTTCATCATGGTTACGGCCGAGTCCAAGACCGAGAACGTCATCGCCGCCAAGAAGGCCGGGGTGAACAATTACATCGTCAAGCCGTTCAACGCCGCGACGCTGAAGAACAAGATCGAAGCGGTATTCCCGGACAACGTCCCGGCGTAATCGTTGGCGCTTTCGAGCCGACGCCGTTTCGATTTCTACTCTGACGATACGTCTTCCGTCATGCCCGTGCTTGTCACGGGCATCCACGTCTTGGCGGCGATTCAGCGAGAAAGACGTGGATGGCCGGGACCATAGGCGAGCGTAAGCGACGCCGTTCGATGAACGGCTATGCCCGGCCATGACAAATGGAAAGCGCAGCGTTCACTGAGAAGTCTCTCAGAAGTGAGCCCTACCACTTGAGCTCGCGCATCAGCGCCCGTGGCGGGCGGCCGAACACCTCCTTGACCGAGGCAGGATCGAGCTGGTCGATGCCGGCGAACTGCTCGGAGTGGATGCCGCGCGTCAGAAACACCAGGTCGATGCCGAAGGCGTGCGCGCCCATGAGGTCGGTGCGCACGGAATCGCCGATGGCCAGCACCCGGCTCAACGGGGTGTCCCCGCCGCGCCGTTCTCGCGCCAGAGCCATGGCGCGCTCGTAGATCGGCCGGTGCGGCTTGCCGTAGAAAACCACCTCGCCGCCGAGTTCGCGATAAAGCTCTGCGATGGCGCCGGCGCAATAGAGCAGCCGGTCGCCGCTTTGCACGACGATATCGGGATTGGCGCAGATCAGCGGCAGCTTGCGCTCGCGCGCCTGTATCATCAGGGCGCGATAGTCCTCCGCGGTTTCGGTCTCGTCGTCGAAGGGGCCGGTGCAGATGATGTAGTCGGCGCGCTCGATCGGCGCGAATACCGGATCGAGGCCCTCGTGGATCGCGCTGTCGCGCTCAGGCCCGAGCCAGAAAATCGCCTTGGCCGGATGCTCGGCGACGTAGTTGCGCGTCAGGTCGCCGGATGAAGCGATGCCGTCATAGGCATCGTCCGGAACGCCGAACCTGCGCAACTGCCGCCGCACGGCGTCGGCCGGACGCGGCGCATTGGTGATGAAGATGACGGTGCCGTCGCGGTCGCGGAACGTTTTCAGCGCGGAGCAGGCTTCCCGAAACGACACGACCCCGTTGTGAACGACGCCCCAGACGTCGCAGAGCACCACGTCCCTTTCGGTGGCGAGTTCGCGCAGATGGTCGATGAAACGAAGGGTGGTCATGGCGGCGGGATGCTTTCAGGCGGCGTCGCCGGAGCGGCGTGCCAGGGCGGCGTTGCCGGTCATGCGAGGCGAATGTTCGGTTTTGATCGCGCCGCGCTGGGTCTCGGTTCCGGCCGCGCCGCCGGCGCGGGGCTTCGCTTTATCGGCTGGCTCTTCCGCCGCCTTCTGGCGTAGCGGCCGCGGCACGGCGAACAGGAATCCCTGGCCAAAGCGAACATTATAGTCGAGCAGATCGACGACCGCTTTTTCGTCTTCGATCCGTTCCGCGATCAGGTCGATGCCGAAGCGTCCCAGCAGATCAGACATGTCGGCCGGATGGATATCGGAGGTCGAGGTTTGTTTCGGATCCAGCAGCAGCGAGGCGGGCACCTTGATGAAGCGGACGCCGCGGTCGGCCAGCTCGCGCGGCTCGATCCGCAGGGTGGTGACATGGTCGACGGAGAATCGGCAGCCGAGCTGCGCCAGCGCCGCCAGGTGCTCGCTTTCGGGAATGCCGAGGCCGCGCAGCGTGGCGTATTTGAATTCGAGGATCAGCGAGGGGGCCAACGCGCGATTGGCTTCGAGAATGTCGAGGCACCGCGCGAAGGTTTCCGGATTTCCAAGCGACGCCATGGCGATATTGCAGAACAGGCCGACATCCTTGTTGCGCGTGTGAAGGCGCTGCAGAACCTGCACGCAGCGGGACAAGACCGTGTTGTCCAGCTTTCCCATCAAGCCGGCGGATTCGGCGGCTGGGATGAAGTCGCCGGCCGCGAGATAAGCGCCGCCGGCATTGCGCAGTCGCGTCATCGCTTCGTAATAGCGCACCTTGCGCTGCGGGAGCGTGACGATCGGTTGCAGGAAAAGATCGACGCCGTTGGTCTCGATGGCGTTTTTGATTGTCAGGATCTGTGCGTCGTCATGGGGCCGCGCGGAACTGAAACTGGAACTGGCTGTCGTTCGAATAATCGCAGGCGCCGCCGAAATCGCCCGCGCAAGAGCCTCGCGATCCGAATGCCTTGCCGGTGGAGCCGGTTCGGCCGCGGGCGGGCAAGCGGCGGATGGCAGGGCCGTCAGCATGTCGTCATGAGCGGCGACCATGGCGGCAAGCTGCTTGACCAGCCCGCCGAGTTCGCTGATCTCACCGAGCGCTGATTGAAGTCCGGATTGATTGCGGTTCGAAGCTGCGGAATTCGCCTGGACGATCTTGCCTTCGGCTGCCGCGAGGCGGCGTCCGAAATCGGAGACCTGGCGGGCCAGGTCGGCCACGCCCCGCGACAGATCCGCGATCTGGCCTTCGGCGGTGCTGCGGCCGCGCATCCGCATCGAGACGGCGTTGTAGAGGATGAGGACCGTCAGGACGGCCAGCGTCACGACCGCGCACTCCGAGGCGCTCAGGCCGGCCAGCGAATAGAGCACGATGCCCACCGAGATGGAGACCAGCACCATGCAGAGGGCAATGAAAATCGTGGAAATGCGGATCATCTGGTGTGAATGCTTCCGGCGCGGAGCGATCTCCGGCGCTTCCGGTCCCTCTCACTACCATTATCGCTGATTCGGCGGATAGGTCTTCTGCCGTTGTCCGCCGAAATCGGACCGGTCATTCAGGCGACGGCGCGAATCACCTTGGCGGTCTTGTCGACGATCTCGCCTATCTGATCCTCGCTGATGATCAGCGGCGGGGTAAGCGCCAGCGTGTCGCCTGCGATGCGCATCATCAGATCGTAATCGTGGAAACCGGCTCTCAGCGCGGTAAAGCCGCGGTCGCCCGGCCCGTTCTCGTTGGGCGCGAGCTCGATGCCCGCCGTGATGCCGACGGTGCGGATGTCCACCACGTTGGGTTCCTCGCGCAGGCTCATCACCGCGTCGGCGAATTTCGGCTCAAGATTGCGCGCGCGCTCGAATAGTTCCTCGGCGCGGTAGATGTCGAGCGTGGCGAGCCCGGCGGCGCAGGCCAGCGGATGCGCCGAATAGGTGTAGCCGTGGAATACCTCCACGGCGTTCGCGGGGCCGGTCATGAAGGCGTCGTGGATGGTCTTGTGCACCAGCACGCCGCCCATCGGGGCCGCGCCGTTGGTCACTCCCTTTGCAAAGGTGATCATGTCGGGCAGCACGCCGTAGCGCTCGGCGGCGAACGCGTGACCGAGACGGCCGAAGCCGGTGATGACCTCATCGAAGATAAGAAGGATGCCGTGCTTCTGGGTGATCTCGCGCAGCCGCTTGAGATAGCCCTTTGGCGCGGGCAGCACGCCGGTCGAGCCGGCCATCGGCTCCACGATCACGGCGGCGATGGTTTCGGCGCCGTGGAGGGCGACGAGGCGCTCCAGCTCGTCGGCAAGTTCGGCGCCCCATTGCGGCTCGCCCTTGCTGAACGCCTGCTTCTCGCGGTTGTAGGTGGATTGCAGATGGTCGACGCCGGTGAGCAGCGCCCCGAACATTTTGCGGTTGCTGACGATGCCGCCGACCGCGGTGCCGCCGAAGCCGACGCCGTGATACGCCCGCTCGCGGCCGATCAGGCGGATGCGGCTCCCCTGGCCTGCGATCCGGTGATAGGCCAGCGCCAGCTTCAGCGCGGTGTCCGCGGCCTCCGATCCGGAATTGCAGAAAAATACATGATCGAGACCCTCCGGCGCGAGTTCAGAGACGCGGTTCGCGAGTTCAAAGGCCTGCGGGATGCCGAACTGGAACGGCGGCGCGAAGTCCAGCGCCTCGGCCTGTCTGGCGATCGCCGCCGCGATCTCGGGGCGGCCGTGGCCGGCGTTGCAGCACCACATGCCGGCCGCGCCGTCGAGGACTTTGCGGCCATCGGTGGTGATGTAGTGCATGTCCTTTGCGCCGGCGATCAGTCGCGGGGCTTTTTTGAAGGCGCGGTTCGCGGTGAAAGGCATCCAGAACGCGGAAAGATCGTTCGGGATGTTGAGGGCAAGGTTGTTGTCTGACATCGGGGATCCCCTCACTTTGTTTCAGCGCGTTGCGGATAAGGTTTGGCGCTGCCGCCGGCGGCGCGCGATCCGGGCGTCGGAAGTCGCTTCATGATGCTGCTGCGCCTTCCGTGGCGATGTTGTGGGTTCGAAAAGGCAGCGAATGTCCGAGCTTGAATTACACTACCTATAGCGTTTTCGAGCGAAGTGGGCACCGGTTCGCGTGAAGAAAACGCGTCAGAACAACAATCAACGCGTTTTCGAGCGAAGTGGACGCCGGTTCGCGTGAAGAAAACGCGTCAGAACAACAATCAACGTGTTTTCGAGCGAGGTGGGCACCGGTTCGCGTGAAGAAAACGCGCTTGTGGAATGCAGTTTGCGTCGTTGAAAGCGTGGACTGTACTCCGGACTCGGACGATCCGGCCCGGATGACCCAGTCTGGACGGGGTGTGTGTTGAAAATGCGGGAGAGCTCGCCAGATATCAAGCGGCTCTTCCGGCTGGAACATACTACTACCTGAGGTTTATTTTCAGATTAATATACACTTAATAGTTGTGTGGCTCAGTAGGCCGTATGACACGTTTCTCCCTACGCCACGCCTCGGCCCTTCCGCGCTTCGCACGCTGTGCTCGCGCGGCGTCCGCGGTCGAGTTCGCGATGCTTCTGCCGTTGTTCCTGGTGCTGGTGGCAGGGATCGTGGTGTTCGGCGCCTACCTCACCATGGTGCATGGCGTGCAGCAACTGGCTGCGGAAGCCGCGCGTTCCTCGGTCGCGGGCCTGAGCGAGATCGAACGCGCCAGCCTCGCTGAAAACTACGTCACGACCAACGCCGGGTCTTATCCCCTTCTGCAGCCCGGCCATCTCACCATGAGCGCGGCGACGTCCGGCGGCGGCGTCTTCGTCGTCACGGTCAATTACGACGCATCCGACAGCATCATTTTTACCCTGCCGTTCGTGCCGTCGCCGCCCTCGGTCATCGTGCGGTCGGCGGCTATTCCGTTCGGCGGCTTCTGAGGGGGGCTTGCTGTGCGACACCTGCTTCGGCGCTTCCTCTCGGACACGCGCGGCAATTTCGCGATCATGGGCGCCGGATGCATGGTGCTGGTGCTCGGCTGCACCGCGCTCGGCGTGGATGTCGGCGCGATCTATGCCGATCGCCGCAAGGCGCAGAGCGCCGCCGACCTCGCGGCCATCGTCGCCGCCGGCAATCTTGGCAAAGCCAGAGCGGCGGCCGCCGCCACCGTCACGGCCAACGGCTATCCGGCGAGCGCGCTGCTCTCCGTCGAACTCGGCACCTTCACGGCGAGCGCGGCGCTGGCGCCGCAGGCGCGCTTCGTCACCCCCGCGACCGGCGCGCCCAACGCGGCGCGGGTCACGCTGCGTACCGAGACGCCGCTTTACTTTGCCCGCATGTTCGCGGGCGGCAGCGACCACTTCGACATCACCAGCCGGGCGACGGCCGCGAGCACCGCGCTCGCCTCGTTCGCGATCGGCTCGCGCCTGCTCGCGCTTAACGGTGGTCTGCTCAACGCGGTTCTCGGCCGGATGCTGGGAACGACGCTGTCGCTTTCGGTGATGGACTACCAGGCGTTGATCGACGCCCGCATCGACGCCTTTGATTTCCTCAACGCGCTGGCGACACGGCTCGACCTGACCGGCGTCACCTACGACTCCATGCTCTCGGGCGAGGTGAAGGTCGCCGACATCGTGGCTGCGATGCTGAGCGCGCAGCAGGCGGCGAACGGCATCAATGCCGCGACGGCCGCGCTGTCGAACGTCTCGCTGGCGCTTGCCGGGCTCACCTCCACCATCGTGCCCGGAAAGCTGCTCGACGTCGGCCCCTATATGCCGATGACGGTCGGCTCAAAACCGAAAGCAGGCGTCGGCGTCTCGGTGTTCGATCTGCTCTCGGCGACCGGCGCCATCGCCAACGGCGCCAACCAGATCGTGGCCGCAGCCGATCTCGGATTGCCCGGCATCGCCGCCGTCTCCGTCAGGGCGACGATCGGCGAGCGCCCCCAGGGCAAGAGCTGGATGACGGTGGGGAGAGAAGGCGCGAGCGTTCACACCGCGCAGACCCGCGTGCTGGTCACGGTCAAGCTGATCGGCGCCGGCGCGGTGTCGGCCGTCAATCTTCCGCTCTATGTCGAGGTCGCCTCCGGTACCGCAACGCTCGATAGCGTGAGTTGCGGCCGGCCGGACGTTGCGACCTCCAGCGTCACGCTCGGCGTCACTCCCGGCATCGTCGATGCCTGGATCGGCGACGTCTCGGTGGCCGAAATGACCAACTTCACCAGCAAGCCGGATCCGGGCGCGGCGACGCTGGTTAATCTCGGCGCGATCACCGTGACCGGCCGCGCCCATGCCGGCATGGGCAACACCGCGCCGACCGCTGTGTCTTTCAGCTATTCCGACATCGTCGCGCGGACGAAAAAGACGGTGACCACCACCGATTTCACCTCGTCGCTGACCGCGAGCCTGCTGGGCGATCTCTCGCTCAAGGTGAATGTGGGGCCGCTCGGTCTGCCGATTCCCGGTCTTGGATCGACCGTGGCGGGAATCATCAGCGGCGCAACCGGGTCGATCGATCAGGTTCTGGCGCAGGTTCTGGCGACGCTCGGTATCGGCATCGGGCAGGCGGATGTCTGGGTCTCCGGCATCCGCTGCGACGGCGCGGTGCTGGTGA
Organism: Nitrobacter sp. TKz-YC01; assembly: GCF_047824785.1. Classification (GTDB taxonomy): domain Bacteria; phylum Pseudomonadota; class Alphaproteobacteria; order Rhizobiales; family Xanthobacteraceae; genus Nitrobacter. Next base: position 3,142,611 of record NZ_CP181167.1, on the reverse strand, counting down.
ATTGATAAGGTAAGCCGCGCTTTCCCTCTCCCCTTGCGGGAGAGGGTGGGCGCCGAAGGCGGCCGGGTAAGGGGCTTCTTGTTATCCCCTTAGCTTGGCATGGATGACAGAAACAACGCCCTCGATATTGCCGAGGACATCATTGTTCCAAAATCGAAGAACGTGATATCCATTCATAGTTAGATAATGGTCTCGACGTTTGTCCTTTCGCGAAGCTGCGTGCTGGCCGCCATCTACCTCGACGACGAGCTTTTGCTCGCGGCAAACGAAGTCGCAAAAGTAGGGTCCGACCGGCGCCTGCCGCACAAATTTGCGGCCGTCGATCTGCCGGGCACGGAGATGCTTCCAAAGCTTCGCTTCGGCGTCCGTTGAATTGGTGCGCAGACGCCGTGAGAATTCGGTAACGGCTGGCCGCGGACCACGCATGCGAATTGCCCCTCACCCGGATCGTTTCACGATCCGACCTCTCCCCGCAAGCGGGGAGAGGTTAGGACAGCTTGTAATCGGCGTTCCCTCATAAATAGATGCCTGGTTTCTCCCTCTCCCCGTTTGCGGGGAGAGGGTCGGGGTGAGGGGCTGTTCGCAAATTGGAGTGGGGTCTGTTGGCAGACAAGAGCGCCTTGCTCGTCTGCGTGTCGGCTGGTAACCCGGCTGTAAGTCACTACTGACTTACAAATGAGCGCCCATGTCCGACAAGAAACCGAAAAAGCCGCAGAAACTTCGCGCCCGCCTGCCGCGCGGGCTGGAGGATCGCGGTTCCGCCGCCATCGCCGCCACGCGGCAGATGGTCGAAAAAATCCGCGCGGTCTATGAGCGCTACGGCTTCGAGCCGGTCGAGACGCCGGCGATGGAATACACCGACGCGCTCGGCAAGTTCCTGCCGGATCAGGATCGTCCCAATGAGGGCGTGTTCTCGTTTCAGGACGACGACGAGCAGTGGATCAGCCTGCGCTACGATCTCACCGCGCCGCTGGCGCGTTATGTAGCGGAGAATTTCCAGAACCTCGCGCTGCCCTATCGCAGCTATCGCGCCGGCTATGTCTACCGCAACGAAAAGCCGGGACCGGGCCGCTTCCGTCAGTTCATGCAGTTCGATGCCGATACGGTCGGCTCGGCGTCGTCCGCCGCCGACGCCGAGATGTGCATGATGGCCGCCGACACCATGGAAGCGCTCGGCATCCCGCGCGGACAATACGTGGTGAAGGTGAATAATCGCAAGGTGCTCGATGGGGTACTGGAGAGCATCGGGCTTGGTGGCGACGAGAACGCGGGGCGACGGCTCACGGTGCTGCGCGCGATAGATAAGCTGGATCGACTTGGCATCGAGGGCGTGCGTCAGTTGCTCGGCGAGGGACGTAAAGATGAGAGCGGCGATTTTACAAAGGGGGCGGGTCTTAGCGCTGATGAAATAGACCGTCTCGTTTCGTTTGCCGATTTCGATATTCCAACTTGGGAGCACGATCCCCATGGGATAACGCCTGAGAAGGGTGACACGGTTGTCGGCTCGGAAGTTGTAGAATTGAACATAGCGTTGTTCGGTGCAGAACCTACGAAACTGAATGTAGAGTATGCTCGAAACAATTTTCAAACGCTGAGATCGTTGCAGGATAAGTTTGCCGATAGCTCTCTTGCGTTATCTGGCATTCAAGAGCTTCATAATATTGCTGAGCTAGCTGAGAGCGGAGGCTATCAAGCCGATCGCATTCGCATCGATCCCTCCGTTGTGCGTGGCCTCGAATACTACACCGGTCCCGTTTTCGAAGTTGAACTCCTAGTCGAAACCAAGGACGAAAAGGGCCGCCCGGTGCGCTTCGGCTCGGTCGGCGGCGGCGGGCGTTACGATGGTCTCGTCTCGCGCTTTCGCGGCGAGCCGGTGCCCGCGACAGGTTTCTCCATCGGCGTATCGCGGTTGCAGGCCGCGCTGACGATGCTAGGCCAACTCGACACAAAATCGCAGCCGGGTCCGGTGGTGGTCACGGTCTTCGGCGGCGAGATCGCGGGCTACCAGAAGATGGTCGCCGATTTGCGCAATGCCGGTATCCGTGCCGAGCTTTATCTCGGCAACCCGAAGCATTCGCTGGGGCAGCAGATGAAATACGCCGACAAGCGTGATTCGCCGTGCGCCATCATTCAGGGCACGGACGAGAAAGCTAACGGCAAGGTGTTGATCAAGGATCTGATCGCCGGCGCGGGGCTGACCTCGATCGAGGATCGCGCTGAATATTTGAAGAAGCAGGCCGAGGCGCAGATCGAGGCCGATGAGAGCGATCTCGTCGCCGAAGTGCGGAAGCTGCTCGCGCGCCTCGGCGTGAGGTGGGATTAGCTACCCTTCAAAATTAATCCCACGCGGATTAGAGCATCGGACCCGAAAGTGGGAACCGGTTTCGGGATAAATCCGATGCTCAATCAATAAATGGAGCGGCGGCGCCGATTCCATTTGACCGGCCGCCGCTCTAATGCGGCGCCATCGACTTGAACTTTTCGAAGTCGCGCATGTTCATCTTGAAGCCGCCGGGCATCACGACATCGCCGGGTGTCTGTCCCTCCTTGCAGGGGCCGACCCATTTCGCCGCGATGGTGATCTTGCTGTTCCGGTCTCCAAACTTGCCGCCTCTGCTGCGCGCGGCGACCTTCACCGTATAGGCGCTGTCAAAATCGCCCGTGGCCTCGGCGTGCGATGTCACCGTCGTGCCGCCGAGGGTGCAGACCGAATCCATCACATAGCCGGTTGCGGTTTTCTGGACATCGGCCTTCGAGCAGTTTTGCTTGGCGGAAGGCGCGAAATCCGAGGTGAATTCGCGGTCCACGGCCTCGCTGGTGCATTGCTGAACCGCGACTCCCGGCATTCTGCCGCCTTCATGGTCCACCTTGACGTCCCAAAGCCCGGCCTTGCGGAGCGGCAGTTGCACCTCCGCGAGCGCAGGAGCGGCGGAGAGCAGAACCAGCGGCAGGAGGAACATCAACAGACGAGATGATTGTCGCATCGCAGGCTCCGTCAGGGCGTAACAGTTCAGTAGCGGGTTTGCAGCGGAGGCTGGTCCGGGCCATAGGGCACCCAGCGGCAGGCGAACGAGATATAGCCGCCGGGATAGGCCTGGACGCCGAGGAATTTCGCCACCTTACCGTAGCGCGCGCAGTGATCGGCCGCAATCACGCGGACATCACCGGCGCCGGCCAGCGAATAGGAGATGATTCCCCCGGTGTCGTTGCCCTTGAGCGGAGGCACCCAATCGGCCCGCGCCGGTGCGAAAACCAGCGAGCCGGTCATCGCCGCCAGCAAGGCCGCTCCGAACAGTCTCATCCTCATCTCCATTGTTGCGATTCCGACCTTATAGCGTTTTCGAGCGAAGTGGATACCGGTTCGCGTGAAGAAAACGCGTCAGAACAACAAACTAGAGCATCGCTTCTGATTCAATCAGAAGCGATGTTCTAGAACGCGAAGCGGGCCATGAAAAGAACAGCTGGTCGCTCATCCCGGAGTTAGGAGACGGGTGTTGCGTCGCCGCACTTGACCTTGCGCGTGCTTCACGGCACCGTCGCAAGGAGCGGACCATTGGCGGACTTCCCATGCGCAACCTTATCACATCATTGAAGAAACCCGCTGCCGGCGTGGCGTTGGGCACGGCGCTGGGCCTGTTCGCCGCGATGCCGGTTGCGCAAGCGTTCAATTTTCCCGTGTTCGGACCGAGCTACGAAGGGCAGTTGCCACGCTGCGAGGCGGGGCTGCCGACCATCACGACGCAGTTCTGGGAGAAGGAAAGAAAGTTCTGGAATTCCCCGCTGCGCATCACCGCTTATGGCAATGTCCATGAAAGGGCGTTCCGGCCCAGGGAGTCCGATAACATCCCGCGCCGCTACTGCACCGCCGAGGCGATGGTCAGCGATGGCATAGTCCGCACGGTGCATTATTCCATTGTCGAGGACGGTGGGATCGCCAGCATGGGGCAGGGCGTCGAGTGGTGCGTGGTCGGCCTCGATCGCAACTGGGCCTACAATCCGGGTTGTCTCACCGCCCAACCGTAAGTTGTCTCACCGCCCAACCGTAAAGCGGGACAACGAAAAGCGCGCAGCGTTTTCCACCCGCGTCCCGCTTCTCGGCATATTGAAGTCGACCACATCGTGATATCTGAATCGATTAGATCCAGATATCATTGTGATCCAGATCATTTCCGGCCTGGCGGAATCCGCCGTAAAGAATGCCTGCAATCGATACTATATTGTTTTTCGAGCGGACGGCCATTTTGCGTTAAGAAGGCGCGTCAACCAAAGAGTATTGAGTCCGATTCTGATTTTCGGAATCGGAAAGATTCTAGAAATATCCCGACCTCTGGTCGCTATGCTATGATGGCTGGTTCTCTCGTTCTCGGGTCTTGCATGAGAACCTGATTCCGGCTGGGCTGAGGAGTTGGCGTCATGAGATGGGTGTCTCGCGCGGCGGCCGCGTCTGTTTTGTCGTGGCTGATCCTGCTTGCGGGGTGGACGGCCGATGCGGTGGCAAAAGACCAGCGACAGAATGCGCCCGGCGCTTTCGATTTCTATGTGCTGTCGCTGTCATGGTCGCCTTCGTTCTGCGCCGCCGCGGAGGAACGCGGCAGTGCCGGCCGGTCGCAGCAGACCCAGTGCGGCGGACGGCCGTTCTCTTTCGTGGTGCACGGCCTTTGGCCGCAATACGAGCATGGCTTTCCTGACTATTGCCAGCGTCCGGCGCCGCGGCTCGATCGCCGCATCATGGCCTCGATGCTGGATTTGATGCCTGCGCCGGGGCTGATCTACAGCCAGTGGGACAAGCACGGCACCTGCTCGGGGCTGAGCGCGCAGGCCTATTTCGAGACCATCCGCAAAGCGCGGGCCGCTGTGAAGATCCCGGCGGAATTCGCCGATCTCGCCGCACCGAAAAGCGTCACGGCGGATGCCATCGAGGAGGCTTTCGTCAAGGACAATCCGGGCCTCAGCCGTTCCGCCATCGCGGTGATGTGCGACCGGACCAGGCTCAGCGAGGTGCGGATCTGCATGAACAAGGACCTGCAATTCCGTGCCTGTGAGGAAATCGACCGGCGAGCCTGCCGCCGGGATCAGGTGGTGATGCCTCCTGTGCGCGGAGGCTGAAGCAACGCCTGCTTGCACCGGGCCGCGATGGTCCGTGGCGCGTTCGGCAGGACGCAACGCTTTGCGGCTTGAGGTGAGTAGCGTAAAGGCTTTCGCCCATGAATTACCGCCACGCCTTTCACGCCGGCAGCTTTGCCGACGTCATCAAGCATCTCGTGCTGGTTCGCGTTCTGACCTATCTGCACGAGAAGCCGGCGGCGTTCCGTGTCATCGATACTCACGCCGGCGCGGGCGTTTACGATCTGGCCGGCGAGGAGGCAGGTCGCGGCGGGGAATGGCTGACCGGCATTGCGCGGCTGATGCAGGCGCGCTTTTCGGACGCGGTTGCTCCGTTGGTCGCGCCCTATCTCGATATCGTCAGGGCCTTCAATCCCCGGCGCGGCCTGAACTGCTATCCGGGATCGCCACTGATCGCGCGCGCTTTGCTGCGGCCGCAGGACCGGATGGCCGCCTGCGAAATCGAGCCCCTTGCGCGAAAGCAGTTGATCGATGCGCTGCGCCGCGACGCGCAGGCCAACGTGGTCGATCTCGATGGCTGGATGGCGCTGACCGCGTTCGTGCCTCCGAAGGAGCGGCGCGGGCTGGTGCTGATCGACCCGCCGTTCGAGCGCGAGGATGAATTCGAACGCCTCGCCGGCGGGTTCACCGGAGCCTTCGCCAAATGGCCGACCGGCTGTTACCTGCTGTGGTATCCGGCGAAGCGGCGCCGGGCGACGGATGATCTTGCCCGCAAGGTCGGCGCGGTCGCGGGAGGCGGGGCTGACAAATGCCTGCGGCTGGAATTCAGCGTGGCGCCGCAGACCGTGGACGGGCCGCTCACGTCGGCCGGGCTCCTGATCGTCAATCCACCCTGGACGTTGAGGGGCGAACTCAGGTCCATCCTTCCCGAACTGGAGAAACCGCTGGGTCAGGGCGGCGGCGCCCGCTTCAGGCTCGAAGCGATCGCCGGTTGAACGGGGGATGCCTGCAAGGGACGCCAAAAAAAAAACGGCCGCGCGAGCGGCCGGAAGTCCAGTGCGATGATTGTTGTTCTCGTTATTAGAGCATGATCCCGAAAAGTGGAAACCGGTTTTCGGACAAGATCATGCTCAAACAAAAGATAAGCGGCGAGTCTGGTTCAACGCAGTTGAAACAGACTCTAGAAGTGATAGTTGATGCCGGCGCGGACCATTCCGGACTGGTAGCTGTGAGGCGCGCCCGTAATCGTGAAGCTGTTGCTCGACAGATCGACATAGAGGTACTCGACCTTCGCGGTCCAGTTCTGGTAGATGCCGACTTCGGCGCCCACTCCCACCGTCCAGCCCGCGCTGGTGTGAGATTCCGACAGGCCGAAGGTTTCGGCGCGCAGTTTGCCGAAGGCAACACCGCCGGTTCCGTAAACCAGGACGTTATTGAACGCGTAGCCGATGCGGCCGCGCACGGTGCCGAACCAGGGATTTGAGAATTTCCAGGCCGCGAAGGTGTCGTTCGCGGCGTTGGCCTGGATGTCGCCTTCGAGGCCGAACACCAGCGGACCGCTCTGCCAGTTGAAGCCGGCCTGTACGCCGCCGAACACGCCGTCCGGCCGGGTGAGGCTGTTCTGGACACTACCCCAGGCATAGCCGAGGTTGCCGCCCAGATAGGGCCCCGCCCAGCTGAAGGCGTTGAGCGGCTGGTTGACGGTGTAGGGCTCCCGGTAGGAGAAATCAGCGGCCTGCGCGGCGCCGATCAGCGCGGTTGACGCCATGGCCGCCAATGCTGCGATCGTTATCCTGGTCATCTCCGGCACTCCAACGCTTTACCGCTTCTTATCGTGACATCGCGACCCAAGGCCGCATGGCTACGAAATGCTGAATTCGATACGCAGGATTTATCGAAAGTTTTAAGTTAAGCGGTTCTTAAGACGGCGCCCCCGCCGTCTCTTGTCCTTAAGAAAGTGTTACCGGCGTGGCGGCACCTCGCGTTTTCGAGCGAAGTGGGTACCGGCCTGTTTTGAGCAGCGCCCAGGGCCATGCTCGGGTGAGCGGGCAGGTCGCTGGCATCCGCCGGTTTCATGGCTTACCTGAGGAACATGACGAGCGATTCTTCCGATCCCGAGAAGCCGATCGGGTCCGGACAGACGCCGGGTTCCCCGGCGATCGTGCGGCGCGACGGCATGGCGATGGAACAGGACATCGATCCCGCAAGCGTCGAGACCGATAAGGACGACGAGGCGCGGCTGCCCGATGTTCCGGACGAGTTCATGGATGCGGTCCCGGAGGTTCCGCTCGCGATCGGACGCGCGGCGATCGAACATGCGGTTCGCCACGCACCGACCTCGCCCGGCGTCTACCGCATGATGAACGCCGCCCGCGACGTGCTTTATGTCGGCAAGGCCAAGAACGTGCGCAAGCGCCTGTCGTCCTACGCCCGGCCGACCGGCCAGGTGATGCGCATCGCGCGCATGATCGCGGCGACGGCCGCCGTCGAGATCGTATCGACCGGGACCGAGACCGAGGCGTTGCTGCTCGAAGCGAATCTGATCAAGCAGTTGCGGCCGCGCTTCAACGTGCAGCTTCGCGACGACAAGTCTTTTCCCTACATTCTGATCACCGGCGACCACTGGGCGCCGCAGATTCTCAAGCATCGCGGCGCCCAATCACGGCCGGGCCGCTATTTCGGGCCGTTCGCTTCCGCCGGGGCCGTCGGCCGCACCATAACCGCGCTGCAGCGGGCGTTCCTGGTGCGCTCCTGCACCGACTCCTTTTTCGAAAGCCGGACGCGGCCTTGCCTGCTGCACCAGATCAAGCGTTGCGCCGGTCCCTGCACCGGCGAGATCGATTTCCCCGGCTACACGGCCCTGGTTCGCGAGGCGACCGACTTCCTGTCGGGCCGCAGCCGCGCGGTGAAGGAAGATCTGGCCCGCGCGATGGAGCAGGCCTCAGTTGACCTCGCTTTCGAGCGCGCGGCGCTGTATCGCGACCGGCTGGCCGCGCTATCGGCGATCCAGTCGCAGCAGGGCATCAACCCGCGCACGGTGGAAGAAGCGGACGTTTTCGCCATCCATCAGGAGGGCGGCTATTTCTGCGTCGAGGTTTTCTTCTTCCGCACCGGGCAGAACTGGGGCAACCGGGCCTATTTTCCGCGCGCGGAGAAGTCGTTTGCGCCGGAGGAGGTGCTCGGATCGTTCCTCGCCCAGTTTTACGACGACAAGCCGCCGCCCGGGCTGATCCTGCTGTCGCACCGGATCGAGGAAAGCGAACTGCTCGCCCATGCGCTGTCGATCAAGGCCGGCTGCAAGGTCGTGGTCTCGACGCCGCAACGCGGCGAAAAGAAGGAGCTGGTCGCGCACGCGCTGACTAACGCCCGCGAAGCGCTGGGCCGTAAACTGGCGGATACCGCGACGCAATCGCGGCTGTTGCAGGGCCTGGCGGCGGTGCTCGGCCTGCCGCGGCCCCCGCGGCGTGTGGAAGTCTACGACAACAGCCACATCCAGGGCGCCAATGCGGTGGGAGCGATGATCGTCGCCGGTCCCGAGGGCTTTCTCAAGAATCAATACCGCAAGTTCAACATCAAGTCCGGGAGCCTGACGCCCGGTGACGACTATGCGATGATGCGCGAGGTGCTGGAGCGCCGTTTCAAGAGATTGCTGACGCAGAACGCCGCCGGTCCGCACTCCGCCGCTGAATCGGGGCAGGACGCCGTGCCGCAATGGCCGGATCTTGTGATCATCGACGGCGGTCTCGGCCAGCTCAATGCGGTTCGCGCGATCTTCGACAAGCTGGGACTAAGTGGCGTGGCGCTGATGGCGGTCGCCAAGGGGCCGGACCGTGATGCCGGCCGCGAAACCCTGTTCCTGCCGGATCGTCCGGCGATGAAGCTCGAACCGCGGGATCCGGTTCTGTATTTTATCCAGCGATTGCGTGACGAGGCGCACCGGTTTGTCATCGGATCGCATCGCAAGCTGCGTAGAAAGGACATCCGGGAAGCCGGATTGCAGGAGGTTCCCGGTATCGGCCCGGCGCGCAAGCGCGCGCTGCTGCATCATTTCGGAACGTTGAAGGAGATCGAGCGGGCGTCGCTGGCGGATCTCGGCAAGGTTCCGGGCATCAGCGCGGAAAGTGCCCGCCGGATCTTCGACTTTTTTCACGCCCGGCCGGCGTGACGGCTTTGTTATGATGTTGGTCTTCTTTTTTGTATTAAGATCAATGAGTAAGATCGGTGATAGGTCACGGGGCCGAAAAATTGCGCCGCGCGGCCGGTTGACGTTCACGCCGGGACGGTATTGGTAAGATGAAATGAACACTGCAACCAGCCAGGCGACCGCGAAGCACATCCTGTCGCTGCCGAATATCCTCACCTACGCTCGCATCGCCGCGATCCCGGTGGTGGTGGGCTGCGTCTACGCGCAATCGATCATGGACGGGCCGCTGCAGCTGCGCTGGGTGGCTCTGGGCGTGTTCATCGCGGCCGCCGTGACGGACTTCTTCGACGGCTATTATGCACGAATCTGGGATCAGCAGTCCGCCCTCGGCAAGATGCTCGATCCGATCGCGGACAAGCTTCTGGTTGCGTCCTGCCTGCTGATGCTGGCGGCGGACGGCATCATCCATGGCTGGACGCTGTGGGCGGCGATCGTAATCCTGTGCCGCGAGATTCTGGTTTCAGGGCTTCGCGAATATCTTGCCGCGCTGCGCGTCAGCGTGCCGGTCACCAAGCTCGCGAAGTGGAAGACTACCGTGCAGCTGGTTGCGATCGGGTTTCTGCTCGCGGGCGAGGCCGGCGACCTGATATTCCCCTTCGTGACCCAGATCGGGCTTCTGTTATTATGGATTTCGGCGATCCTCACCATCTATACAGGCTGGGACTATTTCCATGCCGGCATTCACCACCTCATGGAGGAGGATGAAAAATGAAGGTGCTTTACTTCGCCTGGGTGCGCGAGCGGATCGGCAAGGCCGAGGAAGCGCTCGATCCGCCGGCGGCCGTCGCGACGGTTGCCGACCTGATCGCGTGGCTGTCGCAGCGGGGCGAGGAATATGCCTACGCCTTCGAGAAACCGAAGGTGATCCGCGCCGCGATCGACCGGATGCATGTCAACCAGGACACGGCGATCGCGGGCGCGCGTGAGATCGCCTTCTTTCCGCCGATGACCGGCGGCTGATTTGTCAGTTCCGGCTCCGACGATGACCGTTCCCATCACCATACGCCTGCAGGAAGCCGACTTCGACCTCGCGCATGAGGTTGCCGCGTTGTCGCGTGGCCGCACCGACATCGGCGCGGTCGTGACTTTTAGCGGCATCTGCCGGGGCGACGAGGATGGCGAGGCGATCGCCGCGCTGACGCTCGAACATTATCCGGGCATGGCGGAGGCCGAGATCGCGCGTCACGCCGAGGAAGCGGTTTCGCGCTGGCCGCTCACCGGCATCACCGTCATTCACCGCTATGGCCGGATCGTGCCGGGCGAGAACATCGTTCTCGTGGTGACCGCGTCCTCTCATCGTGAGGCCGCGTTCCAGGGCGCCGAGTTCCTGATGGACTATCTGAAAACGAAAGCGCCGTTCTGGAAACGGGAGGAGGGCGCCTCCGGCTCCGGTTGGGTTGACGCCCACGACCGCGACGACACCGCTGCGGCACGTTGGGCCAAACCCTGATGGCGAAGACCGCCGCGCGCGGCGGACGATCGAAAGCCGCGACTTCCGGCCCGGGCCGAAAACGTCCTTCGGCGCGGGCCGCCGCAAAGGCTGCGAACTCCGCTGTCGCCGGAACGTCGGCTCCGGCACTCGACACGATTTTCGACTATGTTCGCCATGCAGCCGCAACGCTCACGCGCGCGCGCGTCACCTTCGCACATGGCACCACCGATCCGGTCGCCGAGGCGGCCTTTCTGGTCGGCGAGGCCATGCAGTTGCATCCGGACGAGGTCGAACCGCAGGCCGCCCGGCGGGTGCCGGAAGCGGCTGGCCGGCGCATCCTCGGCTGGATCGAACAGCGCATCGTTACCCGCAAGCCTGCCGCCTATCTCGTCAACAGGATGTATATGCGCGGCCTGCCGTTCTATGTCGACGAGCGGGTGATCGTGCCGCGTTCGTTCATCGGAGAGCTTCTGGACTCGCATTTCGGCGGCGACGAGGTGCTGCGTCTGCGCGATCCCGAAACCGTCACCCGTGTGCTCGATCTCTGCACCGGCTCGGGCTGTCTCGCCATTCTTGCGGCGCGCGCTTTTCCGAACGCGAATGTGGACGCGACCGACCTGTCGGCTGACGCGCTCGCTGTCGCTTCCCGCAATGTGAGGGAGCACGGCCTTGATGATCGTATTCAGCTTGCGCAAGGCGATCTGTTCGCGGCGGTCAGGGGCTGGCGCTATGACCTGATCATCTCCAACCCGCCCTATGTCGATGCCAAGGGCATGGCGGGACTGCCGCGCGAGTGCCTTGCCGAGCCGAGGATGGCGTTCGACGGCGGCACTGAGGGCATCGATCTGGTGCGGCGGATCATCGATGGCGCCAGGACTCATCTCGCGCCGGGAGGCGGGCTGTTGTGCGAGGTCGGTCGCTGCAAGCCGGCGATCGAGCGGGCTTATCCCGGCGCGGATTTGCTCTGGCTCGATACCGAGGAGTCCGAGGGCGAGGTGTTCTGGATCGATGCGGCGGGTTTGAGAGCATTTTCCGGCTAAGTGGAATCCGGTTAGCCGTAAGAAAATGCTCTCGATCAAAAACTTGCGCGTATTCTGATCGCAAAACCGGTATCCACTTTTGCGGAATACGCGCTAAGGGTCTGTCTGCATGATGGCCCGCGCGAGATGATGCGCGGCGATCCGGCGTCTTTCGCGAACCCGTATCGGATTCCGCCGAATTCGCTATAAGCGCGGTTCGATGAACGGGGCATGGAGAGCGCGCGCGATTATCGTCCGGCTCTCGCCCCAGCCATTTTGTGCCGACCGCCGGACCGCGCCATGCTGCCTGACGCCCGCCACAGCGCCTCTTCGCGCGACGCCTGGCTCGGAGAATTCCGGGTGACGCTGGCGCTCGGCTGGCCTTTGGTCCTCACCAATGTGGCGCAAATCGCGCTGACCACCACCGACGTGATCGTGTTGGGCCGGGTTGGCCCTTCCGCGCTGGCGGCCGGAACCCTTGGCGTCAATCTGTACTTCGCGATCCTGATTTTCGGCATCGGCGTCGTCACGGCGGCGTCGCCGATGATGGCCGAAGCGTTTGGGCGCAAGCTGCATACGGTGCGCGAGGTGCGGCGGACGTTCCGGCAGGGGATGTGGGCGTCGATTCTGATTGCGGCGCCGAGCTGGCTGCTGCTCTGGCACACCGAAGTGATCCTGCTTTTGTTTCATCAGGAGCCGCGGCTTGCCGCCGACGCCCAGGTGTTCGTACGCGCGTTGCAGTGGGGCATGCTGCCGACGCTCGGCTTCATCGTGCTGCGCTCGTTCTTCGCCGCGCTGGAGCGTCCGCTGTCGGCGATGATGGTGACCGCGATCGCGATCCTGTTCAATATCGTCGCCAACTGGGCGCTTGTGTTCGGCCATCTCGGTCTGCCGCCGCTCGGTCTGCTGGGGTCCGGCATCGCGACGACGTTGTCGAACGCATTCCTGTTCGCTGGGGTGGCGCTGGTCGCGAGTCTTGGCCGCGGCTTCCGCCGCTATCATCTGTTCGGCAACTGGTGGCGCGCCGATTGGCCGCGTTTTCTCGCGCTGTGGCGCGTCGGTCTGCCGATCGGCGCGACTCTCGCGTTCGAGATCACGGTGTTCAACGCCGCGGTGTTCCTGATGGGACAGTTCGGCACGGCCTCGATCGCGGCTCACGCCATCGCGATTCAGATCGCGTCGGTGTCCTTCATGGTGCCGATGGGATTGGCGCAGGCGGCGACGGTGCGCGTCGGTCGCGCCTACGGCGCGGAAGATGTCGATGGAATTACCCGCGCGGGATGGGTGTCGTTTACACTGGCGATTTCCTTCATGGCCGCGACCAGCGTGTTGATGATTTCAGCGCCACGATGGTTCATCAGCGCATTCGTCGACATCAACGATGCGGCGAACGCCGAGGTGATCGGGCTGGCGGTGTCGTTCCTCACCTGCGCGGCGGTGTTTCAGATCGCCGACGGCGCGCAGGTTGTCGGCGCCGGCATGCTGCGCGGCTTGCAGGATACCCGTGTGCCGATGATCTATGCGGGCCTCGGCTATTGGGGCTTCGGCATGTCGTTGAGCCTGCTGTTTGCCTTCAAGCTCGGGTTCGAGGGCACCGGCATCTGGATCGGCCTGGCGTCGGGCCTCGCGGCCGTGGCCATCCTGATGATGTCGCGCTGGATCAGGCGTGAACGGCTCGGCCTCGTGCCGATGAAGGAGATGCGGCGCCGCGAACCTGACCCGGAGACGAACGATCTTCTTCCGCGCAAGAGGGTGATCCAGTCGTCGGAGTGACGGCATGACGGCTTTCGTTGCGCGGCGAATTCACGCCGGTCACAGCACCTTGCGGGTCCACCTGTGCGGGTCGGTCGCGCGGCCGTACTGGATATCGACCAGCTTCTTGCGAAAGCCCATCGCGACGGGGCCCGCCGCGCCGCCATTGATGGTGAAGTCGCCGTGCGCCGAACACACCTTGCCGATCGGCGAGATGACGGCGGCGGTGCCGCATGCGAAGGCTTCCCGGAGTTTGCCGCTGGCGGCGTCGCTGCGCCACTGGTCGATCGTATAGGGCTCTTCGCGCACAGGCGTGCCGGAGTCCCTTGCGAGCGTGATGATGGAGTCGCGCGTGATGCCCGGCAGGATGGTCCCCAGCGGCGGCGTCGAGAGCGAACCGTCATCGAAAACGAAGAACACGTTCATGCCGCCAAGCTCCTCGACGTAGCGCCGTTCGATCGCATCCAGGAAAACCACCTGATCGCAGCCGCGGTCGATCGCCTCGGCCTGCGCGCGCAGGCTGGCTGCATAGTTTCCGCCGCACTTGACGGCGCCTGTGCCGCCGATCGCCGCGCGCGTGTAGTTTTCGGAAACCCAGATCGAGATGGGCGCGGGACCGCCCTTGAAATAGGAGCCGACCGGCGAGGCGATGACGGCGAAGATGTACGCGGCGGACGGCTTGACGCCGAGGAAGACCTCGTTCGCGATCATGAAAGGCCGAAGGTAGAGGCTGCCTTCGCCGCCCGGAATCCAGTCCTGGTCGATGCGCACGAGTTGTTCGATGGCCTCGATGAAAACGGTTTCGGGCAGCGGCGCCATCGCCATGCGCTCGGCCGAACTGCGGAAGCGCCTCGCATTGGCGTCGGGCCGGAACAGGTTGACGCCGCCGTCGTCACGCTTGTACGCCTTGAGACCTTCGAAAATCTCCTGCGCATAGTGCAGGACGGCGGTCGCCGGATCGAGCGGGAAGCTGGCGCGCGAGGCGACCCTCGCGCCGTGCCAGCCCTTCGCCTGATCGTAGTTCACCACGGCCATGTGATCGGTGAACACCCGGCCGAAACCTGGATTCGCGAGCTTTTCGGCGCGCACGCTCGCCTGCGTCGGTTCGGCCGCCGGTTGAACGTCGAATGTCAGCGACGTTGCGCCATCGATTTTTTCGAACGAAGCTCTCATGGTGTTCTCCAGCTTGAAACGGTCTTCGTTCCGGGTCGTTACCGCCGCTCGAAAGGCCGGTTTCCGCTCTGGCGGATGGCGCGAAGTCCAGTATGTTGGCCGAAATGCCGCTCGGCAATCACATCGGCACCAGAAGTGAATGGCCGTTGGCCTCGCTGTTCGATTAGACCGCATCCGTGATTCGTGGGCGCGATATAATGTTTCGTAGTTGGTAGCCGGGTTGTAACATTGAAATCAAAATATGGCAATAATGCTGACATAAATTTTCCGGCAAGGTCTGTCGCCATGATGGCTGGCGGCTCGGAAGCGCCGGGCGGGCGATCAGAGGAGACGCGCTGGGACATCATCGAACTGCTGTTCTTCGCCTATCGCGATTTCGTCGGCGATCCCGATCATGTGCTTGAGGAATTCGGATTCGGCCGCGCCCATCATCGCGTCATGCATTTCGTCCACCGATACCCCGGGCTCACCGTCGCCGATCTGCTCGACGTGCTGCGGATCACCAAGCAATCGCTGGGGCGGGTGCTGAAGCAGCTCCTCGACGAAGGCTATATCGTGCAGAAGGCCGGGGACGCCGACCGCCGTCAGCGCCTTCTTTTCGCCACCCCGAAAGGCGAGGCGCTGGTAGCGCAGCTCGCCGGCCTTCAGACCGATCGCATCAAACGCGCGCTGCGAAGCCTCGACGCATCCGACGCCGGGGTGGTGCGTCAATTTCTGCTCGGGATGATCGATCACGATGATCCCGACAAGGTGCTGGAGGCGATCCTGCGGGCCGACGGCAAAATGGTGAAGGCATGACGGTAATGCAAACGCAAACGGCAGGGGTTGCGCGGGCGCGGGTGAAGCTGGCCGACGACGCGCCGCACCTGCTGCTGGTCGACGACGACCGGCGCATCCGTGATCTGCTGTCGCGCTTTCTGGCGGGGGAGGGTTACCGCGTCACCACCGCCATGAGCGCCCAGGCCGCCCGCTCGAAACTGCTTGGTCTGTATTTCGACCTGTTGATCCTGGACGTCATGATGCCCGGCGAAACCGGCTTCGATCTCGCCCGGTCCGTCCGGGCCTCGTCTCCGGTGCCGATCATCATGCTGACGGCCCTGCACGAGGCCGAGAACCGCATCGAGGGTTTGCAGATCGGCGCCGACGACTATCTCGCCAAGCCGTTCGAGCCGCGCGAACTGGTGTTGCGGATCGGAAATATCCTCAAGCGCACGATGCCGCTGCCGGCGTTGCAAAGCGAGTCGATCGCGTTCGGGCCGTATGTCTATCATCTGGAGCGCGGCGAGCTGCGGCAGGGCGACGATGTCATTCATCTCACCGATCGCGAGCGTGAAATGCTGCGTGTGCTTGCGGCCACCCCGGGCGAGACGGTTCGTCGCGGCGACCTCAACGGCGGCGGCACCGTCAACGAGCGCGCCGTCGATGTTCAGATCAACCGGTTGCGGCGGAAGATCGAGCGCGATCCCGCCAATCCGCTATTCCTCCAGGCGGTGCGTGGAGTGGGCTATCGTCTGGTCGCGGCCCCTTGACCTCGATCACGGCCACGCTCGATGCCGGTCTGACGCTGATCCGCACGGCGTTGCGGCGTGTGCTGGTCGCCAACAGCCGGATCGGGCACGCGTTCAACAAGTGGATGCCCAAGGGCCTCTATGCTCGTGCGCTGCTGATCATGATCGTTCCCATGGTGGTGCTGCAATCGGTGGTGGCCTTCGTGTTCATGGAGCGCCACTGGAACACGGTGACGCGGCGGCTGTCGACGGCGGTGGTGCAGGACGTCGCCGCGCTGATCGATGTCTATAAGGACTACCCGCAGGATAAGGACCGCACGACGATCCGGGGCATCGCGCAGCAGCGGCTCGGACTGGTGGTCGATTTCCTGCCTCCGGGCGATATGCCGCCGCCGGGGCCGAAACCGTTTTTTTCCCTGCTCGACCAGTCGCTGTCGGTGCAGATCAGCAGGCAGATCGGCAAGCCGTTCTGGATCGATACGGTCGGCCGCTCCAATCTGGTGGAGATCCGGATCCAGCTCGATGACGCCGTGATGCGGGTGTTCGCGCAGCGCAGCGCCGCCTATGCCTCGAACTCGGAGATTTTCATTTTCTGGATGCTCGGCACGTCTTCGATCCTGCTGTTCGTCGCGGTGCTTTTCCTGCGCAACCAGATCAAGCCGATCCTGCGGCTGGCGGACGCCGCCGAGAGCTTCGGCAAGGGCCGCGAGGCGTCGAACTTCCGTCCGCGCGGCGCCCGTGAGGTCCGCCGCGCGGCGCAGGCGTTCATCGAGATGAAGATGCGCATCGAGCGCAGCATCGAGCAGCGCACCGCGATGCTGGCCGGCGTATCGCATGACCTGCGCACCATCCTGACCCGGTTCAAGCTGGAGCTGGCGCTGATCGGCGACAGTCCTGATGTCGACGGCATGCGCAAGGATGTCGACGAGATGCATGGGATGCTCGAGGCCTATCTCGCCTTCGCCCGCGGCGACAGCGGCGAGCAGGCGCAGCCGACCGACATGGCCGCCGCGCTCGAGGAATTGCGCAGCGATGCCGAACGCAACGGTCACGCCGCGACGGCGATGTTCAACGGGCTCCCCGTCGCCACCGTCAAGCCGGCGGCGTTCAAGCGCTGCCTCGGCAATCTGGTGTCGAACGCGGCGCGATATGCCGACACCATCGCCATCATCGGTCATCGCGATCATCGATGGCTCACCGTCATGGTCGACGATGACGGCCAGGGCATTCCGCAGGACATGCGCGAGGAAGTCTTCAAGCCGTTCGTGCGGCTCGACAGCGCGCGCAATCAGGACGAGGGCGGCTCCGGTCTCGGCCTCGCCATCGCGCGGGACATCGCGCGCTCTCACGGCGGCGACATTACGCTCGGTGACAGTCCGATGGGTGGCCTGCGCGCGACCGTGCGGGTGCCGGTGTAACGCAGCCGTCCTATCGCGTGGAGGCCATCGGCTCGAGTCGCCTTGATCGAGGCCGATCCTGTCGGAAAACGGTGTCCGTTTTGCGCCGGTGCGGCCATTCGGGCCGGGTCATGTCTGGCGCTCCCCTTCCTGAGCCCCCACATGAAGGGAAGGCTTGTTGCGGTACACACGCGAACGGAGGGAGCGGGTGGACATGGACGGCTCGGTTCATCTGGAAATGCGTTACGGCGCCACGAACTATGCGCCGCTGCCGGTCACGATCGTGCGTGGCCAGGGCGTCTACCTCTGGGACGACCGCGGGCGACCCTATGTCGATATGATGGGCGCTTATTCGGCGGCGAGCTTCGGACATTCCCATCCCCGACTGGTGCGGGCGCTCACGGACCAGGCACGGCAACTGGACACGGTTTCGCGCGCTTATTTCAACGATCGTCTCGGAGCCTTTCTCGCCCGCGCCTGCGCTCTGACCGGGATGGACCTGGCGCTGCCGATGAACAGCGGCGCCGAGGCTGTCGAGACGGCGCTGAAAGCCGCGCGCAAATGGGCCTACAAGGTCAAGGGCGTGCCGGACGGCCGCGCCGAGATCATCGTGTGTGACGGCAATTTTCACGGCCGCACCATCGCCATCGTCGGCTTCTCGTCAGTGGCGCAGTATCGCGACGGCTTCGGGCCGTTTCCGCCGGGTTTCAGGTCGGTGCCGTTCGGCGACGCGGCGGCGCTTCGGGCCGCGATCACGCCGAACACCGCCGCTTTCCTGGTCGAGCCGATCCAGGGCGAGGGCGGCATCATCGTGCCGCCGCAGGGATACCTCGCCGAGGTCGCGCGAGTTTGCCGGGAGCACGATGTCCTGCTGATCTGCGACGAGATCCAGTCCGGTCTCGGCCGCACCGGGAAGCTGCTGGCCTGCCAGCACGACGGCGTGACGCCGGACGCGGTGACGCTGGGGAAGGCGTTGGGCGGCGGACTTCTGCCAGTGTCGCTGTTCCTGGCGCGGCGCGAGGTGATGCAGGTGTTCAGTCCCGGCGACCATGGCAGCACCTTCGGCGGTAATCCGATCGCGGCCGCGGTCGGACTCGCCGCGCTTGATATGCTGATCGAGGAAGGACTGGTCGAACGATCCGCCCGCCTTGGCGCGCATCTACTCGCGCGGCTCCGCGCGATCGAAAATCCCGTCATCCGCGAAGTGCGAGGTCGCGGGTTGTTCGCCGGCGTCGAACTGGATCGCGATTCGGCCAGCGCCGCCACGGTAGCGACAAAGCTGTTGCAGGCGGGCGTGCTGACCAAGGACACTCACCGCAACACCATTCGGTTTGCGCCGCCGCTGATTATCGAGGAAGCCCAGATCGACTGGGTCACGGACCGGGTCGCCGAAGTGCTGGACGAACTCGCGCGCGCCGACGCTCATCCCTGACCTGAACTCCATCTCAATTGATGTCGAAGCGGACGCCCTGGGCGAGCGGAAGATCGTCACCATAGTTCACGGTGCTGGTGACGCGGCGCATATAGGCTTTCCAGGAGTCGGAGCCGGCTTCGCGGCCGCCGCCGGTTTCCTTTTCGCCGCCGAACGCGCCGCCGATCTCGGCGCCGGAGGGTCCGATGTTCGCATTGACGATGCCGCAATCAGAGCCGGTCGCTGAGAGGAACCTCTCCACCTCGCGCATGTCGGTCGAGAAGATCGAGGACGACAGACCGTGAGCGACCGCGTTGTGCTGCGCTATCGCCGCATCGAGGTCGGTATATTTCATGACATATAAAATCGGCGCGAAGGTCTCTTGCAGCACGGGGCCGGTCTGCGCCGGCATCTCCACCAGCGCCGGCCGGACGTAATAAGCGTCCGGAAACCGCCGCTCATCGACACGTTCGCCGCCATGCACCCGCGCGCCGTGCGCTCGCGCTTCCTCGAGCGCGCGCTGCATGGTCTCGAAGGCGGCGGCGTCGATTAGCGGACCCACCAGAACATCGTCGCTCGTAAGCGGGTCGCCGATCCGCACCGAGGCATAGATGCCTTTGAGCTTCGCCACGAATGCGTCGTGGATGCTGTCATGAACGAACAACCGCCGCAGCGTGGTGCAACGCTGGCCGGCGGTGCCGATAGCGGCGAAGGCGATGGCTCGCAGCGCCAGATCGAGGTTCGCCGAGGGGCAGACGATCGAACCATTGTTGCCGCCGAGTTCGAGGATGCTGCGTGCGAACCGCCGCGCGAGTTGCGTTCCGACCTCGCGGCCCATTGCGGTCGATCCGGTCGCGGAAACCAGCGGCACCCGCGGATCGTTGACCAGCGCTTCGCCGACATCGTGCCCGCCGATCAGCACGGTGGAAAGCCCCTCGGGGACGTTGCCCGTCTTGGCGGCGGCGCGTTCGAACAGCGCCTGCACCGCCAGCGCCGTCAGCGGGGTTTTCTCCGACGGCTTCCAGATCACCGGATTGCCGCAGACCAGCGCCAGCGCCGCATTCCACGACCACACCGCGACGGGAAAATTGAACGAGGTGACGATGCCGGTCGGGCCGAGCGGATGCCATTGCTCCATCATGCGGTGATGGGGCCGCTCGCTGGCGATGGTGAGGCCGTAAAGCTGTCGCGACAGCCCGACCGCGAAGTCGCAGATGTCGATCATCTCCTGCACCTCGCCACGGCCTTCCGGGACGATCTTGCCGGCTTCGATGGTGACCAGGCGGCCCAGCGCATCCCGGGTGGCGCGCAACTCTTGACCGAGCAGGCGAACCAGTTCGCCGCGCCGTGGCGGAGGCGCCTCGCGCCATCGCCGGAACGCCGCTTCAGCCTGCGCGATGGTTTCGGTCGCATGCTGGGGGCTTGCATCCTGGACGTGCGCGATGGTCTCGCCGGTCAGAGGCGAGCGCACGGCGCGCGCGCCGGTCCGATGATCGGCTGAAACCCCGAGATGATCGAGCAGGGATGAAATTTCGCTGGCGAGCACGGCGGATTTTCTTTCGTCGAATGGTCGATGACTGCCGCCTCATGTTGCGGCATGTCACGACAATTCTTCAAGCCGGATGAGCGTTCCCGCGATACGCCGCGGAGAGAAGCTACTTCGCCAGTTCCTGCGATCGCTTTGCCGCGGCGGCGACCGCCCGCGTCATCAAGTCTTTCATGCCCTGCGTGCCCATCAATATGTCGAGCGCCGCGGCGGTGGTGCCGCCGGGCGAGGTGACGTTCCGGCGCAATGTCGCGGCGTCGAGATCGGATCGATGCAGCAGTTCGCCTGATCCCGCCACGGTCTCGCGGGCCAGTTTTGCAGCGAGATCGGCGGGCAGGCCCGCGCTGACTCCTGCGCGCGCCAGCTCCTCGGCGAGCAGGAAGACGTAAGCGGGTCCGGATCCCGAGACGGCCGTGACGGCGTCCATCAGCGCTTCGTCATCGATCCATTCCACCGCCCCGGTCGCACGCAGCAGCGCATCGGCCATGGCGCGCTGCGTCTCGTTCACGCCTTTCGCGGCGACCGCCACGGTCATGCCGCGGCCGATCGCGGCCGGCGTATTGGGCATCGCGCGGACGATGTCGCCGCCGCAAACCGTATCGAGCCTGGCGATCGTCGTGCCCGCCATGATCGACACCACCAGGGTCGAGCGCCCGACCAGCGGCCGCAGCGCCGGGCCCGCATCGCCGAACGTCTGCGGCTTCACCGCGATCACCAGCGCCGCGGCGTCGCCGATGTCCTCCGCCTCGGGGTTCAGCCGGATACCGCGATCTGAGAGCGTCCGGATGTCGTCGGACGGATATGGCTCGATCACGACGACGCGTTTCGGATCCAGTCCGCGCGCGAGCCACCCTGTCAGCAACGCGCCGCCCATCTTGCCCGCGCCGGCGAGAACGACGGTGCCGGAGATGTTTGCGAGAGGAGTTCGTGATTCAACCATGGCAAGATTCCGGGCTCGGCGGATAGACACTACACGATCGCTGACATCCGCGTCATGGCCGGCCGGGTCAAGCCGGAAGGGCAATCGCGCGCGAGACTACGCCTCACCCGCGGTGTCAAACATCGCGGCGGTCATCGCTTCGGGCGCGGACTTTCCGGCCCAGACCACGAACTGCAGCGCCGGATAATAGCGCTCGCAAGCGTGGATCGCATTCGCCAGCATCTCCGCGCATTGTGCGCTCGACGCCGTCAGCCCTTCCGGCAGGATAAGCGCGTGGCGGTACATGATCGTCCCCGTATGGGTCCAGATATCGAAATGGCCGATCCACAATTGCTCATTGATCGCCGCGATCGCGCGCTGGGCCTCATTGCGCCGGGCGACCGGAATTTTCATGTCGAAGGCGCAGGCGAGATGCAGCGCGTCGATCTCGCCCATCCAGGTGAAGGTGAGCTGATAGTCGGTCCAGTCGCCCTTCGAGGCGATCGTGATCTCGTCTTCGCCGGAACGCTCGAACGCCCAATCGTTGGTGGCGGCGATGTCCTCGACCACCGCCAGCGGGTTGTTCCTGGAATCGATAGCGCCTTCGAGCAGCGGCATGCCGTCCCGATCCTTGCTTCTGCTTGTGTTGATACGCACGCATAGAACGGCCGGTGCTGGCACGCGGCGGCCATCGATCTTTCAGACGATCTATCGCAACGCGCTGATCGGATGAGGACGATGTCCTGCGCGGATCAAGTGATGTGATTTGCGGAATCGGCGCAACGCCGCTCGGAGTCCGTCCACAGGCAAAGCGGGCGTCGTCCACAACTGATCGAAAGAGGAAGACGGTTCGCGTCGTGAACAAACGGACCAGGACTCGCGTTGTGCGAGTCTTTCGGATGGGACTCGCTTGCCGCGAGTCCCGCATCGTTCGATGATCGACGCAAAGCTACCGTCGCCGGATGATTTCTGAATCCCTTGGCGGCAACTGAAGCCGGTATGCCACACAGCCACGTCCTTCGTTCTCGATGAATCACGAAAACGGTTTCCGCTTTGCGCTGGCGCGGCCTTCGGGTCGGGATCATGTTTTCATGTCGGCTTCGAAGTTTTCGCGACGTCACGCGGCCGACGGAGGTTTCGAAAATTCCGGCCCAATTCCTTGTTATTTCGCGGGTTTACGGCTAGAACGCCGCCACGTCTCACGGCCCCCGCACCCCTGGAGGCTTGCCGGCGACGTGTAACGGGCCGCGATTGCGGCCTTTAACTTTATGAAAAGCAAGGACTAATCGATGGCGACCGTCATGGAATTAAAGGCGACCGCGCGTCCGAAGAGCGGCAAGGGGGCCGCCCGGGCAGAGCGTCGCGCCGGCCGGGTACCGGCCGTGATTTACGGAAACAAGCAGCCCCCGCAGCCGATCTCGGTCGAAGAATCCGAACTGCGTCAGCGCATTCTGGCGGGCCGTTTTCTGACGACGATCTTCGACATCAATCTGGATGGCAAGAAGCACCGCGTGATTCCGCGCGACTTCTATCTCGATCCGGTCAAGGATTTTCCGATCCATGTCGACTTCATGCGGCTCGGCGAAGGCGCCACCATCCGCGTCAGCGTTCCGCTTCGCCTGCTGAAGGCGGATGTCGCGCCCGGCGTGAAGCGCGGCGGCACGGTCAATCTCGTGACCCACGCCATCGATGTCGAGTGCGCGGCTGAAGGCATTCCACAATTCATCGAGGCCGACGTCGGTGCGCTGGAAATCAGCCATTCGCTCCATCTGTCCGACCTTGAGTTGCCGCCCGGCGTGAAGCCGCTGGCTCGAGAAGACGTCACGCTGGTGACCATCGTGCCGCCGTCAGGCTATGCGGAGGAACTCAAGGCCGCTGCCGCCGCCGCGGCCGGCACTGCGGCTCCCGCCGCGGGTGCGGCTCCCGCTGCTGCGGCCGCCGGCGCGAAGGCGCCCGCGGGCGGTGGCGACAAGAAGAAGTAAGCGACAACCGATATCATGCGCCTGTTCGTCGGACTGGGAAATCCCGGCACGAAGTACCAGGGGAATCGGCACAATATCGGGTTCATGGTCGTGGACGAGATTGCGCGGCGTCACGGTTTCGCACCGTGGCGCCGCCGCTTTCAGGGCGAAGCGTCCGAAGGCACGCTCGATCGCGAGCGCGTCATCCTGCTCAAGCCGGCGACCTACATGAACAACTCCGGAAACGCGGTTCAGGACGCCGTACAGTTCTTCAAGCTGAAGGAAGGCGATGTCGTGGTGTTTCACGACGAGATCGAACTCCCGCCGGCCAAGGTTCGCGTCAAGGTCGGCGGCGGCATTGCCGGACACAACGGCCTGCGATCGATCTCGGCGCATATTGGCAACGACTATCGCCGTGTCCGGCTTGGCGTCGGTCACCCCGGCGTCAAGGAGCTGGTGCACGCGCATGTGCTGAACGACTTCGCCAGAAGCGAACGCTCCTGGGTCGAGGCGCTGGTGGATACCGTTGCGGAAAACGCGGCGCTGCTCGTTGCCGCCAAAGACTCGGCGTTTCAGAACAAGGTGCATCTGGCGATGCAGGCGAAGGGGTTTGCCGACAAGGGCGATGATAGCCAGGTCTAACGCTCTTTTTTGAGCTGAATCAAAGTGTAGCCACACCGTCATGGCCGGGCTTGTCCCAGCCATCCACGCCTTGGATGCACTCGGAAGAAGACGTGGATGCCCGGCACAAGGCCGGGCATAACGAGCGCTGATACTGAGGGTGCAATGGGTTTCAAATGCGGTATCGTCGGGTTGCCCAACGTCGGCAAGTCGACCCTCTTCAACGCGCTGACGGAGACGGCGGCGGCGCAGGCGGCGAACTATCCGTTCTGCACCATCGAGCCCAATGTCGGCGCCGTTGCGGTGCCGGATTCGCGTCTCGGCAGGCTCGCGGAGATCGCCAAGTCGGCGCAGATCATTCCGACGCAACTGACATTCGTTGACATCGCGGGGCTGGTGCGCGGCGCATCCAAGGGGGAGGGGCTCGGCAACCAGTTCCTTGCCAATATCCGCGAGGTCGATGCGGTCGCGCATGTGGTGCGCTGTTTCGAGGATTCCGATATCACCCACGTCGAGGGCAAGATCGCGCCGCTCGCGGACATCGAGACCATCGAGACCGAGCTGATGCTGGCCGATCTCGAAAGCCTTGAGAAGCGTGTCGATAACCTCTCGAAGAAGGCGAAGGGCAACGACAAGGAGGCCAGGGAGCAGCTTGATCTGGTCGAGCGCGCGCTCAAGCTGTTGCGCGACGGCCAGCCGACGCGCGGCATGGAGCGCAAGCCGGAAGAAGAGCGCAGCTTCCGCATGCTCGGTCTCCTGACCTCGAAGCCGGTGCTCTACGTCTGCAACGTGGAGGAAAGCTCGGCGGCGAACGGCAACGCTTTCTCGCAGACCGTGTTCGACCATGCGGCGAAGGAAGGCGCGGTCGCGGTCGTGATTTCCGCGAAGATCGAATCCGAGATCGCGACGCTGTCCCGCGACGAGCGCGCCGACTTCCTGGAGACGCTGGGGCTGGAAGAAGCGGGTCTCGACCGGCTGATCCGCGCCGGCTACCGGCTGCTCGATCTCATCACCTATTTCACGGTCGGGCCGAAGGAGGCGCGAGCCTGGACCATCACCCGCGGCACCAGGGCGCCTGCCGCGGCGGGTGTCATTCACACCGACTTCGAGAAGGGTTTCATTCGCGCCGAAACCATCGCTTATGCCGACTACGCGGCGCTCGGTGGCGAAGCCGGCGCGCGCGATGC
The DNA here is from genome assembly GCF_047824785.1 of Nitrobacter sp. TKz-YC01. GTDB lineage: Bacteria > Pseudomonadota > Alphaproteobacteria > Rhizobiales > Xanthobacteraceae > Nitrobacter. Next base: position 3,117,417 of record NZ_CP181167.1, on the reverse strand, counting down.
CGGCAAGCTGCGGCTGGAGGGAAAGGAATACGTCGTCGCCGACGGCGACGTCATGCATTTCCGGTTCAATACCTAGAGCATGATCCCGAAAAGTGGGAACCGGTTTTCGGAAAAGATCATGCTCAAACAAAAGATAAGCGACGGGTATGATTCAACGGAATCGAGCCGGAGTCCGGAGCCCTTTTGCTTCTGATGGAATCAGAAGCAAGGCTCCATAATCCTCATTGACGCTTTTCCTTCATGCGGATTCCACTTCGCTCGAAAACGCCATAGACCATGATCCCGACCCGAAGGGCCGCGCCAGCGCAAAGTGGGAGCCGGTTTTCGGATAAGATCATGCTCGATCATAAATTAAGGATGTGAGCTAGAGCGTTTTCGAGCGAAGTGGATACCGGTTCGCGTGAAGAAAACGCGTCAAATCAAATTCATAGAGCCCGCTTTTGATTCTATCAGAAGCGGAAAGGCTCTATGGCCGCGGCGCGCCCTGATCGCGGATAGCGCCGAGATGTTCGTTGATACGAAACACGATCAGGATGGATTCGGCTGCGATCCGCGAGAACAGGATGCCGACGAGGACGCCGGCGACGTTCAGAAGGATCGTGATGAAGCCGCTGAAGGGGCTGACGGCCATCGAGGAGAGGCCCGCGAAGATGCCGGACAATCCGGACAGCACGATCAGCACGATGACCAGCCAATAGAACACCTTGATGATCGTGGGTGTGATGAAGCGATCCCACTGAAACAGATCCCGGACTTCAAACATCTTCCGTTCCCTTCGCGAGTCGCGTGGTCGTTCCGGCCGGCCTCGACCTAAAAGATGGTCGGGCGACTGAGTTGCGGCATGCTGATGTACGGCTTGAGATTGCTGCAAATAGCGGCCACAATCGGGCGTCCTTCAACAGGCCGCGCCATGACCCTGACATTTGAAGATTTTTCGCTCGGCCGTTTCGGCACTTTCGGGCCGCGGCATGTCAGCCGCGACGAGATCATCGCATTCGCATCCGAATTCGATCCGCAGCCCATGCATCTCGACGAGGCGGTGGCGAAGCACACCATGCTGCGCGGGCTGGCGGGTTCGGGCTGGCATCTGTGTTCGCTCATGATGCGCATGATGTTCGACGGCTATATCGGACGGACCGCCTCGCTCGGTTCTCCCGGCGTTGATGAAGTCCGCTGGCTGTTACCGCTGCGGCCGGGCGACGATCTGATGCTGGACGTCGATGTCGCCGCGGCGCGGGTGTCGCGCAGCCGTCCGGAAATGGGAATCGTGACCTTCGCGATGCGCATGCGCAACGCTTCCGGCCAGGTCTTGCTCGAAGCGGTGTCGCCGATCATGATCAGGCGCCGCGAGGGGTGGGCGGCGCAGAACTGAACTCATGGGCTATTTCGAGGACATGGAAGTCGGGCTGCGCCGCGATCTCGGTTCGTTTACCTTCACCGGCGAACGCATCAAGGCGTTCGCGTCGCAGTTCGACCCGCAGCCGTTTCATCTCGACGAGGAGGAAGGGCGCAAGTCACTGTTCGGCGGTCTGGCGGCTTCCGGCTGGCATGTCGCTTCGGTCTGGATGAAACTGATGGTCGCGGACAGCCGGCGGGAGGCGGCGGAAGCGGTCGCGCGCGGCGAAAAGCCGGGGATGTGGGGACCCTCGCCCGGATTTCGCGACATGCGCTGGCTGAAACCGGTGCTGGCGGGCGATACGGTCAGCTATGCCAGCGAAGTCGAGTCGCTGAGGGCTTCCCGCTCTCGTCCGGAATGGGGTGTCATGCAAGTGCGCAACACCGGTACGAACCAGCGCGGCGAACTGGTGTTTTCCTTCCTGGGGTCGGTTTTCGTGCCGCGCCGGCATCCTTCCCAGGATTGAGGTGTTGCCCGATTGCACGATCGGCTGATCGATCGATGTAGTCTGGGAAGATTCTACTCGAAAACGGGCTTCCTTTAAGGGATTATGAACCGCCGGAAGGTCTTGTCGAGTCCTCGGAGCCTTCATCCGTTTCAGATGGGGATCAGAAGCGGGGCTCCATGATTTTGATCTGACGGATTTTGATCTGACGCGTTTTCGTCATGCGAAACGGTATCCATTCCTCGGGTCAAAGCCGGGGACATGCTTCGCTGGAAAACGCTCTCTCGAAGATACTCTTTTGAAGATGTTCTCTCGAAGATGTTCATCTCGAAGATGTTCATCTCGAAGATGTTCATCTCGAAGATGTTTTATGAGGCAGGGGACGCTATGGCAGACCGCACCGGATTGAAGATCGTCGGCGTGCTGTTCGCGACGGTGATGCTGGCGGTTACGCTGGCAACCTGGACCGTGGTGAAGGGTTATGCCGACGGCGTCTATTCATTCGAGAGCGCCGCAGTCGCGCACGCCGCCTCTCGCTGATCTCGCCATAATGCGATCCGCTCAGCCGGTTTGGCCGAGTTTGGCCTCGAGCGCCGCGATGCGGGCCTTCAGCGCCTCATTATCCTCGCGCGCAAGCCGCGCCATCTCCTTCACCGCCTCGAACTCCTCGCGCTTGACCACGTCGAGATCGCTCAGGATTTTTTCCGCCTGATGGCGGACCACCGCGTCGACCTCGCGCTTGAATCCCTGGGCCACGCCGGCGGTATCGTTCATAAGCCGGCCGATCTCATCGAAAAACCGGTTGCTGGTCTGCGTCATCCTGCTGTCTCCGGCGGGCGGCAAGATCGCCGCGTCACCCGAAAGACAATGGCGATCCCGGCGCGCCAGTTCAAGCCCGCTTGATCTCTCCTGAACCATCGCAAGCCTTGAACCGCTATAAGTCTTGAACCGCTATAAGCCTTGCCGGGGCGGGATTTCCCTTGCAATCGTCACGGGACCGTTCGAGACCTGGATGTCCGCGGCGAGCGCGGGCATGACGCCCAAAGATACGCTTCTGATTCAATCAGAAGCGCATCTTTGGATGGTTGTTCTGACGCGTTTTCTTCATGCGATCAGGTCATCCACTTCGCTCAAAAACGCTATAGATCGAACGAATCCGATGTTTCTCCTCATCACCTATCCCGTCTTCGATCCCGTCGCCATTTCTCTCGGTCCGGTCGCGATCCGCTGGTATGCGCTGGCCTATATCGGCGGGATCATGCTCGGCTGGCTTTATGCGCGGGCCCTGCTCAGGAGCGAGAAACTGTGGGGCGGCCCGGCGCCGGTCTCGGTGGTGCAGCTCGACGATTTTATCCTGTGGGTGACGATCGCCATCATCGTCGGCGGTCGCGTCGGCTATGTGCTGTTCTACAATCCGGATTACTTCATCCGCCATCCCGCCCAGATCTTCCAGCTCTGGAACGGCGGCATGTCGTTTCACGGCGGTTTCATGGGCTGTGTGGCGGCGGTCATCCTGTTCTGCCGCAGGCATGGCCTGCCGATCCTGTCGCTCGGTGACGTCGCCACCGCGGTCGGGCCGATCGGCCTGTTTCTCGGCCGCATCGCCAATTTCATCAACAGCGAATTGTGGGGGCGTCCGGCTGACCCGAGCCTGCCCTGGGCCATGGTGTTTCCGAACGGCGGCCCGCTGCCGCGTCATCCGAGTCAGCTCTATGAGGCGGCGCTTGAGGGAATCCTGCTGTTCACGGTCCTCGCGCTGATGATCCGCCTCGGCGCGCTGAAGCGGCCGGGCCTGATTCTCGGCAGCTTCATCACGCTGTACGCGATGGCGCGGATCGTCTCCGAGTTCTTCCGCGAGCCGGATCCGCAGCTCGGATTTCTGTGGGGCGGATTGACCATGGGAATGCTATTGTCGATACCGATGCTTATCATCGGACTTGCCATTGTCTACGCCGCCTGGTCCCGCGGCTCGCGGGCGTCGGATGCGCAGGCGATCCCGAATCCGGGCGCTTCAACCAAGGTCGATCGTGACTGAACCTTCGCCGCTGCTGACCGACATCAAGAAGCTGATCAAGACCTCCGGTCCGCTGCCGGTCTGGCGCTATATGCAGCTTTGCCTGACCCATCCCGAGCATGGCTACTATATCGCGCGCGATCCACTGGGGCGCGAGGGGGATTTCGTCACCTCGCCCGAAGTCAGCCAGATGTTCGGCGAACTGCTCGGACTGTGGGCCGCGTCGGTGTGGCGCATGATGGGCTCTCCCGACCCGCTGCGGCTGATCGAGCTTGGCCCCGGCCGCGGCACCCTGATGGCGGACGCGCTGCGCGCGCTGCGGGTGCTGCCACCGATGTATGAGTCGCTCAGCGTCCACATGGTCGAAATCAATCCGGTGCTGGTGGAGAAACAGATGGCGGCGCTGTCCGACGCGCCGAACATCGAGTGGCACACGAGCCTGGATGAGGTTCCGCAAGGACCGGCGATCATTCTCGCCAACGAATATTTCGACGTGCTTCCGGTCCATCAGATGGTCAGGCGCGACGGCGGCTGGCACGAGCGCGTTGTCGACATCGACGGCAGCGGCCAGCTCGTGTTCGGCGTCAGCGCCGAGCCGACGCCGCGCTTCGACGCGCTGCTGCCGCCCCTGGTGCGCGCGGCGCCGGTCGGGGCGATTTTCGAGTGGCGTCCGGATGCCGAGATGATGTCCATCGCAACCCGCGTCCGCGATAACGGCGGCGCGGCGCTGATCATCGATTACGGCCATGTGCGCAGCGACGCCGGCGACACCTTTCAGGCCATCTCAAGACACAGCTTTGCCGATCCGCTGAAATATCCCGGCCGCGTGGATGTAACGGCCCATGTGGATTTCGATGCGCTCGCCCGCGCCGCCGAGGATGTCGGCGCGCGCGTGCATGGGCCGGTGCCGCAGGGCGAGTTTCTGCGCCGGCTTGGCATCGAGGCTCGCGCCGTCAACCTGATGGCGAAGGCAACGCCTGAACTATCCGATGACATCGCGACGGCGCTGAAGCGCCTGACGGAAGGCGGACGCGGCGGCATGGGGTCGATGTTCAAGGTGATCGGCGTGTCCGATCCCAGCCTCACCGTGTTGGTGGGACTGAGCGATCAGGCGCTTGGTGGGATCAGGACGCCATGACGCTGGCGTCCACCCTGCTTTCGACGGTTTCCGGGCTCCGGCACGCCTTTTTCACCCGGGAGGGCGGCGTTTCGCAAGGCATCTATGCAAGCCTGAATGCCGGCATCGGCTCGCAGGACGATCCGGCCCATGTCGCCGAGAACCGGCGGCGCATGGCCGAGGTGATGGAGGTTGAGCCGGCGAGCTTCCTGTCGCTCTACCAGGTCCACTCGCCCGACGCCGTGGTGGCCGACCGGGCCTGGGACGTCGCATCGCGGCCGCGCGCGGACGCCATCGTGACGCGAACGCCGGGGCTTGCGATCGGCGTGACCGCGGCCGACTGCGGGCCGGTGCTGTTCGCCGATCCGCACGCCCGGGTCATCGGTGCGGCGCACGCCGGCTGGAAGGGCGCGCTGACGGGCGTGCTGGAACAGACCATCGATGCGATGGAATCTCTCGGCGGCCGTCGCGGTGACATCGCCGCCGCGATCGGACCTCTGATCCGCCAGCAAAGCTACGAGGTCGGCGCTGACTTCGTGACCCGTTTCACGGAAGCTGATCCGGGCCATGCGCGGTTCTTCATTCCGTCAAAGCAGGACGGTCATGCGATGTTCGACCTTGGCGGCTTCATCCGGATGCGGCTTGAACGCGCCGGCGTAAGGACGATCGACGACACCGGCCTTGATACCTATTCCAGCGAGCGCTTCTTCAGCTACCGCCGCTCGGTGCATCGCAGGGAGCCGGATTTCGGCCGCCATGTCCACGCGATCGTGCTGGAGGCCGGGTAGGACAGGGTTTTTTTCGCCGGCCTTCCGATTCCGCGCGATCCGCGCCGGATTCCGCCAGCGGCGTATTGCCAGACTTGGCTACTCCTTGATACACCGCCTCCGTCGGAATCGGAGAGGTTCTCCTGGAGACGGGATGTTGAACGTTGTATCCACCACATCGCGGGGAGACGCGTCGATGTCCGCCAAGAACGGCGCCGTCAAGCTGGTCGCCGGCAACTCCAATCCGGTGCTGGCGCGGGAAATCGGCAGATGGCTCGGGCTTGAACTCACGAAAGCCAGCGTCCGTCGCTTCGCCGACAACGAGATCTTCGTCGAAGTTCTGGAGAATGTGCGCGGCTCGGACGTCTACGTGATCCAGTCGACCTCGTATCCGACCAACGATCATCTGATGGAGCTTTTGATCATCACGGACGCGTTGCGCCGCGCCTCGGCGCGCCGGATTACCGCGGTGATCCCCTATTTCGGCTATGCGCGGCAGGATCGAAAGGTCGGTTCGCGCTCACCGATCTCGGCCAAGCTGGTGGCCAACCTGATCACGCGCGCCGGAACGGATCGGGTGCTGACGCTCGATCTGCATGCGGGACAGATTCAAGGCTTTTTCGATATTCCGACCGATAACCTCTATGCGTCTCCGGTGATGGTCCGCGACATCAAGGATCGGTTCGAACTCGGCAACCTGATGGTGGTGTCCCCCGACGTCGGCGGCGTGGTCCGCGCGCGCGGCCTTGCCAAGCGCATCAGCGCGCCGCTGGCGATCATCGACAAGCGCCGCGAGCGCGCCGGCGAGTCCGAAGTCATGAACGTGATCGGCGACGTCGCGGGCTATACCTGCATTCTGATCGACGACATCGTCGATTCCGGCGGCACGCTGGTCAACGCCGCCGACGCGCTGCTCGCCAACGGCGCCCGCGAGGTCTATGCCTACATCACCCATGGCGTACTGTCCGGCGGCGCCGCCGCGCGCATCGCCGGCTCGAAACTCAAAGAGCTGGTCATTACCGACTCGATCCAGCCGACCGACGCCGTCAACAAGACCGCCAACATCCGCCTGCTGTCGATCGCCGGCTTGATCGGCGAAGCGATCAATCGCACTGCCGCCGAACAATCGGTGTCGAGCCTGTTCGACTGAACGGAAAACCCGGAACGGGGATGAAGCGGATATTAGAGCGGCGGCCGGTCAAATGGAATCAGCGCCGCCGCTCCAGTTAATTGATTGAGCATCGGATTTATCCCGAAACCGGTTCCCACTTTCGGGTCCGATGCTCTAAAGCCTGAACCAGACTAAAATCTGAACCAGACGAGGTCTGGATCAAACTTTAATGTCCCTGCCACGGACTCCTGATCGGGCCGCCGCTACTCGTTGCGCAGGTTTTCCGCCGTGCGTTTCCATTGCGCGACGTTGTCCGCGATGATCCGGGTCGACTTCATCGCGGCCTGGCTCAACTGGGCATAGCCCGAGATTTCGCGCTGAACCCTTTGTCCTTCCGCATGGAGCAGGTCGCGGAGACTCTCAAGCTCGGTGACGAGGTTCTCGATCTCGGCGAGCGAAGTTCCGGCGACACGCTGGATCAGCGAGTTGACGTTGTTGACCGTCGCTTCCGTGCTCGGCTCCAGCTTGGTGTCGGCGTTCGGAGCCCCGGGGGCGCTCGGAGCACCGGGGGCGGCGGGCGCGGCGCTTGCGGCACCGGCGGCGGGCCGGCGCAGATAGGCGATATCGTTGCGCACGAAATCGCGAATACCCGCTTCCACCTCCGAGACGGCGGCGAGGTTCGAGTCGGTTTCGGGCGCGCTTGTTTCGGCTTTCTCAGATGGAGTGGCGTTCATCGGCTTGTTCCCTGTTTCGCGTTGAGCGAGCGCGGAAGTCCCCCGCACGACGAGTTTATACTAGAGCATTTTCGCTTCTGTTTGAATCGGAAGCGAAGCCTTGGATTATTGTTTGACGCGTTTTCTTCTTACCAACCGGCCCGGCGCGTATTCTGATCGCAAAACCGGTATCCACTTTTGCGGAATACGCGCCAGAGGGCCGCTATCAGGACTGTCGATTTTGACGACATCGGGGCCGATCTGCGGCGGGCAGCGTTGAATCGCTGAAATCAGCCCCGTCTGGCGAGGTCACCACTTGCGCTTGAACGCTGCGGTCAGGCTCGCGCTCAGCGGTCCTTGCGGCGTTTCACTGACCGCGCCGGTGATGCTGAGGCCGTCGGACAGCTTTTGCTCAGCGCCTATTCTGCGAATCCATTTATTATCGGTCGATGAAAGCGACTGCCCCGCGATCACGCTGGTGCCGGTGTCGGTGAGGTTCAGCCTGGCCGATTGGTCGGTATTGTAATGTCGCGTTCCCTTGATGCCGGGGACCGACAGCGCGTCCTGTTGAATGATGTTGTAGCCGTTTCGAAGGGTCAGCGCGTAACGGCCATCGCTGAGAGGCAGCGACTTGCTGAGCGAGGTATCGAGCATGGTTTGGTTACGGGCGGGATCGATCCGTCCTTCAAGCGCGGTCTTGTCCCAGATCCGCCCCAGGCCGGGCGCGTTGACGGCCGCCCATGCCTGGCCCGAGGACTGTGATGGGGGAGTATTGGTTGCAAATCTGCCCGCCGCCTGTTCCGACGCCGTCAGCGGCGATGGTTGACGGATGACGGTCAGGTCGGTTCCGACCTGTGTGTCCCAGAGCGATGAAACCGAACGTTTCGCGGTGAGGGCGGCGGAACCGTCCGCCTGATCATGTGAGGTCCAGGCCAGACCTGCGCCGGATGCAGCCTGGGTCGGACGCTGCGAACGAAGGACTTGCGGCGGCATGTCCTCCGTCAGGGTGAAGCCATCGACATCGAGCTGGCTCCAGTCGATGTCGGAATCGCCGGGCTGCTCGCCAGGGGAGGCGACCTGCTCCCCCTGATTGTCCCGAATGTCAGGTGCTTCCGATCGCGCCGGCAATGTTCCGGTCGTCCAGCCGGCGGCAGCCAGCAGAAGCAGCAAACCCGCACATCGCATTATTGAAGCCATGGTTCCGCCAGCCCGCCGATTCCGAGGATGCACAATGCCGCCGCGTTCGTTCGAAATTATGGCGCGCGGGGATGCGCGCGGCGGCGGGAAGCCTTTTACGATTACTATGGTAAATCCTGCCGCGGCCGCGCGGTGACGCCGGTCTCTATCGATGCGGAAGCCGCGGGATATGCCCAGGCATGCCGCGAGCCGCTACGCGGTCAACGCGCGCTGAAATCGGAACCGAAGGTGTTGAAGCGGACGCGGCGAGAGCACCGTGCGTATTCAGGTCTTCCCGGCTTTCCGTTTCGTTGTTTTGGCGGATTTTTTCTTCGGCGTTGCGGCCTGTTCGGTCGCGAGCCTGTCGGCCGCCCGCCGCATCGCGCGTGCATAGCTGTCGGCGGCGTTGTCGGCGGACATCTGCATCCGCTTTGCGGCGGCTGTGCCTTCCTCGAAGGCGTGCTTCGCCATCTGCCGCAGGCGCTGCCTGCCCGCGGCGTCCTTCGCCTTGGCGGCGAGGGCGAGATAGCGGTCGCGCCGCGCCTTGACTGCACCGATCAGGCTTTTGTGCTGCTGCTTCGCGAGCCGCCGGATGATGACGTCGAGATCGGCGTCCGCCATGGAGGGTGCCCCCGCGCGATGATGTGATGAGAAAATCGCTTCATGCTTAGAGCATGACCCCGAAAAGTGAAAATCGTTTTTTGGATAAGATCATGATCAATCAAAAAAGATAATGCTGGCTTCTGATTCAACGACGGTTGAATCAGAAGCCAGCACGCGGCGAGAAGTGTCGCAATCGCGGGATCGTTTTGACACGCTGTTGCTTTTGAGATCGAAAAACAAGTCTCAATGCCCGCTCATGACCAGCGTCTTGACGGGAAGTACAAGGGCTTGGATGCGCAACAGCATGGCATGCACGATCCCCACGGCGTCTACGGCGTGGAGCGCGAAGCGCTTGAAGGCACCGGTATCTTTGACGCGATCTGGTCGTGGTTGCTGGTGTAGGCGTTGACGATGCAACTGCTTCCCGGTGTGATGCCCTCCAGGCCGCCTTTGTAGAGCGGCTCGAGGAAGACGAGAATCGAGCCTGGACGCAGAGTTTGCCCCGCCTCGACGAGCTGCTCGCCGCCCCGGAACTGACCCGCCGCGATGTAGTCCTGTACGCTGGTGATCACCATCGGAACAATGGTCCACGGTTTCGAAATGCAGGTGGCCTCCGCCACCATTCCGACCTTCATCACCTGCGCTTCGATCTGGCCGAATCCCGCCGACAGGGCCCGTTTTCCCGCGCCCTCCGGGATCAGGATTCCCGCCGATCGCATCATCGGGTTGACGATGTCGCCAGGCCGTAACAAAAACTGCTCGACGCGTCCGTCAACGCCGGCGCGAATGTAGGTCTTGTCGAGATCAACCTGCGCCTGTGCCAGCGCCGCCTCGGCGCTGGCCTTCTCCGCGGGAAGAAGCGATGTCATGCGGGTCATCGCGGATTGTTTGGCCGCATTGGCGGCATTGACGGTGCCCTCCCGTCCCGCGAGCAGGACCTCGAGTTTCTCGATGTCACGTTGGGGGACGATCCCCGGATTGCGCCTTTGCAGTTCGCGCTTCACGTTAAGCTCGTCGGACGCCTGTTTGTATGCGCTTTTGGCTTCTTGGATCTGGGCATCCGCCTTGATGATATCGACCTGTGCAGCGCCAAGCGCGGCATCCACCTCAGCGATCTTGCGCCGAGCGGTTTCCAGCGCTGCGTCCTGTTTCGTGCTGTCGAGCTTGAAGATCACGTCGTTCTTTTTCACAGGCGCGCTGAAATCGACACGAACCTCGGCCACCCGCCCGATTGTCTCGGGGATGATCGGGACGGTCCTGAAGTACAGGGTCGCTGTCGTCGTCGAGGGATGGAAATAGAAGATCACCGTGATCAGAGCGACCGTGAGCATCAAACAGGCGGTAATGCCCCACCTCAGCTCGAACCAGACGGTGTAGAGCGTGATTTCGCGGCCAAGCCGCTTTCCCTGTGCGTAGCGCCGGTAAAGATAATCGGGGACGATCGTCAGCAGCGAACAGAGCAGCAGTTCAAGCATGACCCGGCAACCCGCTAGCGCCGGCGTCATCCTCGCCGGGTTCCTTTTTGTCGGACGCCTTTGCCAAATCCGGTTTCGCCAAATCCGGTTTCGCCAAGTCTGGTTTCGCCAAGCCAGGTGCGACGGCGGTCGCGATATCGTGCGGCGGTCGGGGTGCCTCCGCGCCCGGCTGGACGCCGGCAATTGCCGCCACGGAGCCTGCGATGCTGCGCAGCGGGGTGCTGAAATCCGGCAAGTCGATCATCGCCAGCAACAGCCCCGCCACCCAGAACACATGCATGTGGGTGAACAGCGCCAGTAAGCCGAGAACGGCGACGATCTCGAACTGCAGCTTTTGGGATCTGTGCGCCATCCGCTCCGGCAGGGTATGTAGCCGCAGATAGATATTGCCGACCGCCAGAACGGTTCCAAGCAGGATGACGCCCACAACCACCATCAAGACATCCGTATCACCGGGCGCGGTAATGAAGGAGGGAAGATCGTGGGGGGCGTTTGGATGAAGCAACTCGCTCAAGCGGTCCTCCATTCCGGAAACAACCAACTGAAAAAGTTTAGCCGGCATTTGCCGAAGGTTGGCATCATTGCACAGGCTTGGAATTTGGCAAGTACGGTAAGCTGCGGCGGCATTTTGCGGCGTCGGTAGCCGTCATGTCGAGAGCACGGTGAGCTTTTCGTGATTGTTTGGCCGACGGCGCCCGGTCACCTCTTCTTCCACCCGCCTCGTTTTCCCGGTGCGCCGCCGGTCGAGCGGGGGCTGGAGCCGAACTCCGGGCCGGCTTCACGCGATGAGGTCGGCTGATAGATGCGGCTTTCCGTTCCGGGGCCCATTTCATCCAGCGTAGGCTTGCGCGGTTTCGGCCGAGCGTCGGTCGGCTTGACCTCGTGCCAGGTGGCGATGCCCATCTCGTCGAGCGAGGGCTTGTGGACTTTCGAGGTTGATGAGCCACGTTTGCCGAACTTGCCGGCTGCCTTGCCTTGCGCCGCCTTGTCGAGACGCGCCGGCAGGTTCGCCGCGTCGCCATACTTCTTGTTGCCGGCGTAGCTGCCGGCCTTCGCGGCGACGCCGCGCTGCTTGATGGTGGGATCGTCGACCACCGCAAGCTCGGTGGCGCGCAGCCGCTTCACCTCGTCGCGCAGCCTTGCGGCCTCCTCGAAGTTCATGTCGGCGGCGGCTTCGCGCATCCGCGTTTCCAGATCGGAGAGCACCGCCTCGAAGTTATGGCCGATCGCGATCGCGTCGTCGGCCAGAAAACCTGAGCCCGCGCCGTCGCCGATTTCCACCAGCACATGGTCGCGCTCGTAGACGCTGTTGAGGATGTCGCCGATGGATTTCCTGACGCTCTCCGGCGTGATGCCGTTGGCGGTGTTGTATTCCACCTGCTTCTCGCGGCGGCGGTCGGTCTCGGCGATGGAGCGCTGCATCGATCCGGTGACCTGATCGGCATAGAGGATCACCCGGCCTTCGACGTTGCGGGCCGCGCGGCCGATGGTCTGGATCAGCGAGGTCTCGCTGCGCAGGAAGCCCTCCTTGTCGGCGTCGAGGATGGCGACCAGCGCGCATTCCGGAATATCAAGACCCTCGCGCAGCAGGTTGATGCCGACCAGCGCGTCGAACGCGCCGAGCCGCAGGTCACGGATGATCTCGATGCGCTCGATGGTGTCGATGTCCGAATGCATGTAGCGGACGCGGATGCCCTGCTCATGCAGATATTCGGTGAGGTCCTCTGCCATGCGCTTGGTCAGCACGGTGATGAGCGAGCGGTAGCCCTTCGCCGCGGTGGCGCGCACCTCGCCGACGAGGTCGTCCACCTGCGTGCGCGCGGGACGGATGTCGACCGGGGGATCGATCAGGCCGGTCGGGCGGATCACCTGCTCGACGAACACGCCGCCGCTTTCGTTCAGCTCCCATGCGGCGGGGGTGGCGGACACCGCGATCGATTGCGGGCGCATCATGTCCCATTCCTCGAAGCGCAGCGGCCGGTTGTCCATGCAGGAGGGCAGGCGGAAGCCGTATTCGGCGAGCGTCGCCTTGCGGCGGAAGTCGCCCTTGAACATCGCGCCGATCTGCGGGATCGAGACGTGGCTTTCGTCGGCAAACACCAGCGCGTTGTCGGGGACGTATTCGAACAGCGTCGGCGGCGGCTCGCCCGGGCGGCGGCCGGTGAGGTAACGCGAATAGTTCTCGATGCCGGCGCAGCTTCCCGTGGCCTCCATCATTTCGAGGTCGAAGGTGGTGCGTTGCTCCAGCCGCTGCGCCTCCAGAAGGCGGCCCTGCGCGTGCAGTTCGTCGAGCCGCTGCTTCAGTTCCACCTTGATGTTCTTGATCGCCTGCACCAGCGTCGGACGCGGCGTCACATAGTGCGAATTGGAATAGACCTTGATGAAGTCGAGTTCGTCCTGCTTGTGGCCGGTGAGGGGATCGAACTCCTCGATGCTTTCGACCTCGTCGCCGAACAGGTTGACGCGCCAGGCCCGGTCCTCGTAGTGCGCCGGGAAAATGTCGATGACATCGCCGCGCACGCGAAAAGTGCCGCGGGTGAAATCGGCGCTGGTGCGCTTGTATTGCAGCGCCACCAGATCGGCGATGAGCTGGCGCTGGTCGATGCGCTCGCCGCGCTTCAAGGCGAAGGTCATCGCGGTGTAGGTCTCGACCGAGCCGATGCCGTAGATGCACGAGACCGAGGCGACGATGATGACGTCGTCGCGTTCCAGCAGCGCACGGGTCGCCGCATGGCGCATGCGGTCGATCTGCTCGTTGATCGAGGAATCCTTCTCGATGTAGGTGTCGGTGCGGGGGACGTAGGCTTCGGGCTGATAGTAGTCGTAATAGCTGACGAAGTATTCCACCGCGTTGTCGGGAAAGAAGCTCTTGAACTCGCCGTAGAGCTGCGCCGCCAGCGTCTTGTTCGGCGCAAGAATCAGGGCAGGGCGCTGCGTCGCCTCGATCACCTTGGCCATGGTGTAGGTCTTGCCGGAGCCGGTGACGCCAAGCAGGACTTGTGTGCGGTCGTTGCGCTGGATGCCATCCACCAGTTCGCGGATCGCCTGCGGCTGGTCGCCTTTGGGCTGATACTCCGACCTGATCTCGAAGCGCACGCCGCCTTCGCTTTTCTCGGGTCGCGGCGGGCGGTGCGGCGTCCAGAGTTTCAGCGAGCCGTCGCCCGTCTTGAATTCGGGCCGGCCGTCGCGCAGCAGCGCCTCCAGCGATTCCGCCGTCGCCTTGACGCCGAGGCCCTCCATCTTGCTGCGCGGTGGTCGCGCCAGGGCGTCTTCGTCGTCCTCGGCGGTGGGAAGGCCCAGCTGTCGCGCCAGTTCGGGATCGAGCGTCGGAATAGTGGCCGATGTGCCGTAGTTCGGGGTCGCGAACTCCGATTGCGGCGCTTCGTCGAAGCCGCTCCCCTTCTTCACCTCCCCCTTGAGGGTAGAGGGTGGACCCGCCGCATCCCGTTTCGCGGTCGCATCGCTCTTGCCGCGCGTTGATCTTCGGGCGCGATGCGCCGCGGCCTCGCCGCCGGAGCGGCGGTCCCACGAATTGTCGGGCGGGGGTTGCAGACCGGTTCCCGACCCGAGACCGGCATCGCCGCGGTTGATGGCCGGATTGAGCAGGTCGGCCAAGGCCGGCCCGATCGGCTGCACGTCGGGACGATGCGCCTTCGATTTCGAGGTTTTGGACTTTTGTGCGCTCGGCAGTCTACCGGATTGTTGCGGGGGATCGGGAGTCTTCGCCATGCAAGGCAATATGGGGCGAATCCAGCGCGCACGAAAGGGCGCAATCACACGGATGCGCACCGATGCCGCGATCACGTCTTGGGCGATAATGACTTTGGCGATGACGACCTCGACACCGCCGTTCGCAGGCAATCGCGGCACAGGCAATCGCCGCCGTCGGTGGGCATCGGCAGCCGCCCCGCCTCCTCGGCGCACCAGCAGTTCCCGGACGGATCGCAAGTGAATTCCGTCCCGCACCCGGAACATAGGAGGCGGCGAACGGCTTGCTGTCCGGTCCGGCGTGTCATGGGAGCATTCTCAGGCCGGGTGGATCGATGCGCAACCATACTTCGGGATCGATGCGCATGAAATCCCGGCCAGAGGATTCCTTCGGCGGCGAGATTATTCGGCCGCGCGAAGGCGATGGACCGGGAGCCGGCGGTCGCCGCCGCGTAGCGACAGATAGTAGTCGGCATCCGCCGGATCGTCGGTGCGGCGAATCAGATCGGTCACCGGCGTATAGCTCAGCATCCGGCCGCCGTCCGGAAGCGCCGTGCAGATGAAGCGCAGCACCTCGCCGTTTCTGAGTTTAATGTTTATCGGGGTCGGGTCGCCCGCGCGCACCATGCTGACGCGCTCGGCGATGAAATGGCTAAGTTCATCTTGCGGCAGTTCAAATGCGCCGGTATCGCGGCCATGATACATCAGTGCGATAAACGGCGGCCTGCTGTCGGCCTTCTCATCCGGGAGCGAAAAGTAATGCCGGAATGCGCGGTTGATGAACTCCGCGCGGGTATCCGCGTCGAGCATGACGATTCCGATGCCGGTCTGGTCGAGGGCCGCGGTCAGCCGTGCTGCTGTCGCGTGCCGCTCACGCTCCCGTTCGAGCGCATTCATCATCCGCGAGCGCAGCAAGCCGGTGATCAGGGCGGCGCCGCTGGCGGCCAGGGTCAGCAATCCGAGATGCAGAACGATGGAACCGTCAGCCACCGCCGCGTTTTCATTCTTCAGAAAACCCGCGGAGACCAGAACAGCTATGGCTGCGCTGATCAGGCCGGAACCTGTCCCACCAAGCGAGCCGGCGAGTGCGACGACACAGATATATAGTGCTGACAGGTTCGGAACGGCGGCGAGGTCGTGATCGGCATAGATGGACGCGCCTGCGATCAGCATCGCGAGAGCCGGGCCCAACATCATTCGCCAGTCGATGCGCATCACCGTTCCATGATACCGAACGAGATTAAATCCGGTTCGATGACAAGTGGTTGCACGATCGCAAGGTTTTTACCGCCAGCGTTAACGGCGTCTAACGCGGCAGAATGCGATTTGAAACGAATGCCCCGTCCCTTGTGCGGCGTCTGGCGAGGCCGTTGTCAGGGACTCATGTGCGAGATGAGAGGTTCAATGAACAACCGAAGCCTTCCGTTGATGCTGATGATCGCACCCCTCTCCATGCTCGGCTCCGGCGCCGCCCCGGCCCAGGACGTTCCCGGCATTGAGATATGCACCGTCGAAAAGAAGATGGAGCGGCGAACGAGCTGCCTGCAGAGCAATATCAATTTCCTGCAGGCCTCACTCACCCGACAGGTCACTGACAGCAGCAGGAAGATCGACGCGGCCAACCGGCAGATACAGGTGCTTGAGAGCACGGTTGCCGATTTGCGGAAGGCCGTGGCCGAACTTCAGGCGGCGAGCAGGAAGCAACCGCAGCCGCCGGCGAAGGATGACAAAAAAACGCCGGCGAAGGAGGAGACAAAGCAGGAGACGAAGTAGTTCAGGCGGCTTGCCCGGCTTCCTTGCAGCCGCCTGCATCTGTCCCGCCGCGCGATCGCGACGTGAAGTCAGGCAAAATTGCTTTTGCAAATTTCGCCGCGATCGCGCAAATGGCGGTACAAGGAACGGAGTAAGCTATGCCCTGGCTGCAGCCGGTCACACTCGAAGGACCTCATGCGCGGCTCGAGCCGTTATCGCAGGAACATCGCGAAGCCCTTGTGGACGCGGTAAAAGACGGCGAAATCTGGAAGATCTGGTACACCTTCGTTCCGGCGCCGGAGAAAATGGAGGCCGAGATCGAGCGGCGGCTGTCTCTGCAGGCAGCCGGAACCATGCTGCCCTTCACGGTGCGGGATGCGGAGGGACGAATCGCGGGCATGACAACCTACATGAACGTCGATTCCGCAAGCTGTCGCGTCGAGATCGGTTCGACCTGGTATGCGAAGCGCGTTCAGCGCACGGCGGTCAATACCCAGTGCAAGCTGCTGATGCTCACCCACGCGTTCGAGAAGCTGAATTGCATCGCCGTCGAGTTCCGTACTCACGTCTTCAATCATGTCAGCCGGCGCGGCCTCGAGCGGCTCGGCGCCAAGCAGGATGGCACCCTGCGCAATCGGCAGATGTCACCAAACGTGACGCTGCGGGACACCGTCGTCTACAGTATCCTTCCCGGTGAGTGGCCGAAAGTGAAGGCGCATCTCTCCTACGAGCTCAATGAAAAGCGTCGATAGGTCCGCCGGTCTCATCACGCGAGCGGACCTGTTGCTGACGTCTGATAAGAGTCTTTCACCGCTTCATGGAAACGGTGAAAGACTCTATCTATCTTTATGTTTTACGCGTTTTCTTCACGCGAACCGGATCCATCCTTAGGGCTCAAGCCCGAGGACATGCTTCGCTCGAAAACGCTATTAGAGCGGCGGCCGGTCAAATGGAATCAGCGCCGCCGCTCTAGTTAATTGATGGAGCATCGGATTTATCCCGAAACCGGTTCCCACTTTCGGGTCCGATGCTCTAGCCTGATGATGGACTTCGCAATGGCCTCCACCCTCGACGACCCTCTTGTCTCCACCGAATGGCTGGCCGCGCATCTCGGTGAGGTCAAGGTCATCGATGCCTCGTTCAAGATGCCCGGCGTGCTGCCACCGGCGGTCGATGATTTTCATGCCGCGCATATTCCGGGCGCGGTGTTTTTCGATGTCGATGCCGTATCGGATCGTGCATCGCCGCTTCCGCATATGTATCCTGATGCCGCGCAGTTCGCGCGCGATGTCGGCACGCTCGGGATTTCCTCGAAGGATACGGTCGTTGTTTATGACAATGGCGGCTGGCTTGCCGGGCCGCGGGCGTGGTGGATGTTCCTGTCGTTCGGCCATGACGATGTCCGGGTGCTTGACGGCGGCCTGAAGAAATGGCGGGCGGAAGGCCGTCCCGTTGAATCCGGCAAGGTTTCGCCGAAGCCGGGCCACTTCACCGCGACCTTCGATCCGCTTTATGTGCGCGGCAAGGCCCAGCTCGTGGGCAACCTGTCCTCACGCCGCGAGCAGCTGGTCGATGCGCGGGCGGCGGCTCGCTTCACGGGCGCGGTGGCGGAGCCGAGGCAGGGCTTGCGTTCAGGTCATATCCCCGGCAGCCGTAACCTGCCGTACACCGCGTTGCTCGATCCCGCGAGCGGCGTCATGAAACCGCCGGACGAAATTCGCGCCGCGTTTACCCGCGCCGGCGTGGATTTGGCAAAGCCGATCGTCACCACCTGCGGCTCGGGGGTTTCAGCCGCGGTGCTGACGCTGGCGCTCCACCGTCTCGGCGCGAGGGGGGCGGCTCTCTACGACGGATCATGGTCGGAGTGGGGCCTGGAGGAGGGACCGCCGATCGCCACCGGACCCGCCTGAAAATAACCCCTGAAACGACCCCGCGGCTATCGCGTTTTCGAGCGAAGCGGAATCCGGTTCGCGTGAAGAAAACGCGTTAAATCACAATCATGGACTCCGCCTCTGATTCATCAAAAGCGGAAGGGTTGCCCGTGATCAAAAGGCTGCCGTGATCAACGATGTGAGTGGCGGGTCTTATGGCGGTGGCGATGGCGATGGGAGTGCCGCTTGGCGGCGCGCGACTCCTTTGCGGACGAGCGTTTGGTAGCCGACGGCACGGGATCGCCCGCCTTCGCGGCCTCCGCGGGACGTTGGCTTGGCAGGGGTGGTTTGAAGTCATCCTTGACCGGAGATGTCGTGGCTTCTCCGACCTCGGCTGTTTTGCCGTCAGTCGGGGAGGCTTCGCTTTTCGCGGCAGGGGTCGTGGTTGCGCTCGGCGGCTTGACGGCTTCGCCTGCTTTGACGGGCGTCTCGTCGCCTGGGCCTGTCACCGGCTCCGATGGCTCCGGCGCGGCCGCGTTGACGGGAGGGGTCGTGCCGGCCGCTGACGGGGAGGCGACGGGGCCTGATGGCAGCGGAGAAGCTGCCGGCGCTTCGTCGGCCGAAATCGCTTCGGCCGGAGTCGCTTCGGCCGAAGTCGCGGGCGTGTCTGCGGTGGGCGTGGCCGGAGGCGCATCCGTTGCTGGCGTGATGGCTGTCGGCGCGCCGGTTTCCTGCTGTGCGTCCGGCGAGGCCGCCTCCGCGCTCTGTGCGTCGCGCTGGCTTGCTTCCGGCGTGGTGGGCTCGGCGGCGGGTTTATCAACCTGTAGCACGGCCAGCGTCGGCTGTTGGGTTTCTCCGGATCCGAACGTGACGTCGGGCGTCTGTTTGAGAGGCAGGCTTGCGAACTCTTCGTGGGTTGCTCGCAGCAAAGCCGCGGCCCCCAGGCCGAAGATCAGCATCGAGATCGTCAGCGTGATCGCGACGAATAAGGAGCGAAAGCCGGGTAGCATGAGCAGGTTTGCGCCTTCCCGCGTGTCTTCTGACGATAATCCGCTATCAACGCGACTGCATTACGGGGCAGATCGCCGAATCAGAGTGTGCCCAGAATACAGCAAGGGGCTCGCTTGCGCGCCCCAAAAACCGCCTCCCGCAAGCCTCGCCGGGACGTTTGCGGGAACAGGCGAGGCCAGCCGGTGATGCCCGAAGGTCACGGTTCGCCGCGATCCGCGAATTATGACCGTTTCAGGAGGCTTTTGGCGGAATCGTCTTGAATGCGCCGCGATCCTGCGCGATGTCGCCGTTAACGATCCGGTGTCTAGTTGGATTTATACAAGGGCGATGATGATCAAACGCATTCTGACGGTTTTTGCGGCGATCGCGGCAGGGGCAGGGGGAATCTCGTTAGCCTCGGCGCAGGGATATCCGCCGCCGAGCCCGATCTATTCCACGCCGCCCTCCGCCTATCCGGGTGAAGACGACCGTTCAGGCGCGGTCGATGCGCTTCCCGGTTTCGATCCGGCCGACGATCAATCGATGCAGCGGCACAACTCCGTCGAGTTGCCGCCGCCCGGCCCCGTGATGTCGCCGGACGATCCGCGCTACGGCAGCCCCGGTTCCTCGCCGGTCTATTCGAATCGCGAACCTTCGCCGGGTCCGGTGATGTCGCCCGACGATCCCCGTTACGGGCAGCCCGGTCCCTCGCAGTATCAATATCCGACGCGCGCGCCGCAAACGGTCGCTTCGACCGGCGGACCGGATGCCGGCTTCAGGCCGCCGGCTCCAGTGGGCGCGGACGGCAAGCCGACGCCGATGTCCGCGCTGCCGCCGGATGAGCAGCCGGAGGTCGATCAGGGCGGTGAGAAGCAACTGCCGGAGAGACTGCGCCGCAAGGAAGTCAGTTTCTCCACCAAGGAGCCGGCGGGCACCATCGTGGTCGATACGTCGAACACGCACCTGTACTATGTTCTCGGCAACAATCGCGCGATCCGCTACGGCGTGCGCGTCGGCCGCGACGGCTTCACCTGGGCCGGCGTGCAGAAGATCAGCCGCAAGGCGGAATGGCCGGACTGGCATCCGCCGACCGAAATGATCGAACGCCAGCCGTATCTGCCGCGCTTCATGGCGGGTGGTCCCGGTAATCCGCTGGGCGCGCGCGCCATGTATCTCGGTTCGACGGTCTATCGCATCCACGGCACCAATCAGCCTTCGACCATCGGCAAGTTCGTGTCGTCAGGCTGTATCGGCATGCTCAACGAGGACGTGTCGGATCTGTTCGATCGCGTAAAGGTCGGCACGCGCGTTGTCGTGCTGCCGGGCGGTCCGCCGCGCACGGACACGACCGCTTCCACTACTCAGCCGGCTCCGGCCTCGTCGAGCGCGACGCCGAATCCGCTGCCGCCGCGGACGGCGAGCCTGCCCGGAACTCAGCCGACCTCGGTGCCGCCGCTGCCGGAACCGGTAACGATCCGGTAGCCCCCGATTCGCGCCCACGGACGACGCGGGGGCGTAACGATGTCGCCTGCGCGGCTTCTCCTGACGGGGACCGGTGTTCATCCTCGGGGCAAGCCCGAGGACATGCTTGACTCGAAAACGCTTCCGCTTACCGCAGCGCGCGGACCCGTGCGCCCTTGAGCCACGTGGCGATGGTCTCGACCATCTCGATGTAATAGTGGCCGTAGTTCTGCGTGACTTCGCAGCCGGGATGCGACGGCCTTGAGTGACGATCGGGCCCGCGCCGAGGATGATCGGGGCCTGGCGTTCTCCGCGACAAGGAATTGGGTCGGAAATCGGCCATCAGATGTTCCTTCGTCCTGCTTCGCCGATCGGCGTGGCGATACGCGATGTTAGGTGGCGCTGACTTCGGCTGCGCGGCCCATTCATTGGAGCGTTTTCACGCGAACCGGATTCCACTTCGCTCGAAAACGTCTAGGAGCGGACCGGCGGTTGCCCGCCGTGCTTGGCCCGCCAGGCCGGTCCGGGTCCGCGCATGTAATGCAGTTCGGGCCGGTAGGAGTTGAACGTGATTGCGATGAACTCGCGCCATCGCGCGCGAATGCCGTGAAGCCGTCCGCGCTGATGATCCTGCTTTTCGGTCCGGTCGGAGGCTGACGCCGATACGCTGGTCGCCATGATGTTACTGCCTTGATACTGTCTGGTTGGGCCGCGAGCTTCCTGACCGTCACGATGCTCGTCTCGCCATTCTTCACCGATTCAATTAAAAGGCGGTTTGAATGAGACGAAACGGAGTGTTGCTTTCGTCAACCTTTCTGTGTGGTTAAGGCAAGGTTGCCCTTTCGCCGCCGCGCGGCTACATCAGCGGACAGCAAACTTTCCAGAAACCAGCGTCCCTGAATTCGAAGTCCGGCCCTCGCGGCCTGTTCAGCGGCTTTGGCTTCAAGAGGCGCAAACTTTCGGTCGGTCGGCGTGCGGCCCGGTTGAGAGGTTTTCCTGACGGTCTCGCCGCAAGGCGGAAGAGAACGTTCTGAACGCCACCGCCGCGACCTTTGGATATCACGCAGTTTAGGAATCACGATGGCGCGCCAGTTCATCTACTTCATGCAGGGCCTGACCAAGGCTTATCCGACCCGCAAGGTGCTCGATAACGTCCATCTGTCGTTCTATCCCGACGCCAAGATCGGCGTGCTCGGCGTCAACGGCTCGGGTAAATCGACGCTGCTGAAGATCATGGCCGGCCTCGACAAGGACTACACCGGCGAGGCCTGGGTCGCGGAAGGCGCCCGCGTCGGCTATCTCGAACAGGAGCCGCAGCTCGATCCCGCCAAGACCGTGCGCGAGAACGTCATGGAAGGCGTCGCCAAGCAGAAGGCGATCCTCGATCGCTACAACGATCTCGCCATGAACTATTCGGACGAAACCGCCGACGAGATGACGAAATTGCAGGACGAGATCGAGGCGCAGGGCCTCTGGGATCTCGACAGCAAGGTCGATCAGGCGATGGACGCGCTGCGCTGCCCTCCCGATGACGCCGATGTGACGAAGCTCTCCGGCGGCGAGCGCCGCCGCGTCGCGCTGTGCAAGCTGCTGCTCGACCAGCCGGACCTTCTGCTGCTGGACGAGCCGACCAACCACCTCGACGCCGAGTCTGTGTCGTGGCTCGAAGGTCACCTGCGCAACTATCCGGGTGCGATCCTGATCGTCACTCACGACCGCTACTTCCTCGACAACGTCACAGGCTGGATTCTCGAACTCGATCGCGGCCGGGGCATTCCTTACGAGGGCAACTACTCCTCATGGCTCGTGCAGAAGCAGAAGCGGCTGGAGCAGGAAGGCCGCGAGGACGCCGCGCATCAGAAGACGCTGGCGCGGGAGCAGGAATGGATCGCGGCCTCGCCGAAGGCCAGGCAGGCGAAATCCAAGGCGCGTTACCAGCGCTATGAGGAGTTGCTCGCCAAGGCCAGCGAGAAGCAGACCCAGACCGCGCAGATCATCATCCCGGTTTCCGAGCGGCTTGGCGCCAACGTCGTGGACTTCGAGGGCTTGTCGAAATCATTCGGCGATCGCCTGCTGATCGATGATCTGACCTTCAAGCTGCCGCCCGGCGGCATCGTCGGCGTCATCGGCCCCAACGGCGCCGGCAAGACCACGCTGTTCCGCATGATCACCAAGCAGGAGACGCCGGACAAGGGCACGATCACGGTCGGCGAGACGGTGCAACTGGGTTATGTGGATCAGTCCCGCGACGCGCTCGACGGGTCGAAGACCGTGTGGGAGGAGATTTCCGGCGGCACCGATCAGATCCTGCTCGGCAAGAAAGAGGTCAGCTCGCGCGCCTATTGCTCGGCCTTCAATTTCAAGGGAGCCGATCAGCAGAAGAAGGTGGGGGCGCTGTCGGGCGGCGAGCGCAACCGCGTGCATCTTGCCAAGATGCTCAAGTCCGGCGCCAACGTGCTGCTGCTCGACGAGCCGACCAACGATCTCGACGTCGACACGCTGCGCGCGCTGGAAGAGGCGCTGGAGGATTTCGCCGGCTGCGCCGTGGTGATCAGCCACGACCGCTGGTTCCTCGACCGCATCGCCACGCATATCCTGGCCTTCGAGGGCGACAGCCACGTCGAATGGTTCGAGGGCAACTTCCAGGACTACGAGAAGGACAAGATGCGCCGGCTCGGTCAGGACAGCGTCATCCCGCACCGGGTGAAGTACAAGAAGCTGACGCGGTGAGCGGTGCTTAGGGCGTGACTAGTAGAGTCTTTCACAGCTTTATAGGAGCGGTGAAAGACTCTATCTTTATTTTCATGTGTTTTGTCCACGCGAATCGAATTCCATTCTACTCGAAATCGCTATCTCGTCAGTGCGAGGAAGCGTAACCGATGAAGCAATCCGGCTACTCGTGATGAAATTTATGGATTGCTTCGCTTACAAAGGCGATGAAACGATCCGAGCTTGCTCTTTTTATCATGCTATATTGGGCATTATCTATCCGGCCCAAAATCTGCTTTCATTGCTTGAATTCAGATTCTTGAAAGCTTCGTTACGCTGCTCACCTGGACCATCGTTTGTATCTACCATCGCTTGCGCATACATTGCGACATCTTTCGATCCAAACAATTCACAACGCGTTTGCCATAGGGCGAATGCCATAGAGTTTTTATCAGAGGGATGGATTGCTGCGTCGTGAAGCGCTTGAAGTAAGCCTAAGTAGGATTCTCGTTTTTCCTGATACCAACGATCACTTGTACTTGCTCGCCGCGCCATAAAATGGTCGGCCATCGACTTGAGTAGTGAGCCAATTCCTAGGCCCGCGAGTAACGGCAAGATCCATTCCATCGGATAATCACCTATCCCACCTTCTCTGCCAGCCACATCTTGATCAGCGACTGATAGGGCACGTCGCGCTTGTTGGCGGCGATCTTGATCTGCTCGAGCAGGCTGACCGGCAGCCGCAGCGAAATCGCCGTCGTTGACGGCTTCAGGTTCGGGAAGCGCACACGCTGCGCGGTGCTCCAGTCGACATAGTCCGTGGAGTCGTGGGTTTCCCAGAATTTGCGTTCCTCGGCCTCGCTCTTGAAGGCGGGAACAGGCTTAGGCTTGCTCATAGATTTTCCGCTCCTTTCGATTCATGTCGCGAGCCGAGATCACACGGATCAGCGTTCCGCTTCTCCTCAGCGTGAACGTGACGTGCAGCAGACGCTGTTCCGTCGTTTGTCCAAGCGCGTTGAAGCGCTGTTCGCTTCGGCTGTGCTTTTCGTCCCCGGCAACGATCAGCGGGTCGTTGAAGAATATACTTTCGGCTTCCGCCGAACTCACGTCGTGCTTGTCTGCGTTCTTGCGGCGGTTGCCGTCGTCCCATTCAAACCCTGCGATCCGATCGAGGTCGATCATTTGTGTATATTACTATAATATACACGAAATACAAGCAGGCCGCTCGTCGTGACGGCGGAAAGAAAAATTGAAGCGGCAGGTCAAGGGGACTCAGCGCCTGGGTAGTAGAAGAATCTCCAGTTCGCCATCTTCGGAACACGATGGAACCAAATCGCCCCCCGGCCATTGATGGACCACGAATATCGAGGTCATCGGCGGTGAGTCTGGATCTGGACGCGAGGGTAGCGCCGCGGATGGCGGGAGGAGGGTTCGGCGATCGGGCGTTAGCCTCGGCCGTTATCGCCGCGCTTGTGATCTGCGGGCTGTATGTGGGGCGCGAGATTTTCGTGCCGATCGTGCTGGCGGTGCTTTTGAGCTTCGTGCTTGCCCCGCTGGTGGATATTCTTGAGCAATGGCATTTTCCGCGCGCCGCCAGCGTGCCCGTCGTGGTGCTGCTTGCCTTCATCGCGATTTTCGCTCTTGGCGGCCTGATCGTGAGGGAGGTCAGGGGACTCGCGGACAGCCTGCCAAGTTACCAGCAGACCATGCAGCAAAAGATCCAATCGCTGCGGGCGCTGACGGCGACAGGGCCGCTGGATCGCGCGGCGGAGCTTCTTCAGAATCTCGGCAAGGAAATCAGCGGACCACAGAGCCTGCCGCCACCGGCGGAAATTTCGCCCTCGTCCGGAACGGCCGAGCCGGTCAAACCCATCCCGGTCGAGGTGCGCACGCCGCCGCAGTCCGCCCTTGAGAATATCTCCGCGCTCATCAGCCCGCTGCTGCATCCGCTGGCGACGATCGGCATCGTGGTCGTGTTCGTGATCTTCATCCTGTTCCAGCGGGAAGATCTGCGCAACCGGTTCATCAAGCTCGCGGGATCGAACGATCTGCAGTCCGCGACCGCGGCGATCGACGACGCGGCCGGCCGCCTCAGCCGTCTTCTCCTGATGCAGGTTCTGCTCAACACCGGATTCGGGGTGATCGTGGCCGCCGGGCTGCTGTTGATCGGCGTTCCCAGCGCGATCCTGTGGGGAATCCTGGCCGCGATCATGCGTTTCGTGCCCTATGTCGGGCCGTTCATCGCGGCGTTTTTTCCCCTGACGCTGGCCGTGGCGGTCGATCCGGGCTGGTCGATGCTGCTGTGGAGCGGCGCGCTCATTCTGCTGACGGAGTTGATCGTCGGTCAGGTGTTCGACCCCTTGCTGGTGGGACACAGCAGCGGATTGTCGCCGGTCGCCGTCGTGGTCTCGGCGACGTTCTGGACGGCGCTGTGGGGACCGATCGGGCTTGTCCTCGCGACCCCGTTGACGATCTGCCTCGTCGTGCTCGGCCGTCATGTCGAACAACTCAGGTTTCTGGATATTTTGCTGGGTGACCGGCCCGCGCTGTCGCCGCCGGAACTGTTCTATCAGCGGATGCTGGCCGACGATCCGGCGGAGGCCGTCGAGATGGCGGAGAAGTTTCTGAAGGAGCGCTCGCTCGCCGAATATTATGAGAACGTCGCGTTGAAGGGCTTGATGCTGGCGCAGGCCGATCTCAAGCGCGAGCGGTTGTTGCCGGATCGCGTGGCCGAAATCAGGGACAGCGTCGCCGAGGTCATCGAGGGACTGGCTTCCGAATTCGATGATGTCCTGGCGGGGCATCAAACGAAGGACGGCGCTGATGAATCGGACGTGACGGCCGATGCCCCGATGCCCGAACTGCCGTTCATCATCCGCGAAGGCCTTCCGCCGGATTGGCGGGCCGAGTTCCCGGTGTTGTGCGTCGCCGAGCGCAGTGATCTCGATCAGGCGGCCGCGATGTTTCTGGCTGAGATCCTGTCGAAGCATGGTCTTGGCGCGCGCGCTGCGAGCAAGGAGGAGACGTCGACAAGCGGGATTTTCCAGCTTGACGCCTCGGGCGTGATGCTGGTGTGCATTTCGACGCTTGATGACGGCAGCCCGGCCCACACGCGCCATCTCGTGCGCAAGCTGCGCCGCAAGATGCCACGGGCGCGCATCCTGGTTTGTTGCTGGGGGTGCACCAACAGCGGAATGGCAAGAGACCATCTCAAGGCCGATGCGGTCGCGGAGAACCTGGGAGAGGCCGCCGCCTATTGCCTGTCGCTGGTCGATCAAACGGTCGCGCAAGATGGTGCGCGCGAGAAGGGCGTCATTCCGCATGCGCGACATCAGCCGCTGCCGGTTTCAAGGCAGAAACAGCCGGCCGCGAGCGCCGGCCGCGGAGGGACTTCACGGCATAAATAATCGGCGGCGGCGATAGCGTTTTCAAACGAAGCATATCCTCGGGCTTGACGCGGGGATGGAGGCTGGTTCGTGCACGGAAACGCGTCAGGTCACATGATGAGATCGATCGCCGCTTCCGTGAAGCGGTGAAGGATCGTAGGCTCGCCGCAGTTGGTTGATGTCGAAAGGAGGACCGGGACGCGATGGACGATTGGAGCGCCGAGCAATATCTGAAGTTCGAGGACGAGCGGACCAGGCCGTCGCGCGATCTGTTGGCGCAGATCCCGCTGAGCGCGCCGCGCAAGGTCGTCGATATCGGTTGTGGTCCCGGCAACTCCACCGAACTCCTGGTCGCACGCTGGCCGCAGGCGGAGGTCATCGGGATCGATACATCCGCGGATATGCTGCGGCGGGCGCGCGAACGGCTGCCGGGATACACGTTCATCGAAGCCAACGTCGCGCACTGGGTCCCGCCGGCGGATGCCGACCTTCTGTTCGCCAATGCGATCTTCCAGTGGGTCCCGGATCATCTGCGGCAGTTGCAGCGTCTGCTTGGCGGACTGCCGTCAGGCGGCGTGCTGGCGATGCAGATGCCGGACAATCTCGATGAGCCAAGCCATGTGATGATGCGCGAGGTGGCGCATTCGGGACCGTGGCAGGAAAGACTTGCGGACGCCGCGCAGGCGAAAGACCTGCTGGCGCGGCCCGGCGCCTATTACGACGCATTGCGGCCGTTGTGCGAGCGCATCGAGATCTGGCATACGGTTTATAATCATATCCTTGAGGACACCACGGCGATCGTCGAGTGGGTCAAGGGCACGGGATTGCGGCCTTTCGTCGATCTTCTGGAGCCGATGGAAAGGAAAGAATTTTTGCGCGAGTATACCGCGCGCGTCGCGGCCGCTTATCAGCCCCAGGCGGATGGCAAGGTGCTGCTGCGTTTTCCGCGCTTTTTCGTCGTCGCAATCAGATAATCAGCGCGAGGCGATTCAGGCGGGCACGAAATTTGGCTTGCAGAGCATGATCCCGACCCGAAGGGCCGCGCCAGCGCAAAGTGGAAACCGGCTTTCGGAAAAGATCATGCTCAATCAAAAAATTGCGGCTGGAGTCTGATTTAACGCAGTTGAAACAGACTCCGGAGCTTTGCTTCTAATTCAAACAGAATCGAAAATGCTTGGATGGGAGCCATGCCGCCTTGCCTCGCGTTGCATTTTGTCGCGGCCGGACGTCTCGATTCCGTCACCGGGAATCGAATAGAACGCTCTCCCGTCACGATGAGAACCCCGATGTCCCCGATCCCTGAAACTCCGCCGTCCTCGAAGGTTGCCGCCACCACGCTGCGCCCGCTGCCGATGCTGATCTTTTCCTCGCGCTGGCTTCAGCTTCCGCTTTATATCGGCCTGATCGTCGCTCAGGGCGTCTATGTGGTCCTGTTCCTGAAGGAGCTATGGCATCTCATCGGGCACTCCTTCGATTTTTCCGAACAGCAGATCATGCTGGTGGTGCTTGGCCTCATCGACGTGGTGATGATCTCGAATCTTCTGGTGATGGTCATTGTCGGCGGCTACGAGACCTTCGTGTCGCGGCTCAATCTCAAGGGCCATCCCGACGAGCCTGAGTGGCTGGGCCATGTCAACGCCAGCGTTCTCAAGATCAAGCTCGCGATGGCGATCATCGGCATCTCGTCGATCCATCTCTTGCGGACCTTCATCGAGGCCGGGAACCTTGGGACCGAGCGCGCCATGAATTATACGCAAACCGGTGTCATGTGGCAGACCATCATCCACGTCGTCTTCATTTTCTCGGCGATCGGCATTGCGTTGGCGGATCGTATCGCGAGTGAAGCGAGCGGATCGAACGGTGAGACAGGGCACTAGCATGGCGGCGACCGTCGCGAACATCCTGCGCCGGTCGCGGCTTGCGATCTTCGCTCTTCTGGCCCTCATCGTCGGGGTCGCCGTGTCGCCGGCGCGCGCGGCGGACGAGGGCTTTGCGCGTTTCATTGCCTCGGTCTGGCCTGAGGCGCAGCAGGCGGGTGTTTCGCGCGCGACATTCGACTCCGTCACGTCCGAACTCGAGCCGGACTACCGGCTGCCAGACCTCATCCTGCCCGGCCGGCCCGCGACCGGTGCTCCGTCGCAGGCGGAATTCGTTCAGGTGCCGGCTGATTATCTCAAGGAGAGCACTATCGCGCGGCTGGCGTCCGAAGGGCAGCGGCTGATGCGAAAGCACGAAACGACATTGAAAGCGATCGAAAAGCGCCTGGGCGTACCAGCCACGATCATCCTTGCGATCTGGGGCCGGGAAACCGATTACGGTCGCTATGCGCTGCCTTACGATGCGGTACGCGTGCTGGCGACGCAGGCTTATGTCGGCCGCCGCAAGGACCAGTATCGTCAGGAGTTCATCGAAGGGCTGCTGTTGCTGCAACGCGGCGTTGTCTCGCGCAAGAATTTCCGCGCGTCGTGGGGCGGGGCCGTCGGGTTGACCCAGTTCCTGCCTTCCGAACTTGCCAAGCATGGCGTCGACTTCGATGGCGACGGCCGCGTCGATATCTGGTCTTCGGTGCCTGATGCGCTGGCGTCGGCCGCGCAGCAGCTCGTCAACAAAGGCTGGCAGCCTGGACTGCGCTGGGCTTACGAGGTGCGCCCGCCCGCGCATGCCGATTGCACGGAAGGCGTGCCCGAGGTGAGGAGGCCGATCGGGGAATGGCTGCGTGCAGGATTTCTGCCGGTACGCGGACAGAAGCTCAGCGCGGCCGAGCGGGAACAGCCGGCGTCTCTGCTGCAACCGGAGGGCATCCATGGCCCGTCGTTCCTGACAACGAAGAACTACTTCGTCATCAAGGAGTACAATTTTTCCGATCTCTATGTTTTGTTCGTCGGCCATCTCGCTGACCGCATGACCAGTCCGCTGCCTTTCGCGACGCCATGGTCGGCATCGACGCAACTGCGCAGCCGAGATGTCGAGGCGATGCAGCGCCATTTGACGCGGCTCGGCTTGTACAAGGACAAGATCGACGGCAAGGCCGGGATGCTCACGCGAGCGGCGCTCGGCGCCTACCAGAAGTCGGCCGGCCTCAAGGTGGATTGCTGGCCCAGCGACGGGGTGCTGCGCGCGATGAATGCGGCGCGCTGAAATCGTTGCGCGGGTCTTTCGGGAGCAAGCCCCAAGGACGTGTTTTGCTCGAAAACGCTTCAACGAAAACCCGGCCGCGCGGCCGGGTTTCTTAGAGCATCGGACCCGAAAGTGGGAACCGGTTTCGGGATAAATCCGATGCTCAATCAACTAACTAGAGCGGCGGCGCTGATTCCATTTGACCAGCCGCCGCTCTAGAGTCTGGTTCAACTGTGTTGAATCAGACTCGTCGCTTATCTTTTTTGTTTCTGAAACGATCGGGTCAGTCGCAGACCTCAACGCGGCGGAAACGCCAGCCATATCCGTCCCAGAATCTCTCTCGCGCCATGTGGCACGGCGGCCCGTCCATATAGGCCGGGGGAGGCGCGGCGTAGACCGGAGCCGGTACGGCGTAGGCCGGAGGGGTGCTGGCGATCGCGCCGCCGATGATGGCGCCGGCCGCCAGACCGCCGAGAAGGCCTGCCGCCACCGCTCCTCCTCCGCGAGCCTCGGCCTGCGGAGCCATCGCTACTGAACCAGCCGCGAACGTTGCAGCCGTGAGGAGGGCAAAAACTGCTTTCTTCATTTCCGGAATCTCTCCTGAAGGATAGCGCCGCGATCGGCGCCGGATTCAAGGCTACTCGCCCATCGTTCTGGCCGGCCTGCTGCCTTGCCTGCCTGGAGCCTCGCTTCTGACGGAATCAGAAGCGAGGCTCTGGATTATTGTTTTGACGCGTTTTCTTCACGCGAACCGGTATCCATCCTCGGGTCAAGCCCGAGGACATGCTTTGCTCGAAAACGCTATAGGCCGACGTAGACGCTCGAAGGTCGGTCGCTCGAAAAAGCGGCATTTTCACGCCATGGCGCTTGATGCTCCCAGGAACACGCTGGCGGGATGGCTGATCCGGTTGCATACGGCATGATCTGTTCGGGAAGCCGGTTCCCGCTCCGCGCTGGTGCGACCTTCCGGGGCGGGATTGATTCAACTCCCGGCCAGGCCAGGGTCTCATCAGCCGCACACCCGGACATTCCGGAGCCGCCAGCCGAAGCCGTCCCAGAAGCGCTGTCGCTGCCAGTAGCAGCCGGGGGCTGCGACGTAGCCGGGACCGTAATAGCCGCCGTAGCCGGGTCCGTATCCCCCGCCGTAATACCCATAGCCGGGGCCGTAATATCCCGGTCCGGCCAGCATTCCGCCGAGAATCGCGCCGCCAACCAGTCCACCCACAACTCCCGCTGCAACCCGGCCGTTGCGCGCTTCGGCTGCCTGAGGTGCGGCCACCGCCGTGACCAGCGCGCCAACCGTCGCCAGCGCCATCACCGTTCTTCTCATGGCTTGATGTTCCTCCTGCGTCCGTCGACCACAACATAGTGTCGTGCCGGTTGAAAAACTCTCACTTCACGTTTGAACGTTCAATGAACGGGAGCGCCCATTTCCGTCACGGATCCGGAACCAGACGTGGTGGATTCACGATGAATATCAAATGATTACATAAATGTTACGGATCTGCGCGACGTGGCCGCCGCACTCCGGCCGATACGCCGCTTTTTCGGCAGTTTGGAATAGCTTGAAACAGCACGTTTTCCCTTTGCCTTTCATGGTCCGGTTTAAGAATATTCTGCCGTGTCCAGGTTTCGTAATGGGTTTCGTTTTCATGATCGTTTGTTCCTGTAACGTGTTGACCGATCACGATGTCCGCTCCGCGGTGATCTCAACAGACGACCTCCGGCGCTCACCCAAGCAGGTTTACGGATGTCTGGGGTGCAGCGCGGAATGCGGGCGATGCGCCCGGACCATCAAAACCATCATTAAGGAAGCGCTGGGAGCCTGTGCCAGACGATGCTGTGACGGTTGTCCTCACTCCGTGGCGCATTCGAAAGTAAATACCGGTCAGGCCGAAATCATCGTTTGACGATTCTTGCGTTTCTCCCCTCATTATTCTCCATGTAGATCGCTGTTCCGCCCTTCTTGGGGGTTGTCGCGCCGCCAAATCTGATTTAGAATAATTCTAAATTGGATTTGGCAGGCTCGACGGCCTGTCTGTCAGCATTAAAAACACAAAACAGGAGCTGTTCCATGAAGGGCGACCCGAAGGTTATTGATTACCTGAACAAGGCGCTCCGCCACGAACTCACGGCAATCAACCAGTACTGGTTGCATTACAGGCTGCTCGATAACTGGGGCCTCAAGGATCTCGCCAAGAAATGGCGCGCTGAATCGATCGAGGAAATGGAGCATGCCGACAAGTTGACCGACCGGATCATCTTCCTCGACGGGTTTCCGAACATGCAGGTGCTTGATCCCTTGCATATCGGCCAGAACGTCTCTGAGGTGATGGATTGCGATCTTAAGGCGGAATATTCGGCGCGCGCGCTTTACGAGGAGGCGGCGACCCACTGCCACGCGGTGAAGGACTACGTGACCCGCGATATCTTCGAGAGTTTGATGAAGGACGAGGAAAGCCATATCGACTTCCTCGAGACCCAGATTGATCTCATCAAGAAGATCGGCGTCGAGCTTTACTCGCAGAAGCACATCGGCGAAATGGATCACGACTAGAGCATCGGACCCGAAAGTGGGAACCGGTTTCGGGATAAATCCGATGCTCAATCAATTAACTGGAGCGGCGGCGCTGGTTCCATTTGACCGGCCGCCGCTCTAGAGCATTTTCGCTTCTGATGGAATCAGAAGCGAGGTTCTGTCTTTCCGATCTGACGCGTTTTCTCCACGCGAGCTGGCATCCATCCTCGGGTCAAGCCCGAGGACCGGCTTCGCTCGAAAACGCCATGTCATATTCGACGACCCACAGAGCGAAGGCATAGGCGAGTGCGACCTCGTCGAGCCGGTTGAAACGGCCCGATGCGCCGCCGTGCCCCGCGCCCATATTGGTCCGCAGCAGGACGGGGCCGCCTGACGTCATGGTGGCGCGCAGCCGCGCGATCCATTTCGCCGGCTCCCAGTAGGTAACGCGCGGATCGGTCAGTCCGCCCATGGCGAGGATCGCCGGATAGTCCTTCGCCGCGACATTCTCGTAGGGTGAGTAGGACAGGATGGTGCGGAAATCCGCCTCGCTCTCGATCGGGTTGCCCCATTCCGGCCATTCCGGCGGGGTCAGCGGCAGCGTGTCGTCGAGCATGGTGTTGAGCACGTCGACGAACGGCACTTCCGCGACGATACCGGCGAACAACTCGCCCGCGCGGTTGGCCACCGCGCCCATCAACATGCCCCCGGCGCTGCCGCCATGGCCGACGATCCTCTTGGCCGACGTATAGTTCGCCGCGATCAGCGCACGGGCACAGGCTGCGAAATCGTCGAAGCTGTTGGTTTTCTTCTCGCGCTTGCCGTCGAGATACCAGCCCCAGCCCTTGTCCGCGCCGCCGCGGATATGCGCGATGGCATAGGCGAAACCGCGATCGACCAGCGACAGGCGGTTGGTCGAGAACGAGGCTGGCATGGCGTGACCGTAGGAGCCGTAGCCGTAAAGCAGCAGCGGCGCGCGGCCATCCCGCGCGAAGTCCTTGCGATGCAGGATCGAGACCGGCACCTCGGCGCCATCGTCCGCCTTCGCCATGATGCGGGTGGTGACATAGTTCGCGGGATCATGCCCTGAGGGAATCTCCTGGCGCTTGCGCAGCGTGCGCGACCGGCTCGCCATGTCATATTCGAACATCTCGGACGGCGTCGTCATCGACGAATAGCTGAAGCGCAAGGTCGTGGTGTCGAACTCGTAGCCGCCATGGGTGTCGAGCGAATAGGCGGCCTCGTCGAAGGCGATTGCGTGCTCATCTCCGGTGGCCAGATCGCGGATGACGATCGACGGCAGCGCATTGGTTCGTTCGAGCCGCGCCATGTGACCGGAATAAAGCTCAAAGTCGATCACATAGGTGCCGGGCCGGTACGGGATCAGATCGCGCCAGTTCGTGCGGCCGGGCTCTGACAGCGGCGCTGTCATGATCTTGAAGTCGATCGCGCCGTCGGCATTTGTCAGGATGAACAGTTCATCGCCGCGATCGGCGACCGAATACTGCACGCCGTCCTCGCGTGGCGCGATCAGGCGCGGTGTGGCGAGGGGCGAAGCCAGATCGATCAGCCGCTGTTCGGACGTTTCGTGATCGCCGCCGGCGATCACGCAGAAGCGGCCGCTGGCGCTCTCATGAATATGCGTGAACCAGCCGATGTCCTGTTCTTCATAAACCAGCGTGTCATCGGCCTGGGTCGTGCCCAGCCGGTGGTGATAGACCTGCATCGGACGATGGTTGTCGTCGAGCTTGACGTAGTAGAATCCCTGCGAGTCCGCGCTCCAAACCACGCCGCCGTCGGTCTCCTCGATGACGTCGGGAAGATCGGCGCCGCTCTCCCAGTCGCGGATGCGGACCGTGAAGTATTCCGAGCCGCGATCGTCGCAGCTCCATGCTTCCAGGCGATGATCCGGAGAATGATCGGCCTCGCCAAGCTGAAAGAACTTTTTGTTTTCAGCAAGCGCATCGCCGTCGATGAGAAAGCGGGCGTCGCCGCCGTCGCGCGGCTGCCGGCCGATCATCCGGTGCTGGCCGCCCTCCCGGTATTTCGTGAAGTAGGCAAAGGGCCCGTCGGGGGAGGGAACGGTTGAATCGTCCTCCTTGATGCGGCCGCGCATTTCCGCGACCAGCTGCTTTTGCAGCGGTTCGGTCCGCGCCAGCACGGCATTCGAATAGGCGTTCTCCGCCTCAAGGTGGGCGCGGATATCCGGTGCAAGTAATGACGGTTCGCGAAGCACCTGCTGCCAGTTCGCATCTTTCAGCCAGGCGTAGTCGTCCGTCAGAGTGATGCCGTGCTGCGTATATGTGTGCGGTCGGCGGTCGGCTTTCGGTGGTGTCGGTCGTGATGTCATGAAAACAAGGGCCTGATCGAAGCGCAGGCTGAGCGTGCGCGAGAACGGAACGTGATGTTTCGTTCATAGAGCGTTTTCGAGCGAAGTGGAAACCGGTTCGCGTGAAGAAAACGCGCCAGAACAACAATCTAGAGCTTCGCGCACGCGCGCCTCGGCAAGCCGGGCGTGCAGGAGGCCCGATCTGATGCGCGCAATCAGATGCTCATGTCCCGCAAGAATGTCATGCTCCGCAGGAGTCACGCCGCCGTCAGCCGTGATCGGGCACGTCGAGTCCCATGGTCGTGTATTGCCGGATCTTGTTGCGCAGCGTGCGGACCGATACGCCCAGCACGCGCGCCGCGCGGGTGCGGTTGCCGTCGCAACGCGCCAGCGTCTGCAGCACCAGCTCCCGTTCGACTTCGTCGACCGTGGAGCCGACCAGCAACGGAATCACTTCGTCAGGCGCGAGCGCGACCTGATCCTTCATCGAACCCTGATCTGTGATCTGGAGCTCGTGGTTCATCGGTCCCTCCCTAAGCGCGGCTTCCCATCCAAGCCACGGATTGAGACCCCCATCCCTCAGACAAGGCTGTAGTGATATGGTTACCAGATCATTAACAATTCCGAACCGCCGGAATTCCTCGCGTAAAGCCGTGGAAATAGCCGATTTCTCGCTGGAATTGCACGTAACAGTTGAATGTTAAATATAGGATTGACGTTAGCGAGAGCTGCATTCCCGACCTATACAATCAAGAAGTGTATCGGGCGTCGCAGGGCCGAATCGTTTCGACGACCGGCGGCTGCCGGTTTCGGCGGGGAGTCGCAGCCCGTCAGCGGCTAGAGCCTTTCCGCTTCTGATGGAATCAGAAGCGGGCTC
Source organism: Nitrobacter sp. TKz-YC01 (assembly GCF_047824785.1). Lineage (GTDB taxonomy): Bacteria > Pseudomonadota > Alphaproteobacteria > Rhizobiales > Xanthobacteraceae > Nitrobacter. The sequence continues at coordinate 3,081,882 of NZ_CP181167.1, read as the reverse complement.
TCCTATTTTGATTTGGAGCGTTTTCCTCACGCGAACCGGTGTCCATCCTCGGGTCGAGCCCGAGGACATGCTTCGCTTGAAAACGCTCCAATCCGCGTTCGAGACAATTCGCTCAGATGCGCGCGCCGCGGTTATAGCTCTCGATCAGCTGGTTGTAGTCGCGGAGCAGCCGCTGCGGCGAACCCTCGACCATCCAGCCGCCGCCGCCGCCGAGCATCATGCGGTCGCCCTGGCTGTAGGGCACCTTGTCGCGGACGCGGCGCATCAGTTGCTTCGCCGAGGTCAGGTATGACTTGGCGCTGCTCAGGAAGGACGAGCCGAGCTTCGTGTCGCCGTCCTTGCCCGATGCCTCCTCGGCCGCCTTCACCGTGGTCTCATACTCGGTCAGCGCCTTCGTGATCGCCGTGATGTCGGGCTTGCTGGTGTCTTCCGCGCGCAGCAGGCGCTTGGCGTGGATCATCAGCGCCTCGACGTAATAGTGCGTTTTGCGGCCTTCCTTCACCTCGATCGCGGCGAGCTGTTCCTCCGCCTGTTTGTCCTTGATGGCCTCGACGCCGGCGCGCAGCTTCTTGTCGGCGCTCGCGAACGCGTCCCACGCTGCAACGAGACGCGGGTGCATCTCCTTGCCCTTGGCCATCTTGTCGTCCTTGTAGTTCTCCTGTTGATAATACTCGTCGGCCTCCTTCAGAAGCGGTTCGAGCTTGCCGACGGCTTCGGCATAGGCGGAAGCGGCAGATTCAAGCTCGGCGTCATGCGGCTCCGACGCGTTGGCCATCTCGACGTTCTTCTTGCAGTCGGTGGTGTCATAGATGGTGTAGGTGCCGTAGATGATGCGCTCCTTGCCGGTCGGTCCGGTCTTCTTGGCCCATGAGGCGTAACGGTTGCGCGACTCATACGAGCGCTCCGACAGGCGGTTGATGCAGCCGACATAGGCGTTCAGCTTTCCGACGAGCGGAGAAGGAGACGAGGAGGGCGGCGTCTTGTCTTGTGCGGCGGCGGGCGCGAGGGAAAGACCGAAGGCGGTAGCGGACAACAGGGCAATCGCCCGAAACGGCGTCATGGCTTTCTTTCCTCGCGATGCTGACAAATCCCAGCATTTGTCGCACGAAGTGCGAGGAGGTTCATTGCGTGGCCTTGCGATGGGGCAGGTTACAGCTTCGCCTGATCCGCCCTGCATATTCACAACACCCGATTACTCTCCTTCACCTTCTCCGCGTCGAGATACACGCTTGAGCCCATCTCCTTGAACTTCGCGCTCATCTGCGCCATGCCGCGCTCTGCGTCATCGGGTGAAAGGCCTCCCACTCCCGACCCCTCCCCGCCAAAGGGGGGAGGGGAGTTCTGCGCGGTCTCCGGATAAAGCGCCGCCTTCTCGTTGTCGCCAAGCGTCGCCGCATAGTCGCGCACGTCCTGCGTGATCTTCATCGAGCAAAACTTCGGGCCGCACATCGAACAGAAATGCGCGACCTTGTGCGCGTCCTTCGGCAGCGTCTCGTCGTGAAAGGCCACCGCCGTATCGGGATCAAGACCGAGGTTGAACTGGTCCTGCCAGCGGAAGTCGAAGCGCGCGCGGCTCAATGCGTCATCGCGCAGTTGCGCCGCCGGATGACCCTTGGCGAGGTCGGCGGCGTGCGCCGCTATCTTGTAGGTAATCACGCCGACCTTCACGTCGTCACGGTTCGGCAGCCCCAGGTGCTCCTTCGGCGTGACGTAACACAGCATGGCGCAGCCGAACCAGCCGATCATCGCGGCGCCGATGCCCGAGGTGATGTGGTCATAGCCCGGCGCGATGTCGGTGGTCAGCGGCCCGAGCGTATAGAACGGCGCTTCGCCGCATTCTTTTAGCTGCTTGTCCATGTTGATCTTGATCTTGTGCATCGGCACGTGGCCGGGGCCTTCGATCATCACCTGGCAGCCCTTCTTCCATGCGATCTGCGTGAGTTCACCGAGCGTTTCCAGTTCGGCGAACTGCGCGCGGTCGTTGGCATCCGCGATCGAGCCGGGGCGCAGGCCGTCACCGAGCGAGAACGACACGTCATACTTGCGCATGAGGTCGCAGATTTCCTCGAAGTGCGTATAGAGGAAGCTCTCCTTGTGGTGGGCGAGGCACCACTTCGCCATGATCGAGCCGCCGCGCGAGACGATGCCGGTGACGCGGTCGGCAGTGAGGTGGATGTAGGGCAGGCGCACGCCGGCATGGATGGTGAAATAATCCACGCCCTGTTCGCACTGCTCAACCAGCGTGTCGCGATAAAGCTCCCACGTTAGCTTAACAGGATCGCCGTCGCATTTCTCCAGCGCCTGATAGATCGGCACCGTGCCGATGGGGACGGGCGAATTACGCAGGATCCATTCGCGCGTGGTATGAATGTTGCGGCCGGTCGAGAGGTCCATCACCGTGTCGGCGCCCCAGCGGATCGCCCACACCATCTTGTCCACTTCTTCTTCAACAGAGGACGTCACGGCCGAGTTGCCGATGTTGGCGTTGATCTTCACCAGAAAATTGCGGCCGATGATCATCGGCTCCAGTTCGGCGTGGTTGATGTTGGAGGGAATGATGGCGCGGCCGCGCGCGATCTCTTCGCGCACGAATTCCGGCGTGATGAAGGCGGGCACGGATGCGCCGAAGGATTCGCCGTCGGCCAGCGCGGCTTCCGCGCGTTCGAGTTGCTTCTTGCGCCCGAGGTTCTCGCGCTCGGCCACATAGATCATCTCCTTGGTGATGATGCCGGCGCGGGCGAACTCCAACTGGGTGATCGGCGCATCGCCGATGCCCCGCAGCGGCTTGTGATGCGCCTTGAACGCCGCCGCGGCATGGGTGGCGCCGACATTGCCGTTGTCCTCCGGCTTGATCTCGCGGCCGTCATATTCCTTGACGCCGCCGCGTTCCTTCACCCAGGCGAGACGCGTGCGCGGCAGGCCGGCGTTGACATCGATGATGACGTTCGGATCGGTGTACGGACCGGAGGTGTCGTAGACCGGCAGGTTCGGCTCGCCCGCGCCCTCGGACAGAATGATCTCGCGCAGCGGTACCCGCAGGTCCGGCGCGGCTTCGGGCATGGAGAAAATCTTGCGGGACGAGGGCAGGGCGCCGGTGGTGACGGCGGGGCGCGTGGTGTCCGGATTGGAGCGAATGTTCATGGCGTTTCTCCGGTTCGAGGCGAGACGTTGCGGTTCAATGCGCATGGCCGATAAGACAGCAGACGGCGTCTCATGCGGCCTCGATCACCTGGTCGAGCCAGGCTTTGACCCGCGCATCGGGATCGGGGTTTTGCGTGATGTCGCTGACCACGGCGATCGAGTCCGCGCCGGCGGCGAAAATCTCCGGCGCCTGCTCCAGCTTGATGCCACCGATCGCGACCAGCGGAATGTTGCCGGCGCGCTGCTTCCATTCGGTGATCTTCGGAATACCTTGCGGCGCAAACCGCATCGACTTCAGCGTGGTCGGAAAGATCGGCCCGAGCGCGATATAGTTCGGTTCGGCTGCGAGCGCGGTTTCGAGCTCTGCGTCGTCATGCGTGGAGAGGCCGAGCGTCAGCCCGGCCTTGCGGATCTCGTGGAGATCGGCCCCCGCCAGATCCTCCTGGCCGAGATGAAGGTGCTTCGCTCCGGCGACGATGGCGGCGCGCCAATAGTCGTTGACCACGAGCCGAACCGGCGTGTCCTTGACGATCTCCAGCGCGTCGCTCACCAGTTGCAAAGCTTCGCCGTCGTTGAGATCCTTGGCGCGCAACTGCACCGTGCCGACGCCGAGTCCGGTCAGGCGGCGTACCCAGTCCAGCGTGTCGACGACAGGATAGAATCGATCAGGATACGCGTTGCGATCAGGATACGGCATGCCAGAACGGTGTCCCTACGACCGGGGTTGATGGCGAGGCGAAGTCGCGGGCCTCCATCAGGCCCGCTTGATAAGCGCTATGGCCGGCTTCCACCGCCAGCCTGAAGGCGCCCGCCATGACAACGGGATCGGCGGCTTTGGCCACGGCCGTGTTGAGCAGCACGGCGTCATAACCGAGTTCGCAGGCCTGTGCGGCATGGCTCGGCGCGCCGAGTCCGGCATCGACGACGAGCGTGATATCGGGCAGGCGTTCGCGCAGCAGCTTCAAGGCGTCGCGGTTGGTGATGCCTTTGGCGCTGCCGATCGGCGCGGCCCATGGCATCACCACCTTGCAGCCCGCTTCGACAAGCCGCATCGCGACGCCGAGGTCTTCGGTGCAATAGGGGAATACGTCAAAGCCGTCCTTGATGAGAATGGCGGCGGCTTCGACGAGTCCGACCACGTCAGGTTGCAGCGTGTCGTTGTCGGCGATGACTTCGAGCTTGATCCAGGACGTGCCGAACAGTTCGCGCGCGAGCTTCGCCGTGGTGACGGCTTCGCGCACGGTTTTGCAGCCGGCGGTGTTCGGCAGCACCGTGACATCCAGTTCGCGGATCAGCGACCAGAACGCGTCGCCGGTCTTGCCGCCCGCGGTCTCCCGTCGCAGCGATACCGTGACGATCTGGCTGCCCGCGGCGCGGATCGCGTCCTGCATGATTTTCGGCGACGGGTACAGCGCCGTGCCGATCAGCAGCCGGGAGGAAAATTCGCGATTATAGAACGAAACCATCATGCGTCTCTTTGTTTGAGCATGATCTGATCCGAAAACCGGTTCCCACTTTGCGCTGGCGCGGTCCTTCGGGTCGGGATCATGCTCTATCCTCCCTGCCGCGGCGTGATGATCTCGATCTCGTCGCCGCCCTTGAGCGTCGTCTCCGCCCAGCGGTTCTTCGGCAGCACGTCGAAATTCACGGCGATCGCGACGTGCGTGTTTTCGTAGTCGAGTTCGCTCAGCAGCGCGTCCACGGTCCGCGCCGCAATCTCCCGCCGTTCGCCGTTGACGGTCACTTGCATTGCATCACCTCGTTGTCGATCTCCCCGCGCGCCACATAGCCGAGCGTCAGTTCCGCGAGCGCGGGCGCCAGCAGGAAGCCGTGGCGGTAAAGCCCGTTGACCGCGATATGATCCTTGTCGATCGCGATACGCGGCAGGTTATCGGGAAAGGCGGGCCGCAGGCCGGCGCCGATCTCCACGATCCGCGCCTCGCCGAACGCCGGATGCACCGCGTAAGCCGCGCTCAGCAGTTCCAGCGCCGAACGCACGCTGACGCCGTCGTCCTCGCGTTCGATCGAGGTCGCGCCGATCATGAAGCGATTGTGCTCGCGCGGAATGATGTAGAGCGGCCATCGCGGATGCAGGATCCGGATCGGACGAGACAGCACGATCTCGTCGGTTTCGATGATGATCTCCTCGCCCTTGACGCCCCGCAGGTCGGCAAGCGTGTCGCGCGCGGCAAGACCGCGGCAATCGATCGCCAGCCCCTGGGTGTCGGCGGCCTCCGGCGCGCTGCCGAACTCGATCCGGCCGCCGGAGGCGCGGATGCGCGCGTGCAGTTCGGGCAGCACGCGGCGCGGCTCGACATGACCCTCGTCCGGAAAGAGCAGCGCTTCACGAAATCGTCCATCAAGCGATGGTTCGAGCGTGCTCACCTCGTCGCGCTCAAGCCGCCGATGTCCGGATGTCATGCGCGCGAAACGTTCAAAATCGCTGCGATCGCGCGGATGCGCCACCACGAGAGATCCGTTGAAAGGCGTATCGGGAACGTGTTCGCGCCACAGCGCCAGCGAGCGAAGTCCGAGACGCGTGACGAGAGGTTCGGACACCTCGGATTCGCACCATGGCGCGAGCATGCCGCCGGCCCAGTGGCTGGTGGCGTGCGTCATCGCGTCATCGCCGCGTTCGTGAAGCGTGACCGCATGTCCGGCTTTCGCGAACAGCAACGCCTGCCACGCGCCGGCAATGCCGGCGCCGATGACAGCGACCGGGGGCGTCCCCCGCTTCTCCCACGTCCTCTGAAGCATCCCTGTCCCTTCGCCGGCATGACCCGGATCAGGTTCAAAGGGTCACCGCGGTCCTTGCAATCCGTCCTCGGACTGCGAGCTTGCGGTATCTCAGCTCCCTGACGGAGCACCCCTCGGAACATCCTTAATCTAAACCGAAAGGTGAGGGTGTCAACGTGCGGCAGGCGTAATCGTCGATATGAGGCGGTTCCGCGATGCGGCGCGCGCCCGGCGCGCCGCGATGGATGACGGCGGGTTGATGGCAGCGGTGAAGCGGTCGTTCACATCCGGCTTGCCGGATCAATATTGTCGAGCTGCGGTTCAGCGCGGCGCGATCGACAGTGGCGCGCCGGGAAGTCTTGCGTCGGCGCTCATGGTCTCGTGCCTGGCGCGCTGGAGCTTTTGCCGCTTCGCCGCGTAGTAGTAACCGCTTGCGTAATAGGCGACCGCGCGATCGTGATTGCCGTTCGCCAGCTGGTAGGCGCCGGCGAGATATTTCACCGCATAGGTGAGATTGGTTTCAGGATCGAGCAGGCCTTCAGCGGTGCCGGTGTAGCCGAGGCCCCGAGCGGTCGCGAGCTTGATCTGCATCATGCCGTAGTTTCCGCGATGAACCACGCTCGGATTGTAGCGGCTTTCACGCATGATGACGCGGTGAACCAGGTCGACAGGAACGCCGTTGGCTTGCGCGTGCGTCGACACCATCGCTGCGTATTCCGCGCGTTGCGCGTTCGATGGCTGCGGCCATGCCATCGCAACAAGAACAAGAAGCGGACCGAATTTGCGGAAACTTGTCACGAGCACCCCTGCATGATCCGCCTTTCCTATCGCTCAATCGTGCCTTTCCTATGGCAAAGCCAACGAAAATTGGCGGTTCCCGGACAAGTCCATGGCGTTTCAAGCGACGCATATCCTCCAGCTAAACTTGGGGGAACGGGCCGGTTGGCGTGAAGAAGCACGCCCGATCAAGGTCATAGTGTCCTGCATCCCGATTCCGTCTGAAGCGGAAAGGGAGTTGCCGAAAGCACGATGAGAAAAGGAACTGATACAACGAGCGCTGCCGCTTTTTGTCCACGAAAGAGAACGCGCGTACTGCGCCCTCAACTTGTCGTGAGGGCGAGGGTGGCTAAGGAACAAGGTGGATTTTTGATGAGTTGCGCTCGCTAGCAATTTGCAGCGACCAAAAGCAGATGGGAGAAGCGTCATGTTTGCTGCCGGATCTGATGATCTCCCCCATCATAACCCTTGCGCGCAGTGCGGACGCCTGATCGCCGCGCCGGTCTGGTTTGAGAAAGAACCATGTCGGACATCGTATCTGTGGCGATGCGTTCGCTGTGGTTACCAGTTCGAAGCGATCGCGTTTTTCAAACAGACGAACCGTGACTCGCGCGCGACCGCAGCCTGAACGTTTTCCTGATTCCGAACGGCTGAACAAATTCCGCGGAACGGCGTTGCCGCCGAATTTATCCATGATGTTCGGAAGGAACCACTCTGCGCGTCATGGGTTCTCGCTACTCCATTTAAACGGAAGGAGACATACTGATGATCTTGAAGCATATGACGGCCGCGTTGATTGGCTCTGCGCTGCTGGCGACGGCGGCGATCGCCCAGACACCAAGCACCACGATGAACAACAACATGACTGCTCCGGCCGCCACGACATCGTCAGAGTCCGGATATCATGGCTCCTGGCGGTCATCCAAGATGGTCGGCCTTAACGTTTATAATGATGCCAACGACAAGCTCGGATCGATCAGCGATCTCCTTCTGGACAAGAATGGTATGATCAAAGCTGCGGTGATCGGCGTGGGCGGATTCCTGGGCGTCGGCGAGCGCCTGGTCGCGGTGCCCTTCGACAAGCTGAAGTTTGTCGACACGCCTGCGCAATCGGCTTCGAAAAGTGGCACAGGCACGGGAACCACCACGGGTTCATCGACATCCGCGCCGGCTAAGACCACGACGAGCAGCAATCCATGGTTTCCGGATCACGCGGTCTTCAGCGCGACCAAGCAGCAGCTCGAGTCGATGCCTGAATTCAAGTACTCGACCTGAACCGCCGGATAGACGGCAGAATGACAACACGCCCGGTTTCGCCGGGCGTGTTGCGTGTGAGTTCGGTTCGCCTGTGGCCGTGGGCTTGGCGCTGGCATGAAAGGTCCGCGGCCACCTGATCCCGTCATCAAATGGAGGAAGACATGGCCGAGAGTGTCTACAAGGTCATCGAACTGATCGGCACCAGCAAGGATTCGTGGGAGAAGGCGGCCAAGGGTGCTGTCGAGCGAGCGGGAGAGTCTCTTCGGGACCTTCGTGTCGCCGAGATCGTCAAACTCGACATGCAATTGGATGAGGAGGGCAAGGTGGAGACCTATCGCGCCAAGCTCAAGGTCTCATTCAAGTTCGAGGGTTAGGGCAAGATCCCCACCCGAAAGGCCGGGCCTGCGCAAAGTGGAAAGCTGTTCGGATAAGGTCGTGCTCAAACAAAAGGATAAGCGGCGAGTCCTGGTTCAATGCAGTGGAATCGGATTCAACGAAGTTGAAACAGACTTTGGATCACGTTTATTCAGAGCGGGATGCGGGCGGAAAAACGCTACACACTTTTCTTCATCCCGCTCTGGCGTTACAGCGCCGGCAATGTCTTGAGTTCGACATTCACGCTGCCTGCCGCTTCGGCGATCACGCGCAGGGTCGTTGAATCAAAGGCGATGCTTGCAAGGTTCAGGCGGCTGATCTCCGCCGTGACCTTGGCTCTGTCCTCGCTTTTCTGAAAGTCCGCGATCACCGCGGCGATCTTCTCACGCGCATCCGATGCGAACGGCTTGAGGTCGACGACGGCTCGCTCAGCCAAGGCACGTTCAAGGTAGGGTAATGCCGTTTGCGCGGCGGCGCCGAGCAGGCCGAACGCGGCTTCGGATTCGACCGCAAGCCTGATGTCCTTCAGGCGCAGGATCTGCCGGGCCTGATCGAGAACCGGCCGACCCCAGATGTGGATCGTGGCCTCGCCGCCGAAACCGAACCAGCTCTTCTTCTCCTTCGCATGAACCAGAAGCGAGATCAGAAGCTGCTCGCCGGCAGCCGCGACGCTTACCTGTTTGACGGTGACGTCAGCCGCGCCGCTGCCATCTTCGGGGAACGTCTTGCCGGCGAGCTGCGCTCCGATGATCTTGTTGATGTCGGTGAAGGTCATGTCGATGGGAACGCCGATGTTCAGTTTGCCCGTCGTTGCAGGTTGGAGAACAAGCGTTGCGGGAAACGGACAGTCCGGCTTGGTCGCCGCGGTCGTGATCCGCGTTTCGGCCTCGACACCGATTGTCAGCGTGACGTTTCTGGCGTCGATGCGCGGTTGAGCTGCGATGGCGCGAACCGGCTTCAGTTCGAGATGGAGTTTCGGCATCCCAGCCGGACCCTGCAGCGGGATCGAGCGGCACATTTGCGTCCACTGCTGCCGTGCGTTCTGCTCCAGCGCGGGATCGTTGCGAATGCGTTGCTGTAGAACTGCGATCTGTTCGTTGACCGCCTTGTCGATGACGGGCTTGACCTGTGAGGGGACATTCAGGCGTGCGCCCGCGACCGAGAGGTTGGTGTCGCCAAGATTGACCTGCGCGGTGATGCCGGGGTCGATGCGCCAGTTCCCGGCCAGCGTCGGTTGCGCCGTCATCACGACGTTGCCCTTGATCTCGGCATTGGCGTTCAGGTTCTTGATGTTCACGCGGCCGACGTGCTTGGCGATGTCGCCGCCGAGGACACCCGCGAGCGCGTTGCCGACCGCATCCTGGGCGTTGGCCGACAGCGATCCGGTCACCTTCACGGCGCCGGTCAACGGCGTCGACAGCGACAGCGCGTTATTGGCGCCCGTGGCGCTGATCGCGCCGCGGGATGCGGTCCACCCGATGTCCGCGTTCTGGAGAATCTGCGCCGCCGGGTTGTCGGCCTTGCCGGCGAAATGATGCGGAGCCGCGCGCTCGGCGGCGTCGCGGATGAGCGCCAGCGGTATCCTGACCGGCACGACGATGCTTGAACTGCGGTTAACCGGCGGCAGCGGCGGCAATGCCGCAAGCGCGGGCTTGTCGATTCGGTGCGGCGACAGCCAGTCCATGGCCTTGAGGCTGACAAAAAACGAGACGGCAAGAATCCCGATGCCGAGCAGGATGGCCTTGACGTTGAACCCAGACCGCATTGGCTCTCCGACTCAATTGCCCCGCGGATGAAGCTACAGGCAGCGGATACCGGATTCCAGCGTGTGCGGTCGCGGCCCCTCGGTCTGGATCATGCTCTAGAAAACGCCCAGCACGATCGCGCCCACGAAAGCGAGCGCGATATAGGCGATCATGACGCTCATGCGGCCTGTGAAAGTCATGCGACGACCTCCCATGCCTCTGGCTCTTAATGCGGCATCTGCAATTCCGTTCCGAAGGCCGCGGCTTTGACCCTGTCGCACGGCGCGGCGGCGTGGTTAAAAATGAATGAAAACAAGATGTTGAAGAAGATTTAAGTAAATTCGCCGAACTTGCGCGGATGACGCGCAGAGTTGCCCTGTATCTTGTCGGCTCCCTCGTCCTCGTATCGTTAGCCGGTTGCGGGCGCGGCCTTTTTCAGACTGCGGAGCGCGAACCCTGGCGGACCGAGGCTGAGGCCGCATGCTTGAAATCCGGCGCGGTCAGGGAAAGTTCCGATCTCGTCCGCATCCGTCGGATCAACGGTCCCGGCATTTGCGGCGCGGAGTTTCCCTTGAAGGTCTCGGCGCTCGGTGAAGGTTCGGCGTACGGCTTTGCCGACGAGAATCTCAGGCCGCCCGCGTCCGTCGGCCGCGAGCCGCGCTGGCCGATCGCGCAGCCGGCCTATCGGCCGCCGTTATATCCGGAAAACTCCGCTCGTCAGCCCGTCTCGGGTGGGGGATCGGGCGATCCGGTCTCGCTGGCCGCGCCGGGGACGTATCCTCCGGCTGATGACCAGATCGCATTGCCGGCGGAGGCAAGGGGCGATCGCTATGAACAACCCTCCGCTTATCCAGCGACGCCTTCACAGGATCCATCGCTGCGTCTCGGACCCGCGCGCGGGGTTATTACCAGCGCGGTTGGTCCTGTCACGGTGAAGCCGTCGGCGACGCTTGCCTGCCCGATCGTCTCGGCGCTCGATCGCTGGCTGGCGGATGCGGTGCAGCCGGCGTCGATGCGCTGGTTCGGCGCGCGCGTAGCCGAGATCAAGCAGATCTCGGCCTATTCCTGCCGCGGCATGAACGGCAACCCCCGCGCGCGCATTTCCGAGCACGCCTTCGGCAATGCGCTTGATATCGCGGGGTTCACCTTGGCGGATGGCCGCTACGTTTCGGTGCAGCGCGGCTGGAAGGGCCTGCCGGAGGAACAGGGTTTTCTTCGGGAAGTGGCGGCGTCGGCCTGTCAGCGCTTCACCACGGTGCTGGCGCCCGGATCCAACATTTACCACTACAATCATATCCACGTCGATCTGATGCGCCGTGCGAGTCGCCGCACGGTCTGCAAGCCCGCTCCGGTCTCGGGCGAGGAAATGGCGGCGCGCGCAGCCCGCGGCTCGTATGCCAGCCGCGATCCCGCCGTCACGGGATCGCTGGGCGGGAGCAAGAGCCGTTCGCACAGTTACGCCAGCGAGGCGGATTACGACGAATAGAGCGGGATGAGGAAAAGTGTGTAGCGGTTTTCCGCCCGCATCCCGCTTCTCAAAATATTAGAATCGATCACGTTCATGGTTTTGGATCGATTCGATCCAAAACCATCGTGATCTAGCGGCGGGAGCGGTCGCGCGCTCCGAGGGGTCCGGCGCGCCGAACCCCTCATTCGCCGGATCGCGCGTTTCTCAGCGAACCGCGAGTTCACTTCGGTTCAAACGCTTCGCGGATATCAGCCGGCCTGTAAGCCGGGTTCTGTAGGGCACCGCGCGCTTGCGCACGCGGGACGTGACGGCCATTCCTCTGGGACAACGTTTGCACGTTGCCTCAAGCAACCTACCCGGACAGCGAGCCCGACACGGCCCTGCGGTGTTATCGCCAAGGCGAACCCCTCGCTATGCTGTCCCTATTCGGTTTTGCTCCCGGTGGGGTTTACCATGCCGTCTCCGTTGCCGGAGACGCGGTGCGCTCTTACCGCACCTTTTCACCCTTACCGCTCACACTGTTTCCCCCCGGCAAGCGGAGAGAGGTGGACGCGGCGGTTCGTTCTCTGTGGCACTGTCCCTGGGGTCGCCCCCGCCGGACGTTATCCGGCACCGTATGTCGATGGAGCCCGGACTTTCCTCTCCCGCAAGCCTTTCGGCCCGAGCGGGAGCGGCCGTCCGGCCGACTGACACGCTAGGCATGACCGTTGCGTGCCGTGCCGTCAAGCCAGGCGGCAGCGCGCGGGGAAAATTCAGATGTTTGCCGCCTGAGGGAACTCCTCTTGCCCTTCCGCCATTGGAGTCTTGCGGCAATGTCCGCACGGGAGGTTGTCATGACCGATTTACATCTTGGGCGTCCCCTTCACGGCGCGGTGGATGACATGCGCGGGGTCGTGCCGGAGGAGAAGGACTACGCCCTTGGCTGGACGCTCAGCGCTTTCCTGACCATGGCCGTGGTAGGCGTCGTCTGGACGTTCGGATTCTAGAGCATGTTCGCTGCTGATTGAATCAGAAGCGAGGCTCTAGATTATTGTTTTGACGCGTTTTCTTCACGCGAACCGGTGCCGACTTCGCTTGAAAACGCTCTAGAAGCGGGTTTTATGATCCGGACCTGGCCGCGAGACGTTTGCGCGACATCGCGCCGCCTTGTTGCGCTGTGACAAGTCAACATCTCTCTGTCATGGAGCGAACAGTGAGCAGGGATCACCGCGCGGAACTGGATCGGCATCTTGCCTGGTTCGAGGGTAAACTGCCGCCACGATTTGCGAGATTCATAGGCTGGGTGCGCAAGCCGTCCTCGCGGCTGGTCCGTATTCCGCTGGCGCTCCTGCTGATCATCGGCGGAATCTTCAGCTTTCTGCCGGTTCTCGGGCTGTGGATGCTGCCGCTCGGCCTCATCCTGATCGCGCAGGATCTGCCATTCCTGCAAGGACCGATGGCGCGGATGCTCGGCTGGATCGAGCGTAAGTGGTTGGAGCGAAAAGCCGCGAAACGCTTCTTGTAAGGCTTTCGCAACTGCTCGTTTCGGCGTTGTTTTGACGCGTTATCTTCACGCGGACTGGATTCCATCTTCGGGTCAGGCCCGAGGACATTCTTCGCTCGAAAACGCTCTCGCTCCGCCGGATATCGGACCAGATGTGGTTAAAATGCCCGAAACGCGCGAAAAGCAGGCGCCGGGCGGCGATTGACGGTAAATTTTGCCTTTAACGAATCAGTATGCTGATTCATTTTATTCTCCTGGGTCAATCGGGAGACCAAGGTATGAACGTTATTGTTTTCGCATCGCGTAAGGGCGGTTCAGGCAAGAGTACCCTGGCCGCGCATCTGGCTGCGCAAGTTCATAAGGCCTCGAGGCCCTGCCTGCTGGTGGATGCCGATCCCCAGGGATCGCTGACGCTTTGGCACAAGCTGCGCGGCACTAACGAACCTCCGATCCGGACAGCCAATCGCTCCGTCACGGAAATCATCAACACCGCGAAGCGTGACGGCGTCGAGTGGGTCTTTATAGACACGCCTCCGAATCTGTCGGCCGTCGTCGATGACGCCATCCGGAATGCGACGATGGTTGTGATTCCCGCACGGCCCGGCGTGTTCGACGTCAACGCCGTTCAGGGCACCATTCAGAGCTGCCGGTCCGCGCGCAGGCCTTATGCGGTTGTCATCAATGGTGCGCCGGCGATGCGCGACGGCTCCGAGAGTCCGATCGTTACCATTGCGCGGGAGGCCCTGGCGAAATTCCGTGCTCCGGTCTGGAGCGGCCAGATTACCAATCGCGCCGACCTGCTGTTGGCATTGGCGCATGGCGAAGGCGCGCGCGAGTATGATTCCCAGGGCCGCGCGGCTTCGGAGATCGGACGCCTGTGGGCGGCGATCGAACGCTCCGTCAAGGCGATCCGCGGGGCTGCGCCCTCGGGCGGAGCCATGCACAAGCACGCCGCCTGACCGTCCCTCGATGTTTGACGACAAAGCGCCCGGATTTCGCGCGTTTGTCTTTCCACTGTAGCGTTGTCGAGTCAGGCACATCCTCGGGTTCGGCCCGGGGACGGACGCCGGTTCGCGTGAAGACAAAGCGTCGAAACAACCATCTCAATCTTCGCTTCTGATTTCATCAGAAGCGAAACGCTCCAGCCGGGTGAAACTGTCCGGTCAGGCGAGCCGATGCGCTTGCGCATCAATATCCCCCGCGCCGTGCGTATCGGACGCGCCGGCGCCGAAGGGGGCGGGGAGTTGCTCAGATCACGACGGCCAGCGTTGCGCCTTGCTGACGACGAAATCGCGGAAAACCTGAACCCGCGCGACAGATTTCAACTCTTCAGGATACACGAAATATGTATCGAGCTGAATCGAGTCGGATTCGCCGAACAACTGCACCAGGAGATTGTTCTCGCCGACCAGATAGTCCGGCAACGCGGCTATGCCGAGACCCTGCTGACAGGCGCTGAACAGGCCCACGATGTTGTTGACAGTGAAATAGGGCTCGTGCGGCCCCGATCGGTTGCGGGCGGCCTCGATCAGCCAGTTGCGGTTATGGAGATGGGGCGAGGCCTGCGTCTCGTTGAGCAGGATGATGCGATGCCCGCTGAGTTCCTCAAGCGTTCGCGGGGTGCCGAAGCGCTTGACGTATTCGGTCGAACAATAGGCATGAAAACATATGGCAAACAGCTTGCGCTGAATCAGGTCGGGCTGGGTCGGCTTGTATGTGCGGATCGCGATATCGGCTTCCCGCATCGACAGATCCAGCTCTTCGTCGGTCAAAACCAGTGAGATTCTGATATCCGGATACAGCGAGGTGAATTCGCCAAGCCGCGGAATCAACCAGTTGATACCGATCCCAAGCGTGGTCGTCACCTTAAGGTCGCCGCTTGGCCGTTCCCGGCTGTCGGCGAGCTTGGCGCGCGCCGCCTGCAACTGCATGAAGACCTGATGCGCGGTGCGAAATAGCAGGTCGCCCTGCTCGGTCAGGATCAACCCTCGCGCATGACGATGAAACAGTGGCACCGAGAGTTCCTGCTCGAGCGCGCCGACCTGCCGCGATACGGCGGACTGCGACAGTCCGAGCTGTTCACCGGCGTGTGTGAAGCTTCCGGCCTCGGCCGCGGCGTGGAATACTTTTAGCTTGTCCCAATCCATGTTTGCGGACTGCGCTATTCTGCCGCCGCGCGGTCGCCCGCGTGCGCGGCGAGAAACCGCTCGGCTTCCAGCGCGGCCATGCAACCCAGGCCGGCGGCCGTCACGGCCTGGCGATAGACTTCATCCGCGACATCGCCAGCGGCGAACAGCCCCGGCACGGACGTCGCCGTCGAGTTCGGCGCAACTTCGACGTAGCCCGACGGCTTCAGCTTGACCTTGCCTGTCACCAGTTCGGTCGCAGGCGCATGGCCGATCGCAATGAATACGCCATCGGCCTCGATCTCGGTGAGTTCGCCGCTCTTGACGTTCTTCAGCCGCACATGGGTGACCTTCGGCGGATCCTCGCCGCCGCAGATTTCGTCGATGGCGCTGTCCCAGATCACCTTGATCTTGGGATGCTTGAAGGCGCGATCCTGCAGGATGCGTTCGGCGCGGAAGTGATCACGGCGATGCACAAGGGTGACCTGCGAGGCGAAATTGGTCAGGAAGAGCGCTTCCTCGACCGCTGTGTTGCCGCCGCCGATCACGATCACGTTTTTACCGCGATAGAAGAAGCCGTCGCAGGTCGCGCACGCCGAGACGCCGAATCCCTTGAACGTGTCCTCCGATGGAAGTCCGAGCCAGCGCGCCTGCGCGCCCGTGGCGAGGATCACGGTTTCGGCAAGATAGACCTCGCCACTGTCGCAGGTCAGGCGGAATGGCCGCTGCGACACATCGAGAGAAGTCACCGTATCGGTTACGATCCGAGTGCCGACATGCGCCGCCTGCTTCTCCATCTGCTCCATCAGCCACGGACCCTGGATCACGTCGGCGAAGCCGGGGTAATTTTCAACGTCGGTGGTGATGGTGAGTTGGCCGCCCGGCTGGATGCCCTGGATCAGCACCGGTTCCAGCATGGCGCGCGCCGCGTAGATCGCCGCGGTATAGCCCGCCGGACCGGAGCCGATGATGACAACCTTGGCGTGGATGGGGGCGGGCATGGGTGAGCGGACCTCTAGCGGAAACCGGCTTCCGGCTGCATGGCGAATGCCGGCAGGAAAGCCAGGACATGAAGCGTCAGAATGACGTTATGCATATCTGCCTCGCCATGCGAAAAATGCAACCCTCCGGCGGAAAAATTCCTCTTGAGCATGATCCCGAAAAGTGGAGACCGGTTTTGGGAAAAGATCATGCTCAAACAAAATAAAAGCGTCGAATCTGTTTCAACTGCGTTGAATCAAACTCGTCGCTTCGAAAACCGGTTTTCACTTTGCGCTGGCGCGGCCCTTCGGGTGGGGAATCATGCTCCAAAGTCGAAAGCGTGGATACGCGTAATAAAATTGCGTAAGCAACCCGACCTGCGTTAATGAGGGGTTTGCCGGGATTCATGCGCCGGCTGTCGGGATTTGGATGGCGTGACCAAGAGTCTGGACCAGATCGACCTTAAAATCCTCAGCGAGATTCAGGCCGACGGCCGGATCACCAACGTCGAACTGGCGAAACGGGTCGGCATTTCGCCGCCGCCGTGCCTGCGCCGGGTCCGGACGCTGGAGGAAGAGGGCTATATCCAGGGATATCGCGGGCTGCTCGATCCGCAGCGGCTCGGTTTCGAGGTTACGGTTTTTGCATCGGTGCATCTGTCCAGTCAGGCGGATGCCGACCTGCGCGCGTTCGAGGAGTTCGTGCGCGGCGAGCCGCTCGTGCGTGAGTGCTGGATGCTGTCGGGCGAGGTGGACTTCATCCTGAAATGCGTGGCGCCCGACATGACCACATTTCAGGATTTCGTCGCGCACCTCACCGCGGCGCCGCATGTACGGAACGTGCGGACCTCGCTGGTGCTTCACAGTTCCAAATACGCCCCCGCGGTGCCGCTGGAGCTGAAGATTCCGGGCTGAACAAGGCCGGATCGGTTTCAACTCCTGTTGAAAAGCACCTTATCGAGGCTGATCGGGCCACCGCCGGCGAACACCAGGTAGAAGAAAACAAAGCAATACAGCGCCGCCAGTTCACCGCCGTTGGCGATCGGCATGAAAGTCTTGGGCGCATGGACCAGGAAGTAGGCGACTGCCGTCATGCCCGACGTGATGAACGCCGCGGCCCGCGTGAACAACCCGACGACCAGCAGCCCGCCGCCCACCAGTTCGATGATTCCGGCAGCTCCAACCAGCGAAGCCACCTGCAGATCCGCGAACATCGGCAGCGACGGAAACCCCAGGAGTTTGGCGGTGCCGTGCTGCATCAGCAGAAGTCCGCTCATGAACCGAAGCAGACTGAGGACGATCGGCTGCCATTTAGCGAAAGTTTGATCCATGAAGCGGCTCCCCCGATTGACGGCATCGCAGAAAAACGGCACCGGCCGCGCGCTGGCGAGGGCCGGCGTTATCTAATACCCCAGCCGTTGATTTGTTCCGGACTCGGAACATTCGAAATTCCGCACGAAAGCCCCCAAGCCGCCTATCGGTCTTGCGTTATAGCCATTCGACCTTCGCGATCTCATAGGCCTTGGCGCCGCCGGGCGCGACGACTTCGACGGAGGAGCCTTTCTTCTTACCGATCAGGGCGCGGGCGAGCGGCGAGGTGATTGAAATGCGGCCCTGCTTGGCGTCGGCTTCGGCTTCGCCGACGATCTGCCACACGGCCTTCTTGTCGGTATCCTCGTCGATCAGCGTCACGGTGGCGCCGAACATGATCGTATCGCCGGAAAGCTTGCCGACGTCGATGATGTCGGCGCGCGCCAGCTTGTCTTCGAGTTCGGCGATGCGTCCCTCGTTATGCGACTGCTCTTCTTTTGCGGCGTGATACTCCGCATTTTCCGAAAGGTCGCCATGCGCGCGCGCCTCGGCGATCTGCTCGATGATGCGCGGCCGGTTCACCGACTGGCGCTTCTTCAGTTCGTCTGCGAGGGCGGCGTGTCCACCTCGGGTCATCGGAACCTTCTCGACCATCTCACTTCGTCCTTCGCTTCATCGGCAGCGCTGCCGCGTTGCGCGAAGCGGCTTTCCGTCCGGAGCCCGGCCGTGAAATCCGCATTCGCCTCATATTTCGATTTCGAAGCTCGCATGTCTTTGCGGCCTCTTTCGTGCGAACTCGAATCAAGGGCGTTCGAAACTGTACAGATTCCAGCGCAATCCGGTTCGGAAGTACGCTTGGACCCGTCAAGGCAACAAGCGTTCGTCTCGACCGCTACAGTAACCGGCCAGCCTCGGCCGGGCAAAACATCTCCGCAGCCGGCAGGTTCCGCTTCGTGAGGGTTCCCGCAGACCGATTGTGGGCCATCAGGCCCCATTCAAGCCTAAGACTTAATTCTCGGAAAAGTAACTCTGCAACGTGCGAACCTCAAGATCTCCGCCCAGATAGGCGCGGATACCCTGCGCGGCGGCGACGGCTCCCGAAAGAGTGGTGTAGTACGGTACTTTATGCAAGAGGGCAGCGCGCCGCAGCGAGCGGCTGTCAGCCAGTGCCTGCGGCCCGTCCGTGGTGTTGAACACCAGTTGCACCTCGCCGTTGGTGATGGCGTCCACGATATGCGGGCGGCCCTCCAGAACCTTGTTGATCTTTTCGGCCGAAACTCCGCTGTCGGTCAGGTAGCGTTGCGTTCCCGACGTCGCTATCACCCTGAAGCCGGCAGACGCCAACAGCTTCACCGTCGCGAGGATGCGCATCTTGTCGGTCTCGCGGACCGAGACGAACACGGTGCCCTTGCGCGGCAGGTGCGTGCCGCCGCCGAGCTGGCTCTTGGCGAAGGCGATCTCGAAGGAGCGGTCGATGCCCATCACCTCGCCGGTCGATTTCATTTCCGGGCCGAGCACGGTGTCGACGCCAGGAAAGCGCGCGAAGGGGAAGACCGATTCCTTGACCCCGACATGACCGAGCCGCTGCGGCTTGAGCTTGAAACCCGCGAGCTTCTCGCCGGCCATGATCCGCGCCGCGATCTTCGCGACGGGAAGGCCGATCACCTTGGCGACGAACGGCACCGTGCGCGAGGCGCGGGGGTTGACTTCCAGCACGTAGATCTCGCCATCCTTGATGGCGTATTGAACGTTCATCAAACCGACGACATCAAGGCCGAGCGCGAGTTCGCGGGTCTGCCGCTCCAGTTCGGCGATCGTGGCTGCGTCGAGCGAGCGTGGCGGCAGCGAGCAGGCGGAGTCGCCGGAGTGGATGCCGGCCTCCTCGATATGCTCCATGATGCCGACGACGTAAGTGTCCTTGCCGTCGCCGAGACAATCGACGTCGATCTCCGTGGCGTCGGAGAGATAGCGGTCGAACAGCAGCGGGTTGGTGCCGAGCACGGTGTTGATCTGGCCGGTCTTGTCGTTCGGATAGCGGGCCTTGACGTCGGCCGGCACCAGTTCGGGCAGGGTCTCGAGCAGATAGTCGCCGAGCTGGCTGTCCTCGCGGATGATCTGCATGGCCCGGCCGCCCAGCACATAGGAAGGGCGCACTACCAGCGGCAGGCCGAGATCGGCGGCCACCAGGCGCGCCTGCTCGACCGAATAGGCGATGCCGTTCTTCGGCTGCTTCAGTTTGAGCCGGTCGAGAATGCGCTTGAACCGGTCGCGGTCTTCCGCGAGGTCGATGGCCTCGGGCGAGGTGCCGAGGATCGGCACATCGGCCGCTTCCAGGACGTGGGCAAGTTTCAACGGCGTCTGGCCGCCGAATTGCACGATCACGCCGTGCAGCGTGCCGTTCTGCCGCTCGGTGTCGATGATCTCCAGCACGTCCTCGGCGGTCAGCGGCTCGAAGTAGAGCCGGTCGGCGGTATCGTAGTCGGTCGAGACCGTTTCCGGGTTGCAGTTGACCATGATGGTCTCATAGCCAGCCTCCGACAGTGCGAAGCAGGCATGGCAGCAGCAATAGTCGAACTCGATTCCCTGGCCGATGCGGTTGGGACCGCCGCCGAGGATAACGACCTTCGTCTTGTCCGACGGTGCGCTTTCGTCGGCGGCCGCGCCCGCGAACGGTGCTTCATAGGTTGAATACATGTAAGCGGTCGGCGAGGCGAATTCCGCGGCGCAGGTGTCGATGCGTTTGTAGACCGGGCGCACGCCGAGGGTGCGGCGAAGCGCTTTGACTTCCGCCTCGGTCCTGCCCGAGAGCACCGCGAGCCGCGCGTCCGAAAAACCCATCGCCTTGAGCGTGCGCATCCCGAAGGCGTTACCCGGCAGGCCGTGAGTACGGACCTTGTTCTCCGTCTCGACGATGCCGCGCAATTCGGCGAGGAACCAGGGGTCGATCTTGCAGGAACTGAAGATTTCCTCGTCGGTCCAGCCGAGCCGCATCGCCTGCGCGAGTTGCAGCAGGCGATCGGGGGTCGGCGTGCCCAGCGCGGCGCGGATCGCGTTCTTGTCGTCGCCCCTGCCCATGCCCTCGATATCGATTTCATCGAGGCCGGTGAGGCCGATCTCCAGTCCGCGCAGCGCCTTCTGAAGGCTTTCCTGAAACGTGCGGCCGATCGCCATTACTTCACCGACCGATTTCATCGAGGTGGTGAGCGTGGTCGAGGCGCCGGGAAACTTCTCGAACGCGAAACGCGGAATCTTGGTGACGACGTAGTCGATGCTGGGCTCGAACGATGCCGGCGTCGCGCCGCCGGTGATGTCGTTGGCGATTTCGTCGAGCGTGTAGCCGACCGCGAGTTTCGCCGCGACCTTGGCGATGGGGAAGCCGGTCGCCTTTGACGCCAGCGCCGAGGATCGTGACACCCGCGGGTTCATCTCGATGATGACCATGCGGCCGCTGACGGGATCGACGCCGAACTGCACGTTGGAGCCGCCGGTCTCGACGCCGATCTCGCGCAACACCGCCAGCGAGGCGTCGCGCATGACCTGATATTCCTTGTCGGTCAGCGTCAGCGCCGGCGCCACCGTGATGGAGTCGCCGGTGTGCACGCCCATCGGATCGAGATTCTCGATCGAGCAGATGATGATGCAGTTGTCCTTCTTGTCGCGGACGACCTCCATCTCGTACTCTTTCCAGCCGAGCACGCTTTCTTCGATCAGCACTTCGTTGGTCGGCGAGGCATCCAGGCCGCGTTCGATGATGTCGAGGAATTCGTCGCGCGTGTAGGCGATGCCGCCGCCGGTGCCTCCCATGGTGAAGGAGGGACGGATGATCGCCGGCAGGCCGATCTCGGACAGCGCCATCAGCGCCTCGGCCATCGCCTGCTGCTGGTAGCGCTTGCGCCGCTCGCTCTCGCCGAGCGTCCATTGCCGCTCGAGTTCGGCCAGCGCTTCGCCGGAGAGTTTTTCCTTTTCGGCGAGGTAGGCGTCGCGATCGGCCTTTTTCATCGCGGACGCATTGGCGAGCCGCGATTTCGGCGTCTCCAGGCCGATCCTGGTCATGGCCTCGCGGAACAGTTGCCGGTCTTCCGCCTTGTCGATGGCATCCGCCGTCGCGCCGATCATTTCGACGTCGAAATCATCCAGCGTGCCCTGCCGGCGCAGCGATAGCGCGCAGTTCAGCGCGGTCTGGCCGCCCATGGTCGGCAGCAGCGCGAAGCCGCCGGGAACGGCGTGACGTTCCTTTTCAATGATCTTGCCGACAATCTCCGGAGTGATCGGCTCGATATAGGTGGCGTCCGCCAGATCGGGGTCGGTCATGATCGTGGCCGGGTTGGAGTTGACCAGGACCACCCTGTAGCCCTCTTCCTTCAGCGCCTTCACCGCCTGGGTGCCGGAATAGTCGAACTCACAAGCCTGTCCGATGACGATCGGACCGGCGCCGATGATGAGAATGGTCGAAATGTCGGTGCGTTTAGGCATCAAGTCCCAGGGGTGAAGATCGGGTACAAAAGGGTGAAGATCGGGCACAAAAAAAGGGCGCGCGAGCCGCGTCCCTTGAACAGAGCGCGATCTTCGCGCGCGAGGTGTGTTTAGAGCCTTTTCGCTTCCAATGGAATCAGAAGCGAGGCTCTCAGATATTGATTTGACGCGTTTTCTTCACGCGAACAGGTCATCCACTTCGCTCGAAACGCTATAGACCAGATTTCGAAGGCCGAAAAGACCTTCGGGCGGCCGATCAACCGGCTATCGCCGGTGCTTGGAAACCGAAAGCGCGGTGTCCGCCCGGGGAGCGAATGTGCAATGTAAGGTTAATCCCGGTTTCAGGCGCATGAGGGGCGGCGATATGCTATTGAGCGTCTGTGCGGATTTAGCTTAGTGGCAAAGCAGCGGCTTCCAGGTCGCAGACCGATGTTCGATTCATCGAATCCGCTCCATTCCTCGCGGCCGCCCACCGGGTGCCGGGACGCGCGCATTCCCCATCATTGGATACGGCCTGGCGTTGGCGCGGATGTCCGGAAGGCGCGCTCGCTCCTCGCCTCCGGTTAAGCCGCTATGCTACCGGCATCACCGTTATTGGCATCGCGGCCGCCTGCATCATCGGCGCGGGCATCGCTGGTAAGGAAAACCTGAAGCGGGCGGTCGCGGGCTTTCTCCGGTCGCGGAGGAAGCATGCCAGCGCCGAGCACGCGGGAGCGTCACGTTTCAGATTGGTGAACTGTGAAGAAGTTTGGAGGCCCAGCCTGGACTTGAACCAGGATAAAAAGCTTTGCACAGCTCCCGCGTTGACTTCCGCCACCGGGCCGCCTGTAATATTCCGCAGTAATCGGCTGGCGGCGAGTCTTAACGTGGCTTAACCTTAATGCTCGCCAAGCTGTTCTATCGCGCGGCAGCTGCGCCGCGGTCGGCCTTGAGGGGCGCCTCAGCGAGGAACGTCATCCGTGAGGCGTTGTGGCCGATATTGACCGGCGCCCGGGTCGCCGTCATTCCGGCGGCGGCGAGCTTGGCCAGTATCTCGGCCTCGCTGTAGCGTTGCAGCCCGATCCTTGTGCGGAGCCGCGGGTAATCGGACATCGCCGTGCGGACCAGCCCGCGCAGGGCGTCCTTCACGAAGCCATGCCTTTCGGCGAAGCGAAGCAGTGCGATCACGTCGCCGGACAACCCGACGTGCGGCTGTAGAATATCGCCGAGCACCAGCAGGCCGGCCGGTTTGAGCAGGCGGCGGACGACGGTAAGGCCGGCATCGAGCTCGTCCGGCGTCATATATTGCGCGACCGAGTTCATCACCGCCAGATCGATGGATTTCTCATCGATGTGTTTGAGTTCATCCAGCGAGCGCACGTCGATTTTTGGGTTGGGCGCGAACCTCGTCTCCAGCCGGCCGCGAACGCCGGGCGCGGGCTCCGCGAGAATCAGCCGGCCGCATGCATCGGCTACGGTTTTCGCGGAAAGCGCCTCGCCGCAGGCATAGTCGAGAACGACGGAATCCTTCGAAGGAATGTAGCTGATGATGTTCCGGGCGATGGTCTGGAAATGGACGTCGCGATGCAGCCTGCTGACGTAGATCGTGTGGGCGGAGTCGTAATAAGCGATCCAGTCATCCATGGACGGCACAAGCAATCTTTGTGTTCCGCGTCCGGAACCGCTCGCGGAATCCGGCGTTAGCGAACTTGTCGTGGATTAGCGCGTTCTCCGAGGTCGAAACGGGCTTTCGGCCGCGCAGCGGAATTTTCCCATCGTCAGCTTGTGACGGTTTTCATAGCAGGAGGGTGCATCGTGACCCAAGCCAAAAGTTACGCCTTGCGGAAAGTGAACCCGGAGCTCGACACGCCGACCGATCTTTCGGAGGAAGGCGTCAGCAAGATTTCGACGGCCATGAACGCGATCCTGGCTGACACCTTCGCGCTTTACCTGAAGACCAAGAACTTCCATTGGCATGTCAGCGGCCGCCATTTCCGCGACTACCATCTGCTGCTCGACGAGCAATCGGAACAGATATTCGGCACGACCGATGAGATCGCAGAGCGGGTTCGCAAGATCGGCGGCACCACGATTCGCTCGATCGGCCAGATCGCCAAGCTGCAGACCCTGGAAGACAACGACGAGAGTTTTGTGCCGCCGCGGGAAATGCTGCGCGAACTGATGAACGACAACAAGAAAGTCGCCGCGGCCATGCGCAAGGCCCATGATATCTGCGACAAGTATGAGGATGTCGCGACCGCGAGCCTGCTCGAGAATTTCATCGACGCGACCGAGCGGCGCGTCTGGTTCCTGTTCGAGGCCAGTCGGCAGGAAGGCGACAACGCGGCCTGAGGGGACAATGGCTTTATGGGACAATATGGCTTTATGGGACAATGGCTTTCCGGCAGGCGGTCGATCGTTCGCCGGATAATCCCCGTTGCGGCGGTCGGGACGCCTTTGCTGGCTGCTACGCCCGCTTGTTCTCGCGCATCAGGTCCGCGAAGCGCCTGAACAGATAATGCGAGTCGCGTGGTCCGGGTGAGGCCTCCGGATGATACTGGACGGAGAATACCGGCTTGCCTTCGAGTTCGATGCCGCAATTGGAGCCGTCGAACAGCGATATGTGAGTCTGCTTCGCGCCCTTTGGCAGCGTCGTCTCGTCCACCGCGAAACCGTGGTTCATGGAGGTGATCTCCACCTTGCCGGTGGCCTCATTCCTGACCGGATGATTGGCGCCGTGGTGACCCTGATGCATCTTTTTGGTTTTCGCGCCGACCGCGAGGCCGAGCATCTGGTGACCCAGGCAGATGCCGAAGGTCGGCGTACCCGACTCGATCACTTTGCGGATCATCGGCACGGCGTACTTGCCGGTCTCGGCCGGATCGCCGGGGCCGTTCGAGAGGAATATGCCGTCCGGCTTCATCGCCAGGATATCCTCGGCTGACGTTGTCGCCGGCACCACGGTGATCTTGCAGCCTTCGCCGGCGAGCAGGCGCAGGATGTTGCGCTTGATGCCGTAGTCGACGGCGACGACGTTGAACTCGGGCCTGTCCTGCCGGCCGAAGCCTTTGTCCCACTCCCACGGCGTCTCATCCCAGGTGTAGCGCTGGCCCGATGTCACCATCGGCACGAGATCCATGCCCTCGAGGCCGGGCCACTCCCGCGCCTCCTTCTTCAATCCATAAACGTCGAAATGGCCGTCCTTTGCATGGGCGATCACGGCGTTGGGCATGCCCTTGGTGCGGATCAGCGCGGTCAGCGCGCGGGTGTCGATGCCCGAGATGCCGATGATGCCGCGCGCCCTCAGCCACGCATCGAGGTGCCTGGCCGCGCGGTAGTTCGAGGGTGACGTGATGGCGCTGCGCAGGATGACGCCGCGCGCGCCCGGCGTCGCCGCCATGTTCACGGTTTCGATGTCCTCGTCGTTGGTGCCGACGTTGCCGATATGCGGGAAGGTGAAGGTGATGAGCTGCCCGGCATAGGAGGGGTCGGTGAGGATTTCCTGGTAGCCGGTCATCGCGGTGTTGAAGCAGACTTCCCCGACCGCCTGGCCCTCGGCCCCGAGGCCGAAGCCTTCGATGACGGTGCCGTCGGCCAGCACGAGAAGCGCGGTCGGCTTGAGGTCCGGCCAGGCTGAAGCATTTTCCGCTGAAGCATTTTCCGATGAGGTCATGAGCGCATGACATAGCCCCGCTCCCGCACCGCGTCAAACGCCGGTTGTCTCGCGCGCCGGTGCGGCCTACATCTGCCTCCGACGCAAGGTGACGATGCGTGATTTGGCGGTGTCAGGCACCGCGAGGGAGGCTTTTCCGATGCTGCGCGATGACATCAACAACGCCGTCAAGGAGGCGATGAAGGCCAGGGACGAGCGCAGGCTGTCCACGCTGCGCATGGTCAACTCCACCATCAAGAACGCCGACATCGAGGCGCGCGGGCAGGGCAAGCCGCCGCTCCCGGACGGCGACCTGCTCGGCCTGTTGCAGAAGATGATCAAGCAGCGGCAGGAGTCGGTGGCCCTTTACGAAAAGGGCGGCCGGGAGGAACTGGCGGCGCAGGAGCGCGCCGAGATCGCTGTTATCTCCGCCTATCTGCCGAAGCAGATGTCCGATGACGATGTGAAGGCGGCCGTCGCCGCCGTCATTGCCGACACCGGCGCGAGCGGCGTCAAGGACATGGGCAAGGTGATCGGCGCGCTGAAAGCCAGATATGCCGGGCAGATGGATTTCGGCAGGGCCAGCGGCGTGGTGAAGGCGGCGCTGACGGGTTAGCTCCACGCCCGGGCGCGGCCCGGCCATCCTGTCCACGACGGAATTAGTTCCAGTCCCCCCGAAGAAATACTTCGGTTCCTGCGCGGGAACGACGCGCGAGGGCATTGCGTTGTCGCCTCTGTAAACAGGAGGCGGGTTGGGCTTCGGATGCGGACTTTTGTCTTTGCCTGATCGGAATTCCGATTCCGTTGATCATCCTCCTCGCCATTTTCATGAACGACTGAGCTTAAGCGAGGAACGAGATGAGCATCGGTACAATCATTCTGATTATTCTCATTATCGCGCTGCTGGGCGGCTTCAGCGGCGTCGGCGGCGGTCCGTTTTATGGCACCGGCTATTATGGCGGCGGCGGCCTCGGCCTGGTGATCGTCATCCTGCTGATCCTTATCCTGATGGGACGCATCTAGAGCATGATCCGTTCAAGTTGAATCGGACCATGCTCTAGAAATTATTGTCTGGTCGCATTTTCTTGCGGCGAACCGGTATCCGCTTCGCCGGAAAATGCTCTAGCTGGAGCACGACAACCGGTTTCGAATAGGATCATTCTCAATCGATGAGAACGGCGCCTGAGACTGATTTCGACGTGATTGAATCAGTCTCAGGCGGAAACGAAAACGCACTGAACGTGATCATCAACTTTACGCGTATGATGATTGCGACGCGATCAGCGTCCCCTCGACCTCGCGTAGAACCCGCGCCAGCCGATCCGCCCATGTGACTTGCCCGGCGTCGTCACCGATAAGATCCTGCCGGATTTCGATACCGCTGTTCAGCAATCCGCGCGCCTCGCCATGCACCGGAATGGTGTAGTCGGTGAGGTCGCTCACCGCATAGGGTTCATTGTCGCCGACCACGAGATCGCCCTCGGCGCGCAGCCACGACAGCAACAGCGGCGGCAGCACCATGCTGCGGTGATAGAGCGTGCCGACATGCCAGGGCCGTGCGACTCCTGCATAGACCGGCGTGAAGCTGTGCAGCGAAACCAGAATAGTGGGGCGGCTCCTGGCCAGCCGCTCGTCGATCGCATCGGCTATCCGGCGATGATAGGGCTCGAAGATCGCGCGCCGCCGCGCGTCGGCCTCGGTCGGCGAAAGGCGTTCATTGCCCGGAATGACCGTGGCTTCGCTGAGCGCCGGAATCGAGCTTGCGACATGCGTCGGCCGATTGCAGTCGATCACCAGCCGCGAGTAGCGTTGCGCGATCAGATGCGCGCCGAGAGCCTCGGAAAGCCGCTCGGCGACGCCGGCGATTCCGATATCCCATGCGATATGCCGCTGCCGCTCGCTTTCCGGCAGGCCGAGATCGCCGAGCGCGTCCGGGATCTGGCGCCCATAGTGGTCGCAGGTGAGCAGGAAGGGCGAAGCGCCGGACGCATTGCGCTCGATGACGGGCGGTTCATGCAGGGGGATGATGGCTGGCGGCGCATCAAGGGCTGTCATGTTGCCCGCGCCAGTCGAATATCGACCTCGCGCTCCACATAAGTCCATTCCTCGGTCGCGCGCAGGATGCCGACGAGGTCTTCGAACATCGCCGCGTGTTCCGGCGCGTATTCGAACCAGGTCAGGAAATCGAAGGGCTCGCCGATATCGCGGCAGTGATAGAGCTGCCGCGCGATGGCAGGCAGATATTTGAGGCTGGCGGCGATGTGATGGGATTTGTCCTCGAAGACCTTCCGCCGTTCGTCCTGCGTCATCTCCCACCACGCGGTCGACTTCCTGATGGGAATCAGCGCCGCGCGGGTCGCCTCCGTGCGTCCCAGCCCGGCTTGTGACGAGGTCAGCGCGATCTTCTCGGCGCGTTCGACATAGCGCACGTGGCTGGTGACGCCGCGAAGCTGCCACGGTGTCGTCGCGGAAGCGTTGCCCGGCGAGGCGCTGGACGCGATCGCCAGATGAGAGGCCGCCATGAGGCTTTCGCCGGTGACGGGAGCGATGGACAGGATATCCCAGGCGCCGCTGTCGCCGCCGATGAAGACCGTGAACGTCATTTCACTTCTGGTGCCTGTGGACAACTGGGGAAGCCGGGGATATGTCTGAGAACAGATGTAGTACAATATTAAAAGGTGTGCCTAGCTGATTTGCCCCGCGGCAGGCAGGTATACCCGCCGCCTAGATTGAGTGAGACGGCGCATGCGGTTTCCGCCCAGCTTCATTGACGAGGTCAAGGCCCGCCTTCCGGTTTCGGAGGTCGTCGGCCGGCGCGTGAAACTAAAGCGGGCAGGGCGCGAATTCAAGGGGCTGTCGCCGTTCCAGCAGGAAAAGACCCCGTCTTTCACGGTGAACGACCAGAAGCAGTTCTATCACGACTTCTCCACCGGCAAGCACGGCAACATCTTCGATTTCGTGATGGAGACCGAGGGCGTTTCCTTTCCCGAAGCGGTCGAGCGGCTGGCGGCGATGGCGGGGCTTCCGCTGCCGCGAAGCTCAAGGGAAGACGAACAGCGCGAGCAGCGGCAAAAATCCCTGTTCGAGGTGATGGAGCTCGCGGCCAGATATTTCGAGCAGAACCTCGCCTCGCGACTCGGCGCGCAGGCGCGCGGTTATTTATCCGATCGCGCCATCGCGTCCTCCAGCATCGTCGAGTTCCGGATCGGCTACGCGACCGCCGACCGCTTCGCATTGAAGGAATATCTGGGCTCGAAAGGCGTCCCGGTCGCGGACATGATCGAGGCCGGCCTGTTGATCGCCGGAGACGATATTCCCGTCCCTTACGATCGCTTCCGCGACCGGATCATGATTCCGATCCACGACCAGCGCGGCCGTCTTGTCGGTTTCGGCGGCCGGGCCCTCAGGAAGGACGTTCAACCCAAGTACCTGAACTCGCCGGAGACCCCGATCTTTCACAAGGGCTCGGTGGTTTTCAATTTTCACCGCGCGCGCCAGCCGGCTCACGAGGCCAATTCGGTCGTCGCCGTCGAAGGCTACATGGACGCCATCGCGGTCTATCAGGCTGGAATCAGGGCCGTGGTCGCTACCATGGGCACCGCGTTCACGGAAGAGCAGATCGCCACGCTGTGGCGGCTGTCTCCCGAGCCCGTGGTCTGCTTCGATTCCGACCGCGCGGGCGTTGCTGCCGCCTATCGCTCCGTTGATCGCATCCTGCCCTTGCTTCGCGTCGGCAAGACCTTCCGCTTCGTGTTCATGGACGAACAGAAAGACCCCGACGACCTAATCCGGGAAAAGGGCGTCGAGGCTTTCCGGAGCGTTCTGTCGGGCTCCTTGCCGTTGTGGGATGTGCTCTGGCAGCGCGAGACCGATGGTCAGGACGTCCGGACTCCCGACAAGCAGGCCGCGCTTGAGCAGAGGCTCTACGCGCTGGTCCGCACGATACAGGATCCGGCGGTCAACACGGCGTTCTTCAGAACGTCACGGATGCAGCTCGCCAACCTGTTCTGGCAGGTCAATCGAGGGCCGTCCCGCAATCAAAAGGAAGCAGGCTCCAGATTCGTACGAAAAGAACTCAGGATTCCCGGCGAGGATCAGCGTTCGGGGCTGCAAAAGGTGCTTCTCGGAATGCTGGTCCAATACCCTGAACTGCTCGAAGACAAGCAAGACGCTGTCTTGCGCCTACATTTTCCTGATGATTTCGATGAGTTTTTGACGAGTCTCTTTCGGTTGTTAGTTACCGAGGCAAAGTTGTCCGTTGCGGATATTTGGACGAAACTTAAACCTAAATTCTATGTCACGTTGCAAGCTGTCCACGGCGAGGCGGGCACCGAAAAACGGCTCGGGCACCGGCTGTTCGAGCGCTTTCCGATCTTGAAGAACGATCCGCCGCCCGATTTCGTCTCGGCATGCCTGGACCACTTCATCAGGATCCTGCTTTGGCACCAGCTGGAAGATGACATCGAGCGGGCTAGGCTCGACGCCGGGGAGGGCGACGAATCGGCTGTCGCGCGCCTGCTGAATCTGGTTCGGGAAGGTCACGCCGAACAGGAGGCCATCAGCGCCGAGGGAGTGGCTTTATCGGAGTGGGCGGAAGACATCATTCGCGTCTGGGCCCCCAAGGGGGGAACGATGCATCTTGCCGCGTGAGCAGTCCAGAACCCCAATCATGCGACTTTCATGGCGAACCATCAGGATATCACCGCGCTCTGGCGGCGCTGGATCAGGTTTTGTTACCGGTGTGCCACGATCCAACCCTCGGGGGACGGAAACCGTCATCGACCCGCCAGAGATAAGAGATAATAAAAGGCGGGAGATACCGAGTAAAAGCAGCGACTTGGCGTCATTTCGAACCCGCAGGAAACAAAAGGCGGATCATCTGCACGGTTTCGGCCGCAGTTACGGTGGACCGGCTTGTATCGTCAGCGGCGCTTCTTACTTAGGAAATACTCCAGAGCGTTTTCGCTTCTGATTGAATTAGAAGCGAAGCCCTAGATTATTGTTTTGACGCGTTTTCTTCACGCGAACCGGTATCCACCTCGGGCCAGGCCGGAAGGATATGCTTCGTTCGAAAACGCTCCGGGGAGCCGGATTTGGTCGAACCGGCGGTCAGGAAATGCCGCCTGCGCGGATGGAGCGTCGCGCGGAACGTCGGAATAAAAGGATACGGGGACGAAATGATACGGGGACGGCGGCTCTCGGAACCGTGATAAAGACTCGCCAAATCCGGGGTTTGGCGGCAAACAGGGTTAATTGAAAGTCAAGGGCTGGCAGGCTAGGTCATCCGACACGTAGTCCAACGCGGTACGATCATTCGAAAGAGGGTTGACGGGGTGGCGAGAGGCTTGCGCCGCCCTTTGTGCGTCGTGAGCGACGCAAATCAAGAGCGCCGGGCGCGGCGCGGGATTTCACGGGGAAGCGGGCGCGCTTCCGGATGAGTGCGTTTCAGGAGCTGTGAATGGCGAGCAAGGCAAAGACGCTGCAGGTCAGGGAAAAGGAAAAGGATGACAAGGCCGCGGATGCTCCCGAGAAGGATACCGCGGACGCGCCGTCGCCGTTGCTCGACCTCAGCGACGCCGCCGTCAAGAAGATGATCAAGCAGGCGAAGAAGCGCGGCTTCGTCACCTTCGACCAGCTCAATGAAGTATTGCCGTCCGACACCACCTCGCCCGAGCAGATCGAGGACATCATGTCGATGCTCTCCGACATGGGCATCAATGTGTCGGAATCCGAGGATGCCGACAGCGAGGACGAGAACAAGGAAGAGGCTGACGAAGAGACCGACAACGAACTGGTCGAGGTCACGCAGAAGGCCGTTACCGAGGTCAAGAAGTCCGAACCGGGCGAGCGCACCGACGATCCCGTGCGCATGTATCTGCGGGAAATGGGCACCGTCGAACTGCTGTCGCGCGAGGGCGAGATCGCCATCGCCAAGCGCATCGAGGCCGGCCGCGAGGCGATGATCGCGGGGCTGTGCGAAAGCCCGCTGACCTTTCAGGCCATCATCATCTGGCGTGACGAACTCAACGAAGGAAAGATCTTCCTGCGCGACATCATCGACCTCGAGGCGACCTATGCCGGACCCGAGGCCAAGAGCAGCATGAACCCGGCGTTGCTCGGCGCGCCGGGCGGTCCCGGCGGCCAGCCGTTGTCGGCTGACGCTTCCGATGCCGCCTCGGGCGAGGGCGGCGTTGAAGCCACGGTGAACGCGCCCCCTTCGGCGCCGCCGTCTCCGACCCCGTTCCGTGCCGCGCGCGCCGCGCCGGCGGGGGCTGCCGACCGCGACGAGAAGATTCCGGGTGCGGCCGCGGAAGGCGAGATGGAGGAGGACGACTTCGACAATCAGATGTCGCTTGCGGCCATTGAAGCCGAGTTGAAGCCGAAGGTGGTGGAAACATTCGACAAGATCGCCGACAGCTACAAGAAGCTGCGCCGCCTGCAGGAAGCCGACATCTCCAACCAGCTTCAGAATGAATCGCTCTCGCCGAACCAGGAGCGCCGCTACAAGAAGCTGAAGGATGAGATCATCGTCGAGGTGAAATCGCTGCGCCTCAATCAGGCGCGTATCGATTCGCTGGTCGAGCAACTTTACGACATCAACAAAAGGCTGGTCTCGTTCGAGGGGCGCCTTCTACGGCTCGGTGACAGCCACGGCGTCGCCCGCGAGGATTTCCTGCGGAACTACCAGGGCTCGGAGCTCGATCCCCGCTGGCTCAACCGGGTGTCGAAACTCTCCGCGAAAGGCTGGAAGAATTTCGTTCACCACGAAAAGGACCGCATCAAGGAGCTGCGCGGCGAGATTCAGCAGCTCGCGGCGCTGACCGGGCTTGAGATCGGCGAGTTTCGCAAGATCGTGCAGGGTGTGCAGAAAGGCGAGCGCGAGGCGCGCCAGGCCAAGAAGGAAATGGTGGAAGCGAACCTGCGCCTCGTCATCTCCATCGCCAAGAAATACACCAATCGCGGCCTGCAGTTCCTTGATCTGATTCAGGAAGGCAATATCGGCCTGATGAAGGCGGTGGACAAGTTCGAGTATCGTCGCGGTTATAAGTTCTCGACCTATGCGACGTGGTGGATCCGGCAGGCGATCACCCGCTCGATCGCGGATCAGGCTCGCACCATCCGCATTCCCGTGCACATGATCGAGACCATCAACAAGATCGTGCGCACCTCGCGCCAGATGCTGAACGAGATCGGACGCGAGCCGACTCCGGAGGAGCTGGCCGAAAAGCTCGGAATGCCTCTGGAGAAAGTGCGCAAGGTTCTCAAGATCGCCAAGGAGCCGCTGTCGCTGGAGACGCCGGTGGGTGACGAGGAAGACTCGCACCTCGGCGATTTCATCGAGGACAAGAACGCGGTGCTCCCCATTGACGCTGCGATCCAGAGCAACCTTCGCGAAACGACCACGCGGGTTCTGGCGTCGTTGACGCCGCGCGAGGAGCGGGTGCTGCGCATGCGTTTCGGCATCGGCATGAACACCGATCATACGCTGGAGGAAGTAGGCCAGCAGTTCTCGGTGACGCGCGAACGCATCCGCCAGATCGAGGCCAAGGCGCTGCGCAAGCTCAAGCATCCTTCGCGGTCACGCAAGTTGCGGAGCTTTTTGGATAACTAGAGCATCGGACCCGAAAGTGGGAACCGGTTTCGGGATAAATCCGATGCTCAATCAACTAACTAGAGCGGCGGCGCTGATTCCATTTGACCAGCCGCCGCTCTATAGCATGTTCGCTTCTGATTGAATTAGAAGCGAACATGCTCAATTCATCAGTTCGCCCGGCGGGTGGTGCGGATCGTAGTCGCGCGGTCTGTTGGCGCCGATCACCTTGAAGAACGGCCAGACGAACACCGTACCCGCGGCCAGCGGGCCGAGCGCGCGCCAGTCGCGCAGGAAGAGCGTCAGCACCAGCGGCGTGGCGATGAACAGCAGCCCGGCGATCACGCCGGTCACCAGCATCACGGTGTGGCGCGTCTGCGAGACGCCGGCGACAAAGCGGATGGCGCCGGGAGGCGCGAGCGCAAGGCGGCGGTGCAGCGCGCGGACGAAGTCGCGATAAACCGGTGTGCGATCGTGATCGACCTCGCCGGAGGCGCCGCCGTCGGTGACGACGATGAAGCGGCCGCCACGGAAATTGATGCGGCAATTGTTGACGATCTCCTTGCCCGTGGTGCCGGCGGTCATATTGATGGAGACGATGTCGGTCCAGAGCCTGCGGATCGCTTTACCCTCATTGTGCCAGAGAATGGCCGACTCGCGCCCGTCGTCGATCAGCGACACGCCATGGTTCGGATTGCGCCAGAAGAAGCGCTTGCCGTTTTGTAGATAGTAGAGATCAAAGGCCGTCGAGGCCGAAGGGGTGGGGGCGGGGTCGGTCATGGGGGAAGCATAGCGGATTCGTGTTCTGGCTAGAACGTATTGGGGGCCGTTCTCCGGCGCGAATGGCGTCACGCGCGATTTTTTGAAAGCACGAATGGCGCAAGCGCCAAGCGTGCCGCCAACGCCGCCAAAGTCGTGCTATAAGGCGCGACGATTCAGCAAAAAGGGTTTGCAATGAAAATCCGTTTCGCCGTCGCTTTCGCCGCCGCCGTTCTCGCCGCCCCCCTTGCATCGACCGCCGTATCCGCCGCGCAATGCGGGGGCGACTTCAACACGTTCGTTTCGGCGATATCGCGGGAAGCCGCCGCGGATGGAATTTCGCAGGGCGTGATCTCGCAGGCGCTCGGCGGCGTGCATCAGGATCAGGCCGTGCTGAGCTTCGACCGGCGGCAGCGTGGCACCTTCCGCAAGAGCTTCGAGCAATATGTCGCGACCCGCGTCACCGGCGGCCGGATCAAGGGCGGAAAGGCGATGCTGGCGCGTCATGGCTCGCTGCTGTCGCGGATAGAGAAGCAATTCGGCGTGCCGCCGGAGATCATCGTTGCGATCTGGGGGCTGGAAACGGATTTTGGCCGTGGCGACATGGGCAAGCTGCCGGTGTTCCGGGTGCTCGCGACGATGGCGCATGACTGCCGGCGTACTGAACTGTTCCAGCGCGAGCTTCTGGCGGCGCTCAGGATCGTGCAGCGCGGGGACCTGCGCCTGAGCGACATGGTCGGCGCCTATGCGGGCGAGATCGGGCAGACCCAGTTTCTGCCTTCGTCGTACATCAAGTACGGTGTCGATTTCGACGGCAACGGCCATGTCGACCTGCGTCATTCCGTACCGGATGTGCTGGCCTCGACGGCGAACCTGCTGAAGGTCAACGGCTGGAAGGCTGGCGGCGACTATCATCAGGGGGCAGCCAACTTCGAAGTGATGCGCGAGTGGAATCGTTCCGAAATCTACCGCAGGACCATCGGCTACTTCGCCGACAAGCTGGCGGGGCGATAGTATCCGCTCGACGTTTAGAGCATTATCGCTTCTGATCGAAAGCAGAAGCGAAGCCTGTTGGCTTGACGCGTTTTCCTCACGCGAACAGATCATCGATCCTCGGGTCGAGGCCGAGGACATGCTTCGATCGAAGACGCTATAACGTCACCTGGCAGTTTTGCCTGGCTGCCTGCCGATGGCGTTGATCACACCATGACCGATCCATCGTGTCCGGTGACCGGCCTGTCGCCGGATGAAGGTGGCTCCGATCCTACCTTACCCATGATCTTGTTGAAGGTTTGGTCTTGTTGAAGGTTTCGTGCCCCTGACGTACAACTTACGTTCCGCAGGTCGACGATCCCATGATCTATTTATTTCTCTTTGTCGCATCGTTTATCGCGTTCTCTCTTAGTGTCATTTGTGGCGGCGGCGCCGGATTATTGCTGATCCCGCTTCTTGGCCATTATCTTCCGATCAGCCAGGTGCCGGCAGCGCTGACCCTTGGAACAGCAACAAGCTCTATTTCCAGAATCTGGATATTTTTCAATGCCATCCGTTGGGATATGGCCAGGCTGTTCTTGCCGACGGCAATAGTGGGAGTGGTTCTAGGCGCGAAGCTGCTGAGCTATCTGGAGCCGATGTATCTAGAGTTGTGCATGGGCCTGTTTCTGATTTCCAATCTTCCTTTGCTTTTTAGAAAGCAGAAATCAAAGCCTGCCTCATCCGCATCGCTCACTGTTCCACCATGGCAGATCAGATGGGTCGGCTTTTTAGCCGGCTTCATTTCTGGTCTGACTGGCGCGGTAGGTGTCCTGTTCAACAGGTTTTATTTTCGCTGTGGTTTGGACAATCAGGAACTCATCGCTACCAGAGCCGCGAACGAAGCCTTGCTCCATTTACTCAAGCTCTCGCTGTATGCATCGCTGGGTTTATTTCAGCTGAAAACCATAGGGATCGGCCTGCTCGTCGCGCTGGCCGCTGTGCTGTCCTCTGTTTTCATGAAGTTCGCCTTGCCGGGAATATCCAGGGGACTGTTCATGCGCGCTGGATATGGCGCCATGGTGATTTCCGGCGTGTTGGTGCTGAACAGCGCGGTTGGCGATATCAAAGTTGCAAATGATCCCAATCTTCACGTGACCGTCGAGGCGAAAGAACTGAACGCCAGATTGACCTGGAATACCTCGGTCTATTTTGCAGAGGTCAGTTACGACGAAGGCTTGGAATTCGAGAAAATCATTCCGTTGTCGTCTCTTTCGCCTGACCGGCAACGTTACGTTCAATCCTTGCGGGGCGGGGCCCGGAAAGTCGATGTCGAAAAAGTGTATGCTCTGAAAGGTGTCTCTTATGAAGCCTATTATTTTGATGGTCAGAACCGTTTGATCAACAAGATCAAGTTTGACTGAAACAGCAACGGTTACTCTCAGGCGCTTGGCCAAAGGTCGTGAACTCGATTCCTTGATAGCGAGTCTTGCCGACCTCGCCAAAGATCAAGGTGTCGGAATTTCGACCGTAAGTCGGCCGCGTAGCGGTGAAGGCGGCGAGCGTCGCCGTAATGTGGCCGAAATCGACCTTCGCGCCGACCTCGGATTGCGTTGTCTTGAAGGGGGAAAAAACTTCCCCGACGTTCACCGCATTGGGCGGTGCAATCTGGCCAGCTTCCAAGGCTTCCATGTAATTGGCGTATAAGGAAACATTCTGCCACGGCTTCCCTACGTCGAGATATGGCGCGATCGCCATAAACGGCTACGGGTCTATTTCCGCAAGGATCGTGGTCCCCGTATCGCGCTGTGAGGTGGACCCGCTTGGTGAGACAGTTTGGCGGCCTGGCTAAGGTGGATCGGGTTCGTTTCTACGCCGCCAATTGCTCCGTCATTTCCGCCATAGCATGGACTTCGTCGGGCGTCCTGCCGGCGAAGGTCGAGTGCGGGCGTCGCCGGTTGTAATAGTCTATCCAGGAGCCGATGCCGCAGCGGGCTTGGCTTCCCGTTTCGAATGTGCTGAGGAAGACGCACTCATATTTGAGGCTGCGCCACAGTCGTTCGATGAAGACGTTGTCCATCCAGCGGCCGCGCCCGTCCATGGAGATGCGGATGCCGGCATCCTTCAGCGTCGTCGTGAAGGCGAAGCTAGTGAACTGCGAGCCTTGGTCGGTGTTGAAGATGTCGGGCCTGCCATGGCAGGCGATCGCCTCTTCGAGAGCGGCAACACAGAAGTCGGCATCCATCGTGTTCGACAACCGCCAGGCCAGGACCTTGCGGCTGAACCAGTCCATGATGGCCACGAGGTAAAGGAAGCCGCGCCGCATCGGGATATAGGTCACATCGGCACACCAAACGTGATCCGGCCGCTCGATCGCCAGGTGCCGCAGCAGGTAGGGATAGATGCGATGCTGCGGATGCGGCTCGCTGGTTCTCGGCGCCTGGTAGATCGGCGACAGACCGATCTTGCGCATCAGCCGCCGGACCCGCTTGCGACCCACGCACCAGCCCTGACGCCGCAGATGCCGGGCCATCTGCCGGGAGCCATACCAGGGCGTCTCCATGAAGGCCTCGTCGATGGTGCGCATCAGTTCGAGGTTCTCGGGCGTCTCGCCGGCGGGCTGTCGGTAGAACGACGCCCGCGAGATCGAGACCAGTTCGCACTGGCGGCGGATCGAGAGCCGGTTGTGATCGGGGTCAATCATCATTCTCCTCCGATCCAGGCTCAGCGATCGAAGGCCTTGGCCAAAAAATCCCGCTCAACGACAAGCTGGCCAATCTTGGCGTGCAGCTTGGTCACCTCGGCTTCCCGGCCGACCTGCGCATCAGCAGCCTTGTCGTCGAACGTCTTGGCCAGGTTCTCGATGGCCTGCCGTTTCCACTGCGTAATCTGGTTCGGATGAAGCTGGTGCTTTGTCGCCAGTTCCGAAATCGTCCGCTCGCCACGGATCGCCTCAAGCGCAACCTTGGCCTTGAACTCAGCCGTAAATCGTCTGCGTGTCTTCATACCGGATCGTCCTTTTCATCGGGCGATCCACCTTATGCCCCTGTCTCAGAAACCGGCACCACCTCACCATATCCTTGAGGTCGATCTCGCAAACGCAATATCCTTTGATCAGGCCTGGGCGCGGTTTACACAAGGCGCGCCATCGTATCTTGCTGCACATAGTTGCGAATTCGAAATCCGAAGCACGGTACCCACTCCCACTTCGAGGTCACGAGCGATGCGCCTCACACCAATGCCCTCGCCCAGCATCGTGTGTATGGTGCGGACCTTCTTGGCATCGGCATCCTCAATGGTCTTGCGCCCTAGCTTGGTGCCATCAGCCTTGGCCCTCGCAAGCCCGGCCATGACCCGCTCTCGGATCATCGAGCGTTCGAACTCGGCGAACACCCCAAGCATCTGGAACATCGCCCGGCCCGAGGGTGTAGATGTGTCGAGACCTTGCTGATGCAGGAAGAGGTCAACGCCCTTGGCGTGAAGGTCCCTTAATACATCCAGTAGGTCCGTGAGGGATCGCCCTAAGCGGTCCACCGACCACGCCGCAACCATGTCCACCTCACGTCGGGCCACTGCCTTCATGAGCGCATCGAGGCCAGGCCGTTTGTTACGTCCTTTGGCTCCCGAGATACCGGCATCCTCGTAAACCGCCGTAACCTCCCAGCCGTGCCGATCTGCGACGGCCTGAAGTTCAAGGCGTTGGTTGCCCGTGTGCTGATCCGTCGTACTGACACGAACATACAGTGCAACACGCTTGGTGAATGGACCTCTTGAATGCATCTCCATGCTTCCTCAATGAGTGAAAGATGGAAGCGATTCTGAATCTCGCGAGTCCGAAAAGCAATGGTTACGGAACACTCG
Source organism: Nitrobacter sp. TKz-YC01 (assembly GCF_047824785.1). Classification (GTDB taxonomy): domain Bacteria; phylum Pseudomonadota; class Alphaproteobacteria; order Rhizobiales; family Xanthobacteraceae; genus Nitrobacter. The sequence goes on along the minus strand of NZ_CP181167.1, from coordinate 3,043,196 downwards.
AAAGCTATGAGCGTAAGCGCGTAAAATCAGGGACTTCCTTTGCGCAAACTTCTAGAGGTTTTCGGAACACGTACGCCCGCCAACTGCCTCAACTTGTCGCCATGCATCGCGACGAGACTCGAAGCCTAGCCAAGCTGTCGACGGGCACGGGGGGCGATTTCAAATGCCGCTGCCACGAGGTGACCTCTCGCATTTGCGACCCTTTCGAAGCTGGCACCGCCCTTGAGCAGAGACTCGCGGTATTTCAGCAAGCCTATGCGTTTCAGTTCACGATGCAGCGGCACATGGCGGATGGAAGAACTGGTCTTCGTGGAGCGCCCGCCGGTCCTGTCAATGTCGAAATACCACCGTTGCGTATCCTCATCCTGCCGCAGATCGCATAGCCGCAACTGCGCGATTTCATCGAGGCGCATGCCGGAGAGAAGGCCTATCAGCGGAAACCAGAAGGCCGCCTCGCCACCGCCACCAGCTGGGCGTTCATTGTCTGCATAAACCGGCGACTCGAAGATCGCTTTGAGGTCGGACTTCTCGAAGTGCCTGCGCCGGGTCTGGTGGGCATCGATGGAAAACCGGATGGCCTTGCCGAAGGGGTTCGCAAAGCCGGGCACCCTGTCGAGGAAGCCTTCACGCTCGGCCCGCGAGACAATCCCACCAAGAATCTGAACGATCTTATTCACAGTGGTAGCCGCTCGCGGTGTGCGGTCGGAAAGGTCCCGCTTCAGCAACTCCGGCAGAGGGAGCTTGCGGAGGCCGCGCGGCAACGCACTCGGCACCTTGGCGACGGCATCGCGAAACTCCCGGGCCTTCTCGCGGGTAATCTCGCCAAGCCGCAAGTCGCCATGCAATTCCGTGAAATACCGTACGGCTTGCTCTGCCTCAGTGACGGTGTTGGAGTTTGGCTTCTTGGCATTGTGCGCTGAACCACCGGCAGCCCATGATGCCAGCGCTTCTGTGAGCCTAGGCCCCAACTCCTCGGTGGATTGCTTCGTCACCACTGGGGTTGGAATGATTTCGCCGCGCTGCCGCTTCCCCATTGCCTCGTAGGCCCGCACGTGAGCTTCAAGGACAACGAGGGCCGCCTTCTGAAACTCCGATGAGGATTTGCTCAGATAGATGCCCCGCTCCTTCAATGCGATATTGGTTTCGGGGTAGACGATCTTGGGGTCGCGCCGGGCGTATGCTGCGCGAAACTCGTCTTCAAACACCGGCAGCAGTTCGCCATAAGCGTAAGAGTGGTCGGAGGACATTCCCATTTGGGTGGCAGGCGGTACGTCCACGAGGTCGCGCCATTGCGCTCGCTCCTTAGGAGTTTGCAGATGCCGCCGGTCATCGCCTTCCATCCGCTCGGCTTCATCGTCTGCGAGCAGGCCCGCAAAGATATCATCGCCAAGTTGCTTGAGGTCGAGCGCCACGGGTTGCACCGCGACGGAAGGGGGCATGAGGGCTTTCACCGCAGCATCGAACAATTGGGTCGCCTTCAAGGCCGCCTGATGGTCGCGCCGCTTGGCTTCCTTTAGCTCCTTCGTTGCGAGGGACCGAACAAGCTCACGCTTGAAGCAGCGGGTCTTCGGATTGACGAGATCGGGAAAGACATCGCGCATGTGAGAGGGTACGGGCTTCCCGGCCAGCGCCTCAGGCAGACGCTTTCGAAACTCGTAGACGCCGGATGCACGTCGCTGCATGTAACTCAAAGCCGCCATTGTGGACCACCTTTGTGGGCTACGTTTGTGTAGCAAGGCGGCCGCTCTAAGCTTATGATTACCTAGAGTTTTCAGCTTTTCAATGGCTTAGATGATGCTTGGCGCTCCCTAGGGGAATCGAACCCCTGTTTCAGCCTTGAGAGGGCCGCGTCCTAACCGCTAGACGAAGGGAGCGTACCGGAAAGGCAATAACCTCGAAATCGGTGCGCCGCAAGGTGCCTTTGGATATCAGGGCTCGCGTGCGAAATTCAGCGTTCCGGCCGACTGCAACGTGCGCAGGTTGAACGTTCGGATCTGGACGGAGCCGCCGAGATCAAGGGTCACCACGAGCAGGTCGCCCGCGACCGCGGTCGCGGTGATCCTGGCATCCTTCGGCAGGGTCGCGGTAACGTCGGCCGCCGGCCTGCTTCCCTCGACGCGGAAAAAGCGATAGCCGATAGCGACAAGGACGGCTCCCACGGCGAGGGCCGTGGTCAGACCAGCGATCAACATCATCCGCCGCACCCGCGCGAATAGCGCGGCCTGTTCCGGTGTCGGTTCAGGGTTCAAAGGCTCGGTCATGCAAGGCTCGGCTCTCAAAGGCTCACCATCGGATCAGAGGCTGGACATCGTTGTCACCGGCGACGAGGGGTCGGTACGCCTTGATCGTGTCCTTGCCGTTCATAGCCGCGATCTGTCCCGATCACGCCTGAAGTCCCTGATTCTCGCGGGCGACGTCAGTATTGTGAAAAAAACTTCTGTTGCGGAGAGGACGGAAGGCTCGGCCCCTGTTCACGACCCCGCTTATCATGTCGCTCCGGGAGATACGATCACAATCCGCGTGCCGCCGGCAATATCGGCCAAACCGCAAGGCGAAGCCATCGCGCTGGATATCATCTACGAGGACAACGATCTCATCGTCATCAACAAGCCGAAAGGTCTGGTCGTTCATCCCGCCGCGGGCCACCATGCTGGAACGCTGGTCAACGCCCTCATTGCGCATTGCGGGGAAAGTCTGTCCGGCATCGGCGGCGTCTGCCGGCCCGGCATCGTGCACCGGCTGGACAAGGACACCACCGGCCTGATGGTGGCCGCCAAGAATGATGCCGCCCACAGGTCGCTGAGCGCGCAATTCGCGGATCATGGACGCACGGGAGCAATGCGACGCGGTTACCTGGCTTTTGTCTGGGGACTGCCGAGCCGTGCCCATGGCACGGTCGACGCTCCGATAGACCGGCACCCTTACGCGCGCGAAAAGATGGCCGTGCGGGCAGGCGGGCGGGAAGCGATCACCCATTGGGAGGTCCGGCAGGTCTTCAATGGGCGGGACGGAAAACCGGTGGCTGCTCTGCTCGCCTGCCAGCTTGCCACCGGCCGCACTCACCAGATCCGGGTGCATCTCGCCCATGCGGGCCACCCGCTGATGGGTGACGACGTCTATGGACCTCATTTCAAGACCAAGGCCAGTCATCTGGGACCGCGAGCCGCCACGGCGCTGAGTGCTCTCGGCCGGCAGGCGCTTCACGCGTATCTTCTGGTCCTTGAACATCCCCGGACCGAAGAGGTTCTGCGCTGGGAAACGGGTCTGCCGGAGGACCTGTCTTCCCTGCAAACGGCCCTCGCGGCGGCGGAATGACGCATCTTCGCGGAAAACAAAAGTGATAACAAACAGTTGAGAACAGATCACGAAAACGTAATCACTTTTTGTTCTTCTTTTTCCGGGCCATCTCTGGTATATGTTGCACCTGCGTTGAATACCCAACGTGGAACATCGCAGCGTGGTCGGCTTTAACAAGAGACTGCCTGCCGGGCTCGCCGCTGTCGGGGGCCTGAACCAGTGGAGGGCGCAACCATGGCCCGTACTGCTACCCTACCGGTTCTCAACGGAGAGAACGGACTTTCTCGTTACCTCTCGGAAATCCGCAAGTTTCCGATGCTGGAGCCGCACGAGGAGTACATGTTCGCCAAGCGTTTGCGCGAACATGACGACCGTGACGCGGCGCATCATCTCGTGACCAGCCACCTTCGGCTGGTGGCCAAGATCGCCATGGGCTATCGCGGCTACGGCCTGCCGATATCGGAAGTCGTGTCGGAAGGCAACGTCGGCCTGATGCAGGCGGTAAAGCGATTTGAACCTGAGAAGGGTTTCCGCCTCGCCACATATGCGATGTGGTGGATCAAGGCCTCAATACAAGAGTACATCCTGCGCTCGTGGTCGCTCGTGAAGATGGGCACGACCGCGAACCAGAAGAAATTGTTCTTCAACCTGCGGAAGGCGAAGAGCAAGATCTCCGCGCTTGACGAAGGCGATATGCGGCCGGATCAGGTCAAGCTCATCGCCAAGCGTCTCGGCGTCACGGAACAGGATGTCATCGACATGAATCGCCGCCTCGGTGGCGATGCATCGCTCAACGCCCCGATCCGTGACGATGGCGAAGCGGGCGAATGGCAGGACTGGCTGGTCGATCAGGCGCCCAATCAGGAAGCCATCATGGCGGAGCATGAGGAGTTCGATCATCGCCGCCGAGCCTTGACCGGCGCGATGGGCGTACTCAATCCGCGCGAGCGCCGCATCTTCGAGGCCCGACGCCTCGCGGATGAGCCGATGACGCTGGAAGATCTCGCTGCCGAGTTCAATGTGTCTCGCGAACGTGTGAGGCAGATCGAGGTTCGTGCTTTCGAGAAGGTGCAGTCGGCCGTGAAGACGACGATCGCGCAGCAGGAACAGGCTGCCATGGAAGCTGCCCGCTGAAGCGAGAAGCTTCTGTTCGGAAATGAGGGCCGCCGGATATCGGCGGCCCTTTTTGTTTGTTCGCCTGTTTGTTTGCGATCAGGAACGGTTTTTCCTGCGAGGTGGGTGACCTGTTCGCGCAAGGAAACGGGTCAAACAACAATCTCTCGGCCTTGGTTTTGGAGACTGATTCAACGCAGTTGAAGCAGCCTCTATAGCGTTTTCGAGCGAAGTGGAATCCGGTTCGCGTGAAGAAAACGCGTCAGATCAATATCATAGAGCGTCGCTTCTGATTCAATCAGAAGCGATAATGCTCTAAAGCATGATGGCATTAAGTTCGATATCCTGAATTTTTGAGGTAGTTGGCACATTCCTCGGAGGTGAAGGCATTGAGTGCGTGGCCGATTGCGGCGCAGACCGCATCGACGGTTCGCGCGGCGGCTTTTCGGATGAGGTGCTTGAGCTTGGCAAAGACCTGTTCGATCGGGTTCAGATCGGGCGAGTATTTTGGCAGGAAGAAGAGTTTGGCGCCGGCCGAGCGGATGAGTTGACGAACTGCTTTGCTCCGGTGGCTGCCAAGGTTATCCAGGATGACGATATCGCCGGGTCGAAGGACGGGCAGAAGAACCTGCTCGACATAGGCGCGAAAGCTCACGCCATCGATCGGCCCTTCGATGAACCATGGCGCATCGATCCGGTTATGGCGCAGGGCCGCCAGGAAGGTCATGGTCTTCCAGCGTCCGTGGGGAACCTTGGCGTGAAGTCTGCGCCCGCGTGGCGCCCATCCCCGCAAGGACGCCATATCGGTCCTGGTCCAGGTCTCGTCCTGGTCCAGGTCTCGTCGATGAAAACCAGCCGCTCAGCTTCGACGCGACCTTGATACTTTGTCCATTGTGCTCGCCGCCGCGCGACCGCGGGTCGATCGCGCTCTCCAGCCGCCACGCTTAATGAGATGGCCCGCCCCGGCTCTCCGGCTGCGATGATGCAGCTGGTTGATTCCCAACTGAAGGAGCCGATATGTCCAGAAGCCACTCTGTCGATGCCGCCGTCTTCGGCATTGATCTCGGAAAGACCCGCTTCGACGTCATGGCAGCCGATGCATCCGGCAAGCCGATACGCCGCGTAAAGCTAACCCGTTATACGATCCTGCCGTTCTTCGAGCAGGCGCCTCGCGCCTTGATCGGGATGGAAACTTGTCCGGGCGCCCAATGGCTGGCGCGCAAATTGGCTGCGATGGGCCACACAGTGCGGATTATCCCAGCGCAGTTCGTGAAGCCTTTCGTCAAATCGAACAAGAACGACGCGCGTGACGCAGAGGCGATTGCCGAAGCGGTGGTCCGTCCGACGATGCGCTTTGTCGAGATAAGGCAGGAAGCGCAAATCGATCTGCAGGCGCTTCATCGGATCCGAGACCGGATCTCCGCAAACAGAATACAGCTTATCTGCCAGATGCGCGCCTTTTGTCTGGAATATGGAATCGCGATGCGGCCAGGGGCTGGCGTCTTCAAGCTCGACATGGCGCGTATCCTTGCCGACGAGACCAACGACCTCACACCGATGATGCGCACGATGCTGCGGGAACTCTGGGACGAGTTCGTCGTCGTCGACGCGCGGCTCGCCACCGTCAGCCGGCAGGTCGAAGCGATCGCCGATCGCGTCGACGCAGCGCGCCGGCTGATGTCGATCCCCGGGATTGGGCCACTGGGAGCAACGGCCCTGCTTGCCGCAATCGGAGATGGACGGCAGTTCCGCAAGGCGCGTGACCTTGCGGCATGGCTCGGGCTCGTTCCACGCCAAAACTCGACAGGCGGGAGGACCACGCTGCTGGGGATCAGCAAGCGCGGCAACCCGTACCTGCGGCGCCTCATCATCCATGGCGCACGCTCATGCATCGCCCACCTGAACCGTGAGCGCGACCGTATGGGTGAGTGGATCGGCCGGCTCGAACAGCGGATGCATCGCAACAAGGTTGTTGTCGCTTTCGCCAACAAAATCGCTCGGATGGCGTGGGCCGTGCTCACGCGGCCGGGCAATCTTTATGAGCGCGTTGATCCGGCCCAGGCTTGATCATCGCGTTCTCGTCAGGTTGCGGGGTCAAGGAATGATGTCGGAACAGTCGATCCGCTGGTTGTAAGCCCTGTCAAAAAAACGGGCGTCATGGCCCGTACGATTTATTGGGAACAACCGGCGCGCATCTCATCCTGGCCTGGCTGCAACAGCAGCTCACTCGCGAGAGGCCGGATACATTTACGCAAACTGCGCCCGACAGAAATCCAAATCCCTTGCAACGCCGGGGCGGACCATACATTTTTTGAAGCTGAGCTTCGCGGCATGCACGAAGTCCCACACCGAGTGGTAGTCGACCTTCAGACCGCGACCGGCAAGCTCGGCAACAAGCCCGCGGATGGTGAAATCGCCGTCCCTGATCCGCCGCGACAGCCAGACTGCGTGGTCTCCCGCAATCGCCTTCGGCTTGTGACCGCCCATCTGGCCAGGCTCAACGCTGCCGGTCTCCTCGACCCGCCGCATCCAGCCGATCGCCGTGCTGATCGCGACCCCAAACTGCTTGGCGGCCCGATTGCGCGACATTCCGCCCTCGATCGCAGCGACAACACGCTTGCGAAGATCCAGTGAGTAAGGCTTGCCCATCCATGCTGGCCTCCTATCCAGCCAGCATGCTGAATCAGAAACACACTGATTTGGGAATCCAAAATCGATTCAACATAACCCCATCACGCTCCAGTTAATTGATTGAGCATCGGATTTATCCCGAAACCGGTTCCCACTTTCGGGTCCGATGCTCTGGCTCCGCTCCACGCCTTCGAGCGTGCTTTATGCTTTTTGATCGGACGGGATCTGTTGTGACCATGACTGCGGGGCAATCGGCGGCGCGATGTCTCCGCATGAGGCAAACCGGTTTTTCCCATCGTTCTTGGCCGCATAAAGCGCATGATCGGCGGCGGCGAGCAGGTGTTCCGAACACGCTCCCATTTCCCGGGTCCATTGGGCGAGCCCGATGGAGGCCGAGATAGGAACATCGGCGCCCGTGCACCCGGCAGCGTCTTCGCGACATGCATTCAGCACGCGCTGCGCGATCTGCGCGCCTTCTTCCAGCGTTGTGGCGGGCAACAGGATGCAGAACTCGTCCCCGCCGGTCCGCGCCAGCAAATCGCCGGGCCGCAGCTGCATCTGCGCCATCAGCGTGAACTGCCGCAGGCAGGCATCGCCGGCTGCGTGACCGTGGGTGTCGTTGATCTGCTTGAAGCCGTCGAGATCCATCATGAGGATCGCGAAAGGTTCGCCGCTCCGCTCCGACATCGCGCACGCGTCCTCCAGCCGCCCCAATAGCTGCCGCCTGTTGGCGACCCCGGTGAGGTCGTCCACATGCGCAAGGTCGGCAACTTCGTTTCGCAGGCGATCGATCGCCATCAAAAGGAATCCGAAGTTCCAGGTCATCGACAGGAACACCAGACCCAATATCAGAGCGGCCTGAAGAGCATTGAAATTGATATAGGACACGCCGCCGCCGATATCGAAAAAGGCACACACCGACCTGATGACGCTCACGCAGATGATGAGCACGCTGACAATTCCAGCGAGCTGTGCTCCCGAATTAATGCGGCCTTCCTTGCGCGACAGCACCATATTCAACGTCATCGCGATCGGTATCGCCTGAGCCGCCGAATAGATGAAAATGCGCATCGGCATGTCGTCGCGCACATACACAAAGTAAGCGAGTCCGGCGACGCTCAAGCCGACCGTGAGAAAGGTCGTCCGCCAGGAGACCGGTCGCTCATAGAAACGCCGAATGCCCATCGTGCAGAGGCAGATCGAGAAGATCAGCCCGCCGCCGCCGACGACCAGCGGCAGCATTGAATCGATGTGACCGCGCAGCATGGATAGGGCGGAGAAAAAAGCGGCGAAGAAGGACGCCGCCGCCCAATAGGGAGCGGCCACGAGCGTCGGGTAGCTCCGCATGACGTAGGTCCAGACCAAACCCAACGCCAGGAAGTTGGCGATAAACACCACCCATATTGTCGGCACGCTCAGCATGGCAAATCCCGGAGTACGCCGCCCCGCCTTCCCCGATGGTTTTCTTGTGACTGTCCATCCTTACCCGACAAGGTGCGACTGTAGCGATTAATGGAAACTCACCGTGGGGAGAAGACCCTCGGCGATGGTTTTGAAATGATGAACGAAATGTGTGGATCAGGGAGGCGTTCGGGTTCTGGGAGGTAAAAAAAAGCCCGCCGGCGAAGGGGGGGTACACCGGCGGGCTAAAAGCGGACGAGGGATAGAGGCAATTTACCCGTCCGCCAAGTTTTACTCATGAGGACTATCGTCGCGCCGTTCCGATTTTCATGCGCGGTTTATCAACGGGGGCAGGCCAGCACTCCTCTGACTGCACACGGCGCGAACGACGCTCGCTTACCCGGAGTCTCGCGTCAAAGGAGACTGCGCACCTTCCTTCGTCGTTACGGTGTCGATGTTGGCGTAGTAAGAATCAAGCTCTGCACGGCGCGCGGTCCAATCGAAGAGTTCAGAACCAGAACTCCCGAACACACTCTTCGGATAGCCTTTCAGCCGGTTCCCGCTGATGTCGCTGCGATAGCCGTCAAGTTCGGAGTCGTATCTGAGCAGCCTCCATGGGACCGGGTAATGCTCGTCGCCCAAACCGAGAAATCCGCCGACGCTCAGCACAGCGTAGGCAGGTTCCCCGCTGGACTGCTCGACCATGACGCGTTCGATCGAACCAATCTTCTTGTCTTCGGCGCCATAGACGGCCTTGCCGGACTCCTTATCGCTGGCGATCAGGTTTTCAGAGTTTCCTTCCATAGCCATCAGCTTCTCCTTCGCTAGGTGGGGAATAAAAGCGATAGCGTACCGAATGTTCCTCGATGCGTTTCAAAAGCAGGCGAGGATTCTCGGCCGGATAAAATGGAAACCAGAAGCGTAAACGGCGTCATGAGCCAGAGAACGGTCGTAAGTGGTTGCCGCAAGTGACCAGGCCAAGCCTTCGTTTCTTCCTTGCCTTTCCTTCTGAAGATCTTTCTGAAGGGATCAGAGCTTCACGCGGGCGCGGCAAGTGCTGATCGAAAAGTCGCGCAAGCGGCGAGCGGGTAACTTTTGCTGCAATCGGGTTTCGACAGGGTTTCCCTTTTCGCGGATGCGTGTAAAGATATATCAGGAATGCATCAATTGAGGGGGCGTTCCAGCCCTGAATGTGATAACCTTGGATGTGATAAAATCTTGGATCTGATAGAATAACGTGCAGGAAAACCTCTGTCGTGGCTGGTATCGGGCTTGCCCGAAACAAGCGGAAACCAGCGACAAGGGAGGGTGCATATGCTGGCCGATAAACGCAGGACCTGACCAGACTTCGGCGGAGTTAGAATGATCGTGAAAAGTGGAAGCCGGTTTTCGGAAAAGATCAACGCTGTTGAAACAGACTCCAGTTCAAGCAGCCGGACTTAAACATAAGGAAAGGCATCCCGATGGAAGACATGAGCAAAGGCAGAATTATCGTTCTGATTGCGCTGACGGGCATATTGATCGCCACGGGCGTGTGGATGATCGCGGTTTTGAATCAGACGGCTGGCGTCGAGATAGGAAAACACGGCTGGATCGCGCTTGGTCTCGGCACGTTCTTTTCCTTCGTCATCGGATGCGGATTGATGTTTCTGATGTTCCTGAGCAGCCGCAACGGACACGATGAAGCAGCGGACCCTTTCCGGAAACGGCCGCCTTCGAACTAGAGCATTATCGCTTCTGATTGAATCAGAAGCGAGGCTCTCAGATTTTGATCTGACGCGTTTTCTTCACGCGAACCGGTATCCATCCTCGGGTCAAGCCCGAGGACATGCTTCGCTCGAAAACGCTATAAAACGGGACGCGAGCGAGAAGTTGCGTCTCCGGCAGCCTGTCTGGTTTCATTAGAGCGGCGGCCGGTCAAATGGAATCAGCGCCGTCGCTCCAGTTAATTGATTGAGCATCGGATTTATCCCGAAACCGGTTCCCACTTTCGGGTCCGATGCTCTAAGGGCCTGACGGCTTGCGGAAGCCGCCTTACCAGCCACGGACGTCAACGTCCGTCACTAACGCCGGATCACGCGCGCGCCTCGCCTTCAAAATCAAGGCCGAGGTCGAGAATGCCGACGCTGTGCGTGAGCCACCCGATCGACATGAGATTGACTCCGCTTGAGGCGATCGCTGGCGCTGTCGCCGGCGTGATGCGGCCTGACGCTTCTGTCACCGCCCGGCCCGCGACCATCGCGACGGCTTCGCGGAGCGTGTCCGGACTCATGTTGTCGAGAAGCACGGCATCGACGCCTTGCTCGAGTGCTTCGCGCAGTTGATCGAGCGTATCCACCTCCAGTTCGATCTTGACCAGATGGCCGACGCGGTCCTTTGCGCGCTTCAGCGCCTCGGTGACGCCGCCGGCGATGACAATATGGTTGTCCTTGATGAGAACGGCATCGTCGAGGCCGAACCGGTGGTTACTGCCGCCGCCAATACGAACCGCGTATTTTTCGATCGCGCGCAGGCCGGGCGTCGTCTTGCGGGTGCACACGATCTTCGCCTTGTAGTCCTGAACCGCCGCGACCACGGACGCCGTCGCCGTGGCGATCCCGCTCAGGTGGCACAGGAAGTTCAACGTGACCCGCTCAGCCGTCAAAATTCCCCGCGCAGGACCGGACAAGGTTGCGATCACATCGCCCGGCGCGACAATCGCGCCGTCGCCGTGTCCGACATGCATTTCGATCGCCGGGTCGATGAGTTCGAATGCGAGCCGGGCCAGATCGAGCCCGGCAACGGTGCCTTGCTGGCGGGCGGCAATGAAGGCCGTGGTCCGGTGACCGGACGGCACGATCGCGTCGGTCGTGAGATCTCCCGCGCGGCCGAGATCTTCAAGCAGGGCGGCGCGAACCAGCGGTTCGATCATGATGCGCGGCAGGGCAGGGAGCGGCATTGTGTTCCAGCTTACTAGCTAACCAACCAAATCGGGAATGCAGCCTTTCGCGGCCTCGAAGGCATCGCGGAGGCGAAGTGTCGTCCGGGCCGCGCTGGTAGCTCGCTCCGGATAATCGGTGCGCGTGTGCGCGCCCCGGCTTTCCTCCCGGCGAAGCGCGGCGATCACGATCATCAGGGCGACGATGGCCGGATCGCTTGCGGCCTGTTGCGAAGCGGCAAGCGGCAGGAGCGCGCGGGCGGCGGCGCGCAGCCCTTCTCCGTCCCGCAAAACGCCAGCGGCGCGCGACATGATCGGCCGGATCAAGGCCGGATCGCAGCCGGTGCCGGCCTCCGTCGCTCGGGGCAAACGTTGTTTCGCGGGCGTCGTGCCGGCGATATCCCGGGCGACCAGGCCGGCGCACACCACCGCTTCCAGAAGCGAGTTGCTCGCGAGCCGGTTGGCGCCATGAAGGCCGGTGCAGGCGGCCTCACCACAGGCCCAGAGACCGTCAATGGATGTTCGCCCGCGCTTGTCGACGGAAATTCCACCCATGTGATAATGCGCGGCGGGACGAACCGGGATGGGCTGCTCCGTCGGATCAATTCCCGCATCGCGGCAGAATGAGGTGATCGCCGGAAAGCGTCGGGAGAAGTCGATCCCTCGGAGATTCCGCGCATCGAGAAATACCCGATGGCCCGCGGCCATGTGCCGCCAGACCGCGCGAGCGACGACATCGCGTGGCGCAAGTTCGGCGTCGGGCGTGTCGGCCATGAAGCGATCGCCGTTTTCGTCGATGAGAGTCGCGCCTTCGCCGCGCACCGCTTCGCTGATCAGTTTCAGCGGGAAGGAGCCGATGTCGAGCGCGGTCGGATGAAACTGGATGAATTCGAGATCGGCCATGATCGCGCCGGCGCGCGCCGCGAGCGCGAGTCCCTGGCCGCACGATCCCGCCGGATTGGTTCCGTGCAGAAACAATCCGCCGATGCCTCCGGTCGCGATGACGATGTGACCGGTGACGAAGGTGACGGAATCACGCCCGGCCTGGCAGACGACCGCTCTCACCGCATTGTCCTCGACGATCAACCGCTGTGCGCGGGTCGCCTCGCACACGGTGATCGAAGGCGTCTCATAGACCTTGCGGGCCAGGGTGCGAATGATGTCGTGGCCGCTGGCGTCGCCTCCGGCATGGACGATCCGGCGGCGTGAATGCGCCGCCTCGAGGCCGAGCGCGAGATTGCCGTCGGCGTCGCGATCGAAGGCCACGCCGAGCTGCGACAACCGTTCGATCGCATCGGGCGCGGCGGCGAGGATCGCCTCGGCGATGCGCTCGTCGCAAAGCCCGTCACCGGCGGCGAGAGTGTCGGCCAGATGCAGCGATGCGTTGTCGTCCGGTCCGATGCTCGCGGCGATGCCGCCTTGCGCGAGGATGCTCGATGTCTCGAGGCCCAGCGGCGCGCTGCTCAAAAGCAACACCGGTCGCGGCGCTAGCGCGAGCGCCGTCATCAGGCCGGCAAGGCCGCCGCCGATAACGACCGCGGCGCCGTTGGTGTCATGCAGCGCCGTCATCCGACGGACAACATCCGCTCGACCGCGAGGCGCGCGCGCGCAGCGATGCGAGGATCGATCGTGACCTCGTGCTGCATCGACTCCAGCGCGTGGCGGATATTACCGAGCGTGATCCTCTTCATGTGCGGGCACAGATTGCAGGGACGAATGAACTCCAGGCCGGGATGATCGGCGGCGACATTGTCGCTCATCGAGCATTCCGTCAGGAGCACGACCCGGGGCGGCTGCCGGGTGGCGACATAGGACGCCATGGCGGCTGTCGATCCGGAGAAATCGGCTTCCGCCACAACCTCCGGCGGGCACTCCGGATGCGCGAGAACGACGACGCCGGGATGATTGTCGCGCAACTGCCGCACCTCGTCGGCGCTGAAGCGCTCATGCACTTCGCAATGCCCGGCCCAGGCGATGATCTTGACGTGAGTTTCGGCCGCGATGTTCTTCGCCAGATATTCGTCGGGCAGCATGATCACGCGTTCCACGCCGAGCGACTCGACGATCGCCTTGGCGTTGCCCGACGTGCAGCAGATGTCCGACTCCGCCTTCACCGCGGCCGAGGTGTTCACATAGGTGACGATGGGAACGCCGGGATAGGTCTTCCGTAAAAGCCGCACGTCCTCGGGCGTGATCGAGTCGGCGAGCGAGCAGCCGGCGCCGGTATCGGGGATCAGCACCGTCTTCGAGGGATTCAGCAGCTTGGCCGTCTCCGCCATGAAGTGCACCCCGGCGAGCACGATCACGTCGGCTTCCACTTCACTCGCCTTGCGGGCCAGCGCGAGGCTGTCGCCGACGATATCGGCCACGCCGTGGAAAATTTCGGGCGTCTGATAATTGTGCGCGAGAACCACCGCGTTGCGGCGCTTCTTCAGTTCGATGATCGCATCAACGTCATCGGCGAAAGCAGGCCATTCGATCAGGGGGATCGCGTGCCGCACCTTGGGATAGATTCGGGCCGATGGTCGCAGTTCGAGGACGGACGGCATGACGATACTCCCAATCGGACACCCTATTATACTGATATTGAGTATAAGGGTTGTCAAGCCCCCGAGAAAGGTAATTTGGTCCCGGCGATCGCGCGCTCCGCCAGCACGGCGCGGCGGAAGCGGAAAAGTTTCGCTGGCCGCCCCCCGGTTTCCTGGCTGGTCTCGCCGGTATCCTCCACCAGTTCCTGCTGCTCGATCAGGCGGCGAAAGTTCGGCTTATGCACAAGTTTTCCCGCCAGCGCCTCAACGCATCGTTGCAATTGCAGCAACGTGAACGTGTCCGGCATCAATTCGAAGACGACGGGGCGATATTTGATCTTGGCGCGAAGCCTGGCGATCCCGGTCGCCAGAATCCGGCGATGGTCGAGGATCATGGGATCGCCGGGCACAAACGCTGCGACGGCCGTCTCCAAGGTCGCGCCGTCGCCTCGCAGGGCTTCCGGGATCAGCCGCGCCTCGTACAGCAGCTCGTACCGTTGCAGGACGAGTTCCTCGTTCCAGAGGTGGTCCTCCAGCCCGAACAGCCTCGCCGCGCGCTGCCGGCGATGGCTTCGCGTCGTTCGGTCCGGCGCCGCCGCGATCCATTCGGCGAGGCCGGACCGCAACGTTTTTTCCATCGTCGGGATGCCGAGGCGATGGTCTTCCCAAGGAAAATAATCATACCAGCTCCGCCAGCTCGCCTCGTATTGGCTGGACTCGGCCTGCTCGCGGGTGAGGCCGAGATAGCTGATGGAGATGATGCGCTGGTCGGCGGCGCCGGTGCGATCCCGGTCCGCGAAGGTGTAAAGCTGCTCGACATAGCCGACCGGCAGCCCGGTCTGGCGTTCGACCCAGGCACGCAATCCCGATTGCAGCGAGCGATGAGCCAGTTCGAATGGACCCGACGGCAGCGCGTTCTGATCCTGGATCGTCAGGACCCGGGGATCGCCTGAGGTCACCGCCACCAGCAGCGCGATGAGGTCCGCCGCGATCGCCTGTGCCGATGCGGGAGCCACCGAATGCACGGGCGCCGTGGATTTGACAAGCGGATCACTCATCGCAAGCGGCCATCGTCGAACATGCTCGTTCGCCAGAATCGGGTGCGTCCGGAGCGGACATCAAAAGAAGCACATATGGACCGTATTTCGAGGAACATTCAACAGGATGTCCCGGCATGTGACATGCTGATCCCTGTCGCGGATATCATGCCGCGTCTCGTGAGCGTTGCGTTGCACCTGATCGCAAGATAGTCATGCGGCTGGGATCACCCTCTGTTCCACGGCCAGCCATGATTCGTCACATCGTTTTATTCACCGCGAAAGACAAGGGCGATATCGACAAAATCATCGACGGCCTGTCGCCGCTCACCACGATTCCGCACGCGCGCCGGCTCGAGGTCGCGCGCAACCGGAAAACCGATCAGCTCGGCAACGATATCGACGTGGTCGTCTATGGCGAGTTCGACAGCGAGGCGGAACTCGCAGCCTACAAGGCGCACGATCTTTATCAGGCGTCGACGAAACGGGTGCAGCCGCTTCGGGACATGCGATTCGCGGCTGATTACGATGTCCCGGCGGAATAACCCCTCGCGGCTGCCGCTGCCGGTGAGTAAGCGCAGCACATGACGATTAACGGGGTTTACAGGACAGATCTGCGGGCGCTCGCCGACAGGGGGCGGCTGCGGACGCTGCGCGGGCGCTCGGGAATCGATCTCGCATCCAATGATTACCTCGGTCTGGCCGAATCCGAAGAGTTGCGAAAGGCCGCCGCCGACGCGTTGGCGCGGGGCGTGCCGGTCGGCTCCGGTGGATCGCGCCTGCTGCGCGGCAATCATCCTGAGCATGAAGCGCTGGAGCGCGAAGCGGCGGCTTTCTTCGGCGCTGAATCGGCGCTTTATTTCGGCGGTGGCTACGTCGCCAACTTCGCCATCTTCTCGACGCTGCCGCAGCGCGGCGATCTCGTCGTGCATGATGAACTGATCCACGCCAGCGTCCATGACGGCATTCGGCGCGGCCGCGCTGAGTCCGTCAGCGCCCGGCATAATGATGCCGATGCGTTCGACGCGGCGATCGTCAAATGGCGCGGGGCCGGCGGCAAGGGACGGCCCTGGCTGTCGATCGAAAGCCTGTACAGCATGGACGGCGACAGCCCCGACCTCAAGGAACTGTTGGCCATCACCAACCGGCACGAGGCGATGCTCGTGATCGACGAGGCTCACGCGACCGGCGTATTGGGTCCGCACGGGCGGGGACTGGCCGCGCCGTTCGAGGGGCGTGACAACGTCATCACGCTGCACACCTGCGGCAAGGCGCTCGGCACGTCGGGCGGATTCATTCTGGCGCCGAAGGTGATCCGCGATTTTCTGGTCAATCGCGCGCGGCCGTTCATCTATGCCACCGCGCCGTCGCCCCTTACCGCCGCGGTGACGCGCGCCGCGCTTGAACTTACCCGCACAAGTTCCGCGCGGCGTGAGCGTCTGGCGCATCTGGTGAGGTTTGCCGGCGGCGAACTGCGGCGACGCTGCGATATCGAGCCATCCGGCTCACAGATCATTCCGGTGATCGTCGGCGCGGATCAGGCGGCGGTGGAGCTGGCGGCCTCATTGCAGCGCAGGGGCTTCGATATACGGGCGATCCGTCCGCCGACGGTTCCCGAAGGCACGGCGCGATTGCGCATCGCATTGACGCTCCATGTCGATGAGGCGATCGTCGCGGACCTGTTCGCGGCCTTGGCGGAAGACATGCGGTTTGCCGCGTGAGCGCGCGGATCGTCGTCAGCGGGACCGATACCGGCGTCGGCAAGACGGTGTTTTCGGCTGCGCTTGCCGGCGCTCTCGACGGTTATTACTGGAAGCCGGTGCAGTCGGGACTGGACGAGGAAACCGACTCGCAAACCGTGTCGCGGCTGTCGGGCCTCGCCGCCGGGCGGATATGGCCGGAGGCGTATCGGTTGCGGACGCCGGTATCGCCGCATCTCGCCGCCGAGCTTGACGGCGTCACCATCGATCATCGGGCGCTGGAGGCGCCGCATACGGACCGGCCACTGGTGATCGAGGGCGCGGGCGGCTTGCTGGTGCCGCTGACGCGCGACGTCACCTATCTCGATCTGATGGCAAGGTGGCGTCTGCCGGTGGTGCTCTGCGCTCGAACAGCGCTCGGCACCATCAACCACAGCCTGTTGTCGATCGAGGCGCTGCGCGCGCGCGACGTTCCGATACTCGGCGTCAGCTTCATCGGGGAAGAGAATGTCGAAACCGAACGGATCATCATCGACATGGGCAGGGTGAAACGTCTTGGGCGGTTGAGCCATGTCACGCCGTTGACCCGCGCGACGTTGAGTCAGGCTTTCGCCGACGGTTTCGATATCGGTGATTTCGTCAAGGAACGGACCCGATGAAGCCGCGATCTCCGGTCTGGCACCCGTTCACCCAGCACGCGTTGCAGCCGGAGGCGATACCGATCGCGAGGGGCGAAGGCGCCTGGCTTGAAGCCGCTGACGGCCGCCGCATTTTCGATGCGATCTCCTCCTGGTGGGTGGTGACGCATGGGCATCGTCACCCGCATATCGTCCAGGCGATCAAGGATCAGACCGATCGTCTCGATCAGGTGATCTTCGCCGGCTTCACCCATGAACCGGCTGAAAGGCTGGCGCGCCTGCTTGTTGCGATGACGCCGCCGGGGCTCGACTACGTCTTCTTTTCCGACAGCGGCTCCACATCGGTGGAAGTGGCGCTGAAAATGGCGCTCGGCTTCTGGCGGAACCGGGGTGAGCGGCGCAGCCGGATTCTCGCGCTGGAAGGGGCCTATCACGGCGACACCATCGGCGGCATGTCGGTGGGTGAGCGGGGCATTTTCAATGCGCCGTACGATCCGCTGCTGTTCGATGTGGAGCGGATTCCCTTTCCTTCCAGGGATCGCGAGCAGGCCACGCTGGATGCGATCACGACGGCGTGTCGCAACACCGGCGTCGCGGCGCTGATCGTCGAGCCCCTGATCCTCGGCGCCGGCGGCATGCTGATCTATCCGGCGCGGGTTCTGGCGGAGATGAAGCGGATCTGCGAGGCTCACGGCGTTCTGTTCATCGCCGATGAAGTCATGACGGGGTGGGGCCGCACCGGAACGCTCTTCGCCTGCGAGCAGGCTGGTGTGACGCCCGATGTCGCCTGTTACTCCAAGGGCCTGACCGGTGGTACGATGCCGCTGGCGGTCACGCTGTGCCGCGCGGACATCTTCGATGCGCACTATTCGACGGATCGCGGCAAGACCTTTTTCCATTCCAGTTCCTACACCGCCAATCCGATCGCCTGCGCGGCCGCGTGCGCGAACCTGGAGATCTGGCAACGCGAGCCGGTGATGGAGCGCATCGCCGCCGTCGCGCGCGCGCAAACCAGCGGGCTCGATCGCTTTCGCGCGGATCGGCGATTTGTCAACGTTCGTCAGATCGGAACCATCGCCGCGCTCGATGTCGTCGCGGATGACGCCGGATATCTCGCCGGCATCGGGCCGCGCCTTTACGATCATTTCCTGAGCCGCGGGCTGCTGGTGCGGCCGCTCGGCAACACGATCTATCTGATGCCGCCATATTGCAGCACGCCGCAGGAACTCGACAGCGTCTTTGACGCGATCAGCGAGATCGCCGACGGGATCGAGTGATCAATCGACAACGTTGTGGTAGCCGACAGCGATCGGCGTCAGAAGATCGACCAGCCATGGCTTCCCGCGACCGCCGCGAACACGGTCGCCAGGCCAAGCCCGAGCAGAACCCAGTGCGCCCGGTGCAGCCATGCGAAGGCGATGTCCGGCCGCTCGATCGCCAGCCGGTGGAAGGTGCGATGCAGGATCAGCGGCTCGCCGATGAACAGCACGAAGGCGAACAGCAGCCAAAGCCCCACCATGGCGTCCATCCACCAGAAGGCGGGCATCCGAAACCGATCCCAAAGGTCGAGTTGCCATGTCATGTAAAGGCCGCTCAAGCCGACGATGATGAGCGAGGCGCGGGCCTGCCAGATGAAACGCCGCTCGATCGCCTCGAACGCCTTAAGTGGGTCCGGTCCAAGATCGCCGCGACGCAGCGCCGGCAAGGCCACCGTTGTCGCCATCGAGACGCCGCCGATCCAGACGACCACGGCAAGGACGTGTAGCGCACGCGCGACGGTGATATCATCCATGAAACACCCGCAGTCTGGAGTCTTTCACAGCTTCATGGAAACGGTGAACGACTCCATCTTTATGTTTTGACGCGTTTCTTTACGCGAACCGGTTCCCGCTTCGCTCGACAACGCTGTAGCAACGCAGAGTTGCCTGGTTCAAACTGTACGGCAAGGCGGCCCGGCAGGGATTTGCGCAACCGCAATTGATTGTCATTTTACGCGGCGACGCGTTACTGTTCGCGAATGAGCAAAACTCCGCCTCTGTCTCGTCAGACCCTTTCAAACCTCGAACTCTTTCGAGGCTTGCCGATGACAGCGCTGGATGACGTTCTTGCATCGGCTGCTCCGCGTTCGCTTGCCCGCGATTGCCGTGTGTTCAATCAGGGCGAAACACGCGTGCGCGCTCATGTCCTTGTCGATGGCTGGATCAGGATTTCCCAATCCGGCAGCGACGGCGGACAGGTCGTGCTGCGCTTTATCGGACCCGGCGATATTTTCGGCGCGGTCTCGTTGTTCACGGATCGGCGCTATCCCGCCGATGCCGATACCCTGACGGATGCAACCGAGGTGAGCTGGAGCGACAAAGCCTTGCTCGAATTGATGAGTAGCCATCCCCAGATCGCCATCAATGCCATCCGGATCGTGGGCCAGCGGCTTCAGGAGGCCCAGCACAGGGTTCGCGAGCTTGCCACCCAGAGCGCGGAGCGGCGCGTGGCTCATGCGTTGTTGCGGCTGACCCGTCAGGTGGGCACCGCGACTGCTCGGGGTATCGTCATCCGCTTTCCGCTTCGCCGGAAAGACATCGCCGATATCGCGGGAACCACCCTTTACTCCGCGAGCCGCATCTTGAGCGCCTGGGAAAGAGCCGGCTGGCTCAAGACGCTCGACCGGCGCATTGCTGTCGAAAGTCTCCCGGAACTGGCGCGCATTGCGGATGAAGAGAGCGAAACGGAGGGAGGGGTGATCGCCGCTTCGGCCGACCGTCATGCCGGATAGACCGCACCGGCGGAACGATGCCGCATTATGGCATTTCAAGCTGGGTGGTCTGCCCGGATCAAGCTCCAGGACATACTTCGCTTGAAAGCGCTCTATGGCTCGCGCGAGGAGCCGAGCGCGGCGATCAGCCGGGCCGCGTGATCCTCGAGCACCTTGGCGTCTTCCTGCCGGCTCTGAGGCGGCCGCAGCGCCACTCCCGATTTCATCGGCACGATATGCATATGCAGGTGAAACACCACCTGTCCGCTGACGGCTTCGCTGAACTGCTGGATGATGATGCCTTCGGCGTCGAAGGCCTTCATGGCGGCGAGCGCGATCGTCTTGCTGGTTCGGGCGACTTCCGCCAGATCATCCGCCGAAATGTCGAGGATTCCGCGGGCAGGGGCCTTCGGAATCACCAGCGTGTGTCCGGGCGTGCGCGGCATGATGTCGAGAAACGCGAAGGTATGCGCATTCTCGTAAACCTTGAAGCACGGCAGTTCGCCGCGCAGGATCTTCGCAAAAATGTTCTGGTCGTCGTAGGCTGGCATCATTCTCTCTATAGCGTTTTCGAGGAGCGAAAATGCTCTAGTCCCGCTTAAAAGGCCGGTCCACCAGCTTTGTCAGGCCGAGCCGCCTGATCCGCTCGCGCATCAGTTGATCGCGTGCGCCCTCCCTGATCAAGAGGTCGATGAGCGCCAGCCGCTTTGATTCATCCGTCGCCTCGGCCAGAAGATCCCGATAGCGCTTGTAGTCGTATCCATTGTCCGGCTTATCCATAAGCGCGCCTCGTAGGCTCCCTCGTTCGTGAGCCCATCCTATGCGGAGGCCCGTGATCGCGCCACGCGCCATGCACAGCTTTCGCAGATCGGCGCGGCTGTTCGCGGTGGTTGCTTCCTGCCGCCAGGCCGTCAGTTGCAGGGATGCGGGCGGCCATCCTGTCCTCGATATGCAGCGGCGCTCTGTTTGCAGCGCACGCGGACCGGTCCGTCGTAATAGGCGAAGGGCTGATCCGGCGTCACCGCAGGCCCGTAGTTATGGAGGTAGATATCAGCCTCGGACGAATGCCGGGTGTCGTGGTGCCTGTGGTGGCGGGACCCCGCGGCGGCGGTCGTCGAGACGGCCACCGAAACCACGGCGGCTGCCAGAACGCTCGCCGGCGGAATCCTGAAAGTCATCATCGGACCTGTCTCCTGTGCCGCGGATGGAGCGCGAAGCGCGTCCTGCATGCAGGTGAAATCGGAATTGTCGGTATGGTTTCATGTTCGGGCCGGACTCGGCCTCTGTCAATGGCTTATCGGCCAATCCCCCGTCTCCCTGCACGGTTGAGGAACGGGGCGGAGAGTAAAAAGGCGCTCTCGGGCGGGTCCGATGCACCGGGCGTGCCGGTCGAACAGCGCGCTATCCGGAGGGCGGCGGGACAGGCATTCAGCCTGCATTCCTGACGGTTGGCGGGAATATGCGAGCGCGGGACAACGCCGCCGGATAATGGTATTCGACCTGCAATTGACCCATTCCCGGAAAGGACGCTCCCCGATGACGGTGCACACAGGACGACATACCCTTCAGATTCCAGGCCCTACCAATGTGCCTGACCGCGTGCTGCGCGCCATCGATATGCCGGTCCTCGATCATCGCGGTCCGGAATTCGCGGTGCTCGGCCATGAGGTGCTGGCCGACATCAAGCGGATTTTCCGCACCAGGCAGCCCGTGATCATCTATCCGTCGTCGGGCACCGGCGCCTGGGAGGCTGCGATCGTCAACACCTTGTCGCCGGGGGATAAAGTGCTGACGGCGGAGACCGGCCAGTTCGCGACGTTGTGGCTCGCCATGGCGAAGAAATTCAATCTCGATGTCGATGTGCTTCCGACCGACTGGAGGCGCGGCGCTCCCCTGGACCTGATCGAGGATCGGCTCAAGGCCGATCGGGAGCACAAGATCAAGGCCGTGATGATCGTGCATAACGAGACCTCCACGAGCTGCGTCACCCATCCCCTTGAGGTTCGCAAAATCCTCGACCGCAACAAGCATCCGGCGCTGCTGCTGGTCGACACCATCTCCGGCCTCGGCGCGATGGAATACGAGCACGATGCCTGGGGTATCGACGTGTCGATCTCAGGCTCCCAGAAGGGCATGATGTTGCCGGCGGGGCTCGGCTTCAACGCGGTGTCTGAAAAGGCGCTGGCGGTTTCAAAGGCCAATACGTCGACGCGATATTATTGGGACTGGCATCAGGTGATCGCCAACAACGCGCAGGGCTCGTTTCCCTACACGCCGGCCACAAATCTCCTTTACGGCCTGAAGGTCGCGATCGCCATGATGGAGGAGGAAGGTCTGGAGAACGTATGGGCTCGCCATAAGCGTCACGGCGCTGCGACCCGGGCCGCCGTGAAGGAGTGGGGGCTGGAGCTGGTCTGTCAGGATCCGCGCGCCTATTCGCCGGCGCTGACCGCCGTGATGCTGCCCGATGGCTACGATTCAGACGCCTTCCGCAAGGTGGTGCTCGACAATTTCGACATGTCGCTCGGCGCCGGCCTCAACAAGATCAAGGGCAAGGCTTTCCGCATTGGTCATCTCGGCCATCAGAACGACCTGATGCTGATGGGGGCTCTCGCCGGGATCGAGATGAGCCTTGACCTCGCCGAGGTGCCGCATCGCGCTGGCGGCGTCGCCGCGGCGATGGAGGTGCTCAAGGGACGTGAGGCGGCGTCGATGCTGAAAGCCGTGGTGGCGTGAGCAGGGGGCCTCTTAGCGTTTTCGAGCGAAGCATGTCCTCGGGCTTGGCCCGAGGATGGAACCCGGTTCGCGTGAAGAAACGCGTCCAATCAATATCATAGAGCTTCGATTCTGATTCAGTCAGAAGCGATAATGCTCCAGGCCCGGCCCGGCTATGATGCTGGCCTGACGACCGGCGGCGGCTTTCGGGTGTTCCAGACCATGCCGCCGGCCACGCCCACGCCCATGACGTAAATCCAGCCCTCGACATAGTCGGAGAGGTGCGAATTGAAGAGGGAGCCCAGGACATTCTGGCTGACCACGATGATTCCGAGCCAGGAGATCCAGCGCCTGTCCATGAACGTCAGGAAGTGGCTGAGCCACATCGCATGGAGCAGGATCACCCCGATCACGCCCCATTCGATCGCGAAATAGAGCGTCTGGTTGTGCGGATTGGCGACGATCCGGTTGTCCGTCATCGCCTCGCCACCGGCCTCGCGCTCGAACAAGCTTCGGATCGAGCCCGTGCCGTGCCCGGTCAGCGGCGCGCTGCGGATGAATTTGAGTGATTTCGTCCAGTATTCAAGGCGAAGGCCGACCGAGGTTTGCTGGCTCTGGCTCGCCGCGTATTGCTGCTGAATGCTTTCGATGCGCTCCCGCAAGTTGGGAGCAAGGAACCAGGTGAGCGCCGCGGTGATCGCGATCGCCAGATACAAAACCAGCGCCTCGCGCCACTTCATGTATCGTAGTGTAGAAATCAGCAGGAGCACGGGGAGCGAGACGAGGGCGGTCCGCGACGACGCGACCAGGGCCATGTTGAGGAAAAATGCCGCGCCAAGCAGAGTGAGACCTGCCGCCGCATAACGCCTTTGCTTCCGCCACATCACGATGGCCAGCGCGGCGCTGCCGAAGATGCACAGCACGAACTCCACGCCCTGCGTGATCCAGTTCTTGACGGGAACGCCGGGGATTTTTTCCGGCGTCAGAAGGATCCGCGGTTCGAGCCAGCTCAGCCATGACAGGGCAAGCAGAACCGTGCATGATCCCAGAAACGCGAGAAAGACAGCGAGGCCCTTCCCGGAGCGCTCGAACTGGTGCATCAGAAGCGGAATGGCGAGCAGCTTGACCACCGATCCGGCGGCGTGAATCCGCGCGGCCCATGGGGCGTCGGCCCACAGCATCCCGAGCGCAGCGAGGCAGAACAATGCGACGGGCAGCCAGTAGGCGGGCCGTTGAAACTGAAGCCGGAACTGGCGGAGGTCGATCACGGTCAGGAACGTGATCAGCCAAAGCACCGTGAACACGCCGAAGATCGTGGTCGACCATGGCAGCGATATCGCCATCAGAACGGCGAGGTGATCCGCCATTCGGGATCGGTGCGCCGCGCTGATCCGATCACTTCCGAACTGGATCAAGCGCATTCCGTTCGCCCCTGAGAGACCGCAACGAGTTGTGCGAAAAGCTTCATGATCAACCAGAGTCTTTCATCGTTTCATGGAAACGGTGAAAGACTCTAGCCTTATGTTTTCCGTGTTTTCTTCACGCGAACCGGATTCCGCTTCGCTGGAAAACGCTATAGAAGTTAAGATCAAAATCGCTGCGATGCGGTGATCGATCTCCGGACCCTGTCGAGGCTGATCCCGTCCCTGTTTGAATTGTTCCACAGGGTTAGCCATGGAATAAGCACTCCGTCTTACGGCCATCTGTCGTACGGTCATCTGTCTTACGGTCATGGACCGGTAACCGAAAAGGTCAGGGCTCTGCAAGGCAGGGGAGGATGGCTTTTGATCTCGCGTCTCCGATGCAACCGCTTGCGAGGCGATTATTGATATTCAACATCAACGAAGCTAACAAGTCGTCCGCAAGGACGCTGTCGCTCCACGGATTGAGTTTCTTTGACCCCGCTCGCAGCATCATTCGTAAAATCAGCAACGCAATTCAGAGACAAGGCCGCCCTTTGGGTTGATGGCGAGAGTTACACATATGGCGATCTCCATGAGCTTGCGTTGCGCCTCGCCGGCGGGTTTCCGCCATCGTCAAAGAACGGCATTGATACCTGCGCCGTCTTCGCCCACCGAAGCCTCACGGCCTACGCTGCCATCGCCGGGTGTCATCTGGCGCGATATGCCTATGTCGCGCTGACGCCCGCGCAGCCCATTGGCCGTTCGCAATCGATTATTGCCCAGTCCCAGCCCGCAGTCATTGTTGTCGACGCGAAGTGCCTGAAAAACCTGCCGCTGCTTTTGCAGAAGCTAACCGGCCCGGCTGTGATCCTGCTCCCCGACCAGGATGCGAGCCCGGAATGGGCGGCCGGATTTCCGCAGCACCGGTTTCTGCATAAGGGCCTTTTGACGGCACAAGCCCAACCGCGACAGGGCGGCGGCCACGATCTGGCGTACGTTATGTACACCTCGGGCTCAACCGGCGAACCGAAGGGGGTGATGGTATCGCATGATAACGTCGCGACGTATGTGCGGAATGTCGTGAACTATTGCTCCTACAGTGAAGCGGATCGCTTCATTCACCTGCCTGAATTGAATTTCGACCTTTCGGTGCATGATTTGTTTTCAGCATGGTCGGTTGGTGGAACTCTGTACTGTGTCCCGCAGGATGAGGTGCTGATACCGGACGGGTTTGTAAAACGTCATCGATTGACCGCCTGGACTTCGGTTCCGTCGGCGGTGCTGATTCTCAAGAAGTTCAACAAGCTGCAAGCCGGCGCCTTCGAAAGTATTCGGGTCAGTATGTTCTGCGGCGAACCGTTTCCAGGTGCGTTGGCGGCGGAATGGATGGCGGCCGCTCCGAACTCGCGCGTTGACAATTTCTATGGTCCGACCGAGACAACCGTTGCCGTGACGGCCTATCCTTGCAGTCGTGGCACGGACTTCTCCGTTCTGCCGCTGGGAGAACCCTTCGCCGGGCAGGAAGTGGTGATCTGTGATGCTGATCTGCGTCCCGTAAACGATGGCGAGACGGGCGAACTGTTGCTGGGCGGTTCTCAGGTGTCGGCGGGGTACTGGAATCGGCCCGACCTGACCGACGCTCAATTCATCGAGAGGCGTTTTCCCGGCCTGTCGAGCGGCCGCTGGTATCGCACGGGAGACCTCGCGTGCAATCAGTCACAGGTCGGCCTGATATACAAGGGGCGCGCGACCCGGCAGATAAAGGTTCATGGCTATCGCGTCGAGCTGGGAGAGATAGAAGCGACCTTGAGGAAGTTCAGCGATAAGGAGTTTGTGGCTGTCATTTCGATTCATGGTAGCGGCGGGGAGGTTCTTTACTTGTCCGCCTTCATCGAGGGACTGTCATCGGATGCGGAAAAACTCATGAGGGCCGAAAGCGCGAAGGTGCTGCCAAATTATATGATGCCTCGTTACATTTTCAGTATCGATGCGATGCCGCTCAACTCAAATGGTAAAGTCGACTATGCCGAGCTTGGAAGAATCCATGAAAGACGCCTCGAAGTCGGAATCTGAACTGATCTCATTGATTCTCGGCTATCTCCGTGAAGCTGCTCCCGAGCAGGCCGCCAGTCTGACGGCGGACGCGAAAATTCTGGAGGTGATCGATTCGTTCTCGTTCGTCGAAATGTTCGGATTCGTCGAGGCGGAAAGAGGATCCGCGATCGATCTTTCGGCAGCCGGCCCGCAGGATCTCGAAACCGTACAAAGTTTCGCCCGGTTCCTGAGCCGAACCTAGATGCTGGCATTTGTGATCACGGGTGACGGCCATCCCGCTTATGCGGTCCTGAAGGCGGTCCACGAAACGCCCGGCGCCTCGATAACCGCTTTTATTCCGGGGTCGTCTTCCGCGGTCAAGGCGACAGCCTACGCAAGGAATAACGCCATAACGATTCTGCCGCGCACGATGCTGATGGGCAAGGAGCCGTTTCCGCGCGGCCTGCGAGCGGACTGGCTGGTCAATATCAACGGCACCACGATTATCGCTTCGGGCGTCATCCGCATGTTCTCCGGACGGGCGTTGAACATGCATCCCGGCCTGCTTCCGCAATATGCCGGATTGCATTGTCATCAGTGGGCTATTCGCAACGGAGAATCGGTTCAGGGTTTGACGGTGCATGTCATGGACGCGGGGATAGATGCCGGTCCCATTCTGGCGCAGCAAACCATTCCCATACGCGATTCCGACACTGGCCTGTCGTTGTTCATGCGTGCGATGGAAACAGGGGCTCAACTTCTGATCAACGTTCTTTCGAGGATCATCGCGAACGATATTCCGCGAGAGGTGCCTCAGGACCTGTCGCAGCGAACCTTGTATCGTCACAAGGACGCGCTTGACGGCGAGGTCGATTGGAACTGGAGCGCTCGCCGGATCTGCGATTTCGTGCGCGCCGCAAACTACGAGCCATTCGCTTGTCCGACTTATGTGCCGACCGCGGTCGTCTCAAGCGTTCCGTTGGTTTTGCGCGCATGTGACGTGGCGCGGCCAGGCAAGCATGTTGAGCCTGGAATCCTGAAGGAGGTCGACGGAAGTCCTGTCGTCGGATGCGGAAACGGCGAGGCCGTCGTTATCAAGCGGGCGTTGCGGCAAGACCGCATCATGACCGGCAATGACTGGCAAAAGCTGGCTGGCTCCGAGAGATGATAACCCGCCCGGTTCAACAAACCGATGCAGACAGTATCGCCCGCGTGCACGAGCGCGCGTTGCCATGGTCCATCAACGGGCGCCTGGGCCATTCACACCTGAAGGGCATGTACGAACGTCTTTTGAGTGGGCCGGATTGTGTAGGCTATGTTTCGCTTCACAAAGACGAAATCATCGCATTCCAGGTCAGCACGACGGACTGGGAGGCGGCGCGCAAGCGCCTCGCCGAAATCGATTGGCGAAGCAAGGCGAGGGTGGTCGGAACGTGTTTGTTGCACCCATACGATCTGTTCGCGTTGTTTGAGGTCGCCTTCCTGATCCCTCGGGCATTCAGGCGGACAAAGGTCAAAGCCGAGATCATGGCCTGGGCCGCGGAGCCTGCAAATCCAATTGCTGTGATGGGCGCGCATCAGTGTCTGCTGTCTTCGATCGCCGAACTGGCGAGCCGCGGCGAAAAAAAATGCCTGGGGCAGATGCAGAAGCCCAACGAACGCCCTATGAAAGCTCTCAGCAAACTGTCACCGGTCATTTTTTCGAAGTATATTCGAAATGACGTTCTGATTTTCAATTGCACCGAGATCGCGAAGAAGGCAGTTTGACACGCTTCTTCATTTCATGCCGATTCCGGTTGGGGAGGCAACATGGTTGACGGGAACGGACAGCGCCGGGTCGCCCTGATCACGGGTGTGACGGGACAGGACGGCGCTTATCTGGCCGAATTCCTTCTCGGAAAAGGCTATCTCGTTCATGGGGTGAAGCGGCGGTCGTCCTCCTTTAATACAGGGCGCATCGACCACCTTTATTCGGATCCTCTGGCCGGGGAGGTGCCGTTTCTGCTGCACTACGGGGATATGACGGATTCCACCAATCTGATCCGCCTCGTGCAGCAGATTCAGCCGACCGAAATTTACAACCTCGCTGCGCAAAGCCATGTCGGCGTCAGCTTCGAAAGCCCGGAATACACGGCAAACGCAGATGCCATCGGCGTGCTGCGGATGCTGGAGGCGATCCGGATACTGGGTATGTCGGACAAGGTCCGATTCTATCAGGCCTCGACGTCGGAACTGTTCGGTCTTGCACAGGAGATTCCGCAGTCGGAAACCACGCCGTTCTATCCGCGCTCGCCCTACGGTGTTGCAAAGCTGTACGGTTACTGGATCACGGTGAACTATCGTGAGGCCTACGGAATGTTCGCGGCCAACGGAATTCTTTTCAATCACGAAAGTCCCATTCGCGGCGAAACATTCGTCACGCGCAAGATCACGCGTGCCGTCGCGCGGATCGAGATCGGCCTGCAGGAAACGCTGTTTCTCGGTAATCTTGAAGCCAAGCGCGACTGGGGACACGCCAAGGATTTCGTCGAGGGGATGTGGAGAATCCTTCAGGCGGATAAACCGGGCGATTATGTGCTCGCGACCGGGGAATGCCGTTCGGTACGGGAGTTCGTGGAGATTGCCTTTGCCGAAATCGGCCGCCGCATTGTGTGGCAAGGCAGGGGCGTTGACGAGACAGGCGTCGACGCAAAGACCGGCGCTGTCCTGGTTCGGATCGATCCGGTTTACTTTCGGCCCACCGAAGTCGACTTGCTCGTCGGCGATGCTTCCAAGGCTCGCGCCGAGTTGGGATGGCAGCCGAGTACGTCATTCGCGCAGATGGTGAAGGAAATGGTTGCGAGCGATCTGAAAGCGGCCAGGCTGGAACGCGCCGCTCATCATCATTCGCTCGAACAGCATTCAGTGCCTGCGCGGTGAGAGGCGTCAGTCAGCTTCAGTTCGCAGGCAGACGGAGCGTCCGGATTCAGACCTTGCGCAGGGCATAGAAGACCAGCGAGCTGCCGGCCTCCCGCTTCAGTCTGCCGTGAATGGCCGCTATTAACCAGTATACCAGGGCCGCATAATACTGGCGTAGCTCCGGAAACAGGAACCAGCGCCCGAACAGCCGTTTGGCTGCCATTGACGGAAGGGCGCAAGGCATCAGAAGATCATAGAACGACGAGAAGTTCGGTGATGCATAGAGTCGTTCGTCAGCCACCTCGAACCCTGCAGCGGTGAACAGCTCCCGCCATCCGGCGCGTGAATGCACGTTGTAGTGCTGCCAGAAACGGTTGTGGAATTTGCCGTAACGCGCTTCCAATCCGGTCGCGCCGAAAAGGTTGAACAGCCGCGCGGGCAGCGAATTGTGCTCCAGGCGGTCCGTCGGAATAGTAAGGAAAAGCTGGCCGTTCGGAGCCAGCAGGCGATGCGCTTCCCTTAGCACCGGCATCAGAACGGGAATGTGTTCGATGACGCTGTTCGACAGGATGGTGTTGTAAGCTTGATCGGGTTTCGGAATCCTATCTCCCGCGCATACCAGCAGCTCGCGGTAGGCATTCTGCTTCTCGGCACGCGCGACTTCTGCGGGATCGAGGTCTATGCCCGTGTCGAGTTTTTCGTTGAACAGGATCGCGGCGAAAATCCCGTCGCCGCATCCGATATCAAGGATCGGCCGGACGAATTCGCGCTCCCTGAGAATCTCGCATTCGGCGGCGCGCTCGAATGCGAGCGCGGCGGGAGCCAGATCGAGATAGCGGCGAAGAAAATTGTCTCTGAAGATCACTGCTCAACCTGCGCCGCGGATGTGATGACAAAACCGGTCGCAGATATATCCGATCTGTTCACCGGTGAGATCGAGAAAGGTGGGTAGCGAGATAACGCCGGCGCTCGCGGCCAGCGCATGGGGTAGGTCGGGTGCATCGTAAGGCGGCATCAGGCTCAGCGCGTAGAATCCAGGGCGCGTTTCGATACCGTCCTCCAGCATCGCGGCCATGATCCTGTCGCGTCTGGCACGCTGCCGTGAGGGATCGGTGTCCTCGATCAGGACGGCGATGACCCAGAGCACCGGATCAACGCGGTCCGCAAAATGCTGTAGCCGAATCCCTGGGCAGGCTTGCAGGGCGTCGCGGTAGAGCGCATGGATGCGGCGGCGATCCGCCAGGATGTCGTCAAGGTGCTCGAGTTGCGCGCAGCCGATGGCGGCCTGCAGATTGGTCAGTCTGAAATTATAGCCGACCACGTCGTGCCAGTATCTCTTGTCCTGGCGCATTCCGTGGTCTCGTAGCACCCTCATGCGCCGGGCGAGATCGTCGTCGTTCGTCACGACGAGACCGCCTTCTCCCGTCGTGATCGTTTTTGTGGCGTGAAGGCTGAACGTGCCGACGCTTCCCATCGTGCCGGCGCATTTGCCGCCGAAACGAGAAAAGGCCGCTTCGGCTGCGTCCTCAAGGACAGCCAGATCATGCGCCTTCGCGCATGAGGTGATCGCGTCCATGTCGGCTACGTTGCCGTAGAGATGAACGGGCAATACGGCCCTGGTGCGAGGCGTCGCCAGCCGATCGATTTCATCCGGGTCGAGCAACCAGGAATGCGCATCGATATCGGCGTAGAGAGGCGTCGCGCCGACCGACAGGATCATATTGGCCGCGGCCACGAATGTGAATCCGGGTACGATGACTTCGTCGCCGGGCCCAATTCCCAGGCCCCGGAGCGCAAGCTCCAGCGCCACCGTTCCATTTGCGACCGCCACGGCTTCGGCGACCTGCATGCGTTCGGCTGCCGTCCGTTCCAGCCGCTGGACGTAAGGGCCTCCTGAAATCCACGCCGACCGCAGCGCATCGACGACCATCGCTTCTTCGTTTCCGAAAAGCTTCGGCCGGGCCCAGGGGATGCGGATCGTTTCAGTCATAAAGCCCCGGAACGCATCTCGCCGTGACGCGGACCGGATGCGTCTCCTACCACTTCAAAGTCCGGGAGGGGGAAAATCAGGCGCCCGCCGCCGGCGAGGAACGCCGCCTCGCGCGCAATGAATTCGTCCCGGAAGTGCCAGGGCAGCACAAGAAAATAATCCGCATCCTTGCGCGCGGCTTCTTCCGACGTGATCGGAATGGCTGTTCCGGGTGTGCGCCGGCCCCATTTCTCCGGATTTCGATCGGCGCAGGCTGTCAGCAAACTTCCGTCGAGTTCGAAATGCTGCAACAGCACGTTGCCTTTGGTCGATGCGCCATAGACATAGACGCGCTTTCCGCGCGCGACCTCGTTGGTAATGAAGTCCTTCAAGCGGGAGCCCAGCGCCGCGACATTGGCGCGGAATGTCGCGAACGGTTTGTCCGTCGTGATTCCAAGTGCGGTTTCGCGTTTGCGGAGGCCTTCAATGACGGCCCGGTTTTCGGAATAGGCGGCATCACGATGACAGATCCAGATCTGGAAACTGCCGCCGTTGATGTTATTCAACTTGATGTCGAATATCCTCAGACGCTTGTCCTTGGCGAGCCTTTCGATTTGCGACAACGCATAGTATTCGAGATGTTCGTGGCAGATCGTATCGAACGAGTTCTTGTCGAGCATATCGGGAAGATAGCTCTGTTCGAGTACCCAGACGCCGTCCGGAGCAAGCACCGCGGCGATGTCTCCGACAAAACTCCCGGGGTTCTCAAGATCGTAGAACATTGCAATCGATGTGATCGCGCGAGCCTTGCGACCGGGCAGCAGGTCGGCGAATGATTTGGCGTCAAAGAAGCCGGCATGGATCTTGAGTTCGCGGGGATACTGATCGGCGAAGGAGCGGGCGATCGGATCGATGCCGGCGCGCACGAGGTCCGGCACCAGATAGCTCTTGAGCAATGTGCCGTCGTTGCAGCCGATATCAAGGACCACGTCGCCGGGAACGATCGCCGCGCGTGAGGTCACGGCATTCGCGATCTGGCCGAGGTGGTTGCGCATCGTCGCATTGGTGCCCGACCGATAGCCGTAATTGTCTCCGAACATTTCGGCTACACGCACCGAATGCCGCAATTGCGTCAGCCCGCACTCGCCGCACCGCAAGAGCTCCAGCGGCGCCTTTGGCGGATCTGGTTCTTCCGTGGCCGGAAAGCGTCCGGTCAGCGCTTGCAGCCCGAGGTCGATGACGCCGTGCAGATCCGGACTGCTGCAAATCCGGCATTGCGAAATGGCGTGAAACAGGTCCGCGCTTACCATCGGTTGACCGCCCTGAGATAGGTTAGCCGCGCGACCTCGCGCGTGTAGCGCATGAATATCGACATGAAACGGGTCTTGCTATCCCCGGCCGTTCGCTCGCCGTAGAAGACCGGGACTTGAACGTGAGTCATCCGTTCGCGTTGCGACAGCAGCAGAAGCCGGAAAAAGTAGTCGCCGTAGCCCCAGAAGATCTTGTCAAAATCGAGTTTGAACAGCGCGGTGCGCTGGATCGCGAACAGACCGCTGAGGTTGTCGTCTATGCGCGTGCCCAGTGAAATGCGCATGAAGATATTATAGAGGTAGCTCAGAAAGTAACGCAGCCGGTTCGTCATTCCGCCGCCGAAGATGAATCGCGACCCGATCCCCAGATCGACCAGCCGGGCCACCTGGGAAATGAGTACGGCGTCCCTCGGCTGGTGATTGAAATCCGTATCCATGACCAGGATGACCGCGCCGTGTGATTTCTCGATTCCCTCGCGGATCGAAAGTGCAAGACCGGGATTGGCGAGACGCTCGATAACGATGACGCCGTCGTCGTCCGCGAATGCCGCGCGTGCGGCCGTCGCGGTGCCGTCAGGACTTCGATCATCGACCACCAGTATTTCGTATCTGGCGCCGACGCGATGGAATTCCTGGCGCAGTTCCCGCACCAGCGGCACGATGTTTTCACGTTCCTGGAAGGTCGGCAGAATCACGCTGACATCGGGTCGGCCGGACGGGTTGTGTGGCTCGGTCAATGGCATCACTTGCAGGAACGTATGGATCGGTCTCGGGTATCGCCGACATGAACAAAATGTGGGTATCCTGCGCGTCGTTTGTCGGCTGGGGTTGATTGATCATTTAGGCGGCCTTGTCAACGAGGGCCTTATTGTTCTCGAGGCTTAAATATGACATGCTCACCTAATTCAAAGGATATGCGCGAAACCGCCTATCAGGCCGTCGCGCTTTACCTGATGCTGCTCTATTATCCCTTCACCACCGAAAGCCGGGATATCTTTTCCGCCAACGCGCCCACGGCCGTCTTTCTCGACTGGCTGCGCGGGATGCGCGACGAATCGCATCGGGAATGTGCACGCTACGAGTATCTCATCATCCGAGCATCCGAGCATCCGAGCATCCGAACAACGGCAGCCGGTATTATGTACTGTACCGGAACGCGAACCACGCCGTGCTCCATCCGAAGTATGCGGGCGATGGAAACGGTATAATCGAATGCCGTTGAGTGCAGCCGGAATGCGGGGACCAAACCCGTGACAACGAATGCGAAACACATGCGCGGAATTCTGTTACTTGGTTTCAAGATCGCGGTTTCAATCGCATTACTTGTTCTCGCGCTGCGAAAGGTCGATTTTTCTGATGTTGCCGCGCGGATCGATCTGGTTACGCTGTGGTGGCTTATCTTTGCGTTCGCCGTCGTCCCGGCGCAGATTTTTTTCGGCGCTCTGCGGTGGCGCGAGATCGCGCAGCTTTGCGGCGCGCCATTGACGATTTGGCATGCTTTCCGTTTGAACATGATCGCGGCCTTCTTCAATCAGGTGCTACCGTCTTCCGTCGGCGGCGACGCGATGCGCGTGTGGTTCGTCGGCCGCAGCGGCGCGGGCTGGCGTGCCGCGGGCTATTCGGTTTTGATTGATCGCGCGATCGGACTCGCGGTGCTGGCGCTCCTCATAGCCGCGAGTCTGCCTTGGAGCTTGCGCCTGATCGCGGATCCACAAGGGCGCGTGGCGCTCCTGCTGGTCGACATTGCGGCGATAGCCGGCGGGATTGGCTTCCTGGTGTTGGGCTTCCTGCAATGGAGGTGGCTGACCCGCTGGCAAATCGTACGGCACCTTCAGGAGTGTTCCCAAATCGCCGGGCGGCTGGTCACCAGCCGCGTTCACGGTCCTTCGCTTGTCATTCTGTCTTTGCTGGTCAACGTCCTGAACGCGGTGATCGCGTGGGCCATCATCCGATCCATCGGGGCAGGCGCGTCCTTTGCCCAACTCTTTTTGCTGATTCCTCCGGTCATGCTGGTCACGACGATACCTATATCGATCGCCGGTTGGGGGTTGCGTGAGGCGACGATGGCGCTGGCTTTCGGTTACGCGGCGTTGCGTCCCGACGACGGCGTCAGCGCATCGCTGCTGTTCGGTATCGTGAATTTCGTTGCAGGCGCTCTGGGGGGGCTAGTCTGGATCCTGAGCCGGAAACCTGCAAATACGGATGATTCCGTGGTGGATGATTTGGCGGGCGAGCTTCCGGGTCGTCCCCGCTAACCATATGGTTAGGCTGGTAAAAATTTTCCATCGTCATGTTCACGGCGTGAACAAAAGGCTTGACGTTCACGATGTGAACGGAGTAAGCGGTGGGTCGGATCAACGGGGATGATCAAGGTGCCGGACACCGTCGACGCCAGGGACAGCGAGAACGGAATTATCCTGGGATTGCTGAAGTCTCTCGATGAGGACGGCGGGCGGTCGCAACGGCGGCTGGCCGCGGAACTTGGCATCGCGCTGGGTCTTGTCAATGCGTATATCAAGCGCTGTGTCAGCAAGGGGCTGATTAAAGTCCAGAACGTTCCGGCGCGGCGCTACGCCTACTATCTCACGCCGAAGGGCTTCGCCGAAAAGTCGCGCCTGACTGTCACTTACCTGTCGCAATCCTTCAGCTTCTTTCGCCAGGCGAAAAGCGACTGCGTCGCTATGTTCGAGGCGGCCAAGTCGCGCGGCCTGCGCACCGTGGTTTTGATGGGGCGTTCGGATCTGGCTGAGATCGCCGTGCTGTGCGCGATAGAAAGCGGTGTCGAGATCGTTGCGCTGATTGATGCCGAGGCCAAACCAGGGCGATTTCTGGGAATCCCTCTTGTCGCGTCGATCGATGCCGTCGACGGGAATTTCGACGCGGTCGTCATCACGGATCTGGTCGGCGCTTACGAAAGCTGGACTCTGGCTGCGGCGGCGGTTGGCGGGGACAGGGTTCTGCTTCCGCGCCTGCTTGGCGTCATGAAGGGCCGTGAAAACCGGGGCGACCTGCGGGATCTGGCGTCATGACGTCGTCCGGATCGAAGTGGTATGCCGTGCAGACCCATCCGCATGCGGAAGGCAAGGCGGCCGCACATCTGCGACGCCAGGGTTTTGAAGTCTATTTCCCGCGCTATGCCAAGCGTCGCCGCCATGCACGGCGCGTTGACATCACGGCATCGCCGTTGTTTCCGAGATACTTGTTCGTTGCGGTCGATCTCATTCATCAGCGGTGGCGCGTCATTCGCTCGACTATCGGTGTCGCGAACCTTGTCTGCAGCGGCGATGAGCCGGCGCCGGTAGCGGGCGACGTCATCAGTCGACTGAAACGACGTGAAGACTCGAAGGGCTGTGTTCAACTCGATCTGGCGCCCCGATTTTCCGCCGGTGATGCCGTTCGTGTCGTCGACGGTGCTTTTTCGGATTGCCTTGGCCTGTTCGAATCGATGAGCGACGGCGAGCGTGTCCTGGTGCTGTTTGATCTTCTGGGCCGCAAGGTCCGGGTGACGATGAATATGGATACAATCGAGGCCGCCTGAGGGTCCGGCCTCCGTTGTGCTGGCGTTAGCGGCGGGTGAGAGGATGATTCCTTTCACCCGAATGGCGGTAGCATGGCTGTCGCAAGACGATATTGTAGAATGAACCAATGAAATTTCAGGGCAAGAAAGTTCTGGTAACCGGCGCCGATGGCTTTATCGGCGGAGTTCCGTCGAAGTGCGGTGCGCAGATTGCACAAACGTCGGTTTCGCCGAAATCAAACCCATGAACATTCGAGAAAGTTGGGCGCTGATCCGAGGTCATGGATTCCTGTCTTCGGTTGGAGTGCTCGTTGGCGGCACCGGATTTGCCGCCGTGATTTCGGCGGTGATGCTGCCCGTGCTGACGCGTCTATATACACCGCACGATTTCAGCCTGCTGGCGGTATTGACGGCGATGATATCCATCATCTCCGTTGTCGCCTGCTTACGGTTTGACATCGCGATCCCGATACCGGAACAGGACAACGAGGCCGCGAATATTCTGGCGCTCGCTGTGGTGTCGGTGTTCGCCGTTGTGATCGTGTTGTCCGGCGTGTTGCTCGCCGTGCCGGCCATCGTGCTTGCGCGCTTCAGTGAGCCAAGCCTTGGGTCTTATCTCTGGATCGTTCCTGTCGGAGTTGCGGCCGTCGCGATAACCAGTGCGCTTCAGTACTGGCTGGTGCGGAAGAAGGATTTCCACGCTATAGCAAGGAATCGCATTGCCCAGGCGAGCGCCGCTGCCGCGACGCAATTGTCGTTGGGCGGACTGAACGGAATGGCGCTGGGACTGGTGTTGGGACCGACAGTTGGTTCAAGCGCGGCCTGTGCCGGATTGGCTTATCGCATCACCCGCACTGAGAAGAGCTTATTCAAGCGGGTTAGCTGGCGACAGATGCGGAGCGCGTTTTCAGTTTATCACCGTTTCCCAAAATACTCTGCGCTGGAGGCGCTGAGCAATAGTGCCGGCATTCAGCTGCCGATTATCATGATTGCCGCGCTGGCGCATGGTCCGGAGGCCGGATTCCTTTCGTTGGCGATGTTCGTCATTCAGGCTCCGATGGGTCTGTTGGGAACGGCGATCGGCCAGGTTTTTCTGTCGCGCGCTCCGCAGGAGCATCGTCTCGGCCGTCTGGATGTTTTCATCATCGGTATTCTCGGCGGGCTTCTGAAGGTCGGCGTGGGACCGCTGATATTCGGTGGCTTGCTTGCGCCGAGCCTGTTTACCAAAGTCTTCGGCGAAGACTGGCACCGTGCCGGAATTCTTATGGCGTGGATGACTCCATGGTTCGTCATGCAATTCCTGGCCAGCCCGGTTTCGACGGCGTTGCATGTTGTCAATCGGCAGCGGGCGGCGCTGCTTCTCCAACTCTTTGGACTTGTCACTCGCGTAGCTGCCGTCTATGGCGCGTCACTTTTTGCCGTCGGAGCGATATCCGAAGCCTATGCTATATCTGGTTTCGTTTTCTACTCGGTGTATTTTCTGGTTATCTTGAATGCGGTGGGCGTCAGCGCTTCCGGTGTATTCGGCGAGTTGCGAAGGGCGGCTCCGGCGCTCGCCGTCTGGACCGGCACAGGCTTATTATTATGGGTGGCCGAGCCGATAGCTCTCATTGAAAGCTGGATGCGATGATGGCGCTCACGCGATGAGCTTGAGCAGACTCCTTGATGCGCGGTCGTCGCTACCGCTGTTTGTTCTAAGGGCTTTCTCTGCTTACGTTGTGCTCCCGTGACCTTGGCTTCGAGTGTGTCAGCTTGGGGTGTGCCACTTCGATCGCTCTGCACGATATGAAAACTGAACCCATCGGAATGCCCTATCGACATGCCAGACTGGCGTTGTTGATCGCGTCGTGGCTTTACGCGTCAGCGTTTCATTTCGCGTACGTGAATTACGTTGTTCTCGACTGGAGCTATTGGGGTTTCAGCTACCGCCCACTTGAGGCGCGCGAATATTTGCTTGTCGCTTCTCTTGTTACTTTTGGGGCCGCGATAATGCCAACGATGGTGACACGTGCTTCGTCAATCGTTCTGCTGCTAATTTATCAGATGGTCTATATACCGGCCATCATGGTTACCCTCAGTCTTGATACAGATCGCATTGAGAAATACGGGGCCGCTCTTGCTTCGTTGGCCCTCGCTTTTGCTGCTGCCTGCATTGCAGCCCGGCGTCCGCTAAAAACTGATCCTACAAGGGAGTGGATTTCAGGTTCGTCAGTTTTGGGTCTGAACCTGTTTGGTTGGCTGATCTGCTCGATCACTCTCATGCTATCTTACTGGTCCATCATTAGTTTTGCGAATCTCGATGAAGTGTATCAGCAGAGAGCTCTCGGTGCAGCTACCGGGCCTTTGATAGGATACATGCAGACTTACCTACAGAACGTATTCAGTCCGGCTTTGATCGCGATCGGATTGGTCAGGAAACGACCTTGGTTGGTTATTTTGGGATTCGTTGGATGTCTGCTCGTTTATGGCATCACTGCGCAGCGCACGGCATTTCTGCTGCCGTTCGCTATAATGGGGACGTATTGGCTGCTTCGCCGGAAGAGCCCTCTCTTCCATACAACTGCGGTGCCGACGGTTGTCGTCGCTGGGACGATGTTCTTGTCA
Organism: Nitrobacter sp. TKz-YC01; assembly: GCF_047824785.1. Taxonomy (GTDB): domain Bacteria; phylum Pseudomonadota; class Alphaproteobacteria; order Rhizobiales; family Xanthobacteraceae; genus Nitrobacter. The sequence goes on along the minus strand of NZ_CP181167.1, from coordinate 3,004,735 downwards.
GCCTATTTCTATAAGAAAAGCGGTGTCGCGGCGTTGATATGTCTATACCTTACGGGTCGAACTATTGCAGTGCCTGGTCTCACGTTCTCTCAGTACTATGATGTTTTTGGACCGAACGATCTCACCTGGTGGAGCCATATCAAGGGCTTTAGTTCGCTTATCAGTGCTCCGGCGAGCTTCTCCGGTGATCCGCTTTGGCCGCAACTCGGTCTGCTGATCGGCGCACACGTCTATAAAAATCCTGCGGTGAATGTGAACGCCAATTTGTATTCTTCCGATGGCCTGGCGGCGGCTGGTAGCCTAGGCGTGGTGGCGGTTGGGCTTGCTTTTGCAATCTGGCTGAGACTGTTGGATCGTGCGTCGGTCGGTTGGGATAGAACCTTTGTGATCCTGGCTGTGTTACCTGTGGGACTGGCTTTAACTAATGCCCCATTTGCCACCGTCCTCCTATCGTTCGGCGGCTTATTCTGGCTGATCCTTTTCTTGGTGCACAAGAGCCCGGAACCGAGCAGTACGCAAGCCGAGGGCGTGGCGAACTCGAGAGCAAATTGAGAAGCGACGATGAAGGTGGTGATGCTCTGTGAGTTCTACAATGAAACGCTCGAATATCAGGAGAATCTACTGACGAAGTACTACATGAAGCACGATCATGAGGTTACTGTCGTTACGTCAACGTTCGAATCTGTATTTGACTATTATAACGACAAGCATGACAACTCGATGCCGCCCCGTACCTTTTATGACGGCGGCGCGAAGATCATTAAGCTTCGCTATCGCTATAACATTTTCAACCGGCTGAGGGCCTACACGTCGATCTCAGGGATTCTTGAAAGAGAGCGTCCTGATTTGATTTACATCCATGACATCATGCTAAACCTTCCTGAGGCTATTCGTTACAAGAAGGTGCATCCAGAATGCCGCATGATCATGGATTATCATGCCGACTACAGCAATTCGGGAAAAAATTGGGTATCCCGTAGAGTTCTTCACGGTGTTCTGAGGAAATGGTTTCTCGATCGCGCGCGCCCGCATCTCAGTAAGATATTCGCTATTACACCGACCACGATACTGTTCTTGCATGAGCTTTATAACGTGCCGGTCGAGGACATAGAACTTTTGCCGCTAGGCGCTGACCTCGATTACTGCGCCGAGGTAAGGGAGCGCGAAGAGGGCGATATCCTGCGGAAGAAGCTGGGCATCGCCGACGATGCCATCGTCATTGTCACGGGCGGAAAGTTGGAGCCTTGGAAGAAGACCGAGCTTCTGATTGAGGCCGTCAGGACGCTGCCATCGCTTCGGTTGGAACTCGTGATCATCGGAGACAGCGGACAAAAATTCGCAGATTATAAGGCTAGCCTTTTGAAGGCTGCGAGTGCGATGCCTAATATTCATTTTATTGGATGGCTTGAGGCGAAAGATATTTATAAGTACCTCGATTTGGCCGATCTGGCCGTGTTTCCTGCGAGTCAGTCAATTCTCTGGCAGCAGGCAATTGCGATGGGCCTGCCGCTCATCGTCGGCGATGTTGGCGGTCAGGATATCTCCTATCTAAACCTGCATGACAACATTGTCATTTTGCCAAAGCACCGCATTCGAGCTGACTGCCTGGTTGAGGAGATCTCACGGATTGTGTCCGATCCGGGTTGTCTGAAAACGATGGGTGAGGGAGCCAGGGCCGTTGCCGACGAGCAACTAAATTGGGACAGATTGATCGAGCGAACGCTGCGCTCTTAACCAGATTCTGTTGCTCGCCCGATATGATACGTTATCACCTCCGGGAATTGAAGATGAAGGCAGTTGAACAAGTCCCGTGTCCCTGCTGCGGGAGTGAAGATTTCAGCCCGTGGGCCGATGAGCTCGGGTTCTTCGCCGTGCGGTGCCATGGGTGCGCGCTGATTTACGTTAATCCGCGTCCGCTGACGGCGCAGATCGACTCGGCGGTGCGCACCGGCGTTCATGGAGAAGACGCCACATATCTTGACGTGCGCACGCGGCGGGTTAGCGCGAAGATCGATTTGTACAGAACAGTTTTCGACAAGATGTTCGTCGACGTATGGCGCGGGGGCAAGCCGATCTCGTGGCTGGATATCGGTGCTGGTAATGGCGAGATTGTCGAAGCGATTTCCGCCATCGCGCCTGCGGGCAGCCAGATCGGAGGCGTCGAGCCGATGGAAGCGAAGGCCGCTCGGGCGCGGGCGCGTGGTTTGAAAGTAGTGACCAGCTATCTTGCACCAGATCATCCGAAAGTGGATTTCGTTTCCATCGTGGATGTATTTTCGCACGTCCCCGAGTTTCACGATTTCCTCGCCACGGTCCGGAGTGTTCTGAACCCGCATGGCGAGTTGTTTCTCGAAACGGGAAATCTCGCGGATCTCGATCAGCGAGACGATTTTCCGGGTGAGCTTGGCCTACCCGATCATCTGGTATTTGCTGGTGAGAAGCAAATCGGCATGTATCTTTCGCGTGCCGGCTTTGAAATCGTCGCCATCCAACGCGTTCGCGTCGACGACATCATCTATTTTGCGAAAAGTATGGTGAAGCGAATGCTGGGGCGTCCCTGCACCATCCGGTTGCCTTATACATCGAAGTACAGGCAGATACGGCTGCGGGCCCGGTTAGTCGCTTAACATCCAACGTGTGGCAAGTTGCGAAGCCGAATTGGACTAAGCCGGTTCAAGGCGTTCGAAAACCGTATCGCGTTTAATCGGATCAGCACATGGTTAATATCCAAAAGCGCGCTTATCAAATCTGCACCAACTGCATCATGGACACTTCCGATTCGAACATCACGTTCGATTCGCGCGGTTGGTGCGACTATTGCAACAACTATCACCAGAATATCCTGCCCAGTTGGCATCCCGACGAGCGCGGCGGACGCGAGATACTTGCCGAGGCCGAAAGAATTCGGTCGGAAGGCAAGGATCGCGATCACGACTGCATCATCGGCGTCAGCGGCGGTGTCGACAGTTCTTATGTCGCCTATCTCGCCAAGGAGAAACTTGGTCTGCGTCCGCTGATCTTCCATGTCGACGCTGGCTGGAATTCGCAGCAGTCGGTAAACAACATCGAGAAAATGGTCGATGGGCTCGGACTCGATCTCCACACCGAGGTGATCGATTGGCAGGAAATGAAGGATCTTCAACTCGCGTTTTTCAGGGCTCAAGTGCCGCATCTCGATACGCCGCAGGACCACGCGTTTTTTGCGGCGCTCTACAATTTCGCGGCGACCCACGGGTTCAGGTACGTTATCACGGGTGCCAACTATTCGACGGAATGCGTGCGCGAGCCGCTGGAATGGCACTATCACGCCACCGACTTGCGGCAGTTGCGCGATATTCATCGCCAGTTCGGGACACGGCCGCTGAAAACGTTCCCGCTCACCGATATCTTCACCTACCGGGTCTATTATCGCTTCTTCAAGGGAATGCGGGTCGTCAAGCCGCTCAACCACTTTCCTTACGTCAAGGACGCTGCGATGCAGGAACTGGCGGATCGTTTCGGATGGCAGAAGTACGCCCACAAGCACTATGAGTCGCGCTTTACCCGATTTTACGAAGGATACTGGTTGCCGACGAAATTCGGATTCGACAAGCGTCGCGCACATTTTTCGAGCCTCATTCTCACCAGGCAGATGAGCCGGGATGAAGCGCTTCGCAAGATATCCGAGCCGGCCTATGACAAGGACGATGTCGAGCATGAGTTCGAGTACGTCGCCACGAAGCTCGACCTGACCGTTGCTGAACTTCGTGAGTTGATGGCTGGTCCGAACAAAAGCTACCGCGACTACAAATCGATGATGCCGCTTATCGATCTGGGGACGCGGGTTCTGCGCACGCTTGGCGTGCAGAAGATGGTCGTTCGATGATCGTGATCGTCGATTATGGCCTGGGCAATATCGCGGCCTTCGTCAATGTGTACAACCGAGCCAACATCAAGGTGACGGTCGCGAAGAACAGCGACGAGCTTAGGAGTGCGTCGAAGCTGATCCTGCCCGGCGTCGGGCATTTCGACCATGCCATGGAACTGCTGCAGCGTTCGGGCATGCGCGATACGCTCGACCGGCTGGTGCTCGACGACAGAATACCGGTTATCGGCATTTGCGTCGGAATGCAGATTCTTGCGCGCAGCAGCGAGGAGGGTACCCTGCCGGGGCTCGGATGGATCGATGCCGACGTCAGGGCATTCAACTCCTGGGAGGCAGCCAGGGACATGCCGCTTCCGCACATGGGCTGGAATGATGTCTGTCCGCGAGAAGCCGATCCTTTATTCAACGGCCTTGAGCGCGACGCGCGATTTTACTTCCTGCACTCGTACTACGTCGGCTGCGATCGTCAGGATGACGTGCTCGCGACCTGCGACTACGGGGCGGAATTCAGCTGCGCGGTCCGTCACGCCAACGTGTATGGCGTTCAGTTTCATCCTGAGAAAAGCCATAGCTTCGGCAACCGGCTTCTCAAGAACTTTGCAGAGCTTTAAGCCGTGCTGAGACCGAGAGTTATTCCCTGCTTGCTGATCCACAAGGGCGGTCTGGTCAAGACGGTCGGTTTCAAGCAGCCGAAATACGTCGGCGATCCGATCAACGCGGTCAAGATCTTCAACGAGAAAGAGGCCGACGAACTCTCGGTGTTCGATATCGATGCAACGGCAAACGGGGCGGAGCCGGATTTCCGGATGATCGCCAATCTGGCGATGGAGTGCCGGATGCCGCTTTGCTATGGCGGTGGCGTCAAGACAGCCGAGCAGGCAAAGCGTATCGTGGGGCTTGGCGTCGAGAAAGTGGCCATCAGTTCGGCCGCGACTGCCTCGCCCGAACTAGTCGGCTCGGCGGCGCAGGAAATCGGCGGGCAGAGCGTCGTTGTTGTGATCGATGCCAGGAAGGACGGCCGCACCGGGCAAAATCTGGCGTGGACCCACAATGGCACCCGGCCGACGGGTCGTTCGGTGATCGATGTCGCAAGGCAAGCCGAGGCGCTGGGCGCCGGTGAAATCGTGATCAATTCGATCGACAACGACGGCATGATGAAAGGCTATGATCTTCCACTTGCCGTCGAGGTTCGAAAGGCGGTGCGCGTGCCCGTGTCATTTCTTGGTGGCGCCGGATCGCTCGCTCATATGGAGGCGCTGGTCACTTCATGCGGCGTTGTCGGCGTTGCGGCCGGGAGCTTCTTCGTGTTCAAGGGCCCTTACAAGGCGGTCTTGATCAGTTATCCTTCTGCCGACAAAAAGGACGGGCTTGTTCGGGCGGCTGCTTCCGCACCGCCGCTCGGCGCGGGCGCGATTGCATGATGAGTCTTGCTCATAACGAATCTTGGGTCATGACGAGCTTCGGGCCGCGCGCCGCCGGCAAAAATTTTTGGCACAGATCCGGGTTCATTCATGTTCAGTGACAAGGTATTGCTCATTACAGGCGGAACGGGGTCGTTCGGCAAAGCCGTCTTGAAACGATTTCTGTCGTCCGAATTGCGTGAGATCCGGATTTTCAGCCGCGATGAAAAGAAGCAGGATGATCTCCGCAAGCGGTATGCCGAGGCAAAGCTGAAGTTTTATATTGGCGATGTCCGGGATTCGCGCAGCGTGCGAGCCGCGATGCGCGGCGTGGACTATTGTTTTCATGCCGCCGCGCTGAAGCAGGTGCCGTCCTGCGAGTTTCATCCGATGGAAGCGGTCCGGACCAACGTTCTCGGGACCGAAAACGTGCTGGATGCCGCGATCGCTTCGAGCGTGAAGCGGGTCGTCTGCCTGAGCACCGACAAGGCTGTTTATCCGATCAATGCCATGGGCATATCCAAGGCGATGATGGAAAAGGTGATGGTTGCGATTTCCCGCAACCTGGAAAACACGGTGATCTGCGGTACGCGGTACGGCAATGTGATGGCGTCGCGCGGATCGGTGATTCCGCTGTTTGTCGAGCAGATCGTGGCGGGCAAGCCGATCACGATCACCGATCCGGCGATGACCCGGTTCATGATGACGCTGGATGAGTCGGTCGAACTGGTTCTGCATGCTTTCGTGCATGGCGACAACGGCGATATCTTCGTGCAGAAGGCCCCGGCCGCGACGGTCGCGGTGCTGGCGCGGGCGCTGACATCGCTGATGGGCAAGCCGGATCACCCGATCGTCGAGATCGGAACGCGGCACGGTGAAAAACTTTATGAAACGCTGCTCAGCCGCGAGGAAATGAGCCACGCCGAGGACAGGGGCAACTACTACCGCGTTCCGGCGGATGGTCGCGACCTGAACTACACGAAGTTCGTGGAGGAGGGGGAGCGGCGTATCAGTTCCGAAGACGACTATAACTCCCACAATACCGCGCAGCTCGATGAATCCGGCATGAAGCAGCTTCTTCTCAAGCTCGATCTCGTGCAGCGCATCGCGCGCGGCGAGAACGTGGTGATGGACGACTGACTGTCATGAAGATCGTCATCACGGGCGCTGACGGCTTTATCGGAACCAATCTCCGCATCCGGCTGCGCGAGCTTGGCCATGCCGATGCCGTGCGCGTCACCCGCGATACCGCACTCGAGCAGCTTACCGACGCCCTGTCGTCATGTGACTTCATCTTTCATCTTGCCGGCGTGAACCGTCCGAAGACGGAAGCCGAATTTCTCTCGGGCAACGCCGGATTCACCGATCGGTTGTGCGCCGCGCTGGCCGCCGGCGGCCGTTCGGTGCCGATGGTGATGTCGTCTTCAACGCAGGCCGCGCTCGATAACCCGTATGGGCGAAGCAAGCTCGCCGCGGAAGAGCGGATGCGTGCATATAGCCGCGAGACCGGAGCGCCGATTTACATTTTCCGGTTGACGAACGTGTTCGGGAAGTGGGCTCGCCCGAACTACAACTCGGCGGTCGCGACCTTTTGCCATAACGTCACGCGAGGGCTTCCGATCAGCGTCAACGATCCGGCCGCGGCGCTGCGGCTGGTTCATATCGACGACGTCGTCAATTCTTTTATCGGATGTCTTGAGGGGGCATCGCCTCCCGACGATTTTGCGGAGGTCTCGCCGGTCTATGAAACGACTGTCGGCGCGGTGGCCGAGGCGATCAAGGCGTTCGCCGAAAGCCGGACTTCGCTGATCAGCCCGCCGGTCGGCGTCGGCCTCATGCGGGCGCTCTATTCGACTTATGTCAGCTATCTGCCGGTGGAATCGTTCGTCTACAGCGTGCCCCGCTACGGCGATCAGCGCGGCATGTTCTCAGAGGTGCTTAAGACGGCTGATAGCGGCCAGTTCTCGTATTTCACGGCGCATCCGGGCATTACCCGCGGCGAGCACTATCATCATACGAAGACAGAGAAATTTATCGTGATCCGCGGCAGGGCTCGGTTCAGCTTCCGCCATATCGAAACAGATGAGCGCCACGACATCTTCGTCCAGGGCGGCGAAGGTCAGATCGTTGAAACGGTTCCGGGCTGGGCGCACGACATCACGAATGTCGGCGACGACGAATTGATCGTGATGCTGTGGGCCAATGAAATCTTTGACAGGTCCCGCCCGGATACGATCGCCATGAAGGTCACCGCGTGAAGAAGCTCAAAGTCGTCACGATCGTCGGAACGCGCCCGGAAATCATCCGGCTTTCCCGCGTGATTGCCCGACTTGACCAGCATTGCGATCACGTCCTCGTTCACACGGGTCAGAACTACGATTACGAACTCAATCAGATTTTTTTCGACGACCTTGGGGTGCGCAAACCCGATCATTTTCTGGACAGCGCCGGGTCGAGCGCGGCTCAGACCATTGGAAACGTGATCGTCAATGTCGATCGCGTGTTCTCGGAGGTGAAGGCTGACGCGATGCTCGTGCTCGGCGACACCAATAGCTGCCTTGCCGTCATTCCCGCGAAGCGCCGCCGTATCCCCGTGTTTCACATGGAGGCCGGTAATCGTTGCTTCGATCAGCGCGTGCCGGAGGAAATCAACCGCCGTATTGTCGACCACACCGCGGACGTCAACCTGACCTACAGCACGATTGCGCGGGAGTATCTGTTGCGCGAGGGCCTGCCGCCGGATCTGGTCATCAAGACCGGGAGCCCGATGTTCGAGGTTCTGACTCACTATCGCCCGAAGATCGATGCATCGGATGTGCTCACGCGGCTGAACCTTTTGCCGGAAGGCTATTTTGTCGTCAGCGCGCATCGCGAGGAGAACATCGACACGCCGCTGGCCTTCGCAAGACTGGTGGCTGTGCTCAACGCGGTCGCCGAGGATCACGGACTGCCGGTGATCGTTTCGACCCACCCGCGCACCCAGAAACGTATCGATGAACAAAAGGTGGCGTTTCATTCGGGGGTTCGACTGCTCAAGCCGCTCGGCTTTTCGGACTATGTCAAGCTGCAGATCTCTGCCCGTGCCGTGATATCCGACAGCGGCACCATCAGTGAGGAATCATCGATCCTGAATTTTCCGGCGCTCAATCTGCGCGAGGCTCATGAGCGTCCCGAGGGCATGGAGGAGGCCGCCGTCATGATGGTCGGACTCGATGTCGGCCGTGTCCGCCAGGGGCTCGCCATTCTTGCCGATCAGCCGCGCGGCGAGCAGCGCGGGCTCCGGCTGGTCGAGGATTACGCGGTTCCCAATGTCTCGGAGAAGGTTGTTCGGATCATTCACAGCTACACGGACTACGTCAATCGCGTGGTCTGGCGTAAGTACGGCTGAACTCGCGCGATCGACGTTGAACTCATGACGGCTGCAGCGATTCATGGCGCGCCAAATCAAGGCTGATCCACATCCCGGCGATGCGAATACTGTATATCACCCAGTGGTTCGAACCCGAACCGACCGTCAAGGGTATCGAGTTCGCGAAGGCGCTCGCTGAGCGCGGACATCAGATCGAGATCGTTACGGGCTTTCCCAATTATCCGAGTGGCAAGACCTATCCAGGATACCGGATCGGATTCTACAAACGGGAGGTCATGGACGGAATCGTCGTTCATCGCGTGCCGCTTTATCCGAGTCACAACGGATCGAGCGTTGGCCGCATTCTGAACTACTTTTCCTTTATGGCGAGCGCCGCGCTGTTCTCGCTGTTCCGCGCGCGGCGCTTCGATGTTGTCTGCTGTTATCCGCCGATCACAGGCGGGCTTGCCGCGATCTTCGCCACCTGGCTGTCGCGCCGTCCGTTCCTGATCGACATTCAGGATCTTTGGCCGGACTCGGTAGTGAAGTCCGGGATGGCCGGCACGCGGAGGATGGAAAAAATCCTCGCCCTGATGTGCAATTTTGTGTATCGCCGCGCGGCGAGAATTATTGCGCAATCCAAAGGTATCAGGACTCGGTTGATTGAGCGGGGCGTCCCGCCCGAAAAGATATCCGTTGTCTATAACTGGGCGGACGAGCGCGCGGCGGCGCCCGCCGGGCTGGCTGACCTTTCGCCCTATGACTTCGGCGCCAAGTTCAATATCGTATACGGCGGCAATCTCGGGCGTGTCCAGGGATTGGACGTCATGGTAAGGGCGGCACATCTTGCGCGGCAGAGGGCGCCTGATTTGCAGCTACTGCTGATCGGGGATGGGATCGAAAGTGAAAATTTGAAGCAACTGGTGCAGCGGCTCGGCGCGGACAACGTGCGTATCGCGCCGGGTGTTCCGCGAACGATGATAGGCGATATTTTTGCGGCCTCGGATGTTCTGGCCCTGCATTTATGGAGCGATCCCTTGTTCAGGATTACAATTCCCCAGAAAACCCAGTTCTATATGGCAATGGGCAGACCGATTCTGATCGGCGTCGAGGGTGAGGCGGCAGAGTACGTTACCCAAGCCGGTGCCGGGGTCGCGGTGCCGTCCGATAATGTCGAGGCGATGGCGGATGCGATGGTGCAGTTGGCGAAAATGCCAAAGGATCGATTAGCGGACATGGGTCGGCGCGGACAGGAGGCATATTGGCGGATATTTTCGTTCTCGGCCGCAATCGCAGAAACCGAGTCAGCTTTTCAGAAAGCCATCGGGGATGCTCGCGGCAATGCCGCATGAGCGACCATGCCAAGCGTGCCTTGATCAGATCTTTGGCGCCAGTGGACCCGGCAGCGGTCATTGCTCGGACATGACGGAAGGAACTGCGTATGGATTCGCATCCAATCCCCAAATCTGACGAACGCGTCCCTGACGATCGCGAGTTGGACTTTTGGGGAATGTTTCTCGATCTCATTCCTCCGATCCTGCAAGCGTGGAAGCTGATTTTTCTTTCTACGATAGCTGTTGGCGCAATCGCTTATTTCATCAGCTTGTCCAACGTTTCTTTTCCGCCAAAGACTTACAGCAGTGTCGCCTACGTCGGTCCTCTGGATGAGGCAAGGGCGAAACACGCCGAGTCGATTCTGCGCTCGGAGCCAATTTTGAAATCCGCTCTGGAGAAGGTTCCAGAGTATCCGGGGCGGGAGATGCCGGACCGTGATCGTCGCGAACTTCTAGCCAAGAATCTTCAGTTTTCTCCGGCGGCGGGAGCGGATGCGAAGCGGCCGTCGCTTTATGTGCTGGAAGTTTCGGATGCCGAGCCCGCACGGGCGCAGGCACTCGTGTCCACACTCATCGATGCATGGCTTGCGACAACCAAGCCTCGGCCGGATGCCGCCGTGCGGCTGACCCGCCTTCTGGAAGCAACCCAAACTCAGATTTCGGACCTCTCTGCCATCATCAAGGAGCTGTTGAAGAATCCTGAACTGATCGCGCCCAGGCCGGAACACTCTCCGCCGGATGTCGCGCGCCTTATCGAGCTTCGGACCAACAGCATCGGCAAAGCGGAGGAGATCAAAAGCGAACTCGCAGGCGTGAGCAGGGATGTCATCTTTTCGCCGCCCACGAAGCCGGACAAATCGGTGCAGGATGCGCCCAGGAGTTCACCGTGGAGGGGAGTCATCCGGGCGATGGGCGTTACCTTCGTTTTTTTGGTGGCGATCATCGTGTTCCGCCATATCTTGATGCGGAGCATGAGCAGCCCGCTCTATGGAGCAAGGATGCAGCGAATCCGCGACGCCTTGCCATGGCGGGCCGCAACGAAAAGCGGGTCTTGATCGGCCGCGCGCCGCCATGCCGCAAGTTTTCAATCTCAGACGTTCCAGCTTCTTCGAAAGTCCCAAGATGAAATCCGAGTTGATTGAAAAGCTCAAATCGAAAAAAGCTGTCATCGGGATTGTCGGGCTTGGCTATGTCGGATTGCCGCTAGCGCTGAGATATTGTGAGGTCGGCTATAAAGTCATTGGCTTCGACATTGACGATAATAAAGTCGAAGCGCTGAAGCGCGGCGAATCCTATATCGAACATATCCCGGCTGCTGCGATCGGGAAGGCGGTCGCAGATCGTTTCGATCCGACGTCGGACTTCTCACGCGCCCGCGACGTCGATGCGTTGATTTTGTGCGTACCGACGCCGCTCAACCGATACCGCGAACCTGATTTGAGCTTCGTCATCGGCACCACGGAATCGCTCGTTCCTCATTTGCACGAGAGTATGGTGATTTCGCTCGAGAGCACCACCTATCCCGGCACAACGGATGAGGAACTGAAGCCGCGCATCGAGGGGCATGGTCTGACGGTCGGCAAGGATATCTTCCTCGTGTTTTCTCCCGAGCGGGAAGATCCGGGCAACCCGAATTTCTCGACGAAAACCATTCCAAAGGTCTGCGGCGGTCATACGCCGGATTGTCTCGATGTCGGTCTTGCGCTCTACGGCAGTGTTATCGACAAGGTTGTTCCTGTCAGCTCAACGCGGGCGGCGGAACTTACCAAGCTGCTCGAGAACATTCACCGCTCCGTCAACATCGGTCTTGTCAACGAAATGAAGATGGTGGCGGACCGTATGGGGATCGATATCCATGAGGTGATCCGGGCGGCGGCCACCAAGCCGTTCGGCTTTGTGCCGTACTATCCGGGGCCCGGCATCGGCGGCCACTGCATCCCGATTGATCCGTTTTACTTGACCTGGAAGGCGCGTGAATGCGGCATGCACACGCGTTTCATTGAACTTGCGGGTGAAATCAACTCATCGATGCATGATTACGTCGTGGCGAAGGTCGCCGAAGGCCTGAATTCACAACGGAAACCGGTGAATGGAAGCCGGATCCTGGTTCTTGGTATCGCTTACAAGAAGAATGTGGACGACATGCGGGAGTCTCCTTCTGTCTTTCTGATGGAGAAGCTGCGCGATCTCGGCGCCGATATCGCTTACAGTGATCCGCATATTCCGGTTTTTCCCAGGATGCGCCAGCACAGCTTCGCGCTGTCGAGCATGCCGCTGTCGGCGGAAACACTGGAGACGTTTGACTGCGTATTGCTGGCTACCGATCACGACAAGTTCGACTATGATCTCATCAAGGCGCATGCGACGTTATTGGTTGATTGTCGAGGAAGGTTTCGTGACAACGATCCTCACATCGTCAAGGCATGACCATGATCAAGTATTCACCCGCGATCACTGACCGCAAGATCAAGTTTGCGCTCGCCGGTTGTGGACGAATTGCGCAGAATCATTTGGCAGCCATCCAGCGGCATCATAACCGGGCGGAGCTGGTGAGTGTTTGCGACGTCTGCGCGGCAGCGCTTAAGGCGGCTGTCGAGACGACCGGCGCCAGGTCATATGGCAGCCTTGGCAGCATGCTCGCGGAGACTGACGCTGACGTCGTGGTGCTGACCACTCCCAGCGGATTGCACGCCGATCAGGCGATCAAGGTCGCGGCATCCGGCCGTCACGTCATGACCGAAAAGCCCATGGCCACGAAGTGGGCCGACGGCTTGCGGATGGTGAAAGCCTGCGATGATGCCGGTGTCCGGCTATTTGTGGTAAAGCAGAACCGCGCCAATGCGACGCTTCAGCTTTTGAAGCGATCCGTGGAAAGCGGGCGCTTTGGCCGTATCTACATGGTCAATATCAACGTGTTCTGGACCCGTCCGCAGAGTTATTACGATAGCGCGCGCTGGCGCGGCACGTGGGAGTTCGACGGCGGCGCCCTGATGAATCAGGCGAGTCACTACGTCGACTTGCTGGAGTGGCTGATTGGCCCCATCGAAAGCGTCCAGGCTTATACCGCAACACTGGCGCGCAACATCGAGGTCGAGGATACCGCTGCGGTCAATTTGCGTTGGCGCTCCGGCGCGCTCGGCGCGATGAATGTGACCATGCTGACCTACCCGAAGAACTTTGAAGGAAGCATCACCATTCTCGGCGAGAAGGGGACGGTGCGGGTCGGAGGCGTCGCGGTCAACGACATCCAGCATTGGGAGTTTGCCGAGCCTCACCCCGATGACGAGAAGGTCAGATCGGCAAGCTATGAGACCACGTCTGTCTATGGGTTCGGCCACCCGCTGTATTATGATAACGTCATCGAGGTTTTGCGCGGCGAATCCGAGCCGGTTACGGACGGTCGCGACGGTCTTAAGTCGCTCGAGGTCCTGATCGCGTCCTATCTTTCGGCGCGTGACGGTAAGCGGGTCTGTCTGCCGTTGGACTATTGATATGACGGTGACGGTTCATCCCACCGCCATCATCGATGAGGGCGCCGAAATCGGCGACGGTTCGCGCATCTGGCACTGGGTTCACGTCTGCGGCAAGGCCCGCATTGGGCGTGGGTGCTCGCTCGGCCAGAATGTCTTTGTCGGCAACGATGTGGTGATCGGCGACAACGTCAAGATCCAGAACAATGTTTCGGTGTATGACGCGGTCCGGCTCGAAGATGACGTGTTTTGCGGGCCGAGCATGGTCTTCACCAATGTCTACAATCCTCGCTCTGCAATCACCCGCAAGGACGAGTATCGCGAAACTATCGTTCGTCGGGGCGCGACGCTCGGCGCCAACTGCACCATTATCTGCGGGACCACCGTAGGCCGTCATGCCTTCGTGGCTGCTGGTGCGGTTGTCAATCGCGATGTCGTTCCGTTTGCGCTGGTGGCGGGTGTTCCCGCAAAGCGGATAGGCTGGATGTGCCGATGCGGAACGAAACTTCCGGGAACAACGGGCGAGGTCGTCTGCGAGTCTTGTGGGAGCGCCTATCGTATTGACCTGGGGTCGTGCGAGCCGACAGGATCGCCGAGATAGGTTGGCGTCGGCCGGATCGCGAGCGGAAGACAGATGAGCCGCGCCGGACGAGGTGAAGAGCCGGGACAGAAATTCTGGCGGATTGAACCGGGCATAAGCATGTCTTTTCGGATACTCGTTACCGGCGCGTCCGGCTTCATTGGTTCGGCGCTCGTGCCCGCTCTGGCCGCCGCGGGTCATCACGTCCGCGCCGCGTCGCGCCGGCCGGTTCGGGGCGGAGAGCGCATCGACCCCGTCGTGCTTCCTGACTTCGAGGACGATTTCGATTGGGGCCCGCTCCTCGCCGGTATCGATATTGTCATCCATCTCGCTGCCATCGCCCATCGCCAGGGCGGTGATGCGGTCGACTACGACAAGGTCAACCGCGGTGCGGCGGTCAGCCTGGCGGAGGCGTGTTTGCGGCATCCCGTGCGGCGTTTAATCTTTTTGTCGTCAATCGGTGCGCAGACGGGATCGGCATCCGACCGCGTTCTGACGGAGAACGATGAGCCGCGTCCGGTGACCGGATATGATCAGGCCAAACTTGCGGCCGAGACCGCCATCCGCGACAGCGGCGTGCCTCACACGATCCTGAGGCCGGTAATCGTATATGGTCCGAACGCCAAGGCGAACATCGCTTTTCTGCTTCGTATCGCTGCGTTGCCGCTTCCTCTCCCGTTCGGCTCGTTTCGCAATCGACGCTCGTTGCTGGCCATCGGCAATCTTGTCGAGGCAATCATGCTGAGCATCGACAGCCCGTCGACGCTCAATGAGACATTCGTCGTCGCTGACCCCGATCCGGTGTCGATCGCCGAGATATTCGGATGTCTCCGCGCGGCAAATGGCGATCGCACCCGGCTCTTTTCCGTTCCTCCTCGTCTGATAGCCGGCGTGCTCAGTCTCGTTGGCCGAAGCGCGCTCTGGGATCGCATCGGCCGGGATCTCGTGGTGAATCCTGCGAAACTGCTTGAGGCCGGATGGAAGCCCTCTATAACGACCCGCGAGGGTCTCCGCACGATGGCTGGTAAGACAAGAGTCTGACAAGGCAAGGACATGAGCGCGGATTATCGGGCTGGGTTGTCCGGCCTCTCGGGAACGATGATCAGCCGGTTAGATGCCTTCCGATTCTGATGGAATCAGAAGCGGGATCTATGGTTTTGATCTGGCGCGTTTTCTTCACGCGAACCGGTATCCATCCTCGGGTCAAGCCCGAGGACATGCTTCGCTCGAAAACGCGCTAGCTAGCGCGTTGGCCGCGTTCGCGCGAATCTGAACAGGGCAAGGCCAACCAATGCCGCCCCTGCGAGCAGCGCAATGATCTTTGCCGCAGGCGAGATCGCTAGCGTGGAAGCGATAGCCAGTGCCACCAGCGCAAGATTGAGCGCGAATACAATCCCAACGACATTCAGAACGGAAAATCCGTTGTCCGTTGCGCGCTGATAGAAATGCGAGCGGTGGGCCGCCCAGACTTTCTCACCGGTGAGCAGGCGGCGTAGCATGGTGATGGTGGCGTCGGAAAGATAGTAGAGAGGCAAAAGCAGCGCCGCGGTGAACTGACCGCGATACGCGAGTTCGAGCAGGCACCAACCCAGCAAGAGGCCCACCGGCAAGCTGCCGACGTCACCGAGAAAGACTTTCGCGATTGGCCGGTTGAAGGGTGCAAAGCCGAGCAAGGCTCCGCCGAGCGCGCCGGCGACGATCGCGATGGCCGGGGGGACATGACCCAGATATCCTAGCGCGACGATGCCCCCCGCGACAGGTACAGCCTCGGCGACGGTCATCCAGTCCAGACCGTCCATGAAGTTGACGAGATTGACAAACCAGATCCCGGCCAGCAGCAGGACTCCCTGTTCCACCCAGAGCGGGCCCAGTGGAAAAATCCGGAGATCGCCGGGCCACGCTGACAGGATGGCTCCTACCGCAATCGCCTGGGCGAGCAGGCGTGTCAGAACGGGAAGCGATCGGATGTCATCCACCGCTCCGATGACGGCGATAAAGAGGGTCGCGGCCAGCGCGTAGGTCGAAACTTCCGTTCCTGTCGCCGCGGCAAATACGACAACGATGACGAGTGTCGCGGTGATGACCGCGATCCCCGCGCCCTGCGGCGTCGGAATCTTATGCGACGATCGCGCGTTGGGCCTTGCAAGCGCGTAACGTTGCAACAAGGGCATGAGTAACCAGGTGAGGGCAAACGAAAGAGCTGCCGCAGGCATGATCGTCAAGAGCGACAAGGAAGAATCCACGTTAGGGTCGAACTGCAACTTCGCGAACGGCCATATAGCCTTTCGGGCTTTTGCGGTCGAGCCATGGTAAGAGTTCCGGTGCAAGAGTTCCGGTCGCATGTTCTTGTTCTGATCCCGAGGGCGAGAAGTTGTTATTGTAGGACTTTGCCTATCAGCCTTCGGGCGCATTCAGGCTTATCGCCATCGCCGAGATCAGCGGCTTCATGAAGTACACATTGTTCGCGGGCGTGATGTCTGTCCGCAGGCCGTAGGCTTTCAATTCGTCGGAAACCACGGGGCCGACCGAGGCGATACTGGTGCGCTCGAGTCCGGCGCGCAGCCGGTCCTCGCAGCGATGGATGCGGGCGACCTCGACAAGCCGGCGGACCTGCCCCGAACTCGTCAGTGCAACGGCGTCGATCCGGCCTTCGGCCATTTCTTCGATCGCTCTGACGATGTGAGTTTCAGCCGCGCTCGTATCATAGATGTAGGGCAGCACCGGATCGACACTCGCGCCTTGTGCCTGGATTTTTCCAAGCAGCGCGCCGTGGTCGCGGTCTGGATAAAGCTGCAGGCCGACGCGATGACCCCAAAGATCGAGCCGGGCCAGGGTTTCCAGGATGCCTTCCGATGTCGGCTTGTCCGTGGTGATCGTCGCCTCCAGTCCGATCTCGCGCAGCGCCTTGCCCGGCTTCGGGCCGCGCGCCAACCTGCGGGATTTACCGATGGCGGTGATAAACGCCTGATCGAGGCCGATCCGGCGCGCAGCCGTGACGAGACGCCTCAGCCCTTCGCCGGTCGTCAGCACCAGATCGTCATGCGGGGTCCGGATGCAACGCCTGATCCAGTCCTCGACCGGCGCGGCATCCGGCGCGTCGCGGATGGTGAACATCGGGCACTGCAGAACCTCGGCGCCTTGCTCCGCGAGCAAGCGGGCAAATTGCGCTTCCTCGCGGGCCTCAAGGATCAGGATACGGAAACCGGATAGCCTGCCAGCCATGATCACCCCGGAGGTCAGCCGTTAATCGCTTTGCGTATCGATTGTCCCTCTCGCAGGGTGAGTGGCGCAAGGCCGATGGAGGTGATAGAGCAGGGTGCCCGTCGGATTTCCGTTCCGATCGTTCGGTCTAGCCGCCGTTCCTCCCCATGTCCCACCATCAGTATGTGCTGACGCTCTCCTGTCCCGACCGGCCCGGAATTGTGTCGGCGGTATCGACGTTCCTGGCTCATAACGGCCAGAACATCATCGATGCCCAGCAGTTCGACGATGCCGAGACCGGCCGCTTCTTCATGCGCGTGGTGTTCAATGCCGCCGATCTCGCCGTGCGGCTTCCGGCGCTGCAAACCGGGTTCGATGCGATCGCCGAGCGCTTCCGCATGACCTGGCTTATGCGCGATCGCGCCGAGCTGCGGAAGGTCATGCTGCTGGTGTCGAAGTCCGATCATTGCCTGGTCGACATTCTGTATCGCTGGCGCACCGGGGAACTGAAGATGATCCCGACGGCCATCGTTTCCAATCATCCGCGCGAGACTTATGCGCATCTCGATTTCGGCGAGATCCCGTTTCACTATTTTCCAGCGGCGGACAAGGCGTCGCGGGAGGCCGAAGTCCTGAAACTGGTGGAGGAAACCGGCACCGACCTGGTGGTGCTGGCGCGCTATATGCAGATCCTGTCGAACGACATGAGCGCGAAGCTTTCCGGCCGATGCATCAACATCCATCATTCATTTCTGCCCGGCTTCAAGGGCGCGAAAGCCTATCACCAGGCGCATGAGCGCGGCGTCAAGCTGATCGGCGCGACCGCGCACTATGTCACCAGCGATCTCGACGAGGGGCCGATCATCGATCAGGACGTCGAGCGCATCAGTCATCGCGATATGCCCGATGCGCTGGTTCGCAAGGGACGCGATATCGAGCGGCGCGTGCTGGCGCGGGCCATCCGGCATCATCTGGACGACCGCGTGATTCTGAACGGCCGCAAGACCGTGGTGTTCATGGATTGAATCATCACTATAGCGTTTTCGAGCGAAGCATGTCCTCGGGCTTGACCCGAGGATGGATACCGGTTCGCGTAAAGAAAACGCGTTAAAATAGAAAGCTGGTGTCTTTCACCGTTTCCATGAAGCGGTGGAGGGTCACGGGCGGCCGAGGTTCAGTTGGCCGGGGCCGTCACTTGACCGTCCGCTGATTGGGCGCCGGGCTCGTTGGGCTTCGGCTCCAGGCGCGCGCGTTCGCGCTGTTTCATCATCTCATCATATTTCGCGGTGCCGGGCCGCGGAGGCGCGTCCGCGGGAAGGCCGCCGGCCCATTGCGGAATCATGTCACCCATCCCGGCCGACAAATGCGAATTGATGCTGCTGCACCCCGCCAGGGTACATGCGACCGGCAGGATGCGAAGCAGGAGCGGGAGTTGGCGCCAGCGGGATATCATGGAGAGTGATTACAATCCCGATGTGGAAATTGCGAGGCAGCGGCGGTTGCCGCATTCGTTGAAAAAAGGATCTATGCCTGGCTCCGGCCGATGCCGGTGTAGGCAAAGCCAAGCTCTTCAAGTTCGGCGGGGCGATAAACGTTGCGCAGATCGACCACGATCGGCTGGTTCATGATGCGTTTCAGGCGCGGCAGATCGAGCGCGCGGAACTGGACCCACTCCGTCACGATCACCAGCGCGTCCGCGCCTTCCGCGCACGAATAAGCGTCATCGCAATAGTCGATATCGGGGAGTTCGCGCCGCGCTTCCTTCATGCTGGCGGGGTCGAAGGCGCGGACTTTCGCCCCCATGTCACGCAGGCCCGTGATCAGCGGGATTGACGGCGCCTCGCGCATGTCGTCGGTATCCGGCTTGAACGCCAGTCCCAGCACCGCGATGGTCTTGTTGCGGAGATTGTCGCCGAGCGCGTGCGCCACCTTGCGCGCCATCGCGCGCTTGCGGCTGTCGTTGACGGTCACGACCGATTCCACGATGCGAAGCTGGGCGTCGTGATCTTCCGCGATCTTGACCAGCGCGCGCGTGTCCTTGGGAAAGCAGGAGCCGCCATAACCCGGGCCGGCGTGCAGGAACTTGGTGCCGATGCGATTGTCGAGGCCGATGCCGCGCGCGACCTCCTGGATATCGGCGCCGACCTTTTCGGACAGATCCGCGATTTCGTTGATGAAGGTGATCTTGGTCGCGAGAAAGGCATTGGCCGCGTATTTGATCAGTTCGGCGGTACGGCGCTCGGTGAACATCAGCGGCGCCTGATTGAGCGAAAGCGGCCGGTAAATGTCGCCGAGCACCTTGCGCCCACGCTCGTCGGACGTGCCGATCACGATGCGATCCGGAAATTTGAAATCGCGGATCGCGGCGCCTTCGCGCAGGAATTCCGGGTTGGACGCCACCACGACGTCCGCGGACGGGTTGGTTTCACCGATCAGCCGTTCCACCTCGTCGCCGGTGCCGACCGGCACGGTCGATTTTGTGACCACCACGGTGAAGTCACGGATCGCCGCCGCGATCTCGCGCGCCGCGGCATAGACGTAGCTGAGGTCGGCGTGGCCGTCGCCCCGGCGCGAGGGAGTGCCGACGGCGATGAACACCGCATCGGCCTCCGCCACCGGGCCGCCGAGATCGGTGGTGAAATCGAGCCGCGAAGCCTTGACGTTGGTGGCGACCAACGCGTCGAGGCCCGGCTCGAAGATCGGAATCTCGCCGCGGCAAAGCGCGGCGATCTTGGTCGCGTCTTTATCGACGCAGGTCACCTGATGTCCGAAATCGGCAAAACAGGCTCCGGACACGAGGCCGACATAGCCCGTGCCGATCATGGCGATGCGCATCGTTTAGACCTGTCGCAGGAGGCACCGAAGAGAAGAGATGGCAACCCGCGCCTCTTGGAGCATGATCCCGACCCGAAGGGCCGCGCCGGCGAAAAGTGGAAACCGGTTTTCGGACAAGATCATGCTCGATCAAAAAGTTAGGGCTGGAGTCTGGTGCAACACAGTTAGATCAGACTTTAGAGCATGATCCCGAAAAGTGGAAACCGGTTTTCGGATAAGATTATGCTCGATCAAAAAGCCTGACGAGGCATCCGCTGTCCCGAAGCATTCTCTACCCGGTCAGCATGAAGGAAATGCGTCAGGACAATCCCAGGCCGGGATTCCGGGCCGGGTTTTCTTCCGCATGATCCGGTCAAGTTGGATCGGAGCATGCTCCGGAAATCATCGTCTGGTCGCATGTTCTTGCGGCGAGCAGGTCATCCGCCTGGCCGGAGAATATTCCAGGGTTTCAATCGTGGGCAGGTGGTGATAGGAAGAAGTCTATATAACTTGTTGCCCATTAATCTGGCCCATGCGCGCTACCCATGACGAACGAGGAACTGCTGAGCCAGATTTCCGACTATTGCCGCCGGGTCGGCATGGCCGAATCGACCTTTGGCCGGCGCGCCGTCAATGATGGCAAGCTCGTGCAGCGGCTGCGCGAGGGCAAGCGCATCACCATCGACACGCTGAACCGGATCGAGGCCTATATCGTCTCCGGTTCCCCGGATGGCGCGGTGTCGGTCCGCAAGCCGGAGCCGATCGAACGGCGCGATCCCCGCGCCAACTTCCGCTTCTTCGAGAACCGGCAAAAGTATCTGCTTTTCGTTCATACCTGCAGCGAGAAGCGGGTCATCGCCGATCGGGTCGCGCTGGAGTTCGGCAGCATCTATCCGCGTCCGCCGGCGCTGCGGGTTTTTGATGCGGGGGTCGGCGACGGCACGGTGCTGGCGCGGGTGATGCGCTCCATGCACGGGCGGTTTCCCCACATGCCGTTCTACATCGCCGGCAAGGAGCTCAGCCTCGAAGACATCAAGCTGACGCTGGACAAGCTGCCGGACCGGCTGTTCGAGCACCCGTCGACGGTTATCGTGCTGACGAATATGAACTACGCGGAGGCGCCCTGGCTGACGCCGCGATCGTCCCAGGCGGCGGCCAGGATGGTGTGGCGTGAGGTGCCGCTGCGCGGGGCGTCCTCCGGCGAATTCGAGGTCCAGATCCGCGACCTTTGGCCGTTTCTGGAGGAGAACTGGAGGGCGAGCGTCAGCCCGGTCACGGGGATGCCGGTCTACGAGCGTCCGGTGGTGCTGGTCATCTATCGGGAGGACCACCAGTTCCTGCTCGATTCTGCGATTCCACGAGCCGGGCGGGTCGAGGCCGGCTTTGATCTGGTGATCGCCTCGCAGCCTTACCGGGCGCGGGCTTCCCTGAACTTCAAGGCCAGGAGAATAATCGCCCCGCTGGCGCGGAGTTTGCGGCCCGGAGGGCGTTTGATAGGAATACATTCTCACGGACAGGATCCCGGACTGGAGATCGTCCAGGCCGTCTGGCCGGGAGAAAACCCTTTCGCCGTGAGCCGTCATGAGCTATTGCGCGCTGTGAAATACGAGCTTGGTTCGGTGGGGAGGGGCCTCAATTTCAACGCATATGCTGACCATCGTTCGATTTTCCGCTATGATATGGAAGCGCTGCCCAATGAAGTCACCGGGTCGATCGGAACTTCGACACTGTTCGCGGCGTGGAATGCGGCGGTTTACGTCGCCCAAGTCGAAGATGACCGGTTGACGGAAATGACCCAAAGCGGCCGCTATCTCGACGCCACCAGGGAGGTTCTGCGCAAGCATAACGGTCTCTGGTTCTACGACGAATCCTACGTCATCTCGCGTCGCCGGGACTGACATTTCAGCAACAGCACGAAAGGGCCGCCACTTCCGGCGGACGGACGAAAGGTCGATTGATGCGCGGATCCTATCTATTCACGAGCGAGTCGGTTTCGGAGGGACATCCCGACAAGGTGTGCGACCGGATCTCCGATGAGATTGTCGATCTCTTTTTCACCGAAGGCCCGAAAGCGGGCATCGATCCATGGGCGATCCGCGCCGCCTGCGAGACGCTCGCCACCACCAACAAGGTGGTGATCGCCGGCGAAACCCGCGGGCCGGAATCCGTCACCAAGGACATGATCGAAAGCGTCGTGCGCGCCGCGATCAAGGACATCGGCTACGAGCAGGACGGCTTTCACTGGAAGACCGCCGATATCGAGATTCTGCTGCATCCGCAGTCAGCCGACATCGCACAGGGCGTCGACGCGCTGCAGCCGGGCACCAACAGGGAAGAAGGCGCCGGCGACCAGGGCATCATGTTCGGCTACGCCTGCAATGAAACGCCGGACCTGATGCCGGCGCCGATTTTCTACGCGCACAAGATATTGCGATTGATCTCCGAAGCCCGACACTCCGGCAAGGAAAAGGTGCTGGGACCGGATTCCAAGAGCCAGGTCACCGTGCAATACGAAAACGGCAAGCCGGTCGGCGTGCGCGAGATCGTGGTGTCGCATCAGCATCTCGTCGAGGATATGAGTTCCGATCAGGTGCGCGAGCGCGTCGAGCCTTATGTCCGTGAGGCCCTGCCGAAAGGCTGGATCACCGACAAGACCATCTGGCACATCAATCCCACCGGCAAGTTCTTCATCGGCGGCCCCGACGGCGACGCTGGACTGACCGGCCGCAAGATCATCGTCGATACCTATGGCGGCGCGGCGCCGCATGGCGGCGGCGCGTTCTCCGGCAAGGATCCGACCAAGGTCGACCGCTCGGCCGCCTACGCCGCGCGTTATCTCGCCAAGAACATCGTCGCGGCCGGTCTCGCCGATCGCTGCACGTTGCAGCTTGCCTATGCCATCGGCGTGGCGCGGCCGCTGTCGATCTATATCGACACGCACGGCACCGGAAAGGCTCCGGAAGACACGCTTGAGCGGATCGTGTCGGAAGCGATGGATCTGACGCCGCGCGGCATCCGCAAGCATCTCGACCTGAACCGGCCGATCTATGCGCGCACCTCGTCCTACGGTCATTTCGGCCGCACGCCGGACAACGAGGGTGGATTCTCCTGGGAGAAGACCGACCTTGCCGTGACGCTCAAGAACGCGGTCTGATATTTCCTTCTCCCCTTGCGGGAGAGGGTGCCCGAGCAAAGCGAGGGCGGGTGAGGGGTTGATCCGAGATGAAGAACCACCCCCTCACCCAGTTGAGTTTGTAGTGCCGTTGACGATGCCCTCTCCCGCAAGGGGAGAGGGCGCAGCAACGAGCACTGCTTTTGCTAATCTCGTGCAATATTAGGGAATGCCATGACCACCGCAGCCGCCGCCACCAAGCAGACCGCAGATTTCACCGACTATATCGTCGCCGACATCGGCCTTGCCGATTTCGGCCGCAAGGAAATCTCGCTCGCCGAGACCGAAATGCCCGGCCTGATGGCGACGCGCGAGGAGTACGGCCCCAAGCAGCCCTTGAAGGGCGCGCGCATCGCCGGCTCGCTGCACATGACCATCCAGACCGCCGTGCTGATCGAAACCCTGCAGGCGCTGGGCGCCGATATCCGCTGGGTCTCCTGCAACATCTATTCGACCCAGGATCACGCCGCCGCGGCGATCGCCGCCGCCGGCATTCCGGTGTTCGCGGTGAAGGGCGAAACGCTGAAGGACTACTGGGACTACACCGCGAAGCTGTTCGACTGGCATGGTGCAAAGAGCGGTGAAAGCCTGCATCCCAACATGATCCTCGATGACGGCGGCGATGCGACGCTCTTGATCCACCTCGGCGTGCGCGCGGAGAAGGGCGACACCGCGTTCCTCGACAAGCCGGGCGCGGAAGAGGAGGAGGTGCTGTTCGCGCTGATCAAGCGCCTGCTGAAAGAAAAGCCGAAGGGCTGGTTCGGTCAGGTCGCGGCCAGCATCAAGGGCGTCTCCGAGGAGACCACCACCGGCGTGCATCGTCTTTACGAGATGCAGAAGAGCGGCACGCTGCTGTGGCCCGCGATCAACGTCAACGACAGCGTCACCAAATCCAAGTTCGACAACCTCTACGGCTGCCGCGAATCGCTGGTCGACGGCATCCGCCGCGGCACCGACGTGATGATGAGCGGCAAGGTCGCGATGGTCGCCGGCTTCGGCGACGTCGGCAAGGGCTCGGCCGCCTCGCTGCGTCAGGCGGGATGTCGTGTCATGGTCTCCGAGATCGATCCGATCTGCGCGCTGCAGGCGGCGATGGAAGGCTATGAGGTCGTGACCATGGAGGACGCCGTGCCGCGCGCCGACATTTTCGTCACCGCCACGGGCAACAAGGACATCATCACCATCGAGCACATGCGCGCGATGAAGGACCGCGCCATCGTCTGCAACATCGGCCACTTCGACAACGAGATCCAGGTCGGCGCGTTGAAGAACCTGAAGTGGGACAACATCAAGCCGCAGGTCGACGAGATCACGTTCCCGGACGGCAAGCGCATGATCCTGTTGTCGGAAGGCCGTCTGGTGAATCTCGGCAATGCCATGGGGCATCCGTCTTTCGTGATGTCGGCGTCGTTCACCAACCAGACGCTGGCGCAGATTGAACTGTTCGCCAACAACAAGGACGGCAGGTACAAGAAAGAGGTCTACGTGCTGCCGAAGTCGCTGGACGAGAAGGTGGCGCGGCTGCACCTCAACAAGATCGGCGTCAGGCTGACCGAATTGCGCAAGGATCAGGCCGACTACATCGGCGTCAAGGTCGAGGGTCCGTTCAAGAGCGATCACTACCGGTATTGAGCATGATCCCGACCCGAAGGGCCGCGCCGGCGAAATGCGGGCACCGGTTTTCGGACCGGATCATGCTCGTCTGAAGGCTTCCGCGCATGAGCGTGGGACGCAAAAAGCCCCGGAGCGATCCGGGGCTTTTTAGATTCTGTTTAATCTTTCGCCGGGTCAACGCGGCCGGTTCAGGTGGTCCGGCCGGTGCTTCTTTGCGAGGCGAGGAAGTCCGACAGCTTGGGGGTTTGTTTGGGTGCTGCCTTCTTGCCCCGGGCCGATGCCTTGACCGGCTTGGGTGGCTTGGGTTTCGCCGCCTCTTCGGCTTCCTTCGCAAGCCGCAGGGCGCGCAGGCGCTCCATGTTCTTGCGTACGGCGACGTCGCGGGCTTCGATATCGGCGCGCGCCTTCGCGCCCTCGATGGCGGCGGTGCGCATCCGTTCGTTACGGGCCAGTTGTGCCGGGCTCGGCGGAGACTTTGTCATGAAACCCAATATAGTGATGATCCGCGAAAATGCCAGACCAGCATGGGATTTGCGGTTTCCGGCGGGAAATGCCATGATGGCAGCATTCGATTGCCGGCATTGGTTTTGTTAGAGCGCCGCAAGTCTTCATCAAGACAACGGCTCCTTTCCAAAGACATCGCTGAGATTGGATGTTTCGCGCAATCGTGCGCGAGAATGCGCCTAGTGTGCGCTTTGGAACAAGGACGACTCCGATGACGACAGGTACTGTGAAGTGGTTCAACGGCCAGAAGGGTTTTGGCTTCATTCAGCCGAACGACGGCGGCAACGACGTGTTCGTGCACATCAGCGCGGTGGAGCGCGCGGGCCTCAGCGGCCTGAATGAAGGCCAGCAGGTCAACTTCGAGCTGAAGACCGACAAGATGCGCGGCAAGGTCAGCGCCGAAAACCTCTCACTCGCATAGAGCGGGATGAGGAAAAGGGTGGAGCAGTTTTCCGCTCGCATCCCGCTCAACGTATAGAATCGATCATGGTCGCGCTGCTGTCATCTCTCTGTGATGATGTCGGCGCATCATGCACGGAATCATAAAGCGCCGTAACCCGCGGATGGACCGGGACGCGCTTTCAGATTTTCCGCCTCGTTTTACGAGTAGAGCGTTTTCGAGCGAAGTGGAAACCGGTTCGCGTAAAGAAAACGCGCCAAAACAATAATCTAGAGCTTCGCTTCTGATTCAATCAGAAGCGATAATGCTCTGGATTGGAGCCTCGTCAGCAATGACGAGGCTTTTTGTTTAACGCGATGGTGTGGGAAGTTGTTTAACGCGATGGTGTGGGAAGCCAACGCTGATCAGAATTGCGCCGTCACGCGCAGACGCGGCCCGTGGATGTAGCGGCTGATGGTGTCCTTGATGTTCGGATCGAACGTGGCGTTGAACGCATTGAAATACGCATCAAGCCGATAGCTGGCGCTGATCTTGACATTCGGATTGATCCAGTAGGACACGCCGACCTGAAGATCGGCATTGAAGACGGCGGCGAACCGCTGGTCCCGAACCGTCGCCGCCGTATTCGCACCTCCTCCTCCAAAAAGACCAACAATCGCAGGAGAGATCGTCGTCTTCACGGTCGATGTGCTGGTCAGCTTCTGGCTGCCGAACAGGATAGCGGCGTCACCGAGATAATCGAAAGCCCAGCCGTCGCCGAGAGGAACAAACCCCTCGACGCCGACGCGCGGGCCGGCGCCGAAAAAGCTGCTCCGCTGGTTCAGGATCGACGTCGTGCTGGTATCAATGTTCTGGATCGGCACGCCGATATTAAAGATATCGATCGGCGCGCCAAGCCGGATGTAGGACTGGCTGCGATCGGCAAGGGTCGTGCGCCCGACCAGTTCGGCGATACGCAAGCCGCCTTTGAATTGCATCATATTCGATGGGCTTCCAAACGCGTCATAACCCAGAGCGATGTCGGCCTGCCAGCGATCCTGGCGGTGATTAGCGGCGATGGTCTGATTGCCGCCTATGGCGGCTCCTGCCAACGGGGGAGGAAATAAAGCCATGATCTCGGGAGCAATGCTGCCAGCGGATGCGTCGGCGCCGCTTCCCTTGGCCTGTCCGTACCTGAACTCTCCGCTGACGTGCCAGGGTGAGCCCGCGAAACGATAATCGAAACCGGCGGCGGCCTCCCAGCCGACCTTTGGCGTGAGGTTGAACAGTCCGTTGGGCGCGCCTCCTCCGGCGAAACCAAGGTCAAGATTATTCGAGAAATTCGTCAGGGAGTAAGGGGCCGTCACGGGATCGCCGCCGCTCCAGATGGCGCCGCCTTCGCCCCAAAAGCGGAACTGCCCCTGGGTTTCCATGGGAACAGCCTTGTAAGCGGTCTGGAAATCAGCCGCATAGGCATCGCGCACGCTTGTGCCGGGCGATGGTGCGGCCGCAGGCGTAGCGCGCTCCGGGGACGACTTGCGTAGCGCGACGTTTTCGCGCGCCAGTTTGCGGTTCAATCGAAGCGCGGCATTCTCCCGCGTTAACGTCGCGTTCTCTCGCTCAAGCTGGGCCAATCGATGCTGAAGGCTGTTCTCCTCGGCGGGCAGGGGTGGCCCGCACGCGACGGCGACAAAGGCAACCCGCGCTCGTCGTTCATGTCCTGCCGCTATTCCGTTCGGCAAGGGACATGATGTTCGGCGCCGAGATCCTTGTCGCGGCAACGACGCTGAATCCGAGCAGCTTCGTGCCATCGCCGACGATCCTGATGGGATTGTTTGACCTTACGCCGGCCGAAGTGAGGCTGGTGACTTCGCTCGGGAGGGGTTTGTCGTTGAAAGCGGTCGCGCAGGAGAACGGCATCAAGTTCTCAACCGCGCGTTCTTATCTCGACAAGATATTTCGAAGAACCGGGACAAACCATCAAGGTCAACTGGTTGCGTTGCTCAAGGCAACCCAGCCGTTGCAGGTGTGATATCCGCGCGGCGATTGACCGGTGGTCGCCATGCGATGGGTCGCGCTCCCGTGGTGAACCCGGCGTCGCGCATCCTTTCATCCTCGAAAAAGACTGCACCGTCAAATGGCGGGAACAAACGCTCAAGTTCATTTTGCGAGTGAGGTATAGGCGGCTTGTCGGAAACCGGCATTCATCTCCTCGCGATTCTGGCCCTGTGTCTGTTGAGAACCTGTTTTCGTCGGCGTGAGAACAGAGAACAATATGAACCCGCCCTTCTTCCGCGGAAAAACAAAATACTCCGCAACCACAGAACCTTTCGAATCCTCACAAGAGGACATGCCG
This sequence comes from Nitrobacter sp. TKz-YC01, assembly GCF_047824785.1. Taxonomy (GTDB): domain Bacteria; phylum Pseudomonadota; class Alphaproteobacteria; order Rhizobiales; family Xanthobacteraceae; genus Nitrobacter. The sequence goes on along the minus strand of NZ_CP181167.1, from coordinate 2,976,697 downwards.
CGAAAAACAACCTCGCTATCGATCAGCTCGCTGTTGCGTGCCGATGCGAACTTGCCCTTGCACTCCTTGGCATCGTTTCCAACAATGGTTGCGGCAACATCAAGGCCCGTCATGTTCTGCTTGGCGGGAATAATTCGAACGAAGCCGGTCGCGTCGTTGGCTTTCCATCCGGCTCCTGTCGATGCAATCGATAGAGGTGTGTCCTCGCGACGAAGCAAGGATGGCTGGTCCAGCGACGCCTTCAGGATAAAGTTGGATGCGATTTGCATGGCTTCGAACTGCAATTCAGTAGAGTTCTCATGAGCCGAATTCGGCTGGGTGCTTGATAGGGTTGCCGTCGTTTTCTGGGGGCCCATCGATGGAGGCGCGATAGCAGGCTGATGAGGAGCAGTGAAATCGGTTGCCGCTGCCAGCCCTCTTGCGTTCATTGTTTTTGCGCATGTGACCATTGCGGGCAAAACCGCTGACGTGCCTGTTAAACGGAATTGAAAGACGTTGCCTTGGGCAATCGCCGACATGATTTGCGCGCCGCGGAACGCGCGAATAAGGGCTGAGTTGTCCGGCATTGGCACGAACACAGTATTCGTCGAGAGAGAGACCCCGATAACATTGAAGGTATTGCGGCCATCAAAACTCAGTGCGATCGGAAATTTTTCCTTGGGAGCCAAATTCCATCGCTTGTGGGTAAACGCCAGTAGCCACTCAAGCTTTTTCGTGACCACAATGCCAAAGGTAATTCCGCTCTTATAGTTCGCGCTTACGATGCAGTTCGAAAATTCGCCTGTTTTGTTGTCTGTGTATGCGCCGCCGGACCATCCCGCGATCCTGATCGATCCGAAGGGGCCGCGTGCGTTTGCTCCGGACCACCAAACAGACATCACCAGAGCGATGCAGATCATCAGCAACCGGTTCATGACATGCGCCTCTTTGTTCGTTCGCAATATGATTTTTTGTTCAGGACGAAATTCCAAAAGTCTTACGGTCTTCAATAATAAAATCCTTGATAGTATCGAGCAAGATTTTCTTGATCGGTGGACTGTGCAATAATTCTGTTTGTCCTGCTTCACGCGAGGAATAGCTCGCGATGATCTGCGCGTGCTATGGCAGCGGCTCGGTCGCGGCGTCGAGCCAGAGTTTCGTGGCCTCGTCGAGATGCGGGCGCACCTCGCGGCGGACGCGGGCGTGATAGTCGTTGAGCCACGCCACCTCTTTCTTGCTGATGCGGTGATCGATCAGGCGGCGGTCGATCGGGGCCAGCGTCAAGGTCTCGAAGCTGTTCATGGGCTTTTCAGCGCCGGGAATCCCGGCTTCCGTCACCAGCACCAGATTCTCGATCCGGATGCCGAATGCGTCACGTTTGTAATAGCCGGGCTCGTTGGACAGGATCATGCCGCGCTTCAGCGGCGTCGCGCCGAGCTTCGAAATTCGCGCCGGGCCTTCATGCACCGAGAGGTAGCTGCCGACGCCGTGACCGGTGCCGTGCTCGAAGTCGAGGCCGGCCTGCCAGAGAAATTGCCGCGCCAGCGTATCGAGCTGCGCGCCGCTGGCGCCGTCGGGAAACACCGCGCGGGCGATGGCGATGTGGCCGCGCAGCACGCGCGTGAAGCGGTCGCGCATTTCGTCGGTCGGCGTGCCGATGGCGATGGTGCGGGTGACGTCGGTGGTGCCGTCCTCGTATTGCGCGCCGGAATCGATCAGCAGCAGGTCGCCAGGCACGATGCGGCGGTTGCTCATGCGGGTGACGCGGTAGTGGACGATGGCCCCGTTCGGCCCGGTGCCTGCGATGGTCGGGAAGGACACGTCCTTCAGCGCGCCGGTCTCGCGGCGAAAAGTCTCCAGCGCCTCGACCGCGTCGATTTCGGTCAGCGTGCCCTTCGGCGCTTCGCGGTCGATCCAGGCGAGAAACCGCGCCAGCGCCACGGCGTCGCGCCGATGCGCGTTGCGCGCGCCCGCGATCTCGGTCGGGTTCTTCACCGCTTTCAACAGCGCGACCGGATCGTTACCGCACACTGGCTTGCCGCCGGCGGACGTGATCAGGCGGCTCAGTGCGTCGGCGGCGGTGGCTTTATCGAGCGCGATCGCCGCGCCGGATTGGGCCGTTCTCGTCAGCGCGCCGGTCAGTTCATCCGGCTCGCGCACATCGGCGTTGCGTTCGAGATGATTGCGGACGCTGTCGGAGAGTTTGCGGCGGTCGATGAAGATCGCCGGACGGTCTTCTTTCGGCACCAGCGCGTAGGACAAAGGCAGCGGCGTATGCGAGACATCGGCGCCGCGAATGTTGAAGGTCCATGCCACCGCGTGGGAATCCGACAGCACCAGCGCATCGACGCCGAGCTTTGTCATCTCGGCGCGGATGCGCGCGAGCTTGTCGGCCTCGGCTTCGCCGGCGAACGCCGCGTCGTGGATGGTGGCCGCGCCGAGCGGCGGCGCGGGACGGTCGGTCCAGACGCCGTCGATCGGGTTGCTGTCCACCGGAACCAGTTCGGCTCCCGCTTTCGCGCAGGCCTTCGCAAGACGCTCGACCGCCGCCGATGTATGCAGCCAGGGGTCGTAGCCGAGGCGGTCGCCGGCCGCGAGATGCTCCGCCAGCCAGCTCTCCGGCGGCGGATCGACCAGCGAGACGATGCTCCAGGCCCGGATATCCACCTGTTGCGCCGCCTGCAAGGTGTAGCGACCGTCGACGAACACCGCGGCTTCCGTCGCGAGCACGACGGCAAGGCCGGCCGATCCGGTGAAGCCGGTGAGCCATGCCAGCCGCTCCTCGGAAGGCGGGACATATTCGTTCTGTTGCCGGTCGGCACGAGGGATCACAAATCCGGTCAGTTGCCGCCGCGCCAGCTCCTCGCGAAACGCGGCGAGGCGGGCGGTCAGCGCCACGCCGCCTTCGGGATCCTCGAATGTCTGGAAATAGGCCTCGAACATTGCCGGCATCATATAGCGTTTTCGAGAAGTGGACACCGGTTTGCGCGCAGCCGTTCAACGCAGCCGGCCCTGAGTCACCCTCTGTTCTGCATCAGCAGGCTGCACCATCCGTCGATCCGCAACTGCCGCATCAACACCAGCCCCTGCGCGCGGTAGGCCGCGATGACGCCGCGGGTATGCTGCGGCAGCAGCCCCGAGAGGATCACCATGGCTTCGGGCGCGAGATGGCGCGCCATGGCCGGAGCCGTGCGCCGCAGCGGATTGGCGAGGATATTGGCCAGCACCAGATCGAACGGCGCGCGCGCGCGAAACAGCGGCGCGGAAAAGCCGGTCGCGCGGATCGACCAGACAAGATTGCCGACGCCGTTCAGCGTAGCGTTCTCCCGCGCCACCGTCGCCGAGCGCGGGTCGATGTCGCTGGCCAGCACGCTCCGGCGCAGCGCCTTGGCGGCGGCGATGGCCAGAACACCTGTCCCAGCGCCAAGATCGAGGACACGTCGCGGCATCCTGGCGCGGAGAACATGATCGAGCAGCAGCAGGCAGCCTCGGGTGGTGCCGTGATGGCCGGTGCCGAATGCCAGCGCGGCCTCGATCTCGATCGCCAGCTTGTTGGGTGGGACGCGGTCGCGGTCGTGCCGGCCGTGGACGATGAAGCGGCCGGCGGGGACCGGCGCCAGCCCTTCGAGGCTGGCCTCGACCCAATCCCTGGCGGCGATGGTATCAAAGACGACGGTCCGGGCGACGTGATTGCCCGCGGCGAGAGCGACCAGCGCGCGGATTCGTGCTTCATCCGGCGGGTCGGCGAAGTGAACCGCGACGCTCCAGCAGCCGTCGCTGCGTTCGAAGGCCGCCACCGCGGTTTCGCCGTCCTCCAGATACTCGCTCAGAAAATCGACGGCCCGGCGCGCGGCCTGCTCCGCCCCGATGGCGAAGGCGGCGCGGCTCGTCGCCGGCGAAATCTCAGCGGTCATCGGCAGTCCAAAGCTTATCCGGGGAAGGGAAGGATCCCGGAGGACCTTAACTCAAGTAAATTTGGCAATGAGATAGCCGACTCCATAGGCCGGTCCGGCGACCAGCAGGATGGCGAACACCATCACAAGCCAGCCTTTCACAACCGCGATGATGCCGCCGCTCTCCCAAAGCTCCCGCGGTCCCGGCTGCCCATACGCCCATAGCGACCATGAAGCGGCCAGGATCAGGTAGACGTCAAAAACATTCAAGGATGCGCGGACATAACCCAGATATATCGGGATAATGATCGCCAGAAAGACCCGGCCGAGATTTTGCAGCACCTGAACCCCCAGAACTTTACCTGCTTTCGCCAAAGCGTATTGCTTTATAGCGTTTTCGGGCGAAGTGGATACCGGTTCGGGTGAAGAAAGCGCGTCAGAACAATAATCTAGCCCGTATTTCGCAAAAGTGGATACCGGTTTTGCGATCAGAATACGCGTCAGAGCAATATCATAGCGCCTCGCTTCCGATGCCGTCGAAAGCGATAATGTTTTGAGAGGGACGCGGAAGGACGGCGGGTCGCGGTTACCTGCGAGGTTTTCAACCGGATATCCACAGAGATATCCACAGGGTTTCGGCAGAGTTATCCACCGAGTTGGCTTTAGTTGCTGATCGTCAGCGGCGCGCGAACAGCGCACGGTGATCCCGCAGGATGGCGCGCGCGGCGTTGTGGCCGGGGGCGCCGGTGACGCCTCCGCCGGGATGCGCGCCGGAGCCGCAGTGATAGAGCCCCTTCAGCGGTCCCCGATAGTCGGCGTAGCCCAGCATCGGCCGAGCCGAGAACAACTGGTTCAGCGTCAGCGCGCCGTGGAAGATGTCGCCGCCCAGCAATCCGAATTCGCGTTCGAGGTCGAGCGGCGACAGGATCTGCCTGCCGATCACGCTGGCGGCAAAGCCCGGCGCGTAGCGGTCGACGGTCGCGATCATGAGATCGGCGACTTCGTCGCGATGGTCGTCCCAGGACGCGCCGCCGGGCAATTGCGGCGCGACGTGTTGACAGAACAGGCTGGCCACATGGCGGCCGGGCGGCGCGAGGGTGTCGTCGATTACCGAGGGAATCAGAACCTCGACCACCGGTTCGCGGCTCCAGCCGAACCTGCGCGCGTCCTGCCAGGCGCGGTCCATGTAGTCGAGACCCGGCGCGATGATGATTCCGGCGCTGAGATGATCGCCCGCGCCCGGCAACGCTGAGAATGACGGGAGGGCGGAGAGCGCGACGTTCATCCGGAATGTCCCGGAGCCGTTGCGCCAGTTCCTGATGCGGGCGAGAAAGGTGGACGAGACGGAGCCAGTGGGCAGAAGCCGCGTATAAAGCAGCTTCGGGTTGACGCTTGCCGCCACATACCTTGCGCGGATCGTGCGTCCGTCGTCGAGCACGGCGCCCGCGGCGCATTCCCGTTCGACGACGATTTCGTGCACGCCCGCGCCTGTTTCGATTTCCACGCCGTGCGCGCGGGCGGCTGTCGCCATCGCCTGGGTGATCGCGCCCATGCCGCCGATGGCGTGTCCCCAAACGGCCTTCTTGCCGTTCACTTCCCCGAAGGCATGGTGCAGCATCACGTAGGCCGAACCGGCGGCGTAGGGACTCGCATAGTTGCCGACGACGGCGTCGAAGCCGAACAGGGATTTGATGAGATCAGTTTCGAAGCGGTCGTCGAGCATGTCGCCCGCCGATCGCGTGAAGAGATCGAGCAGGCTGCGCTGCTGCTCCAGCGAAAGACCGCGCAGGATTCCGGCGGAGCCGATGGCGTTGACGAGTTCGCCCGCGGCCTTGAGGCCGAATCCCTCGGTGAGGTTTGGCGGCGCGCGGAGTACGAACTGACGGACGACGTCGGCAATCTCTTCGAGTTCGCGCATGAAGTCGTCGAGTACGACAACGTCCCGTTCGCTCAAGCGGGCCACTGATGCCCTGGTGCGACCTTCGCCGGTGAGCAGATAGCGGCCATCGGGAGCAGGCAGGAAGTTCTGGGCGCGGCGTTCGACGATCCGCAGTCCGTGATCGTGCAGCCGCAGATCGGCGATGACTTTCGGATTGAGCAGGCTGACGGTGTAGGCCGCGACCGAATTGCGGAAACCGGGGTGGAATTCCTCGGTCACGGCAGCCCCGCCCACCACCTTGCGCCGTTCCACGACCCTGACGCGCAGTCCGGCCATCGCGAGATAGGCTGCGCAGGTCAAGCCATTGTGGCCTGCGCCGATGATGAGGACGTCGGTGTCCGGCATATCCGCTTCAAATCCTCAGACGGTCCGACTGTCGCCGCTCAAGTTCGTTTCCGGAAGAAGTGGTCGGTTCTGCCGTGCCCTCGTGGTCCGTCGCTTCCCTGGAATGTTGACCTCGACGGTATGGTTGCAATGGTGAAAATATGGAGAGTTAGTCGAAGTCCGAGAACAGGCCTCGCGGCCGATAGGGCTGCGGCGCGTAAACCTGAGGCTGGTACGGTTGCGCATAGCCGTAATCGTCTCGATCACCATAATAGGAGTGCCGTTGCGGGGGAACGTTCTGCGCACCGTAATGGCGGCGATAACTGCGCGGATCAGCATAGCGCGGATCATTGGAGCGGCCGTCCGCCGGATACATATAGCCGTCGGCGCCGCGAACGTACGCCTGCGGCTGCCAGCCGGGCGCGACCTGTCGGGGCGTCAGATCAACGGGATTTCCGGCCGCGTCGTAAGATTGATAGGCCGGTCCCGGATCGCGACCGGCGACATCGGTTTTCCGCTTGCCGCGAGGATTGCGCGCCAGCGCCACGCGCGACGATCCGGTCAGCGTGACGGTGGTATTGAGGACGCCTTCCTGCTTCACGAGAGAGAACAGCGTGCTGGCGTTGGCGCGCGAGATGCGTACGCAACCGTGCGAGACCGGCACGCCGAGGCTGCCCTCGGAGAGCGTGCCGTGAATGGCGTGGCCAGCCTTGGTGAAGAAGATCGAGTGCGGCATCGGCGCGTCGTCGAACTCCTTGGAGAAATGATCAGCCTCCATTCGGAAGGCTTGAAATTTTCCGTTCGGAGTTTCGTATGACGGATTTCCGCTCGAAACCGGCCATTGATGACGCTCGACGCCGTTAACGGAAACGGTCATCCGCTGATTATCCTTGTCGACCAGGATGGACACCTTCGCATCGGCGACGCTGCCAGCCACAAGAAGCATAAGACCAGCGACAGGAACAAGAAATCTACGCATTTTCATCGGCCTCGAGTTCAGCCTACCAGTTTCCCAAGTCATATATGCGCTTAAAGCAGTTGGGCTTCCAGTATTGCGTTTGTGTCATCGTTAACTCTCGACGCGGCTCGACCAGGGCGGGCGAGAGAAAACGTCGGGTGGGGAAGTTGTTTGAAGCCCATTGTGAGGTGGTGCCGGTTTCTGAGACAGGGGCATAAGGTGGATCGCCCGATGAAAAGGACGATCCGGTATGAAGACACGCAGACGATTTACGGCTGAGTTCAAGGCCAAGGTTGCGCTTGAGGCGATCCGTGGCGAGCGGACGATTTCGGAACTGGCGACAAAGCACCAGCTTCATCCGAACCAGATTACGCAGTGGAAACGGCAGGCCATCGAGAACCTGGCCAAGACGTTCGACGACAAGGCTGCTGATGCGCAGGTCGGCCGGGAAGCCGAGGTGACCAAGCTGCACGCCAAGATTGGCCAGCTTGTCGTTGAGCGGGATTTTTTGGCCAAGGCCTTCGATCGCTGAGCCTGGATCGGAGGAGAATGATGATTGACCCCGATCACAACCGGCTCTCGATCCGCCGCCAGTGCGAACTGGTCTCGATCTCGCGGGCGTCGTTCTACCGACAGCCCGCCGGCGAGACGCCCGAGAACCTCGAACTGATGCGCACCATCGACGAGGCCTTCATGGAGACGCCCTGGTATGGCTCCCGGCAGATGGCCCGGCATCTGCGGCGTCAGGGCTGGTGCGTGGGTCGCAAGCGGGTCCGGCGGCTGATGCGCAAGATCGGTCTGTCGCCGATCTACCAGGCGCCGAGAACCAGCGAGCCGCATCCGCAGCATCGCATCTATCCCTACCTGCTGCGGCACCTGGCGATCGAGCGGCCGGATCACGTTTGGTGTGCCGATGTGACCTATATCCCGATGCGGCGCGGCTTCCTTTACCTCGTGGCCATCATGGACTGGTTCAGCCGCAAGGTCCTGGCCTGGCGGTTGTCGAACACGATGGATGCCGACTTCTGTGTTGCCGCTCTCGAAGAGGCGATCGCCTGCCATGGCAGGCCCGACATCTTCAACACCGACCAAGGCTCGCAGTTCACTAGCTTCGCCTTCACGACGACGCTGAAGGATGCCGGCATCCGCATCTCCATGGACGGGCGCGGCCGCTGGATGGACAACGTCTTCATCGAACGACTGTGGCGCAGCCTCAAATATGAGTGCGTCTTCCTCAGCACATTCGAAACGGGAAGCCAAGCCCGCTGCGGCATCGGCTCCTGGATAGACTATTACAACCGGCGACGCCCGCACTCGATCTTCGCCGGCAGGACGCCCGACGAAGTCCATGCTATGGCGGAAATGACGGAGCAATTGGCGGCGTAGAAACGAACCCGATCCACCTTAGCCAGGCCGCCAAACTGTCTCACCAAGCGGGTCCACCTCATTGCAATGGTGGGGAACTTTCGTCCGGATAAGGTGTTTTTACCCCCGCGAATTGAGCGATCACAGCCCGGTGGTGGCGGCCGAGCCAAATCTTCAACATTCCAAGTCTTCAACATCAAGGGATAGAGATACCGATGAGGATCAAAACCAAAGCGTTGCCGACCGAATCTTCCTTCCGGCTGCGGATCGCGGTGGCGGCCGCCGCAGCGGCGCTGGCCCTGCTCTCCATTCCGCATCAGGCGCATGCTCAGGGTGTTTTCGGTGGCATGGAGCGCGGCGCCAACCAGGGCGCCTATGAAGGGAATCGTGCTGCGGGACCGGTGGGCGGCGCGATCGGCGGTGCGATCGGCGCCGGCGTCGGTGGCGCCGTCGGCGGCGTCAGGGGTGTGCTCGGCATTCCGGATCGCGGACCCTACCGGGGAAAACGATGCCGCGGCTATTGGAAGCGCGGGCATTTCTACTGCTATCGTCGATAAGGATTACGATATGAGCAGGCCGCGGTCCGGGCTACCCCGGCGCGGCCTGTGATTTTGCGCGGGTGCTCCCGCTTTTCGAAACCATGCTCTGAAGATTGTTGTCAGGCCGCATTTTCTTGCGTCGGACAGGTCATCCAGTTCGCCGGGTAGTGCTTTAATTTCTCAGCCGATAGCCGGTTCGGAATATCCACCATACGACCAGCATGCAGGTGACGAGGAAACCGACCGTCATGCCGATACTGACCGACAAGCTGACGTCGGCGATCTCGTAAAAACTCCACCTGAATCCGCTGATGAGATAGACGACGGGATTGAACAGCGCGGCGGTCTGCCATGCCGGTGGCAGCATGTTGATCGAATAAAAACTTCCTCCGAGGAACGTCAGCGGCGTGATGATCAGCATCGGAATCATTTGCAGCTTCTCGAAGCCATCGGCCCAGATGCCGATGATGAAGCCGAACAGGCTGAATGTTACGGAGGTCAGGACCAGAAAGGTCAACATCCATATCGGGTGATGGATGTGCAGCGGAACGAACAGGCCGGCGGTGGCCAGAATGATCAGTCCCAGAATGATCGATTTGGTGGCGGCGGCTCCCACATAGCCCAGCACGATCTCGAAATAGGAGACCGGCGCGGACAATATCTCGTAAATGGTGCCGATGAATTTCGGGAAGTAGATGCCGAACGACGCATTGGTGATGCTCTGCGTCAGTACGGACAGCATGATGAGCCCCGGCACGATGAAGGTGCCGTAACTGACGCCCTCGATCTCGGTGATGCGCGATCCGATCGCCGCGCCGAACACCACGAAATAGAGCGAGGTCGAAACCACCGGCGACACGATGCTTTGCAGCAGCGTGCGCCAGGTGCGCGCCATCTCGAATTTGTAAATCGCCTGCACGGCTCCGAAATTCATGTCAGGTCCTGACCAGGCTGACGAAGATCTCTTCCAGCGAGCTTTGCGTGGTGTCGAGATCGGAAAACCTGATGCCGGCGGCGCGGAGATCGCCGAGCAGGCTCGTGATTCCGGTGTGCTCGCTCCGGGTGTCATAGGTGTAGATCACCTGTCCGCCGTCCGCGGCAAGTTCGAGATTGTAGGCCGCCAACGTTGCGGGAATGGCTTCGACCTTGCCCTGCAAATGAAGCTTCAACCGCTTTTTGCCGAGCTTCTGCATCAGCGCGGCCTTTTCCTCGACGAGAATGATCTCGCCTTTGTTGATGACGCCGACCCGGTCCGCCATTTCTTCAGCCTCTTCGATGTAATGCGTCGTTAGAATGATGGTGACGCCCAAGGCTCGCAGCGTGCGCACCACCTCCCACATCGCTTTTCGCAATTCGACATCGACGCCGGCCGTGGGCTCGTCGAGAAACAGCACCTGCGGCTCGTGCGAAAGCGCCTTCGCAATCATCACGCGCCGTTTCATGCCGCCGGACAGCGTGACGATCTTGCTGTCTTTCTTGTCCCACAACGAGAGATCCTTCAGAACCTTCTCGATATGGGCCGGATTTTTTGGCTTTCCGAACAGTCCGCGGCTGAAACTGACGGTCGCCCAGACCGTTTCGAACGCATCGGTATGCAGCTCCTGCGGCACCAGGCCGATCATCGCGCGGGTCGCCCGATAGTCGCGGCGGATGTCCCGGCCGTCGACCAGAACCTGACCGGAGGACGGATTGGTGATGCCGCAGATGATGCTGATGAGCGTTGTCTTGCCGGCGCCGTTGGGCCCGAGCAGCGCGAAGATTTCGCCCCGTTTGATATCGAGGTCGATGCTCTTCAGCGCCTTGAAGCCGGACGCGTAAGCCTTCGACAAACCGGAAATGGATATCATGGAGGACATGCGAGGCTTGATACGCTGTAAGCGGGTGGAGAGGAACGATGAGAGAGATTGATATCGCGGCCGAATGGCGGGACGATGGAGAATGCAGGTCAACAGATAGGAGCGCAGGCGGCGGTTCGCAATTCGGTTACACCCGCTCGACGAAGCTATCGACCACCTTTTTCTCGCCGGCTTTTTCAAAGCTGATGGTCAGCTTGTTGCCATCGATCCGTGCGATTTTCCCGTAGCCGAACTTCTGATGAAAAACACGGTCGCCCAATGAGAAGCCGGAATTCGAGCCCGTGGATCGTGCGATCAATTCTCCTTCGATGATCACCGGCGCGCGCTTCGACTTCGACTGGTTTGCATTGTAGGGCGTTCCGGCCTCATTGAACCCGCCCCGGCCGCGATTGGCCTGCGCGCGTTGCCAGCCTGGAGTCGCATAGCTTGAGCCGAAGGAGTCGAGGTTGTCGAAACGCGAGGGGCCGTAACCGCCCGTTCCGCCCCAGCCCGACCCGCCCTTGGATTCGGTGACCTCCACATTCTCCGCCGGCAGCTCGTCGAGAAAGCGGGACGGAATCGTGGTCGACCACGAGCCGTGGATGCGGCGATTGGTGGCGAAGTAAAGTTTCGCGCGGCGGCGCGCCCGGGTCAGGCCGACATGCGCGAGGCGGCGCTCTTCCTCGAGACCCGAGCGTCCCTGCTCATCCAGCGCACGCTGATGGGGAAACAGACCTTCCTCCCAGCCGGGCAGGAACACGGTATCGAATTCGAGCCCCTTGGCTGAATGCAGCGTCATCACCGAGACGGCATCCTCGTCCGCGCCGCCGTCGCGATCCATCACCAGCGATATATGCTCGAGAAAGCCTTGCAGGTTCTCGAACTCATCCATCGAGCGTATCAGCTCTTTCAGGTTTTCGAGGCGTCCCGCGGCATCGGCCGAGCGGTCCTTCTGCCACATCTCGGTGTAGCCGCTCTCGTCCAGCACGATCTCGGCAAGCTCGGTATGCCGCATGGATTCGCGCTGGACGCGCCAGCGGTCGAAGCTCTCCAGCAGCGCGCGCAGCGATCCGCGCGCTTTCGGTTTCATCTCATCGGTTTCGACAACGGCGCGGGCGGCTTCGCTGAGCGGAATCCGCCGCTTTCGCGCGATCTCGTGCAGCATCTTGACGGTGGCGTCGCCCAGGCCGCGCTTGGGCACGTTGACGATGCGTTCGAAGGCAAGGTCATCGGCCGGCGAGTTGATGAGGCGCAGATAGGCGAGCGCGTCACGGATCTCGGCGCGCTCGTAGAAGCGTGGGCCGCCGATGACGCGATAGGGCAGGCCAAGCGTGACAAAGCGGTCTTCGAACTCGCGCATCTGGAATGAGGCGCGCACCAGAATCGCGATCTCGTTCAGCTTTTCGCCGGCGCGCTGGAGTTGTTCGATTTCCTCGCCGATGGCGCGGGCTTCCTCCTCGGAGTCCCAGGAGCCGGTGACGGTGACCTTCTCGCCGTCGACATCCTCGGTTCGCAACGTCTTGCCGAGCCGGTCTTCGTTATGCGCGATCAGGTGCGAGGCGGCGGCGAGAATATGGCCGGTCGAGCGATAGTTGCGCTCCAGCCGGATCACCTTCGCGCCGGGAAAATCGTGCTCGAACCGCAGGATGTTATCCACCTCGGCGCCGCGCCAGCCGTAGATCGACTGGTCGTCGTCGCCGACGCAGCAGATATTCCTGGATCGAGCCGTGCGCGGGTCCGGACCTTCCGCCGCGACGGGAGCGGGAAACAGCGCGTGGGATGACGGCGGCGCCTGTGACAGCAATCGCAGCCATAGGTACTGGGCAACGTTGGTGTCCTGATATTCGTCGACAAGGATATACTTGAAGCGGCTCTGGTATTGCCGCAGCACATCCGGATGCTCGCGGAACAGCCGGATGTTCTCCAGCAGCAAATCACCGAAGTCCGCCGCATTGAGGATCTTCAACCGTGCCTGATAGGCGGCGTAAAGCTTGCCGCCACGACCGTTGCCGAAGACGGAGGCTTCACCCGACGGCACCTGCGCGGGCGTCAGTCCGCGATTCTTCCAGCCGTCGATCAGTCCGGCCAGCATCCGCGCGGGCCAGCGCTTGTCGTCGATGTTGTCGGCCTGCAGAAGCTGCTTGAGCAGACGGATCTGGTCGTCGACATCGAGAATCGTGAAGTTGGATTTGAGCTGCACCAGTTCGGCATGAACGCGAAGAATCCGGCCCGCAATGGAATGAAAGGTGCCGAGCCACGGCATGCCTTCCACGGCCTGCCCGAGCATCTGTCCGAGACGATGCTTCATCTCGCGGGCGGCCTTGTTGGTGAAGGTGACCGACAGGATTTCGCCGGAGCGGGCACGGCCCTGGCTGAGGATATGCGCAATGCGGGTCGTGAGCACGCGGGTCTTGCCTGTGCCCGCGCCGGCCAGCACCAGAACCGGCCCGTCCAGCGTTTCCACGGCCTCCCGCTGCTCCGGATTGAGCCCGCTCAGATATCGTGGTGCTGCCGCGGCGCGCGCGCGCGCAGCGATGCCGCCGGCGGCAGGCTGGTGCCCGGAAACATTGGTGTGGATCAGTCTGTTCGGCTCGGTCATGCGAATCGTCTTTGCCTACGATGGCACTGTCGGCCAGCGAAGGGGAGCCCTCTTGGCAAGGATGAAGAATATATAGGGCGAAGGCGCTTCGTAGCGACTTTTAGCCTTCCGGCCAATGAATCATCGCGCCGCGCTCGCTGTTTTGTTCCTCAAAACCGCTTATTTCCCGGATTTTTTCTCGAACACGGCCGCGACGGAACCATTGTTCCCGTAACGGATTGATTTTTCAGTCAACGCGCGAAGCGCGCCGAAAACGGAGACCAAATCATGTTGAACTGGGTGGTGACGTTCCTGGTTATTGCATTGATCGCCGGCGTTCTGGGCTTTGGAGGGATCGCGGGCGCCTCCATCGAAATCGCAAAGATCATCTTCTTCATTGCGCTCATCCTGATCGTGGTTTCGGCGGTGATCGGCTTCTTGCGCGGACGGAACCGCGTGTAGCGGGTCAGGTATATCCGAGGGCATGGCGATGCGCTCCCCGTGCCCTCGGGCTTGCACGACGGCGCCGTAGGTCGCCGACGACAGCCTGAAAGTACGCACGGCTGGAATTTCTACAACCGGCGGCGATAATCGGGAATGCATCCTTACAGATTTTGTCGCGATCGTTTTCACCCTTTTTCCGGATAGTGTCTGCCCGCCTTCGCTGCGACTTTGCCATAGTTGCTGTTACTATAAGGGGTGCGGCATTCGTTTCAGCGCGCGCAGCGCCATAAGGTCTGCTGGACCGACTTAATTCGCCGGAAGGGTCAGAGGGGGACACCGTGCAGACCACGCTGCTCGGCCTGGCAATCACACTTATTGTCGCGCTCTTCGCCGCGCTGGTTGGGCCGTATTTCATCGACTGGAACCGTTTTCGATCGCAGTTTGAGACGGAAGCGGCGCGCGTGATCGGAGCGCCGGTGCGAGTCGATGGCCGACTCGACGCCCGGTTGCTTCCGTCGCCCTCATTGCGGTTTGAGTCGGTGACGGTTGGAGGGCCGAACGATCCGGGAAAGATGCGCGCGGACAGTCTCGCCGTCGAATTCAGCCTGGGCTCGCTGATGCGAGGAGAGTGGCGCGCAACCGAATTGACGATCAACGGCGTCGCGCTCGACCTTGGCCTCAATGACAAAGGGCAGGTGGACGGGCCGCTGATGTTCAGTTTCGGCTCGCTTTCCGTCGATCAGTTGAATCTCACCGGCCGCGTGGCGCTTCATGATGCTGCAAGCCGCAGCGCTTTCGAATTGAGCGACATCGCGTTCAGCGGTGAGGTGCGTTCATCGGGAGCGTCCGTGCGCGGCAACGGCAACTTCGTGTTGTCGGGAACGCGCTATCCCTTTCAAATATCGCTCGCGCAGGCAGGTAGCGGCGATGCCCGCCGTGTTCATGTCACGATCGATCCCGGGGCGCGTGCGGAGTTCGTCGACGTCGATGGCGTCCTGTCATTCGATGAGCGGAGTCCGCGTTTCGATGGCGCGCTGACGCTCGCGGGCGCCGGGGAGCCTGCCGGCAAGAGCTTTTCGGGCGATCCCTCTCAGCGGCCATGGCGTGTATCGGCCAGGGTGAAGGCCGATCCGAAAGGCGCGCGGCTCGATCGTGTCGAGGCCGGCTATGGTCGTGCCGATTCGGCGCTGAGGCTTACCGGCGGCGGAGAGATTCACTTCGGCTCATCGCCTCGGCTTCATGTTGCATTGTCGGCGCCTCAGCTCGACGCCGACCGCCTGCTTGCCGGAGATCGTGACCCGCCCGCAAGGCTGTTGCGCTCATTACAGGGCTCTCTGACAAAAATCCCGAAACCGTGGCTCGCCGCGGACATCGGGATCAGCGCTGACCGCATCATGCTGGGAGGCCGCCCGATACAGAATTTCGAGACAGTCCTACACAGCGACGCCGCTTCATGGACCATCAGCCGGCTGGCATTCCAACCTCCCGGCGCCACGTGCGTAACTGTTAAGGGCGAGATCCTGCACGCCGGGTCATCGTCCGGACTCAACGGCACGCTCGATGTGGAGTCGTCCGATCCGGACACGTTCATCGCATGGCTGCGGGGCGAGCGCGAAGTCACGAGCCGGACCCGAAAGCCGCTGCATGTACAGACCGAACTGACTGTTGATCGGGGCCGGGTTGTCTTCGAACAGCTCAAGGCCGATACCGAGGGTGGCAGCATCGAGGGGCGGCTGGCGTTTGTCGATCCGGCGGCGGAGAACGGTACGCGAGCCGACGTTGAACTCAAGGCGCGCCGGTTTGATCTCGATGCCGCGGCGAGCCTGATCAGCGCGGCCTCGGCGCTGCGAGGCGGTTGGCCTGACGAGGGACGACTGTCACTGAATATTGATCGCGCGATATCGGCGGGACAGGAGCTGCATCCGCTGATCGCCGAACTGAGCTACGGACCAACGGCTGTCGCGCTCGAACAATTGAAAGTCGGCTCCTCCGGCGGCCTCCAGATCGATGGCTCCGGCGCGTTCGATCGCGTCAATACGACCGGACGGCTATCGTTGAATGCGACATCGGAATCGATCGCCCCGATGGCGGGCGTGATTGCTCCGTTCGCACCAGGCGTCGCGGCGCGCCTGGAGGCGTTGCCGGCGGCCGCGGAGGCGGCCGGTCTTCATCTCACGGTCAACATCGGTAAAAGCCAGGCCGACAAGAACAGGGCGGATGCCGGCGCCACGCTCAAGGTCGATCTGCCGCGACTGAAAGGCACGATATCGCTGGCCGCGGCGCCTTCGCTCGCGGCGGTGCGCGCAGCCGATCTCGATGCCCTGACCCGCAGCGAGATGACGATGCGGACGAAGCTGACATCGGAGCGCGGCGGGGGCGTGCCGATGTTGCTGGGCCTCGACCGCGTGATCGCGGTCGCCAACCCATCCGTTCTGGAAACGACAGCGACGGGGACGTGGCGTGCCCCGATTCGGCTGAATGCGAGGATGTCGGGAGCGGATCTCGATGCCGAAATAAAGGGAACGGCGCAGCCATGGTCGCCGGATCGGAAGGCCGACCTTCATCTCACGGTCCACCAGGTCGATCTCAAGCCGCTGCTCAATCTTCAGCCATCCGATCCGGATGCCCGGAAGGTCAGGCTGTCGTCCCATGTCACGCTGGCTGGCAGCAAGCTGGTCTTCAGCGACCTCGATAGTGCGGTAGCCGGTTCGCGCATGCGCGGACACGTTACGGTCAATCTGGGAAACGAAAATCACCTGGAAGGCGAAATCGGAATCAACACGCTCGATGTGGCGGCGGCGTTCGGACTTGCGGCGGGCTTTGCGGGACGTGACCCGGCCAATCCGTGGAGCGTCGGCCTGCCGGAAGGTTGGCGCGCTCAACTTGCTTTCGCGGCGCTGCGCGGCGTACTGCCCGGAGACGTTGAGCTGAAGCCCTTCAGCGGCGTCATCAAAGGGGACGAACATTCCCTGATATTCGATGCGCTGAAGGGGAAAATCGGTGGCGGCGACGCCATGGCAAGCCTCGACGTTCGGCAGACCGCCGAAGGCGTGGCCCTGAATGTGGGCATTCAACTCACCAACGTCGAGGGTTCGTCATTGCGGTACGGCGCGCTGGCGATGCCTGCCGGCCGCACATCGGCGCGCATCACGCTCGCCAGCCAGGGCCGTAGCGTATCCGCGATGGTGGGGGCGCTGTCCGGTGACGGGGTGGTCACGCTCGATCACGCGCGGATTCCAGGGCTCGACCCGCACTCGTTCGATGCCGCCGTCAATAGCGGCGTCGAGCGGGGATCGGACGATGTCAGGTTGCAGGAGATCGTCGAGCGGTCTCTGTCCGCAGCACCGCTGTCGGTCGCATCGGCGCAAATTCCGTTCACGGTGAGGGATGGCCGCTTGCGTGTCAGCCCGACGCCGCTGGACGGCGAGGGAGCACAGGCAATTGTTTCGGGCGGGTATGACATCACGGCGGATCAGGTCGATATCCGCGCCGGGCTTGTCTCGACCTCGCTCGGTTCCGCGAACGGTCGTCCGGAAGTTCAGATATTCGCGGTGGGATCACCCCACGCGATCAACCGGACCATTGACGTCGCGGCGTTGTCGTCATGGCTTGCGGTGAGGTCGATCGATCGCGAAACCCGCCGACTCGATTCGATCGAGCAAAGCCTGGAGCAGCCTCCGGTGATTTCGCCGGCGCCGGCATCACCTCAGGCTGAGCCGTTGGAGGTTTCTGATCCTGTGCTGGCGACGAACGTTGCGCCTGTTATTCATGCGCCAGTACCAAAGCGGGATCCTCGGCGCTTCGCGGCAAGACACCGGATGACCGTCCCGCTACCGTTTCCGCGTCCGTCAACCGCCGCCCATGCATCCGGTGTGTCGCCGCCGCCGGCTTCGCGCTTGCCGGCGGAGACACAGCTCATAGCGCCCGCGCCGATGCGTCGGCGCTAGAGCATCGGACCCGAAAGTGGGAACCGGTTTCGGGATAAATCCGATGCTCAATCAATTAACTGGAGCGGCGGCGCTGATTCCATTTGACCGGTGCGCCGGCGCTAGAGTCCTTCACCGCTTCATGGAAGCGGTGAAACGCTCCATCATTATGTTTTGACGCGTTTTCTTTGCGCGAACCGGATTCCATCCTTAGGGCCCAAGCCCGAGGACATGCTGCGCCCGAAAACGCTATAGTCGTGCGGACGGTGTCTGACGTTCGCCGATGAACAGGGTGCTTGTCGCCCGCATGCGAAAATGCTCCAGGACATACAGACGGATCGCCGAAGACAAATTGCTGGTCCTGCGATTGGTGTCGATCGAGGCAATCTGCGTGGAAAGGGTTATGCCCTGTCGTGTCGCGATATCCTTCAGGCTTGTCCAGAACGCGTCTTCGAGGCTCACGCTGGTCTTGTGGCCGCCGACGACCACCGATCGTTTGACGACGGCATATTCGCGCAACAGTTCCGGCTCTTCGCGGCGGTCGCCGCTTTCGTCGTTGTGCATGATTGATTTCCTCTGTGTTAGGCAAGCCTCATCATCGGCGCACGATGATATCTCACCGGACGTCTTGTTCGGTCTGACTGCGAAAAACGGTGCTGCGGATCGTCGGTGGACCGCGCCGCGGGCATGCGGGTGATCGTGCGGTCCACCTCTGATCGGCGCGATGGTGGATCGTCAAGGCGCAGGTACATAGTAGCTGAAAGTACCGCACACCGATATTCGGGAAACAACCTATTGGTGTCTTCGAGCGAAGCAGTGTCCACTTCGTTTGAAAACGCTCTAATTCCCTCAGAGCCGGGAAAGCTCGAGCCTGGCGCTCACGATCGTGACGCCGGTATGCGCAGACATGCGGATGGGGTTTGATTCGATGTTCCGCGAAGAGGCGATGCCTGCTATCCGAGGCTGGGACTGCTTTCGGACCCGGACGTTGTCGCGCGGCTTCGGAAGTAGTCCAGAACAAAGAGGCGGATCGCCGAGGAGAGGTTGCCCTGTTGACGGTTGCTGTCGATCTCGCCGACGAGCTCGGAAAGGGTCATGTCACGGTGACTCGAAATTTCCTTCATCCCGTTCCAGAATGCTTCCTCGAGGCTCACGCTGGTCTTGTGACCGGCGACGACGATCGATCGTTTCACGACAGGCGATTTCATGATGCGTCCTCGCCGTCGATGCGATGTTGATCGAGCAAACGTAGCTCTCGCATTTTCTGGCGCTTTGAAAGATCGCGCTCGGCCTTGGTGCGGCCGAAGCGCGCTCGATTGGCGTCGGCGATGACGGCTGCCCGTTCGCGTTCAGCGCGCTTCCTGCGCCTGTTCAGGTTAATCACATCCCCCATGGATCAATTCCGCTGTCTTAAATGCCGGGAACGCGTCGTTACAAAAATCGAAAATTCATTCCGCCAAAACTGCTATAATCAAAACGGCTATAATTTGTGATGGATCATGATGCGCCGCGGCAGGGCGCGAATAGTGTCTAAGCTGTTCGACGATATTAGTATATAGCTGTTCACGAAAAGCTGATCAGCAGACGATCGCCGCCGCTTATAGAAACTCTAGAAATACAGAAGCACCGAAGCGCCGGCCGATCATTATCCCGGCCGCGTCATTTTGCCGGGTTGCACCAGCCGGTCGAACTCCGCGGCCGTAACAAAGCCGAGCCGCTGAGCCTCCTCCTTCAATGTTGTGCCGCGCTCATGGGCGGCCTTGGCGACCTTCGCCGCGTTGTCGTAGCCGATCTTCGGTGCGAGCGCGGTGACCAGCATGAGCGAGCGTTGCATCAACTCGCTGATCCGCTGCTCGTCGGCGCGGACGCCCTTGATGCAGTGGTCGGTGAATGAGCGCGTGGCGTCGGCGAGCAATCGTATGGAATCGATCATGCAGTAAGCCAGGACCGGCTTGTAGACGTTGAGCTCGAAATGTCCCTGACTGCCGGCCACGGTCATGGTCGTGTGATTTCCGAACACCCGACAGCAGACCATGGTGATCGCTTCGCACTGAGTGGGGTTGACCTTCCCCGGCATGATGGACGATCCGGGTTCGTTCTCGGGAAGGATCAGTTCGCCGAGACCGGATCGAGGTCCGGATCCCAGAAAGCGGATATCGTTCGCGATCTTGAACAGACCCGTTGCGACGGCGTTGATCGCGCCGTGAACGAAAACATAGGCGTCGTTTGAAGCGAGGGCCTCAAACTTGTTGGGAGCGCTCTTGAAAGGGAGTTTTGCGAGCAGAGCTGCGTTCCTCGCAAACAGTTTTGCAAATTTTGGCTTCGCGTTGAGCCCGGTCCCCACCGCGGTTCCACCTTGCGCCAGCGGATAGAGGTCGTTCAGCGCCGTGCGAAGCCGCGCCAGACCGCTCTCGATCTGCGCCGCATAGCCGGAGAATTCCTGGCCGAGCGTCAGCGGAGTTGCATCCTGGGTATGCGTCCGTCCTATCTTGACGATATGCGCGAACGCCTTTTCCTTCTCGCGCAGCGTCTTGAGCAGGGCGGCCAGCGCGGGGACGAGATCGGACACGATGCCGTGAGCCGCCGCGATATGCATCGCCGTTGGAAACGTATCGTTCGACGACTGGCTCATGTTGACGTGGTCGTTCGGATGAACAGGATTCTTGTCGCCGAGCCTGCCGCCGAGCAGCTCGTTGGCGCGGTTGGCGATGACCTCGTTGAGGTTCATGTTGGTCTGCGTGCCCGATCCCGTCTGCCAGACCACGAGCGGAAAATGATCATCGAGCTTGCCCTCGATCACTTCGCGCGCCGCGTGAATGATTGCTTTCGCGCGCCGGCGGTCGAGCAGGCCAAGCTCCTGATTGGTTTGCGCCGCCGCCAGCTTGACGATGCCGAGCGCTTTGATCAGCGGCATCGGCATCCGGTCCTCGCCAATGCAGAAGTTCTGCCGGCTGCGTTCGGTCTGGGCTCCCCAGTAGCGGTCGGCCTGAACTTCGATGGCGCCGAAGCTGTCGGTCTCCGTGCGCGTTTTCGCCGTGCGTGATGACGTAGCCATGGCTCAGTCCGTTATGTTCATGTCGCGGCCGGACGCAGCCCCCATCCTCACCCCCTTGAAAGGAAGATCAGGCGCAGGCAACCCTGTTACTTCTTGCGGAAGCGGTCCAGTCTGACAACCTCGGCACCCTGGCCAGGTTTGGGTTTGTCCTCGGTTTCGGCCGCTGCGGGCTGGGAAGGATCAGCCGGAACGGCCAGCGCCGCCGGGGAGGGCGCGGTCGATGGCTCGCTCGCGTTGCTCTCGGTCCCGGCTGTCTCCGCCTGGGCTTCCGCTGTCTCAGCCGGCTCAAACTGCAATCCGAACTGCACCGATGGGTCGAAGAAGCTCTTGATCGCGCTGAAGGGAACCACGAGGCGCTCCGGCACGCCGCCGAACGACAGGCCGACCTCGAAGTGGTCATCAGTGACTATCAGATCCCAGAACTGATGCTGGAGGATGATGGTCATCTCCTCGGGATACTGCGCCAGAAGACGGGGTGATATCGTCACGCCATCGGCCTTCGACTTGAAGGTAATGAAAAAGTGGTGCTCGCCCGGCAGGCCGCGCTCGGCGGCGTCTGTCAGCACGCGGCGCAGGACACCGCGCATGGCGTCGGTTGTCAGCAAATCGTAGCGAATGTGATCGGTTGCCATCGATTGGGTCTCGTCACCTCGGCAGAGTCGCGCAAATCGCCGCGAGTGTCTGAGGCCGACTCGCACCGCCCGCCGATGATACTCCTGCGATCTTGCCGGGTCAGCAGCGGTTGGGGGCGGCCGGTAAATTTCTCGTCGCCAGTTGGTTGGAGTGGTGAACGGATAAAGGTGGAGGCTTCTGTTGCCAGGTGCCTCCGGACCCCGCCTGACGGAGCTTAACCCGTCAGGACTTCAGAAGTGGTCTTTCAAACTGCGTTACGCAGCCTGAGCAACCGGAGCATAGTTGTCGTTTGCAACTATTGCATAGCCCGATAACGGCGGAACCATACCGGGAAAAAGCGAGCCCTTTACGCCCTCGTCGATCCTGTTTCGCCCCCGCCGGAACCCGAATCAGCCATGTTCGGGCTCTGGTGGAGGCGCCGGGTACTGCCCCCGGGTCCGAATGGTTTATTACGGCGGCCATTTATTTCCATAGCCGGCGAACCGGCGTCCTCAATATAGACCGCACGGTGCGAGGAAAAAAGGGTGTCTGACGGCACATTTTCCGCCGCGGTGATCAGTTTTCGGGGCATAAAGGGAGCGTGGCTGTCAGCCCGCCCGATCCGGCGCTGGAGCGTGATCCGATCAGGTTGAATCGGACTATGATCCGGAGATCATGATCCGGTCGCATTTTCTTGCGGCGAAGAGATCATCCGCTTCGCCGGAAAATGTTCTAAGCTCATCGCCCGAGAGCGCCGCTAGTGGAGTGAATTTGACATTCGCGACCCATTCGGCGGCGCGTCGCGGATGCGAATGTCAAATTCAAAACTCCACTAGGAGCTTATATTTGCTAGTGGTCCTTCGATTCTAACATTCGCAAGAAGGCACGCTGAAACGGGATGCGAATGTTAGAATCGGACCACTAGTATGAATCAGTATCACGATCTGCTCGAACGAATTCTTGGTGAGGGGACGGAGAAGCATGACCGTACCGGCACCGGAACGCTGTCCGTCTTCGGGCACCAGATGCGCTTCGATCTCGCCTCGGGCTTCCCGATGTTGACCACCAAGAAGCTTCCCCTCAGGTCGATCGTGCATGAACTGCTCTGGTTCCTGAGGGGGGAGACCAACATCAAGTATCTGAAAGACAACGGGGTCTCGATCTGGGACGAGTGGGCTGACGCAAATGGCGATCTCGGCCCGGTATACGGCTCGCAATGGCGTTCGTGGCCCGCGCCGGACGGTCGCGGCATCGACCAGATAGCCGACGTCATTGACCTGATTCAGCGTAATCCCGACTCGCGGCGGCTGATCGTCAGCGCGTGGAATCCCGCCGATGTCGACAGGATGGCGCTGCCGCCGTGCCATTGCCTGTTTCAGTTCTATGTCGCCAGCGGGAAGCTGTCATGCCAGCTTTATCAGCGCTCGGCCGACGTGTTCCTCGGCGTACCCTTCAATATCGCGTCCTATTCGCTGCTGACGATGATGGTCGCGCAGGTCACCGGGCTCAAGCCGGGCGACTTCGTCCACAGCCTGGGCGACGCGCATCTCTATACCAATCACCTCGAACAGGCCCGGCTTCAACTGTCGCGCCCGACGCGGCCGCTGCCGACGATGACGATCAACCCCGAGGTGAAGGATATCTTCGCGTTCCGCTACGAGGATTTCAAACTCGAGAACTACGATCCCCATCCGCACATCAAGGCCGAGGTCTCGGTATGACCGGGACCGCCCCCCAGCGTCCGGAAATAATCCTGGTGGTCGCGGTTGCCGGGAACGGCGTCATCGGTCAGCGTAATGGAATCCCGTGGCGGCTGAGAGCCGATCTGCAGCGTTTCAAGGCGATCACCATCGGCAAGCCGATCGTGATGGGCCGCAAAACCTTCGACTCATTGCGCCGGCCGCTGCCGGGACGCACCAACATCGTCATTACCCGCGATCCGGACTTTACCGCGGCCGGAGCGTTGGTGACGCGATCGCTGGCGGACGCGCTCGTCATCGCAAAGGGGGACGCCTTGCGTCGTTCAGTGGCGGAGATCGCGGTGATCGGCGGGGCCGAAATCTATACCGCGTCCATGCCTGTAGCCGATCGCCTCGAAGTGACCGAGGTTCATGCCGCAGTCGATGGCGACACTATTTTTCCGCCGATCGATCCGTCAGTATGGGACGAAATCGCGCGCTGCCGATACAAGGCCGCCGCCGGTGACACCGCGGATTATTCTTATGTGACATATCGCCGTCGCATCCATCATTAACCGCATTTCATGATGTTTGCATTGACATTTATCTGATCGAATATAGCTCCTTGCAGCCAGCAAGCCGCGTTGTAAGGGCCGGAAGCGTCCCCTATAAGGTCGAATAGACAGAGCGAGGCTAGGCCTTGCAAGGCCCATCCGCGCGGAGGAGAGTGTCGATGCCGTGGAAGAATCAAACCGGGGGCCCATGGGGTCCGGGCCCGAAAGGGCCTTGGGGAGCCGGCCCGCAGCCGACTGGGCCCAAGCCACCGGATCTTGAGGATCTGTTGCGTCGCGCTCAGGAGCGTATCCGGCAACTGTTGCCGGGGGGGCATCTGAGCGGCATGGGAATTTTGCTGATCCTGATCGGAGCGGTGGCGATCTGGGGCATGTCCGGCTTTTTCCGCGTGCAATCCGAAGAACTCGGCGCGGTGCTGCGGTTCGGCAAGCATGTGCGAACCGTGCAGCCGGGCCTCAATTATCATCTGCCATATCCGATCGAGACCGTGTTGCTGCCCAAGGCGCTGCGCGTCTCGACCCTCAATATCGGTTTGACGCTGGTTCAGGACTCGGCCCGCAGCACCAGCACGATGCGTGATGTGCCGGAGGAAAGCCTGATGCTGACGGGCGACGAAAACATCGTCGACGTCGATTTCACCGTGTTGTGGCGGATCAAGCCGGACGGGGTCGGTGACTTCCTGTTCAACATCCAGAATCCGGAAGGCACCGTCAAAGCGGTGGCCGAAAGCGCCATGCGCGAGTGGGTCGGACGTTCGGATATTCAGCCGATTCTGACCTCCGAGCGAACCAAGATCGAAGCGTCGGTCCACGAACTGATGCAGAAGACCCTGGATCAATATGGAGCGGGGGTTCTGATTCAGCAGGTGCAGATGCAGAAGGTCGACCCGCCCGCTCAGGTCATCGACTCCTTCCGCGACGTGCAGGCCGCCCGTGCCGACCTCGAACGACTGCAGAACGAAGCCCAGACTTACGCCAATCGTGTCGTTCCCGATTCACGAGGCCGGGCGGCGCAGATCGTGCAGAATGCCCAGGGTTATAGGGAACAGGCCATCGCCGAAGCCAAGGGTCAGAGTTCGCGTTTCCTGCAGGTCTACCAGGCTTACAAGGAGGCGCCCGACGTGACGCGCGAACGCATCTACCTGGAGACCATGGAGCATGTGCTCGGCGACGCGGATAAGCTCGTCTACGATCCGGGATCATCGTCTTCCGGGGGGATTGTGCCTTACCTGCCGTTGAGCGAATTGACATCGCGGCGTAGCGGCTCGACGGCGAACCAGCCGGCCAGGACGGATGGGGGTGCCCGATGAAAACCGGAGTTTTAGGGATCGCCGCGCTACTGGTTGGACTGGCCCTGCTGGTGGTGGGGTACAGTTCGGTTTTCACCGTGAGCCAGACCGAACAGGTGTTGCTGGTGCGACTGGGCGAGCCGGTACGCGTCGTCACCGAGCCGGGATTGCATTTCAAGGCGCCGTTCGTTGATTCCGTCATCGAAATCGATAAACGAATTCTGGACCTTGAGCAGGCGTCGCAGGAAGTCATCGCGTCGGATCAGAAGCGGCTCGTCGTCGATGCGTTCGCGCGTTATCGCATCAAGGATGCGCTGCGTTTCTACCAAAGCGTGGGCTCCGTTCAGGTCGCCAACATCCAGCTGACGACATTGCTCAACGCGTCGCTGCGCCGGGTTCTCGGTGAGGTGACATTCATTCAGGTGGTGCGGGATGAGCGTGAGATGCTGATGGCCCGCATCCGCGATCAACTCGACAAGGAGGCCAGCGGATACGGCATCTCCGTGGTCGATGTCCGGATCCGGCGCGCCGACCTGCCGGAACAGAACAGCCAGGCGATCTATCAGCGGATGCAGACCGAGCGACAGCGGGAAGCCGCCGAATTCCGCGCCCAGGGCGGTCAGAAGGCGCAGGAAATCCGGGCCAAGGCCGATCGGGAGGCGACCGTCATCGTCGCCGAGGCCAACTCGGCGGCGGAGCGGATTCGTGGTCAGGGTGATGGCGAGCGCAACAGGCTTTTCGCCCAGGCCTACAATCAGGATCCGGCGTTCTTTGCATTCTATCGGTCAATGAGCGCCTATCAGAACGGGTTGAAGAGCTCCGATACGCGTTTCCTGCTAAAGCCGGACTCCGATTTCTTCCGTTTCTTCGGAAGTATCGGTGGCCGGTCGGCTGCATCCGCACCGAAGCCGTAGGCCTGAAATCGCGATGCCAGAGTCTGATCCAACTGCGTTGAATCAGACTCTGGCCTTAATTTTTGATCGAGCATGATCTTATCCGAAAACCGGTTTCCACTTTTCGGGATCATGCTCTGGGAGACGCCGTTCGATGGGTTCCATCGCCTTCGCCGATTTTCTGATCGGTCTTGGGATTCTTTTCATGTTTGAAGGCATCCTGTTCGCCGCGGCTCCGCAGTGGGCGCGGCGGGCGATGGAAAGCGCGCTGGCTGCTCCGGAGAACGTTTTGCGGATGGCCGGAATCGGGTCGGCCATCGCGGGCCTCATCCTGATCTGGTTGGTCAGGCGTTAGAACATCGGACCCGAAAGTGGGAACCGGTTTCGGGATAAATCCGATGCTCAATCAACTAACTGGAGCGGCGGCGCTGATTCCATTTGACCGGCGGCCGCGTTAGCGGAACAGGCCTTCGTGACTGTTCCGCGCGTGGGTATCAGATCCCGCAAGCCGTCTGACGGCCGGCGACCCTGTGGACCGGGCCACTGTTCCTGGCCTCTTCGGGACGGGTTCGAAGTGATCAGCAAACGCTGTTTTCACTGCTTGCGCAGGTACGGCGTCCGGCGCAGTGTATGCTAGAGCATTTTCCGGCGAAGTGGATACCGGTTCGCCGCAAGAAAATGCGTTAAAACAATAATCTAGAGCTTTGCTTCTGATTCAATCAGAAGCAAAAACGCTCTAGGCAATATATTTCTCCAGGAGAGATCCGAGACATGGTCCGAGCGATTCAAGCATTGAGTCTTCGCCGGCGTTTCCTTCTGAGCGCGTTTTGCCTCGGCGTCGCGAGCGCCATGATATCCGCGCCGGCGCTGGCCCGCGGCCCCGACGGCATCGCCGACGTGGCGGAAAAGGTGATCGACGCGGTGGTCAATGTCTCGACGACCCAGAAGGTGGAAGCCAAGAGCGGCGAGGGCCGCCGCATGATTCCACAGCTTCCGCCGGGATCACCGTTCGAGGAGTTCTTCGAAGACTTCTTCAAGAATCGCCGTGGCGGCAAGAGTGACGGCCTGCAAACGCACAAGACAAACTCGCTCGGCTCCGGATTCATCGTCGATGCCGCCGGAATTGTGGTCACCAATAATCACGTCATCGCCGATTCCGACGAGATCAACGTCATTCTGAATGACGGCACCAAGATCAAGGCCGAGACCGTCGGGGTCGACAAGAAAACCGATCTTGCGGTGCTGAAGTTCAAGCCGCCGCATCCGCTGACGGCCGTCAAGTTCGGCGATTCCGACAAGTTGCGGCTCGGCGAGTGGGTGATCGCGATCGGCAATCCTTTCAGTCTGGGCGGCTCCGTTTCCGCCGGCATCGTCTCGGCGCGCAACCGCGACATCAATAACGGTCCGTACGACAGCTATATCCAGACCGACGCCGCCATCAATCGCGGCAATTCCGGCGGCCCGCTGTTCAACCTTGAGGGCGAGGTCGTGGGAGTGAATACGCTGATCATCTCGCCGTCCGGCGGCTCGATCGGTATCGGTTTCGCGGTGCCGTCGAAGACGGTAGCGGGCGTCGTCGATCAACTGCGGAAATTCGGCGAGTTGCGTCGCGGCTGGCTCGGCGTCCGCATTCAGCAGGTGACCGACGAAATCGCCGACAGCCTCAATATCAAACCGGCTCGCGGAGCGCTGGTTGCCGGTGTGGAGGATAAGGGGCCGGCCAAGCCTGCCGGCATCGAACCCGGCGATGTCGTTATCGCGTTCGACGGCAAGGACATCAAGGAGCCGAAAGATCTGTCGCGCATGGTCGCCGATACGGCGGTGGGCAAGACCGTCAGCGTCGTGGTCATCCGCAAGGGCAAGGAAGAGACCAAGAAGGTTACGCTGGGACGTCTCGACGACAGCGACAAGGCCATACCCGTCTCGATCAAGACCAAGCCGGAAGACGACGACAAGCCCGTCACGCAAAAAGCGCTCGGCCTCGATCTCGCCACGCTGAGCAAGGACCTGCGGACGCGCTACAAGATCAAGGACAGCGTCAAGGGCGTCATCATCACCGATGTGGACGCGGATTCCGACGCCGCGGAGAAGCGGCTCAGCGCCGGCGACGTCATCGTCGAGGTGGCGCAGGAAGCCGTGAACAGCGCGCCCGATATCCGCAAGCGCATCGACCAGTTGAAAAAGGACGGCAAGAAGGCGGTGCTGCTGATGGTGTCCAACGGCGCCGGCGAACTGCGGTTCGTGGCGCTGAGCCTGAAGTAGGCGACGACCTATATCGTCGGTGTTTCGTCATGGCCGGATGTGAGCCGGCCATCGGCGTCTTGTGTCGCCGCCATGGCGAAAGACGTGGATCACCGGGACAAACGCGGTGATGACGGCCGGTTTGCAATATCTGGTCCAAACCTAAGCGCTGACAAACTCGTCGCGCCTGTACCCCTGCGCATACAGCAGGGCGGTGAGATCGCCATGGTCGATACGGGCGGCGGCCGCTGCGGCAACCGCGGGTTTGGCGTGATAGGCGACGCCCAGGCCCGCCTGCTGGATCATGCCGAGATCGTTGGCGCCGTCGCCCACCGCCAGCGTATCCAGCGCGTCGAGACCGGAGGCATCTCGCAGTTCGATCAGCGTCGCGAGTTTGGCCTCGCGGCCGACGATCGGCTCCGCGGCCGTGCCTGACAGTTTTCCGTTTTCGACCAGCAGCGTGTTGCCGCGATTTTCGTGAAAGCCGATCAGCGCGGCCACCGCCTCGGTGAACAGCGTGAAGCCGCCGGAGATCAGGCAGGTGTAGGCGCCGTTGGCGCGCATGGTCATGACCAGTTCGCGTCCGCCCGGCGTCGGTGTGATGCGTTCTGCCAGCACCTCGTCGACCACGGATACGGGAAGCCCCTTGAGCAACGCCACGCGTTCGCGCAGCGCCGCCTCAAATTGCATTTCGCCGCGCATGGCGCGCTCGGTGATCGCCGCGACATGCGCCTTGAGGCCGGCGAAATCGGCGAGTTCGTCGATGCACTCCTGACCGATCATGGTGGAATCCATGTCGGCCAGAAACAGCTTCTTGCGTCGGCCGATCCGGGGCTGGACCACTACGTCGATCGGCAGATCGCCGCGCGCCTCACGCAGGCGCTGTGTGATGGCCGGTATGGAGTCGGTGCTTTCGAAGGGAATGTCGGCCGCGACCTCGTCCCACAGCCAGTGCGCCGGACCGGCATTGTCCAGAATTGCGCGCGCGCCGTCCAGCACCGTGCTATCGAGCGCGGGGTTGGCCGGATTGCAGATCAGCGTGGCGACAAGCGACATGGGCGGGTTGAACCGTGATGAGGGGGCGGAGGCGACGGACGCCGTGCTTATCGCAGGGCCGACCGCGAGCGGCAAGTCCGCGCTGGCGCTATCGCTTGCCGAGCAGACTGGTGGCGTCGTCATCAATACCGACTCCATGCAGGTCTATCGCGATCTCCGCGTCCTGACCGCGCGCCCGACGCTTGATGAGGAGGCGCGCGCGCCGCACCGGCTTTACGGCCACGTCGATGCGGGCGTGAACTACTCCGCCGGACGGTGGGTGGCCGATGCGACCGCTGTTCTCAGCGAAGCGCTCGCAGAAAACCGGCTGCCGATTTTTGTCGGCGGCTCCGGTCTCTACTTCAAGGCGCTGACGCGCGGCCTGTCGGCGGTGCCACCGATTCCACCGCAGGTGCGCGACGACGTCCGCGCGCGTCTCGAACGGGACGGGGCCGAGGCGCTTCATGCGGTTCTTGCCCGGTGTGATCCTGAGGCGGCGCAACGTCTGAGACCGCGCGATCGCTCCCGCGTCGCCCGCGCGCTTGAAGTCGTCGAGGCGACCGGACGCTCGCTGACCGACTGGCATCGCGATGGCTTGCCGCCTTTGCTGCCGCCCCGCCGCGTGAAGGCAGTGTTCCTGGCTCCGGAGCGTGATGCGCTCTACGCGCGGATCGACGCCCGTTTCGGGGCGATGCTGTCGGCGGGAGCGCTGGACGAGGTCGCGGCGCTGGCGGAACGGCAACTTGATCCGCTTCTGCCGGCGATGAAGGCGCATGGCGTACCGGCGCTGATCCGGCATCTGCGCGGCGAGATATCCCTGGAGCGGGCGGCCGAGATCGGCCGCGCCGACACGCGCCATTACGCCAAACGGCAATTCACCTGGTTTCGTCATCAGTTGCCGGAGTTCATCTGGGCCGCTCCGGAGGAAGCAAGACAGGCATTGGAGAAAGCCGAAGCGTCATAGCTCCGGGCCGATCAGGCGATGGCGCAGTCCGGATTTCCCTACTCCCAAACACTGAAATCAGCATTATTTTGCATCGAAACACCGTTGACGGGTGTAAATCCGCCCCGTATAACCCGCGCAACCTTTGCGAAAGTTGGCGACGAAATGCGTAATTTTGTTACCAAAAGTCTTGTTCCGGTGATCGTCGTTCCCGGGAGCGCTGCCCGGGGCGGCTGAGCCGTTCCAATCCAGGGGCGGTGCGCCGGGCCCTTCAGAGGGCCTTTTTTCTTATCCGTGACGGTGGCAAGCCTACGCCAGAACTGCGAAGCCGGAGTCGACCATGAGCCAAAACAAACATCAGGATTCCAATCAGATGACCGGTGCGGCCATGATCGTTCGCGCCCTCGTCGATCATGGCGTCAAGCACATTTTCGGCTATCCGGGCGGCGCCGTGCTCCCGATCTATGACGAGATTTTTCAGCAGAGCGATATCGAGCATGTCCTGGTGCGACATGAGCAAGGCGCGGGCCACGCAGCGGAAGGCTATGCCCGCTCCACCGGCAAGCCCGGGGTGGCGCTCGTGACCTCGGGGCCGGGTGCGACCAATATGGTGACGCCGCTGGCCGACGCGCTGATGGATTCGATCCCGCTGGTCTGCATCACCGGCCAGGTGCCGACGCACCTGATCGGCAACGATGCGTTCCAGGAGTGCGACACCGTCGGCATCACCAGGCCCTGCACAAAGCACAACTGGCTGGTGCGCGATATCAAGGACCTGCCGAAGGTGCTGCACGAGGCGTTCTATGTCGCGACCTCCGGCCGTCCCGGGCCGGTCGTGGTCGACGTGCCGAAGGATCTGCAATTCGCGACCGGCACCTACACGCCGCCGCGCAAATCGGACGTTCATGCCTCATACAAGCCGCAGATCAAAGGCGATGCGGGGCAGATTCGCAAGGCTGTCGCACTGTTGCTGAACGCCAAGCGGCCGGTGATCTATACCGGCGGCGGCATCATCAATTCGGGCCGTGAGGCGTCGAAGACGCTGCGCGCGCTGGTCGAAGCCACCGGTTTTCCGGTTACGTCGACTTTGATGGGACTGGGAGCCTATCCGGCCTCCGGCAAGAACTGGCTTGGAATGCTCGGCATGCACGGCACTTACGAGGCCAACATGGCGATGCATGACTGCGACGTCATGCTGTGCATCGGGGCGCGCTTCGACGATCGCATAACGGGTCGCACCGATGCGTTCTCGCCGGGATCCAAGAAGATTCACATCGATATCGACCCTTCCTCGATCAACAAGAACATCCGCGTCGACGTGCCGATCATCGGCGACGCCGGCAGCGTGATGGCCGACCTGTTGCAGGCGTTCAAGGCGGAAGGCAAGACGCCCAGGATCGATCCGTGGTGGTTCGAGATCGGACGCTGGCGGGCGCGCAATTCGCTGGCCTACAAGAAGAACGACGATGTGATCCTGCCGCAGTTCGCGATCCAGCGGCTGTTCGAGGCGACGCGAGGCCGGGACACCTACATCACCACCGAAGTCGGCCAGCATCAGATGTGGGCCGCGCAGTTCTTCGGTTTCGAGGAGCCGCACCGCCTGATGACTTCAGGTGGCCTCGGCACCATGGGCTACGGTTTGCCGGCCGCGCTGGGCGTGCAGGTCGCCCATCGTGACAGCCTCGTGATCGATATCGCGGGCGACGCCTCGGTGCAGATGACCATGCAGGAGATGTCGACGGCGGTTCAGCACGATCTTCCGATCAAGATATTCATCCTCAACAACCAGTACATGGGCATGGTGAGGCAATGGCAGCAGTTGCTGCACGGCAATCGGCTGTCGCACTCGTATTCCGAGGCGCTACCCGATTTCGTCAAGCTCGCCGATGCTTTCGGCTGCGTTGGCCTGCAGGCGACCAAGCCCTCCGATCTCGACGCCGCGATCGCCGAAATGATCGCGGTGAAGAAGCCGGTGCTGTTCGACTGTCGTGTCGCCGCGCTGGAAAACTGTTTTCCGATGATCCCGTCCGGCAAGGCGCATAACGAGATGCTTTTGCCCGCGGAAGCCAATGACGATGCGACCACGGCCGCCTTTGCCGGTGGCAAGGCGCTAGTGTGAGAACCGGAAGCCGCCATGGCCGGGCATAGCCGTTCGAGGAACGGCGTTCTAGAGCATCGGACCCGAAAGTGGGAACCGGTTTCGGGATAAATCCGATGCTCAATCAATTAACTGGAGCGGCGGCGCTGGTTCCATTTGACCGGCCGCCGCTCTAAAGAAGCCTATGTCCCGGCCGTCCACGGCTTCCTTTGAGACGAAACAACGTTCAAGACGTGGATGCCGGCGCAAGGCCGGGTATGACGAGATGGATTCGCAGGACCGCCAATGAACCAGCCCGCTTCCGCCTATTTCCTCGAAGAGCGCCGCGATCCGAAGGAGACGCACACGCTGTCGGTGCTGGTCGCCAACGAGCCGGGGGTGCTGGCGCGGGTGATCGGCCTGTTCTCGGGTCGCGGCTACAATATCGAAAGCCTTACGGTGTCGGAGACCGAGAGCAAGAAGCACGTCTCGCGCATCACCATCGTCACCACCGGCACCCCGATGGTGATCCAGCAGATCAAGCACCAGCTCGATCGCATGATTCCCGTCTATCAGGTCGTCGATATGACGCTCACCGGGCGCTCCATCGAGCGTGAGCTAGCCATGGTCAAGGTCAAGGGGGCGGGGGACCAGCGTATCGAGGCGATGCGGCTCGCGGAGGTGTTTCGGGCCCGCGTGGTGGATGCCACCAATGAGAGTTTCGTGTTCGAGATCACGGGCGGCACCTCGAAGATCAATCAGTTCGTCGACCTGATGCGGCCGATCGGTCTGGTGGAAGTGTCGCGAACCGGCGTCGCGGCGATCGGGCGCGGGCCGGAAGGGATGTAAGCCCATGCTGGCCTATGCCTCCTGCCTTCGCGGCCTCGTCCTGTTCACCTAACTCCCGGACGACCGATGACGTCTTGCCATCACCCGGGCGTTGCGGCGGACTTGTCTCCCGGCATCCGTGGCCCTAAAAACCGGGCGCAACTCTTTCGGGCTGCGTGCTCGCGCCATCCGCGAATGTGATCTGGCCGATTGTGGCCGCAAAAGAGGAACAGCCATGCGTGTTTATTACGATCGTGACGCCGACCTGAACCTGATCAAGGGAAAGAAGGTGGTCATCGTCGGTTATGGCAGCCAGGGCCATGCCCATGCGCTGAACCTGAAGGATTCCGGCGTCAAGGAGATCGCGATCGCGCTGCGCAAGGGCTCCGCTTCCGCCAAGAAGGCCGAAGGCGCGGGCTTCAAGGTGATGGAAGTCGCCGAAGCCGCGAAGTGGGGCGACCTTGTCATGATGCTGACGCCTGACGAGCTGCAGGGCGACATCTACCGCGAGCATCTGCACGACAACATGAAGAAGGGCGCGGCGCTCATCTTCGCGCATGGACTCAACGTGCATTTCAACCTGCTGGAACCGCGAGCCGATCTCGACGTCTTGATGATCGCGCCAAAGGGCCCCGGCCATACCGTGCGCGCGGAGTATCAGCGCGGCGGCGGCGTGCCTTGCCTGATCGCAGTCGCCAGGGATTCCTCGGGCAACGCGCAGGATCTTGGTCTCAGCTACGCCTCGGCGATCGGTGGCGGCCGCGCGGGCATCATCGAGACCACCTTCAGGGAGGAGTGCGAGACCGATCTGTTCGGCGAACAGGCGGTGCTTTGCGGCGGTCTGGTCGAGTTGATCAAGAACGGCTTCGAGACGCTGGTGGAAGCCGGCTATGCGCCGGAGATGGCCTATTTCGAGTGCCTGCACGAGGTGAAGCTGATCGTGGACCTGATCTACGAAGGCGGCATCGCCAATATGAACTACTCGATCTCCAATACCGCTGAATACGGCGAGTATGTCACCGGCCCGCGCATCGTGACCGCGGAGACCAAGAAGGAGATGAAGCGCGTGCTCGACGATATTCAGTCCGGCAAGTTTGCTCGCGACTGGATGCTGGAGAACAAGGTCAACCAGACCTCGTTCAAGGCGACCCGCGCACGGCTCGCCGCCCATCCGATCGAGGAGGTCGGCGCAAGACTTCGCGACATGATGCCGTGGATCAAGAAGGCCGCCATGGTCGACAAGGCGAAGAACTGAAGGCTTCTTCCTTCACCTCTCCCCGCCGGGGAGAGGTCGGCACGGAGTGCCGGGTGAGGGGCTAGCAACGATATTGACGTCGCACGCCCTCACCCCAACCCTCTCCCCACGGGAGAGGGAGTTCGCCGTGTTCGACGGAGCGGTTCCGTTAAAATGTAAATCGCTCTAGTTTCCTATCTGCGTCCACAGCCACCGCGCCACGGTTGCCGGTGAGCCGTCCGTATCACTGTCGCTGGCGCGGAAGTTGGCCTCGCGCATGGCGGCGATGTCGATCCTGCCAAGCAGAGGCTGAAGCGCGGCGCGCAGCTTTGCGTCGTTGGCGCGCCTTGGTGACAGCAGCACGATCGCATCATAGGGCGGAATCGCGTGTCTGATATCGTCAAGCACGGTCAGGCCGTATTTGGCGATCAGGCCGTCGCTGGTGTAGCCCGCGATCACGTCGACTTCGCCGGACGCGACGGCGGCATACATGAAATCCGACTGTATCTGCCGCCGCTCGCGAAACGATAATCCGTAAGCCTTTTTCAGAGCCGTCCATTCAGGCCGGACGAAGAATTCGTAGTCGCCGGCGATCGACATGCTGCCGGCATGGGCGGCAAGATCGGAGATCGTATGAATGCCCAGCGCGTCGGCCCGTGCTTTTGGCATGAGCAACGCGTAGGCATTTTCGAATCCGAGTTCGCCAAGCAGCGTGATGTTCCGCCGTGCCAATATCGCCTCAAGCTCGGAGAGTAATTCCTGGCGCGGCTTGGTGTCCGTCATATGGAACTGGTTGGCCCACAGCGTGCCGGAGTAATCGACGTAGACATCGATGTCGTCGTTCGCCAGCGCGTCGAAAATGACGTTGGAGCCGAGCCCTTCGCGGGTCGCCGCCGGAAGACCCGCGGCTTGCAGCCGGTGCGAGATCAGCGCGGCGAGCACATATTGTTCGGTGAAGGTCTTGGCGCCGACGATGGTGGTGGATTTCGCGCGGGTCAGAGCGGGCGCCAACGTGGCCGCGGCGAGGACCACGATGCCGACAAGGCCGAGTGACACGCGGATGCGGCGCCGCATCCGCAGGCCGGATTCGATCAGCGCCAGCAGCTGATCCACGACCAGCGCGAGCGCTGCCGCGGCGATGCAGCCGAACAGCACGAACACCCAGTTTTGCGTCTGCAGCCCGGCGAAGATGTAGTTGCCGAGACTGGTCTGGCCGATCGGCGTGGAGAGCGTCGCGGTGCCGATCACCCAGACCGCGGC
Source organism: Nitrobacter sp. TKz-YC01 (assembly GCF_047824785.1). Lineage (GTDB taxonomy): Bacteria > Pseudomonadota > Alphaproteobacteria > Rhizobiales > Xanthobacteraceae > Nitrobacter. The sequence continues at coordinate 2,941,199 of NZ_CP181167.1, read as the reverse complement.
GGTGCGGATGCCCGCCATGATCATCGGCAGCGCGAGCGGAAGCTCGACCATGGCGAGGGACTGCCGCGCCGTCATGCCGACCCCTCGGGCCGCTTCCGTCAATGCGTGATCGATCCCCTGAAGGCCGGTGATGGTGTTGCGCAGCACCGGAAGCATCGAATAGAGCGCCAGCGCCAGCACCGAAGGCAGGAATCCGAACGCGGAGAAGCCGAAGCCGAACCATTGCGATGTCAGTATCGCCAGCGCCAGGAGAAGCGGATAGAACAACGCCAGCAGCGCCAGCCCCGGCATGGTCTGCACGATGCTTGCAAAACCGAGAAGCACGCTGCGCAGCATCGGCCGGTTGCGGGCGGCCAGCGCCAGCGGGAAGCTGATCACGAGGCCCAGCGCCAGCGCCGTTATGCTGACGCGGACGTGGTTGCCGAGATAGTCCGGCAGGCGAGCGAGCGCTTCGCTCCAGCGCGGATCGAACAGCAGGCTCATGACGCGATGTTCTGCGAGAGCGCGGCCCGAAGCCGCTCGGCCTGGCGGCGCGGCGTGCCGAGCAGTTCGCCGACATAAGGGTTGTCGATACGGGACAGTTCTTTCGCCGTCCCCTGGGCAATCAGGCGACCTTCGTGCATGACCGCGACGCGATCCGCGAGCAGCAGCGCTTCGGTCATGTCATGGGTGATCATGACGGTGGTGAGGCCGAGCCTGGCATGCAGCGCGCGGTAGTCGTTGCCGAGCGCGTCACGCGTCACCGGGTCGAGCGCGCCGAAGGGTTCGTCCATCAGGACGATGCGCGGCTTCGCGGCGAGCGCGCGCGCAACGCCGACGCGCTGGCGCTGGCCGCCGGAAAGTTCATGCGGAAAGCGGTCGCGGTGCTGCGCGCGGTCGAGCTGCACCAGATCGAGCAGTTCGTCGACCCGCGCGGCGATTTCGGATTTCGGTGTCCCGAGCAGGCGGGGCGTGATGCCGATATTGGCCGCGATGCTCATATGAGGAAACAGGCCGCCGCTCTGGAACACATAGCCGATCCGGCGGCGCAGCCCGATCGCGTCGATTCCGGCGATATCCTCTCCCGCGACGGTGATCGTACCAGCGTCGGGATCGATCAGGCGATTGGCGAGCCGCAGCAGCGTGGTCTTGCCGGAGCCGGAGCCGCCAACAACGGCAAGGAATTCGCCCGCCGCGATATCGAACGAGATGTCGTTCACGGCTCTCACATGGTTGCCGCCAAAGCTTTTGACGACATGTGAAAACGCGATCAGCGGTGAGGTTTCGCTCATGCCTTTCGGGGGGTATCACACGGTCGCCGTTGCACCAAGCCTGCCGAAGGAACCAGGTCCGGCAGGATCGCTGACCAAATTTTGGGCATTGCGATGGCGGGCCCTTCTCGGCTAAAATCATGCGGAAGGGCCGGCAACGAAACGAACCGTCAAGGGTTCTCGTTGAAAAATGGCTCTCAAAGGGTCCGGTAATGCTGGTGTGCGGCGAAATGGCGGGGATTCACGGGGAGGCGGCGTCGGCCGCTGGTTCCCGAACGATTCCGGCTGCCTCCATGCCCGGCCTCCTGGCCGGCGCGCTTCTGCTTCTTATCGGCCCCTGAGCGCCGGCTGGGCAGTTGCTGCCTGGGCACTCAGGGGGAACGCAGAGACGCCAGCCCTTCGAGCGCCCCGCATGGCGCACTGACCAGAGGATCATTCCCATGACACCCGCGAACAAGTCCGACAAGGACCGCGTCGTTATTTTCGACACCACGCTGCGCGACGGCGAGCAATGCCCCGGCGCCACCATGACCTTCGAGGAGAAGATCGAAGTCGCCGAGATGCTCGACGACATGGGAGTCGATATCATCGAAGCCGGCTTCCCGATCGCTTCGGTCGGTGATTTCGAAGCGGTCGCGGAGATCGCCAGAAACGCCAGGAACGCGGTCGTCGCAGGTCTGGCGCGCGCCATTCCCGGCGATATCGCCCGCGCCGGCGAAGCCGTGCGACACGCGCGTCGGGGCCGCATCCATACCTTCGTTTCCACGTCGCCGATCCATCTGGCGCATCAGATGCGCAAGAGCGAGGCGGAGGTGCTGGAGATCATCACCGCCACGGTGAAGCAGGCTCGCAACCTGGTCGAGGATGTCGAATGGTCGGCGATGGACGCGACCCGCACTCCGATTGATTATCTGTGCAAATGCGTGGAGGCCGCGATCGCGGCGGGCGCCACCACCATCAACCTGCCGGACACCGTCGGCTATGCGGTGCCGGACGAATACCGGCGGATGTTCATCACCATTCGCGAGCGGGTGCCGAACGCGGATAAAGCGATCTTCTCGGTGCACTGCCATGACGATCTGGGTCTCGCCGTCGCCAACTCGCTGGCGGGCGTCGAGGGTGGCGCGCGTCAGGTTGAGTCCACCATCAACGGCATCGGGGAGCGGGCGGGCAACGCCGCGCTGGAAGAAGTCGTGATGGCGATCAAGACCCGCGCCGATGTCATGCCGTACTGGTGCAACGTCGAGAGCACGATGCTGACCCGCGCCTCCAAGATGGTTTCGGCGGCCACCTCCTTTCCGGTGCAGTACAACAAGGCGATCGTCGGCCGGAACGCGTTCGCGCACGAGAGCGGCATTCATCAGGACGGCATGTTGAAGAACGCGCAGACTTACGAGATCATGACGCCGGAGAGCGTCGGCGTGAAGCAGACATCGCTGGTGATGGGCAAGCACTCCGGCCGCCATGCCTTCCAGCACAAGCTGGAGGAACTGGGCTACAAGCTGGCCGAGAACCAGTTGCAGGATGCGTTCGTGCGGTTCAAGTCGCTGGCCGACCGCAAGAAGGACATCTACGACGAGGACATCATCGCGCTGGTGGACGAGGAAATGGCTGCGACGCACGATCGCATCAAGCTGTCATCGCTGACGGTGATCGCGGGTACCCATGGTCCGCAGCGCGCGACGATGAAGCTCACGGTCAATGGCCAGACCCGGATCGAGGAGGCCGAGGGCAACGGTCCGGTCGACGCAGTATTCAACTGCATCAAAAGACTGGTGCCGCACGAGGCCAAGCTGGAGCTCTATCAGGTTCATGCGGTGACCCAGGGCACCGACGCGCAGGCCGAAGTATCGGTGCGTCTCAGCCAGGACGGGCGTGCGATGACGTCAAAGGCTGCCGATCCAGATACGCTGGTTGCCTCCGCCAAGGCGTATCTCGGCGCGCTGAACAAGATCGTGATGAAGCATCAGCGCGACGTGCCCGCCGCCGCCGCGAGCTGAGTCTTCGTTGCTTATGCTTGCTTATGCAGAACGGGTGAGGCGCGCCGTTTTGTCATTGCGACGCATCTACGCGCCGAATGCGACATGCTACTCCGACGCATCGCAAGATGAATCGGAACGGCGGCGCTTGTTTGACGACACGAGATTACATCTTCGTGAGAGAAGGCACCTTGCGAAGATGTAATTTGCCTGGCACGCCGCGCACCTCCATCTTGATTGGACCTTGCAAAGGAGAGTTCCAATGAAGAAGAAGGCCATTCTCGCAGGTGTCGCAGCGCTGGCTATCGCCAGTTCGACGGCAGTATATGCCCATCAGCATCACCCGTGGTCCCATCAACGCGTGCAGCTCAGTGCGCAGGATCGGGCGGCTATCGCGGATGCGCGGATCGCGGCGGTTCATGCCGGTCTTGCACTGACGCCGGATCAGGAGAAGCTGTGGCCTCCGGTGGAACAGGCCATCCGCGATTTCGCCAAGCTCCGAATCGACCGCGCCAATGCTATGATGCAGGCCAAGAAGGAGAAGAAGGAAAGCAAGAAGGATGATGCACAGAAGCAGCAGGCGGCCGTTGATCAGGTGGCGCGGCTTCGCGAGCAAGCCGATCGCATGGCCCAGACGGCCGCGGCTTTGAAGAAAATCGCTGATGCTGCCGATCCGCTTTACAAGACCCTGGACGATGGCCAGAAGCGCCGCCTGATGGTTCTGACCCGCATGAATCACGGTTTCGGAATGGGTGGCTGGCGTCATCATCATCGCTTCGACCGGGGCGGTGATCGGCTTGATCACAGCAAGGACAGCGACGAGGATTCCGGTCGTCTCTGATCAGCCGGCATAAGGTAGCCATGAAGAAGCCGCCGGGAATCGGCGGCTTCTTGTTTTCTTGAAGAGCCAGAAGAAAGCGCGGCGGCCTTGCTGGACATCGCCGGTCCACTTTGCTAAACGACCCGCTCCCGCGAGGGAATCTGGACAGTTCCGGGCGATTAGCTCAGTTGGTAGAGCAGCTGACTCTTAATCAGCGGGTCGTAGGTTCGAGCCCTACATCGCCCACCAAGTCTTTCAGGCACTTAGGAGAAATCAGGGTTGCCGTTCCGACAGCCGTTGACTCTGCTATTCCGACAAATTCCCCGTTTTTGTTCGCAGGTTTCGACGTTTACGAGCTCCCTCTCTTTGCTGATCGGGCGTCTCTTGCGCATACCTGATCATGGTGCTTGTGTTCTTATGTCCGCTCAGCGATCGTAGTTGCGATTCCGTTAGTCCGGCATTTGCGCCCTCGACGTTACCGCCATGCCGGATGCCCATGAACTTGACGCTCTTGTCGATGCCGGCCAGCTCTCGAACTTTTGCGATGCAGTGCCGAAAGTAGTCCTCTTGCCAAGGCAGATGAATCTTTCGGGTTCGATCCAAATTCTCTCGCGTTACAATCAAAGTCCCTAAGCGAGGAGCGTTGTCTAATCTATCCATCAACTCAGGGAACAACGGCGTGTTGTCGATGTCAAAAAGTGGAAGGTCGTACAAAACCTTCGTCTTGTGATGAAAAATCCGCACGCAGTTGGGGGAGTCAGATGGCTTATAATGGCTCCAGCTGAGTCGGGAGAGTATGTCCACTTGGCGTTGAAGCCAGTGATAGGCGATTAAAGCCGCTGTACCGATGGACGCCATGCCGAGTCCGTCTGCTGCATCAACAAACTTAGTAAGCTCCTCGTGGGTGACGGGACGAGTGCGAGTCGGAGAATATGAAATCTCCATTCGCGAGAAAGGATTTTCGGCAGGAACAACTTTCGGCTGGCACCGATAGGCTACTGACCAAGCTCTCTTAGCAGCAATCATAGCGCCCATGGCGGTGCGGTTGCGCTCACTGCCGTCGTTTTTGATCTTGAGTTTTGAATAGAGTAAATCTGCAGCTCCGGGTGTAATGCTCTGCAGTTCGAGTGCGCCAACACGCCTTCCATCCTTTAAGGGGTGTTTCGAGACGAGGCCGAGCAACCAGTCGATATCTTTTTTATACTTCGCCGATTTCTCTTCGTACTGCGGCGTCCTTTTGTAGGTCGCGATCATCCAGTCGAAACTTCCCGCCTGAACATTAGGGAATGATGCTCCGACGTTGAACCGCCTTCGCCAGCCATCGAATTGCGGATTTAGTATCGTATCGCAACGCAGCTTGGCCATGGCATAGTCACCGCCTAGTGCTTCTGCCTTCAGAAGGCATCCGCCTTTCTTTGCCCAGCTTGGAATGTCCCAATAGTAGGCTTCTGCTCCATGCCGTAGGCGCTTTGCTCTCATCAACTTCGGCCATCCGACAGGTTTGCGCCTCTTCATCTGATCAAATCCGCGGCGTCTTCTTTCACTGCTGGCTCCCACTGCAGATTATGACGGCGCGCAATGTCGCGATTGAGTTTGAGTTTATGCCACTTGTCTCTGCAATGGGGTGCACGAGCCGGTGCGCAGTAAATGCCCTTCCGGACTTTATCGAGGAATGAATCAACAGATGGCTCATCGCAATACGCTGCGGCTGTTTCCGATGACATTTCCATCGGCCAAGCACCTTCCGGAAAATACACTGCTCGTTTCATAGCTTAACGCGATCGGAAAACAGCGCGGCTACATGTGCCAGCGTTGCAATGGTGAATACTCGTTTCTGCTTGAGGTCAGGGGAACGTCGCCCCACTATGGGGTGCAGTGGAAGTGTATCAAGATACTCTGTTGTATCCTCGAAGGTTTGGCGATATTCGACCCGGCTTTCGAATTGGGCGACGCGTTCGTCTTGGAAGATGGCTCTTTGTTCGATTGTGAGATCACCCCCAGCGGGTAACTCCCCCATGAGATGGTATCGCCATTGTTCTGCCCGAATAAATATCGCTGCGCTTGGCGTTGGTGCGTCCAGCTCGACGTCGATAGCCAGATCAGTTAAGATATCGTCGGTATCTGGCACTGCCTCTTCAAACAGATCACAAGCTTGAGCAATACCCGCTCCCAGTGCAACAATGACCGCTGCAATTGCTTCATGCAGTGAATGGCCGGGTGCTAACTGATCGAGATGTTTGACTTGCCAACTATCCCAGCCGCCCCCATGACATGTGGCGAGAAGGCGAGCATACCTTTCATAGTGAATTGCAGTTTCTTTGATAGCCGCCCCAGAAAGTGGAGTTGCTGCTACCGCGAGAAGCAGCGCCGCTGCACTATCGGGCGAGCCTCGCGCTGCATTGCCTCGACCGGTAATTTTTCGATGGCCGCTGGTAACAAGCATCCGATCATGCATCGAGACAGTAGCCCGATGAACGCCGAATTGATCGGAGACGACGTTGATGATGTTCGCTGGAGTAACCATTCCATCTGAATAAAACTCAAATGAATGCCTGTCAACTCATTTGAGTAAAAATCAAATGGAGCTGCGCCGATTGCCGTAAGGCTGTAGATTGAAACTCTATTCCCGAAACCCCGTTCGAGGTCCAAAAGACCCCCAGCCACCCAGCCCGAAATGGTGGCTTGTTCAACAGGCGGCGGATCGCCTCGATTGCCAGCGATCCCGATCTGGATTTTCCAAGGCGCGGACAATTTCGTTCTTGCAGATGGGGTGTTTGCCGTTCGGCGGATTACCTCTCCGCCAAAAACCCTTTCGCCAACGTTCGGTTTCGTTGAAGTTATCCCCTAGTTGCAGGCGTTTCTGTTGCGCTTCCTATCTGGTAGAAGCGGAGCTAGAAGTGGCTCGTACCATCAATCGTCTGTCGAACCGGAAGATCGGGACCGTCAAGAAACCGGGAATGCATAGCGATGGTGGCGGTCTTTATCTCCAGGTGACGGAAGGCTGTGACGGCGCGCTCCGGAGATCTTGGCCTTTCGGTATGCGGTCGCTGGTCGTGAGCGCCAGATAGGACTTGGACCGCTAAGCGACGTGCCACTTGCGAGGCGCGGAACCGGGTGTCGTCTGCGCCGTGAAGGTAAAGATCCAATCGTCGAGCGCGAGGGTGCGAGGGCTAGGGCTAGCGTGACCGCAACAAAAGTCATGTCGTTTGATGAATGTGCGATGGCCTATATTTCGGCTCACCGAGCGGGCTGGCGCAACATAAAGCATGCCAGTCAATGGATAAACACCCTCGGCACCTATTGCTCGCCGGTTTTCGGAGCTTCCGATTCAGCTTGTCGATGTCGGACTGGTGATGAAGGGTGTGGGGTATAGAAGCGAATTTAGTCCGGCTCGGGCCCACATCCCTAGGTTTTATCGCCATCAGGCACAGTCGATCGCTACGGCCAGGCTCAACAGAGTTACGTGGTAACGAATCGAACTGGCTCTGTACGTCTCTGCTGAGGTAGATATGCGAATGGTCAGAGCAAGGACAGCTGGCAGGTTACGCAGAGCCAGCGCCGCCATCCTTTTATTTGATGAACGCGCTGACCAATAGCAAGATCAGGATCGAGGAATCCGGCGCGACCGGCGAGCACCGGCGTATCCGGTGGCCCTACCTTTGAATTTCCCGGTTCGAAGCGCATTCTGGGTCGCGGCTTCATATCTCGTCGGTAGTTTGTTGAGAGGCAATTTCTTTACATAGCTCAGCTTGCCGAATTTCGCCGCTATCAGCAGCGCGGCTTCATAGTCGCTTAGCCGTCTCTCCGGAGAATACGACGCGGCGCTACACGAGCGTTTTACACCGAGGCTTCTTTCGCCTCAGAAACACGGTAGACGCACGACGTTAGACCTTTTAGAACTCGCCGTGCAGCCGCCCGGAGAATACATGCACGGGGCCGCGGTCGGCGTTGTAGGCGGGGTTCGTAACAAGCTGATAGTCCGCGGTCAGCGTGAACCATTTGTTCAGCGCAAAGGCATAGTACGTTTCCAATACGCGCTCGCGGCTGTAATTGAGCTGGCCGTCGCCGATGAGAATGCCAAGGCCGCCGGCTGCGATGAAGTCGCGATGATCCCGTGACAGAGCGTTGATCGCACTGCCGATGCCGATCACATCGTCCGGCCGGCCCCAGCGAATTCCTTTGATCGACGTCCCGAACGCGAGGCTGGCATCGATATCGGTGAACGACATGATTTCAGTCCTGCCGTCATTCCAGCTCCAGCGTCCGAATAGCCCGACGTCGTCAGTGACGACCTGCTCGACGCTGAAGACGTACCCGTACTTGATGCGCCCGGCGCGGGTCAGTGCGATGTCGAGATTGAGAGCGGGGTTGTTCAGCGTGTCACGATAGCTGCCCATATAAGCACTGTTGAGCCAGCCGATGGCGCGGAGCTTGCCCGGCTGGCCCAGCAGCGAATAGCGCGTCTCCAGTTCCAGCAGGTACTCGCCGCGCTCAAACAAGTGGGCATCGAAGCTATTGGAATTCGATTCAGAAACTATCAGAAAATAGCCGCTGCGCAGCGCCCATTGTTTCTGATTGAGTTCGGCCGTGACGCCGTAGCTGAGGCCAACCTTGTCTGCGGAGTAGTCGAAGGCGCCCGGCGCCCACAGCGCCCAGTTTATGAAGTCCTTGCGGGTGTCCTTGGCGAAGTCGTTGCCGTCGAACACGTCGAGAACGGCGAACTTGCCAGCTTGCAGCGTCAGCCGCGAGATATCGGCCTTGCCGGCAATCTGTGCCAGTCCGCCCTCCAATTCTTCCTGCTCGCCGCCTAGGCCGAATGTCTGGCGTACGAACAGCCGAGAGGTGTTGTAGTGCGGATAAGGAAAGTTGGACCTTTGCGCCTCGCCGTTTGTAAAACCCGCTACGCCGACGGTGTCGTTGAAACCAAAACCCTGAAGCAACTCGGGATTATAATAGACCTCGCCGCCGTCCCAGAGCCGCGCGTTCAGAAATAGGCTGTTGCTCCAGGTCGCCTTATATTGGGTGTCAGGCGTTAGGCTGTTGGCGCCGCTATAGGGCGCGGGGAACGATGGATAACCTTGGCCTAGGTAAGTGGTCTGGCCGTGAACTTCCCAGCGGTCGGATTCCGGATCGGTGAGCGAGACCGCCGGAAGGTTGGCGCTGGCCGGGTTTAATGAGAGCCTGCGGTTGAGGCCGATGCGAACCGACTGAAAGTCCATGGTTGCGGCGTAATGCGCGGCCGATGGAAACTGAACGCTTGTTTCGTCGAATCGGTAGTAGAGATATTCGATCCGTGCGCTCCAATGCGGCGCGAAAGCGTATTCAAGCCCCAAGCCGGCGACCCAGCCGAAGCGGGTGTCCAGTGCCTTCTCCCGATCGCTCGACGGCAGATCGTTGAGGTAACGCTCACGGGCGAAGGCAAAGCCCCCAGTGGCATAGGCAAGCCACGGACCCGTGGCGTAGCCGATCCGGCCGCGCGCCGATCCGATGAAGTCCCACTGTTGCATAACGTCGGAGCGCGCTGTCGCGAGCTTCGAGACGACCGAATTGGATCCGATGTAGCTCGGAAACGAGATGTCGGCTTCGGCGCCGAGCAGCAGCCCTGAGGGAAGCCGGAGGTTGTAGCCGCCCTGAGCGCCGCCGATCAGCCCGCCGAAATCGTTGCGGCCGATGGCCAGTGCGGGGTCCGAGATTGCCGCGGCCGATCGGCCGCCGCCGAACCCGGCGTGGGCGCCAAAATAGAGACCGGTCCACTCGATGACCCGAGGGGGCAAGTCTTTGGCGGTGATGGAGGCGTTGGGATCCGCGCCGGCGGCCGAGCCGGCCAGCGACAGCGTACCCAGCGCCACGCCGCCTAGCAAGATGGCCGTCCTGCGTCGCAGTCGGATGTTTGGGTTGTTATCGGACCGCCTGTTAAAAAACGGGTAATACGCCGCACTCGTCATTTCGCCTATTCGAAGGAACGCGTTAGGAAAATGCCGCGGATTGCAGGTGATGCCGTCCGCAGACCCGTTCAGATATCCGCCTGTGCCGTCGGTTCCTCTGGGATAAGGAACAGAGTGAACCATCTGGAACTATGTATTGCAACTAATTCGCAGTTGCAATTATTATCCTTAGGATGGAAGGCGGTGAGTGAGGAGACGAGAACTGCCGGCGAGATTTGGGTGACGATAAATGCGCTGGAAGCGCCGCTCAGAACCTGCGGTGTCGGGAAGACACAAAGCTTCCGTCAGTGAACATCCCAAAGTAACGGTCGCCTGATAATTCGGGCAAATTTCTTGGCTGCGCTCAGGCTTGATGCGCGATTGTAGTGTTCCTCGATGACGCGCGGATCTCGGCGGTGAATGGCGGGCGTGGATCGCTTGTTCTTCGTCTCACCAGCTCCGAGAATAATCCACCACCGCCCTTCAATGTTGACGAAGCTGCGTCAAATTTCGAGACTCGCGGGGCTTTCGTGCGCGGATCGAAAACGATCTCGCTTTTGGTGACACGACCTCACGGCAAATTTTTTTGGCGGACCAAGAGCTGAGGGCAAAAGACTAGGGGTTGGCGCCCATTCTAAAATGCGTCGTTTCAAGCGAACCGGCGTCGGCCTCCAAAGATAACAGGAACGCGCGACCGAGCGGTTTCCCCAGGGATGGTCCGGATCATACCCTCCCGCCGAAGTTCTTTCTGTGTCGGCCCCGTTAGCATTGAGGCATCAACTCGCGGATATACCTGGGCTGAAGCTAGAGGCGTAGGTACAAACGGGGGGTGCGATCGAAAGAGACAACGAAACTCCAACAAAATCAGTTACATTGAGCGGACTCCCTTGTCGCCGAAGCGCGACATCTTCGATACTTAATTGTTGATCTTTTTTGCTTGTGCTGCCATTTAATTTCTCACAGCTGTATTGCAGTATGGGTGGGCTAATTGCGCGTTACCGGCTTCGCCGGTGCCACCTTCGCGAATGCGCTGTTTATGATCATAAGATACCGATTTTCTTGGATCGAGCATCCCGCGACAGATTGGGCATTTTAAACCGGACTTTGTCGCAGCTTCCAAAAATGCCATAGATTTAGCATCGTCAGAAAACTTGGTGCGATATTGCGTATCTTCAATATTGAAAAATCGACCCTTCAAGCCGAGAGACGTAATAGCCGGCTCCGGGGTAACAGAGCCACCGTTATTGAACGTGGTGACTAGATATACGAATAAGTCGCGCGTTTTAGAAATTCGCTGTGTCCTGCTCATATTGGTTAGAAGCAGGCTCAACCAAGATTTGTTATCCATTAGAAATTTTTCGAGTTTCTCGCGAACAGAAGAAAACTTCCTAAAAAATCCACCGTCATTATTTCTGACGCGCTCAGCGATTAGCTGAGTGATGCCGAGAAATAAATAGCGATTATGTTTACCTCGCTCATTATAGAAGTACACGGCGGGATGCAGGCCCAAACTGCCGGGAGAATTTCCGCTGACGCGATTGAGCACATCAAGCGCGCGGCCTAGCACTGATAGAGTTTCCTCTCCCGTTTCATCATCCGAATAATCTGCGATTGTCATGGGCGATGCGGGATTAGGTGAACCAGCTATAGTTAGAAACTCAATCAGTACCGAAAGTGCATCTACTGGAGAGACCGCGCCCCCAAGAGGCAGGTCTAACGTCTTAACGGGAGCGTCTGCTTCCGGCTCAAACAGCAGTCTAAAAAACTCACTGGCCCGCTCCTCAAGTTCTGCTTGCCGATTCGCCGGGAAAACCGCCCAGTACTTGTTCCCCGTGCCAGCTCTGAGAATTGCTCGCGCGCTGATGGCAATGGGTTTGCGTCTGTTTTTATTTAGCGTAGTTTCAGTCGCGTCCAAGGGTGTACCTTGCGAATTGATTTTATAGAAAGATGATTCTGCGACCGGCGCGGGGCCCTGCACCCATTGTAGGGAAAGCGAGCGCGTAAAGGCGCGCGTCGCCCGCTGAGCAGTTTTTGAATTCGCGCTATCTGGGTGCCCGACAACTTGCCTGAGGGTCTGATACCTTCCGACTCTTTTTTCTATTAGAGAGCGGGCCCTTTTCGCTGCTTTCTTCTGGTCGTTCGAAATTCCACCCCGATAAAATGCGGCCGTAATAGGCCCATCACCGTAATCATCCTCCATCCAGGCGCGAAGTGCGCTCAGCCTATGACCTCCATCCAGCACAAAGATTAGATCCGGTGCTTTCCAGAGAATGAGACCGGGAATAACTTCATTATCCACGAAACTTTCGATAAACGTGGCAATCTGCTCCGGGCTCCAGTGATTTGTCTCCCTCTGAAAATCCGGCTTTCGGAGAAGCCGGAAAATCGGCTGCCCCTGTTCGAGATTCGAAATTGGAAAATCTTTGAAAAGATCAAGAGTGTATTCCTGACCCTTCACTCCGAAGTCTTCCCGCCGTATCATCGCATCAAGGTTTACGCGCTGCGCCATTTCGTGCTCGCCTATTTCAAAAGTTGAAATCGATGGTAATATGAACTTCCTTTTGTGCAGTCAAAGTTATCACTCCCCTCAGATAGGGTGGTGACGATCTCTGTACGCCTGCGAACTCAGGCGCTTGTAGAGCGCGGCGATATCTGCCTTCTCGGTCAGTGAACGTGTCCACGACACGCCAGCCCTCGCGGTCTGCTCGTTCGCGGCACAGCCGGATCTGGTCGTCGATCGAGGCGTCGCGCTGCTTCTCAGTGGAAAACCGGGCATAGATTGCAACTGGGGTCATTGTCTGTCCCCTTTATACGTTTGATTATGGCGGCGTAGTCCGACCGGCCTTGATAGTGCCTGCCTGAATGTAATGGCGCTCCGCAGTACCGAGACTGGAATGCGCCAGAATCGGGCGAATCAGTCCTCGCGCTTTCGGGCGAAATACGCGCGAGCGTCGTCGCTGCGGCATCCCGAAAAAGGTGCGGCGAAACACGGACGCCGGTAATACGTGTTGTGATCGCTCCTATTCCCGAAATAGTTCAATCCGAAAAATGGTGCACCGCGCTCGCCGTAGTCGTGGGACTGCCCGCCCCGGGCCATGAACCGGGGTCTGGTTTCACTCAAGTACCGGCGCAACAGCGCGGCTACCTGTGCAGGCACCGGAGCTTCCCAAGGCAGGGCCGGTTTTGGTCATCTCCTCTGGCAACGCGACAACAATCTCATTCTGAGTAAGATGGATGGAGTGGTTGAGTCTCAGGCCAGCGAAGGCCCGTCTCCGCATCGGCATGAGCTCAAGCTCGCCACCATGGTGCCGTCTCGCCGCCGCTTGGCGGCGATTAATTCGGTTGTTGCAGCATCGGCCTGCAAGGTCGCCAATTTGATGCCAGCGTCCAGCAGCACTTGAGAGCACCCGGCCGCGTTTACGTTCGGGATTGCCGCGCCCTGCGGATTGCTTGAGGAATGTTTCCAGGCGTCGCTGAGGGCCCCAATTAACTTTGGCGCGGCGGCACATAATACGCGCAGGGTACCGCTCACGAACATCAGCTTACTCATGGGAGCCAGATGTCGGAGCGCCTCTAGCCAAGCCATGAGCCGGCTGAGGGTCGCGCGATCTGCCGGAAGCTGCAGCAAAGACTCAGGTTCGACCCGGACCAGCCAGCCCAACCAGCGGCTATAGCGATGTTCCAGAGTGGCGAGCGAGGTCGCTCGCAAATGCGAAAGCGCGCCGTTGTCGTCGAGCGGTCCGCCGCGCCGGAGAAGCCGCTGCCACATCGCTCGATCAGCTTCTGGCCAAATTGTGATCGGCAGAACAAGGCTCATCGCTTACGGCTCTTCTTCTCCGAAATAACCTTTGCAAAAGCCTGGGTCGCGGAACGGGCTTCCAATCGGAATACATGTTCAGCGTTTGGCTAAGCTCCGAGTGGCCGAGGAAACGGCGCGCAGCTTCATAGCCCCCCGGATTCGCATCAAGCCAGACCATCACCGCAAGGTGACGGAAAAGATGCGCGTTCACTTCCAGCCCCGTTTCGCGGCGAATTCGCCTGGCCAGTCGAGATGATAACTGGTTAGGATCGACAGGCCCACGGCCGTCCCGACGCTGAAAGAGCCACGGTGTACCCGCCGGGCAAAGCTCTGGCACGCGCGACGAGAGATGCCGGTCGATCATACGGCTCACATCTCGCCGTAGCTCGAATTCGACGGGGCGCTGATTCTTCACTTCGTTATCTTCGAAAACCAGAAAGACGCATCCATCTCCCGGGCGATGCAGATTCCGTTCGACGCTCGCTCGGCCAAAGATCCGGTCCGGAAAGCTTTTGCAGCTTGTCCTCATTTTGAAGAACACGCAGACGCTCACGGTTCTTGCGCGTCATGCCAACTTGCTTTCTGACGCCGACCAAGTCGGCAATCCGATCCTGCACTTCTTCCGGTGCGTTTAGAATCCTGCTAATGTTACGAAGGAGGCCGGCGGCCTTTGCAATCCCGCGCCTGGTTTCGTCATTGTGACGCGCCAGCATATGCCGGAGCCCAAGCTCCGCCATAGCGGGGTCGATCAGCACCAGGACGCTATCGATCTGGCTGGGAGGAATACCCGCATGGATAAGGTCGGAGGCGAACCGCAAAATCTGGCGTCGGTACTGATTGATCGTTGCTGGCTTCCTCGGAATGCGAGGACCCTCAGGGTCGAGGGGATCGGGGCGACGCAGACGATTCAGAAAATTGATCGAGATCATTGTGAAAACTGTTCGGAAAAACATCGGCCGGCAGCTTGACTATTTTCTGGCGCGAATGGAGCGAAAGGGTCTTACGAGGCCATTCGGCAATACGCCGCGTCGCAGGATTCCAGCCATTGACGGCCGCGCGATAGGCGATCTCGGTCGACTTGCGGATTTCGTTCAGCGCGAGTGCTTCGCGATAGGCGAGGGCGTGCTCCTCGCTGACGTCGTTTTGAGGCGCAACTCTTGGCGATTGAGAAAATGAACAAACCGACAGAGCGAGGGCCGCGAAAAAGTGCTCGTAGGATGAGTTCGCGCCGGCGGTCGTGCAATCGGCGCTTATCGTCCGGCGCGATTAGAAGCACCCCGTCGGGTCGTTTCGAACCTTTCTCGATTTCGCTGCGCGCGACACTGAGCTGGCCAAGGCTTGCTTTGAGCGGAACACCATAGCCTCCTGCAATCATCAGGGCTCCCCGAACCCGATTGCACGCCCTCAGGCCTTAGGATGGCGCTATTAACGACCTTGATCGCGGTCTCAATCTCCTTGCGCGCGCGTTGAACCTCTTTAGCAGCTCGGGCCGATGATCGACTAATCGAGATCAGATTCTGGGTCGGATGAAGTGCTATTCCCAGATATCCAGAGAGCTTTCTGAGATCATCGAATTCAGGAGCGAACTCGGCAGTTATGGAGCTTATCTGCTCGTCAGTGAGCGGTCCATCAACTCTGTACCTCTGTACCTTCCAGGGCACAGAAAAGCTGAATGCGTGGCGATAATAAACAAACCGTTCTCATACGGATCGAATACTTGCAGTTCATCGTCTTGCTGCGAAGGGGAATCGTTTTTCAAACTAGCTCCGCCCTCGATCCATTATGCACTGCATTCCGACGCAAATCTCATTATTCACAATAATGAAACTGCTGAAGAGAGCACAGTTCGGCGCTGCTTGATAGAGAGTTGGCCAAGGCGAATCAGCAGGGAGTCATTACCACCCGTAGTAGAGAGTAGCATACCTGTTCGAAGAGATGCCGTGTTATGCGATCCTGCGCGGCGATAGTGGTTTATGAAGCGAAACGTCCACTCGATGGATCTATCGCGATGGCGCGCCACTCCGGAATTCCAGGTTCGACTTCGCCATATCATGCTGAAAAGAACCGCGGGCGGTATCTAGGACGTATCGATCCGGGTGGCTTGATCAATGGGGCAAGAAACCGCTTCCGATATTAGAGAAGGATTGACCTCCGCAGGGGCACCTTGTTACGCCTAAGCAGGTAAACTGGTAGCTGATCGGCACGATTGGGAACTCCCGCCGTTGCACTGTTGCTGGTCGACGTTGGGTCTACAGCGTGCTACGCTTTACCACCGCTCGAATCGAGATCCTATTTTGTACTTGTCCGTACGCCAATTTAACCTGTCATTGCTGCGCCTTCCGCGAAGGATGGTGGTTGTCTTGGTTCTAGGAATCTATTTGTCGGCAGGGTTGCTGCACGGAGTTTGCGATTTCGATGTTACGAATCCGTCGGGGAAAGAGATTATCTCCCTAGTTGACAAGAGCGACGGTGCATTTAAACACGGCGTTGTAGGTCATCACTGCCATGGGTGCTTCTCTGTTTCCGTGCCGGTTCCTGTCCTGGCCGCGCGCACCATTTTGCCGGCGCGTGAAGTAACGGTCGCTCATGTTATCCTCCGTCGAGGCCTTTCGCCCGGCATCGATCCGCCGCCACCGAAATTCCTGACCTGAACGCTGTCGTCGGGACGCTACGTGTCCCCATTCCGTCGTCGTCAGGTACCTCATCATGGTTTCAAGGACCGCAGCGCGCCTTGCGTGCGCGGTGGCACTGCTGGTCAGCCCGTGGCTGACGGCGGTGTCGCATTCGCAGCCGCTTATTTTGAGAACTGCGCTGCAGCGCGCGCTCGCCGCCAATCCGCGTCTCACCGCTGCCGAGCGTGACGTCGGAATCGCGACGGGCCAGCGCATACAGGCTGGCGTCTTCATCAATCCGCAAGTATCCTACCAACAGGACAATTCCTTTGGTTCGGGCATCTATCAGGGGACGAGGTCCGCCGAAACGACACTACAGATCAGCCAGGTTTTTCAGCTATCTGGCAAGCGGCAAGCGCGCATCGCTGCCGGCGAGGCGGGCATCGAGGTCGCTACGATCCAGCGCAGGGCGGTCCGCCTTGAAGTGTTGTC
The DNA here is from genome assembly GCF_047824785.1 of Nitrobacter sp. TKz-YC01. Lineage (GTDB taxonomy): Bacteria > Pseudomonadota > Alphaproteobacteria > Rhizobiales > Xanthobacteraceae > Nitrobacter. Next base: position 2,924,323 of record NZ_CP181167.1, on the reverse strand, counting down.
CGGTACGGCTGTCGCGTTTCTCAACGTGCTGGGTTTGCAGCGTCGAATCCAAATTCTCGATGAGCAGGTCGCCGCCATCGACAAGATGACTCCGCTGCTCAAGCGCCGTGTCGAAGCTGGCGCGTCGTCAGTCGCCGAGACCGGCCGCGCAGACGTTGCGTCGTCCCTCGTGAAGGCAGATCGGGAGCGGACAAAGGCATCTTTGGCGACCGCGCGCCGAGAACTTGCGGCTCTGATGGGCGAAACATCCGCCAAATTCGATTCCGTCACCGGGCGGCTCGATGTCACGGGCCGACCGCCGACGTTCCAGAGCGTTGTTGCAGCGATTGATAGCAATCCTCAACTCGTCAGATGGACCGGGGTATTCGCGCAACGCAACGCCCAACTCTTAATGGCACGACTGAAACCTTATCCAGACGTAAGTCTGTCTGCCGGATGGCGGCACTACAATAATACTGGCGACGATGCGTTGCAGCTCACCATGTCGGTTCCGATCCCGGTGTTCGACCAGAACCAGGGCAACATCCTGTCCGCGCAAGAAACCCTCGAAAAGACCGAGGCGGAGCGAAAAGCCAACCGCAACGCGCTGATCGTCATGGCAGGCCGCGCCTACGATTCACTACAGGGGTCGCTGCGCGAACTCGCAGTGTTGCGTGAGACTTCGATCCCGAAGGCGCGTCAAGCCGCCGAAGCCATCTCCGACGGCTACGGGCAGGGACGCTTCACACTGCTTGAAGTGCTGGATGCGCAGTCGATGCTAATGCAGGCGCGCCTACGCGAGCAGGAGGCGCTGCAGAACTTCCACGTCGCCGTGGCCACCATCGAGGGGCTTGTCGGCAATCCGTTCTCCCTGGCGCAGGAGCGTGCGCGATGAAACCCCCGGTTACGGTCCTTATCGCCATTGTTGCATTAGCACTGGGCGCTCTCGGCTACCACATCCTGGCGCCAATCATGACGCCAGCATCGACGCAGCAGAGCGAAAGAGATCCCAAGGAGGGGAATTCCGGCAACGAGCACGTTGAACACGACGAGCACGGCGCCGACCGCATCCGGATCAGCGATGTGAAACTTGCCGCGGCTGGCGCGGAGTTTGCCGAATCCGGTCCGGCCACGTTGACGGAGACTTTGTCCTTCAACGGCGTTCTGCGGGCCAACCAGGAGGCCGTTGTCCAGGTAACCCCTCGCTTTCCCGGGATCGTCCGCGCTATCCGCAAGCGTATCGGCGACACGATTGCCAAAGACGACCAGCTTGCGTCGATTGAGAGTAACCAGAGCCTCACGGTCTACGAGCTGAAGGCGCCTATCGGGGGAACAGTCATCGACCGGCAAATTTCGTTGGGCGAGTACGCATCCGAACAAAAGCCTAGCTTCGTCGTCGCTGACCTATCCACGATCTGGGTCGACCTGTCGATCTACCGGCAGGATCTGAGCCGCGTAAAAACTGGCGACCAGGTGCTGATCGATCCTGATGACGGCGCCGGCGAGATCAAGGGCACGATCTCCTACGTCGCTCCGGTCGGCGCGAGCGATACGCAAACCGCGCTGGCGCGTGTCGTGCTGCCGAACCCGAACGGTCGGCTAAGACCCGGGCTATTTGTGACTGCGCGTCTCGTTCTTGCTCAGCGGAAAGTGCCGGTCGCCGTGAACACCGGTGCGATCCAGACGCTGGAAAACAAGACTGTCGTGTTCGTTCGCGAAGACGACGACAAGCTCGAGGCGCGGCCCGTTGAACTCGGCGACTCCGACCAGAATTCTGTCGAGATCCGCGCCGGCATTTCCGCGGGAGAGAAGTACGTCGCCAAGAACTCGTTCGTCGTGAAGGCAGAGATGGGCAAGGGAGAGGCCGAGCATGATTGATCTGGTTCTCGCCTTCTCGATTCAACAACGCTGGCTCGTTCTGCTTTTCGTGATCGGCCTGCTAGCCTTCGGCGGTTGGAATTTCACGCGGTTGCCGATCGACGCTGTGCCGGATATCACCAACGTACAGGTGCAGATCAATGTACAAGCGCCTGGCTACTCGCCGCTCGAGACCGAACAGCGCATTACGTTCCCGGTCGAGACCGCGATGGGCGGACTTCCTAAGCTCGAGTATACGCGGTCTCTGTCGCGATACGGCTTGAGTCAAGTAACCGTCGTCTTCCTGGATGGGACGGATATCTACTTCGCGCGGCAGCTCGTCAACGAACGAATCCAGCAGGTCAAGGACCAACTTCCGGCCGGCGTCGAGGTTGCCATGGGCCCGATCTCCACCGGTCTGGGCGAGATCTACATCTATACGGTTGAAGCAAAGGATGGAGCGAGCGGAGCGCAAGGCAACGGCTATTCGCCGAGCGATCTGCGAACCATCCAGGACTGGATCATCAAGCCGCAGCTTCGCAATGTTCCCGGTGTAATCGAGGTCAACACCATTGGCGGCTTCGAGCGGCAATTCCATGTGCTGCCGGATCCCGGCAAGTTGATGGCGTACGGGCTCGGATTTCGGGATCTCATGACCGCGGTTGCGGCCAACAATGCTAACGTTGGTGCCGGCTACATCGAGAGGAACGGTGAGCAATATCTTGTCCGCACGCCCGGCCAGGTTGCCAACATTGCCGAGATTCAGGACATCGTAATCGGTTCGCGCAGCGGCGTTCCAGTGCGAGTCAAAGACGTAGCCCAAGTCATTGAGGGGAAAGACCTGCGTACTGGTGCGGCCACGTTGAATGGTAAGGAGACGGTGCTCGGCACCGCCATGCTTTTGATTGGCGAGAACAGCCGGGCGGTTGCTCAGCGGGTTTCAGCCAAGCTCAAAGATATCGCCAAGTCACTTCCCGAGGGCGTCGTCGCTCGCACCGTCTACGACAGAAGCCATCTCGTCGAGGCGACGGTTAATACGGTCGAGAAAAACCTCATCGAAGGCGCGATCCTGGTGATCGCCGTCCTGTTCCTCATCCTTGGCAACATCCGCGCGGCGCTGATCACTGCCTGCGTCATCCCGCTCTCCATGGCGATGACGGTGACTGGCATGGTGGAGACAAGGGTCAGCGCCAACCTCATGAGCCTCGGGGCTATTGACTTCGGCATCATCATCGACGGAGCGGTCATCATCGTCGAAAATTGCCTTCGTTTGCTCGCGGAACAGCAGCAAGAAAAGGGGCGACTACTTACGCTCAAGGAGCGCCTGCATACCATCCAGGCCGGCGCCAGCCAGGTCATCAAGCCGAGCCTGTTCGGCACAATCATCATCGCTGTGGTCTATCTCCCGATACTGACCCTGACCGGCGTCGAAGGGAAGATGTTTACGCCGATGGCGCTGACGGTGCTCATGGCGCTCGCAGCGGCGGCGCTCTTTTCGATCACGTTCGTTCCAGCGGCCGTCGCCATCTTCGTCACCGGGAAGGTATCGGAGAAGGAGAACATCTTCATGCGGGGAGCAAAGCATATCTATACGCCGCTGCTTGGCCGTACCATCTCGCTCCGAAAATCGGTCGCGATCATTGCTGTCGCCTTCGTCTTGGTGATGGGATTTGCGGCAACGCGCATGGGCGGGGAGTTCATCCCGAGTTTGGACGAGGGCGACGTGGCTCTGGCCGCGATCCGGATCCCTGGGACCAGCTTGACGCAGTCACTCGATCTCCAAGCCGCTCTCGAGAAGCGCATCAGGCACTTGCCCGAAGTGAAGGACTTCTTCACGCGGACCGGGACCGCCGAGGTCGCGACCGACGCCATGGCGCCATCGATGTCGGACGGCTACATCATGCTTAAGCCGCGCGCAGAGTGGCCTGACCCCGAGAAGCCGAAGACGGAGGTCGTCGAGGAGATTGAGAAGGCGGCGAACGACATTCCCGGCAGCACTTACGAAATTTCGCAACCAATTCAACTTCGAGTCAACGAATTGATCTCCGGCGTACGGAGCGATGTTGGCATCAAGATCTTTGGAGACGATCTCGACATTCTGCAAGGCGCGGCGAAGCAGGTCCGGGTGGCGATTCAGAACGTTCGGGGAGCCACTGACGTCAAGACGGAGCAGGTCGCCGGTCTGCCCATTTTGACCGTGAAACTCGATCGTCAGGCGCTCTCACGATATGGCCTCAGCGTCGGCGACATCCAGAACATTGTCGAAATCGCGATCGGCGGAAAGAGCGTCGGCAAGCTGTTCGAAGGCGACCGTCGGTTCGACATTGTCGTGCGTCTTCCGGAATTCCTCCGCGGCAATCTCGAAGCGATCCGAGCGATCGCGATTCCGCTGCCGCCCTCGGCCGAGCAGGCATCCAGTGGCGTCACCAGGACAGCTTTGAAGTCGCCGGCGATTACGATGCGGTACATCCCGCTCTCGTCCGTGGCCGCGGTCGATGCAGCGCCCGGGCCGAATCAGATCAGCCGAGAGAACGGCAAGCGAAGAATCGTCGTTACGGCAAACGTCCGCGAGCGCGACCTTGGATCATTCGTCGCCGAAGCCCAAGAGGCTGTCGCGCAAAAGGTGAAGCTGCCCCCGGGCTATTGGATCGGCTGGGGCGGTCAGTTTGAGCAGCTGGTCTCGGCGACTAAACGTCTTACCATCGTGGTCCCGGTGGCCCTATTGCTGGTATTCCTTCTGCTATTCATGAGCCTGGGATCCATCGGCGATGCGCTGCTGGTGTTCAGCGGCGTGCCTTTGGCGCTGACCGGGGGCATCGCGGCTTTACTGCTGCGGGGCATCCCGCTCTCGATTAGCGCCGGTGTTGGTTTCATCGCTTTGTCGGGCGTCGCCGTCCTCAACGGCCTGGTTATTGTGGAGTTCATTGAGCGCCTAAGGCGCGAGGGGAAGTCGACGCTTGAGGCGGTCCGCGAGGGAGCACTGACGCGCCTGCGGCCCGTGTTGATGACTGCGCTCGTCGCCTCGCTTGGCTTCGTCCCGATGGCCATCGCAACCGGCGCCGGCGCCGAGGTGCAAAGGCCACTCGCCACCGTCGTCATTGGAGGAATCATCTCTTCGACGATTCTGACTCTATTGGTCCTTCCGGCCCTCTACATGCTGTTCCGGAAGGGGTCGGCTTTGGTCGCCAAAGCGGACGAAGCGGAGGGAAGTCCCACATGACCGCTGCGAGCCAGGAGATACGACTCCGTGTCGCCGGGAATGGATTGCGCCCAGTTGCGGGACGAAAATCGAAAATGCCGTCTCGCGCTTGCCCGGTGGGACCGCTGTCCAAGTGTCCGTCGCTGGCGGGAGCGTGGCGGTTGAGCATGATGGGGCCGCACTGCGGGACGTCGTGTGCGGGCAGATCGCGGCGCTCGGATATGCGATCACGGAATCGAAGGAGTTAGACGACATTCACGTTCGAAGTGTACTCGACGACGAGCGGGCTTCGGCGGCCTATAAAGGAGAGTGCGCCCGCGGCCACGATCACAGTCCGTTTGACAAGTGTTGGTGGCAAACGAGCAGGGGTAGCCTAACGATCGCTTCCAGATCCGCGCTTGCAGTTGCTTTCGCATTGGGGAGGGTCATACCAAGCATCGAGACTTCGGCTTTCCTGCTCGCGATGCTGGTCGGATTGGTCCCAATCGCGACGCGTGCGATCTCGGCGGCGTCGGCCGGCACGCCGTTTTCGATCGAAATGCTCATCACCATCGCGGGGGTGGGAGCGGCTGTCATCGGCGCGACGGAAGAAGCTGCGACAGTCCTCCTTCTCTTCCTGATCGGTGAACTCCTCGAAGGCGTCGCGGCCGGCCGGGCTCGGGCTGGTATCCAGGATTTGACTAAGCTTGTGCCGAAGACCGCGCGGCTCGAGCAAACCGACGGACAAGTGATGTAGATGCCGAGACACTGGGCTTCGACGCTCTGATTCAGGTACGTTCGGGCGATCGAATTCCAGAGAGCCCGACATGGAACGATGCGAAGATAAGAGCGGCGGATCCTCAAGAGGGGATCGATACAGTTCAGGCGCTCTGCCATTGATTGCTCGGTCCGCAACATCAGCGGCGGCGCGCGCGCTGCTCGAAGTCGAAAGCCAACTCGCGGTTCGTCGCGCGTTCACGCTCGTCGTGCCGGCGGATGCATTTGAATCGCGATTGTCGCGTCGTCTGGATCAAGGAAAAGCGGTCAAGCGTCAAGTTGAAGTACCAACACGACGGAGGCGGTGATGCGGACAGGCTTGATTTTAATGGTGTTGGGGACCGTATTGGTGTTCCCGGTTATGGAGAATGAAGCCAAAGGCCGTTCCGGCATCGCGAGAGAGCACCCTTACGCTGCCGAACATATTGATCTGCTTCCCGGCGACATACAGCGAAGTCTCAAACGTCTGGAGCGGTCATGTGGCAAACAAGCCACTGCGGCGCATTATTTCTCCACGACCATCGCCGCTGGTGAGCTGCTCTTTAGGTCCTTGCACTTCGAAGATTTCGCTTGCGGGCGGCGCGAAGCGGTCTGCAGGTTCAACGGCTGTCTTCACGAAATCTATTTGGAATGGGGCGGTCGATCTCGTCGGGTCTTCAGTGCTTACGTCAGCGATGTAAAGCTGATCAACATTGGTGACACCATTGGATTAGAAATCACTGGGGGCCGGCATACGAAACTGGTTTGGAACGGACACGCATTCGTGCCCCTTCATCTGCCGCGAAAGGACGTCGAGCCGTGACGTCTCCGATTGTCTCACACTATCATTTCGGTGGCGCGGAGCTATCTGTGGAAGATAGTTCCGGCTGTTCTTCATCGTCGTGCGTCAGCTAATCATTCGCGCGAATGATTAGCTGTTCACAATGGACACATTTAATGTCATAACGGAGAATTAAGAACTGATTACCCAATTAGGAAATTATTCTATGGCGGAGCATTATCGTCGCTTTTTTTTAAGTGACGGCGCAGTCGCTACCAAACGGTAGATCGGCCCTGCCGCTTAGTCACGGTGTTTAGTAACACTGCTCGCCCTGTCATTATGTTTCCTCACGAGGATAATATGAGATCCTTGCACAATAATCTCGATTTGAGCCAAATTGCCTTAGGATTTCATACTTGGCGACGGATGCTTCGGGGAAGAATTCGGACATCGGATTCAGACACCGATCGGGCCTCGGATTTAGACGCCGCGAATGCCTCGCTAATGGCAGACGCCAGGCGGGCTCCGCCAGAAAGTATAGGCTTGAGCCCAAGTGTCGCGGCGGCGTCAGCATTCACTGGAGCTTCGACGGTCGGATTCGAACTGCTGACAGAAACCCGAAAGCCTACCTCTGCGGCAGTCGAACAAGCGACGTCAAATCCGGTCGTCATCCTGGGCCAAGTCCCCTCCGCGAGCGTGATGCCGACCATCTTCGGCTCTTCTACACATCCAGCAGTCGCTCAGATCTGTGGTTGCGGCTACTTCTTTGCTCCGACGCGCTTGCTAGATCAGAGAGCAGCTGACGGGACGCCGGTGCAATTGAACGGCCAATTGTACGGTCATGGAGTGACGGGCAGAGCTGATCTCGTGGCCACCGCTCAACCGGCGGTCATGGGAGCCTCCATCAGCGCCGACATGTCAGCGCAAAACGTTGCGCCGCTTACAGGCTGGAACATGCTACCAGGCGGCATTGAGACCGCTATCGGCAATATACCAAACCAAGTTGGAAAGCTCTCCGGCTCGGTTACGACCGCTCGGGCTTCGTTTGTTGGGCGGCAGGCCACCACAACAGAGTCTGCCAGTGTTGGGCGGCAGGCCACCACGACGGAGACGACCAGCCTTCTCGCGGCCGCTGCGACTTCTACGAATCCAATTGTTCTTGAGAACCAGAAACTCGGAAATCCGCAAAGCGAATGGGATATCGAGGGCGCCGGCAGTTCAAATATCGAAGGTTTTGCCACAGACATCAGCGTCAATCGGGGCAACCGGATCGATTTCAAGATCAATACGGATTCGTCTAATTATCGGATAGACGTCTACCGCATGGGTTACTATGGCGGCATGGGTGCGCGAAAAGTCGCCAGCATCCAGCACACTGGCCTGCAGAATCAGCCTGCGCCGCTGCGTGACGCTACGACTGGCCTAGTCGATGCCGGCAATTGGTCGGTCTCCTCTTCTTGGGACGTTCCAGCGGATGCCGTGTCCGGCGTCTATATCGCAAAGCTCGTGCGCCAGGACGGAACCGCCGGCTCAAATCATATTCCTTTCATCGTCAGAGACGACGGCAGCACCAGCGACGTCGTCTTTCAGACCTCGGATACGACCTGGCAGGCCTATAACGGGTGGGGCGGCGCCAATCTCTATGGCGGCAACGGTCCGGCGACAGGTCAAGGTGCGGGACGCGCCTACGCCGTCAGCTACAACCGGCCGATCGCCACCCGCGGCGGCGTCGGACAAGCTGCTGGTCCGCAGGACTATTTATTCGGCGCTGAATATGCTGCGATCTCCTGGCTGGAGCAGAACGGTTATGACGTCTCCTACATGGCCGGAGTGGATACGGACCGTCAAGGAAGCCTGCTCCTAAATCACAAGCTCTATCTCGACGCCGGCCACGATGAATATTGGTCAGGGCAGCAACGCGCCAACGTCCAGGCGGCTCGCGATGCCGGAGTGAATCTGGCATTCTGGAGCGGCAACGAAATGTATTGGCGCATGCGCTGGGGCAATAGCATCAGTGGCGACGCTACAGCCTACCGCACCTTGATCTCCTACAAGGAGACCTGGTCGCCAGCAGCGTCGATCGATCCAAGCGATGAGTGGACCGGGACATGGCGTGATCCGCGCCTCAGCCCGCCGGCCGTCGGCGGAGGGAGCCCGGAAAATGCCTTGATCGGACAAATGTTCCAGGTCGATGATGTCGGCGTCGGCCAACCCGACGCCCTAAAGGCAATCACAATACCCTACGACGACGCTAATCTGCGCTTCTGGCGCAACACGAGCGTTGCCGAACTTCAGCCAGGGCAGACAGCCACGCTGACGAAGAACTATCTTGGCTACGAGTGGGATGAAGCGCCGGACAACGGATTCGATCCGGCCGGCCTGGTTCGGCTCTCATCGACAACGCTCCCGGTCAGTACCTATCTGCTCGACTACGGCAACACCGTCGGAAATGGCGTTTCGACACACAATCTGACGCTCTATCGTGCGCCGAGCGGCGCATTGGTCTTCGGCGCCGGGACGGTCTACTGGGCGTGGGGCCTGAGCGACAATCACGATTTGCAACCAACTCCCAGCGACCCGCGCGTGCAGCAGGCGATGATCAACCTGCTTGCTGATATGAATATTCAGCCCGGGACACTACAGCCCGGACTCATCGCCGGTAGCGCCTCCACGGACTCAACTGCTCCAACCTCCACCGTTAGCGCCATGGCGACTTTCACTGCCGGAAGCGTGGTCACTGTTTCCGGCACCGCAGCGGATACCGGTGGCGGCGTGGTAGCAGGCGTCGAGGTTTCGACAGATGGCGGCCTCAATTGGTATAACGCGACCGGGGATGAGACGTGGAGCTATACCTGGTCGCCGCAGGTTGCCGGGACCTATACGATTAAGTCTCGCGCGGTGGATGATAGCATAAATCTTGAGACACCCGCAGCGGGTCGCGCCGTGACCGTCACTGCACCGGGCTATCTCACACTCTTTCCGGGCTCATCAACCCCCGCTATCGTCAACACCACGGATAGAAGCGCCATCGAACTCGGTGTGAGATTTCAGACCTCGGTAGCCGGCAGCGTAAGCGGGATTCGCTTCTACAAGGGCAGCCAGGACACGGGCACACATACTGGCGAGCTCTGGACAAGCACCGGTACCAGGCTGGCAACGGCGACGTTTACCAATGAAACCGCGAGTGGCTGGCAGAGCGTAACCTTCTCCAGCCCCGTCTCGTTAACGCCCGGCGCGACTTATGTTGCCTCCTATCACACGGATGCCGGGTACTACTCTGTAAGCCCAAATTACTTCACCAATAATGTGACAAGCGGTCCGCTGACGGCTCCCGCCACTGGTAATGGCGTCTATACCTACAGCAGCAACATCGCGTTTCCGACAAACACGTACTCGGGGACGAATTACTGGGTTGATGTCATGTTCAACCCTTCGACCGCCAACAGCACGCCGGTGGCCGGGGATGACGGCGGGCTGACCGCGACGCGCGATTTGGCCATGACGATCGCAGCATCGACCCTGACTGCCAACGACAGCGATCCCGATGGGGATTCATTAAGCGTCACCGCGTTGAGTGCAGCCGTCAATGGCACCGTCGTTCTCAACACCCAGCCCAATCCACAGAACAACACCATCACGTTCACGCCTAGTGCGGGCTACACTGGTCCAGCCAGCTTCAGCTACACGATCTCCGATGGGCGCGGTGGTGCGGCAACGGCGAATGTTAGTCTCACGGTGGCACCGCCCGGAGCGGCTCCCGTCAGCCTGTTCAGCGCGTCAAACATACCAGCTCAGACCAATCTCAACGATGGATCCCAGATCGAAGTCGGGATGAAATTCACGTCGTCGGCCGCCGGCCAGATCACGGCGCTCAAATTCTATCGCAGTGCCGGCGACACAGGCACCGACGTCCTTAATCTCTGGACGACGTCAGGCACCCGCCTCGCCACGGCCACGTTTACCAACACCTCAGCTAGTGGATGGCAGACCGTTAGTTTGCCGTCCGCGGTTTCGATCGCCGCCAACACCACCTATGTTGCGTCCTATCACACCACCGGCGCCTATGTGGCGACCAACAACTACTTCACGTCGGCGGTGACTAACGGACCGCTGACCGCGCCATCCACCACGACCGCTGGCGGCAACGGCGTCTATTCATATGGCGGCACCAGCACCTCCGGCATCTTCCCGAGCAACACTTACGGCGCCGCTAACTATTGGGTCGATGTCGTGTTCACGGCAGCCGGCAGCGTCAACCAGCCGCCGGTTGCTAATGCTGACAGCGGTTACAGCACCTCTCAGAATACAGCTCTGACGATTGCCGCATCGTCCCTGCTGGCTAACGATACTGATCCCAATGGCGATCCGCTGACCGTCACGGGCGTGAGCGGCGCCGTCAACGGCAACGTCAGCTTCAATGCCCAAACCAATGTGGTCACCTTCACGCCGACCACCGGCTATACCGGCCCGGCTTCCTTCAGCTATGCCATCTCCGATGGACGCGGCGGCACTGCGACGGCCACAGCCAGTCTGGCGGTGAATGCTCCAGCCAACCAGCCACCGGTTGCCAACGCCGACAGCGGTTACAGCACCTCTCAGAATACAGCTCTGACGATTGCCGCATCGTCCCTGCTGGCCAACGATACCGATCCCAATGGCGATCCGCTGACCGTCACGGGCGTGAGCGGCGCGGTCAACGGCAACGTTAGTTTCAACGCCCAAACCAATGTGGTGACCTTCACGCCGACCACCGGCTATACCGGCCCGGCTTCCTTCAGCTACGCCATCTCAGATGGACGCGGCGGCACTGCGACGGCCACAGCCAGTCTGGCGGTGAATGCCCCAGCCAACCAGCCGCCGGTTGCCAACGCCGACAGCGGTTACAGCACCTCTCAGAATACAGCTCTGACGATTGCCGCATCGTCGCTGCTGGCCAACGATACCGATCCCAATGGCGATCCGCTGACCGTCACGGGCGTGAGCGGCGCGGTCAACGGCAACGTTAGTTTCAACGCCCAAACCAATGTGGTGACCTTCACGCCGGCCACCGGCTATACCGGCCCGGCTTCCTTCAGCTACGCCATCTCCGATGGACGTGGCGGCACAGCGACGGCAACAGCCAATCTGGCGGTGACCACACCGACGGTGAGTTTGTTCTCCAGTTCCGATACCCCGGCGCTGCTCTCGGATCCGGACACAGCCCAGGTCAATCTGGGCCTGCGGTTCACCTCCTCTGTGAACGGAACAATCAACGGCATCAAATACTACAAAAGTGCTGGCGACACCGGCACCCATGCGGGGTCATTGTGGAGTAGCTCCGGCACGCTTCTGGCGACCGCCACATTCGCTAATGAAACTAGCAGTGGGTGGCAGACCGTCACCTTCAGTAATCCAGCTCCGATCACCGCCGGGACAACTTATGTGGCAAGCTTTCACAGCAACGGCCGCTACACGTCCACGAACAACTATTTCACCACGCCTAAAGTGAATGGCCCGCTCACCGCGCCTGCGAGCAATAATGGCGTCTATACCTACGGCACCGGCAATCTGTTCCCAAGCAGCAGCTTCGGTGCCACCAACTACTGGGTGGACGTGCTCTTCAGCCCTGCGAGCAGCGGTGCTAACCAATCACCTGTCGCTGCGAACGACTCTGGCTTTAGCGTTACTCAGAACTCCTCGATCACGATCCCCGCGTCAGCGTTGCTTGCCAACGATACCGATCCGGACGGCGACGCCCTGACCATCACGGGTGTAAGCAACGGCGTCAACGGCACGGCAAGCTTCAACGCGCAGTCAAACACCGTCACTTTCACACCGAACTCCGGCTATACAGGAGCGGCGTCGTTCACTTATGCCATCGCCGACGGTCGGGGTGGGACGGCAAGCGCGACTGCTTCTCTGAACGTCAAGGCGCCATCTGAGACTACCGTAAGTCTGTTCAGCAGCAATCCGACTCCGAGCGTAGTATCGGTCAATGATCCGAACTCGGTCGAGCTCGGGTTCAAATTCCAGGCGTCCAGCGCCGGCGACATCACCGGGCTACGCTTCTACAAGGCCCCGTCGAATACCGGTACCCACGCCGCGAATCTCTGGACAAGCACCGGCACCCTGCTTGCCACCGCCACCTTCGGCAACGAGACTGCAAGTGGCTGGCAGCAGGTCAACTTTGCCACGCCGGTAACCATTACGCCAGGAACAACGTATGTGGCGTCCTATCACACCTCAGGAAACTACTCCGCCGATCCCAACCTGTTTAGCTCCGCCGTTACCAACGGCCCGCTGACTGCGCCATCCTCGGCTTCGAGCGGAGGTAATGGTGTATATGCATATGGATCAAGCAGCCTCTTCCCAACCAACAGCTTCAACTCAACGAGCTATGGCGTAGACGTCCTGTTCCGCCCGCAACTCGCTGGCTAGGAATGATGACGGAAAGATTGAGCGAGGCCAGCCGCCTGCCAGTCACCCTACTCAGCGGCTTCCTCGGCGCCGGGAAGACGACACTGCTCAATAACTTGCTCATGAATCGCAAGGGCCTGCGCGTTGCGGTAATCGTCAATGACATGAGTCATCTGAACATAGACGCAGACTTGGTCCGCAGCGGCGGCGCTAACCTGTCATACACGACTGAAACGCTCGTGGAGCTCAGTAACGGCTGCATATGCTGCACGTTGCGCGGCGATCTCCTGCTGGAGGTCAGACGATTGGCTGAAGAACGGCGCTTCGACTATCTGCTGATTGAAGCGACCGGGATTTCTGAACCTCTTCCCATTGCGGCAACGTTCTCTTTCCGCGACGAAGCTGGCGTATCCCTTTCTGATTTTGCCAGACTCGACACGAGGGTCACTGTCGTGGACGCCTTGAGCTTGCTGTCCGACTATAACAGTCGCCAGCTACTGCGAGATCGCGGCGAGTTGCGCGATGCAGATGATCAGCGGACGCTGGTCGATCTGCTGGTCGAGCAGATCGAATTTGCCGACGTTGTAGTGATCAACAAGGTATCAGAAGCGACAGAAACGACGCGCGAGGAAATTCGCAAAGTGATCGCTGCACTCAATCCCGAGGCGTGCCAAGTCGAGACCGATTTTGGTGAAGTCCCTCTCAAGACGATCCTTGACACCGGTCTCTTCAATGAGGCGAAGGCTTCGACACATCCGCTGTGGAAGAAGGAGCTCTACAGCCCAGAGTCCCATGTACCCGAGAGCGACGAGTACGGAATATCCAGCTTCGTTTACATTGAAAGACGTCCCTTCGATCCAGTCAGGTTTCTGGCGTTCCTCAATAGCCCCTGGCCAGGTGTGATACGCGCCAAAGGACATTTCTGGCTTGCCACCCGTCCCGATTGGGTGGGCCTGCTTTCAGTTGCAGGATTGCAGCGGCGCTGTGAGCCCATGGGTCATTGGTGGGCGACAGTTCCAAAGCCGAGTTGGCCAAGCGATGCTCCGTTTCGAGAACATCTCAACAGTCGATGGGACGACACTTGGGGCGACCGCCGACAAGAACTCGTGTTTATCGGTTCCGATATGGACGAAGCGTACATCCGAAATTCGCTGGATGCTTGCCTCGTCCAAGCGGAGAATGGGTTCGATCCGCAGGGTTGGCAGAACCTCAACGACCCGTTTCCGCCTTGGCATCTCCCTGCTTATACGAACCAAACTGGCGTTAGTTGAGGCTGCCCAGAGGTAGGACAGCAGTTACCCGGAATGCCGGCTGGGCCGTAGATAAACAGGGCCCGATGCATACGCAGTCACTACTTACGATCCGGAGCGACCGCTAACGGCGTAAGCTGAGTTTTTCAAATGCCAGGGTCGCCTGTAGTTCCAATCTGCTGACAGGACGAGGCAATGAGCAGGTTGGTGGGCTGCCCACTGCCTCCAATTTTTAGGTAACACGCGCATCAGCCGTGTAATCGGCAAAGCTATAGTTGATCCATGCCGATGGACGGATCGGCAGGTCGGCCATTGCTATTCGCGATCGGCAACCCCGTTCGGGCTCGACGCCGGAGTGTGTGCAGCCTTGGTCCGGCATGACATATTCGCTTGCTTAAGAGATCCCGGCCGGAGCGAAAAATTTCCGTCGAGGTGCCGTGGATCACCTGGATACCGGCAGCGCCCCTGCGGGCGCGGTCCGATTGCCTTCGCCGGAAGGCTCCTATCCGAGGAACGCCCGTGGCGTCGGGCCAAGGTTGTCGTTTCTGAGCCGACTCAGGGGAAATTGGTCGAGCCATTGAGTTTACGTGGATTCTGGGGATGATTGGAGTCATTACTGTCGAGCGTTGTACTCGCACGCAGCGGTTCGGACTGCGCTCTGGGTGCGTTTCGCTTCACGACACCGGCATCGACCAAACCCTGCAATGCGTTCTGCATCACTTCCACTGAGTTAGCAAATGCTTCTATTGGGAAGATGATCCGTTGGCGGAAAACCTTTCTTGGCGTATTATTGGCATCACGCTCAGTTGGCGACAGGCTGAAGAGATCGACACGAACGATCGAACCGCCAACCATGATTTCATCGATTCCGTCAGTGTAGATTTCATCGTGCATTGCGTTCTCCTATGCAGGTAGTTGTGCCTTGAATAGGACATTTACCCATAAGTCGTCGAACTGAAATTAACTTGTCAGGATTAAAGGCTCCCGCTCGCGCTGCAGTGCCTAGATGCCGGTACCGCCTGCGAGCGGCGACCAGAATGGCCATTGGGGTAATCGATCGGGAAGAAAATGGGAAAAAGTCTCTCGGAGATAATTCGCTGAGGCGTTGCCGCGTAAAAGCCGGCGGCGGGGAAGCCGAATCGTGAACGGTGACTAAATACCAGGGACGGGAAGAGCATCGGAGTTCGAGCCGCGCGGAAATTCCGGCTCGGCCGGTGGTCGAGACGGTGGAGCGAGGCCAGGGCGGATCAGGCGGAGTTAAGAAATACCGTTGCAAAGGGTTAGCGTCTTGGGCCTTCCCGGATCGAGCTTAGGGCATCCGGACGCCACGCGAATCTCGCATAGAGCGCAGGCAACACGAGAAGCGTCAGCAGAGTCGCGCTGATTAAGCCGCCGATGACGACCGTCGCCAATGGCTTCTGCACCTCAGCCCCTGTTCCGGTCGCAAGCGCCATGGGCACAAAACCGAGCGACGCGACGAGCGCGGTCATCGCGACAGGTCGCAACCTCGTAAGAGCCCCTTCCATAATGGCGTCCCGCTTCGATCGACCCTCATCCATTAGCTGCTTCACGAATGTGAGCATCACCAAGCCGTTGAGAACGGCGACGCCTGAGAGAGCGATGAAGCCCACGGCGGCCGAGACGGAGAACGGCATGTCGCGAAGCCACAGCGCCGCAACACCTCCCGTTAAAGCCAAGGGCACCGCGCTGAACACGAGCAATGCCTCACGCGGGCTTCCCAGTGCCGAGTAGAGCAGCAAGAAAATGAGAAAGAAGCAGCCCGGTACCACGATTAACAATCGTTGACGCGCGGCGGCAAGGTTCTCGAATTGTCCGCCCCAAGTGATCCAATACCCGGCGGGGAGCTGGACCTCACTCCCCACCTTTGCTTGCGCTTCGGCCACCACAGAGGCGATGTCGCGTTCTCGCACGTTTGCCGTTACGACGACGCGGCGCTTGCCATTTTCGCGAGAGATCTGGTTCGGCCCCTCCGAGAAAGAGAAGCTCGCTACCTGTTCAAGAAGCACCGATGGCGAGCCGGAGCCCGGCACCGGCACGGGTAGGTGCTTAAGGGCCTCGACGTCCTCGCGCACCGCATCCGGCAGTCGGACCAGGATGGGGAAGCGCCGGTCGCCCTCAAATAGAACTCCCGCCTCTCGGCCACCGATGGCGGCTCCGATGACGTCTTGGACCGCGGATAGGCTCAGGCCAACTCGCGCAATATCGGCTTTGTCGACCTTGATCTCAAGAAACGGAAGACCGGTCGCTTGCTCGACCTTCACGTCCTGCGCCCCTTCCACGCTACGCAGAATGCTGGCGATCTGGTTTGCGACCGGCAGCATGGTCTCGAACTCCTCACCGAAGACCTTCACGGCAAGATCGCCCCGGGTGCCAGCCAGGAGTTCGTTGAAGCGCATCTGGATTGGCTGCGTGAAAGCGTAATTGTTCCCGGGAAGAACTTCGACGGCCTCCTGGATCTGCTTGATCAGCTGGTCCTTTGGGAGGCTCGCATCAGGCCACTCCTCTTGCGGCTTCAGCATGATAAACGTATCCGACGCATTGGGCGGCATCGGATCGGTCGCGTTTTGGAGAAGACGTGAGCCACCTGCGGGAACCGGCTCACTGCACGTTCGACTTTGAGCTGCATGTCTTGCGATTGCGACAACGCCGGGGAGGGAATCCGCATCGCTTGCATTGCGA
Organism: Nitrobacter sp. TKz-YC01; assembly: GCF_047824785.1. Lineage (GTDB taxonomy): Bacteria > Pseudomonadota > Alphaproteobacteria > Rhizobiales > Xanthobacteraceae > Nitrobacter. The sequence goes on along the minus strand of NZ_CP181167.1, from coordinate 2,907,426 downwards.
TATTCTTTTCGTCGAGCGTCGGGATGAACTCCTGCCCAAGGCGGCCGAAAAGAACAACCGAACCGACGAAAAGAAACACCGAGCCCAGAATGAATGGCATGGGGCGTCGAATCGCCGATGCAAGCGCCGGGCGATAAACCGCCTTCAAGCTCCGGACGAAGATGTTTTCCTTCTCTTGCACGCGGCCCGTGATTGCGATCGCGATCAGCGCCGGCACGAATGTCAATGAGAGCACAAAGGCCGCTGCCAGAGCGATGATGACGGTCAGCGCCATCGGCTCGAACATCTTGCCTTCCACGCCCGTGAAGGTCAGAAGGGGCACGTAGACCAAAATGATGATGGCCTGCCCATAGACCGAAGGCTTGATCATCTCCTCGGCAGAGCGATGAACCGTGGTGAGACGCTCCTCTAAGTTGAGCTGGCGCCCGAGTTCGTTCTGTCTCTCCGCCAAGTGCCGCAAGCTATTCTCGGCGATGATAACAGCCCCGTCCACGATGAGACCAAAGTCAAGCGCCCCTAAGCTCATCAGGTTGGCGCTGATCTTCCCCTGCACCATGCCGGTGATGGTGAGGAGCATGGCGATCGGGATCACAAGGGCGATGATGATCGCCGCCCGTATATTGCCGAGCAGCAGGAAGAGGACGAGGATCACCAGCGCGGCACCCTCGATCAGGTTCTTCGAGACGGTTTTCACGGTTGCATCGACGAGCAGCGTGCGGTTAAGAACCGTCTTCGCTTCGACGCTGGGCGGCAGCGATTTGTTGATGACCTGCATCTTGGCATCGACTGCTGCTGACACAGTGCGGCTATTCCCGCCGATCAACATCAGCGCAGTTCCGACCACAACCTCCTGCTCATTTTCGCTCGCGCTGCCGGTACGAAGCTCGCGCCCGATCTTGACCTCGGCAACATCATTCACGCGCACCGGGACGCCGCCGCGGGTGGTAACCACGACGTTTCCGATCTCTTTCATGTTTTCGAGGCGACCCGCCGAGCGAACCATGTAACGTTCGCCGTTACGCTCGAGATAACCCGCGCCGCGGTTCGCATTGTTACGCTCCAGCGTTTCGCCAAGATCAGCAAAGGAGATCCCAAGTCCAATGAGCTTCGCGGGGTCCGGCTGGACGTGATATTGTTTTTCGAAGCCGCCGATGACGTCGATCCCGGCGACTCCCGGCACGGTCTTGAGCTGCGGACGAATGATCCAGTCTTGAACTGTCCGCAGATAGGCGGACCGCTCCATTTCCGTACTGAGGCGCTGACCTTCGGGCGTCAGGTAACTTCCGTCCCTCTGCCAACCGGCTTGACCGTCCCGAACAGGAGCGATCTCGCCAGCAGGCTTGTATTGGACGGTCCACATGTAGATTTCGCCGAGGCCGGTTGAGATCGGCCCCATACGAGTCTCAGTGCCCGGCGGCAGATTCGCTTTGACCTCGCTCAGACGCTCATTCACTTGCTGGCGGGCGAAATAGATGTCGAGCTTCTCGTTGAAAACAGCGGTGACCTGTGAGAAGCCGTTCCGTGACAGAGAGCGCGTGTATTCCAGACCCGGGATGCCGGCCAGAGCTGTCTCCACAGGATATGTGACTTGCTTTTCGACGTCGGAGGGCGAGAGCGACGGCGCCACGGTGTTGATTTGAACCTGGTTGTTGGTGATGTCTGGAACGGCGTCGATTGGCAGCTTGGAAAGAGACCACAGACCGAAGGCAGCGGCAGCGAAGGTTAAGAGAACGACCAGCCAACGCTGGTGAACCGAAAACCCGAGAACACGATTGATCATAAGCTTCGTCTTCTGTCTGGATTAGTGTGCGTGCTCGGCTTCCGCCTTGCCGAGCTCGGCCTTGAGGACGAATGTGTTCGTGACTGCGACGTTCTCTCCGGGATTCAGCCCGAACACGACTTCGACGCCCTCTTCATCGCTTTTACCGAGCGCGACCTCGCGCTTCTCGAAGCCCTCAGGCGTCCGAACGAAAACAACCTGCTCGCCCCCGATCGTCTGGAGGGCGCTGCGAGACACGTGCAAATCGACCGGCTGCTCGTCAATGAGGATTTGCGCGCTGACGTAGGAACCTGGTCGCCAAGTGAGATCCTTATTATCCACACTTGCGATGACTCGCGCCGATCGCGTCTCCTGGTTCAGCATAGGGCTGATGAAAACCACCTGACCTTCAGACGATTTTCCGGCTCCAGTTGCCGAGATGCGAAGCCTTTGGCCCTCCTTGATCTGGTCCAGATCCACTGTGGAGACGGTGAGCTCGATCCAGACGCTGGATAGGTCGGCTATCACGTAGAGTTCCTTTGCCTGCCCTTCGCCCCCTACCGGGGCTCCGAGGTCGACCAGGCGCTCGACCACGCGGCCGGCGATAGGAACCCGGATCTCGTACCGCTGTAATCCCGTTGTCTGCCGTGACAAGCCTGTTTCGCTGACGTTGAGTGCCGACAGCTTCTGTCGCGCGAGATCGAAGCGAAGCTGCGCTTCGGCGAACGTCATGCGAGCACGCAGGAATTGGTTCTCCGCCGTGATCTTCTTCCCGAAAAGCGCCTGATCGCGTTCGAACAGCGTGCTTTGCAGATCGAGGTTGACCTTCGCCGAAATGTACTCGCTCTTCGCTTCCGCAACCTCGCGGCTTTCCAGGATAGCTACCACCTCTCCTTTGGAAACGGTGTCTCCGAGCTGTTTCTTCAGCTCGGAGACGGTGCCCACGACCTTGGCAGCAATGCGCGCAATGCGATTCGTATCCGGTCCGATCGTCCCTGGAACGGTCAGCCTTTGAGCGAGCACGCCCTTTCCGACCGGCGCGACCTCGATCTTAGCGGCCTCGATCTGCTCGGCCCGCCTCTTGATAACGCCTTCCGTCTCGCTTTTTCCCTCGCCATGGCCGTGCCCATCAGTTTTGCCGTGACCTTGCTTACTCGCGGCCGGCTTTAGGACACCGTTGCCGGGCTCCTGCGCTTGAAGCTGCCCAAGATTTGCAAAGGGGATGTAGCTCGCGATAGAGCGGACCGCGTTCGCGACCGTGGGCACAAGGCTGCCCACTGCGATCCCGAAAGTCGCAACGGCAGCAAATGATAATGTAATGACGCGGATAGCCATGCCACCCTCTCCAATGAGGCGACTGGCTGGCTATCGCCGAGTGCCGCCGCCTGGATCAACGAGATGTCCGAAGGGCTTTACGTGCAATCCCCCTTGGCGGCCGTCGGCCGGCCACGTCGCTGCGGGGCTCGTTGGCTTGAATTTCGGCGGTACTCCGCCCAGGCTTGCCGCAGGATCTGCGCCGAAGACATCAGAAAGATACCAGCCATGAAGCCTGCAACGGCGAGGTCAGGCCAGGGGTTTGCCGTACCCCAGACCGCAACGGCCGCCCCTATCACCACAGCGTTGCCGATCGCGTCATTGCGCGAGCACAGCCAGACCGAGCGCACGTTGGCGTCGCCATCCTTGTAGCGCATCAGAAGCAATACAGATGAAATGTTGGCAGCAAGCGCAAGGAAGCCAATTGCGCCCATCAGTTCGGCCCGCGGAAGCCCCAGCACGAGCGTTTGGTAGACCGTTGAGCCGAACACCCACAGCGACATGGCGCTCAGCGACATCCCTTTGAACAACGCAGCAATAGCGCGAGTTTTCAGGCTAGCGCCAATGACAGCCAGGCTGAGGCCATAGGTGACGGTATCAGCAAGGAAGTCGAGCGCGTCGGCTTGCAGAGCCTGCGAGCCGGCGACTTGGCCGGCGAACATCTCAGCCAGGAACATCAGGCCATTGATGCCGATCACGATCCACAGCACGCGCTTGTAGCGCGGGTCTATGCCATCAAACAACGGCACGTAGCCTGAACAACAGCTGTCCATGCGCCCGGCAGCAGCGGGCGCGATCTGTTCTTCGAGGTGATGGCTTGAGCCGCAACACTGATCGGACATCGGAGGCTTTCCCATTTTCCTAAAAAAGGCTACAACCTCTAGTGACTAGAGGTTCAAGCGAAAAATGGATGTATCGATCGGAGAACTATCGCGGCAAACCGGGGTGAAGGTGCCAACTATCCGCTATTACGAGCAGGTGGGCCTACTTTCACCTCCTGTCCGCACTGAAGGCAAGCAACGACGCTATGGTCCTGGCGACATTATGCGGCTTAATTTTATCAAGCATGGCCGAGAGCTGGGTTTCGACGTCCGCGATATTCGAGAGCTTCTTGCCTTGAGCGCCCAGCCCGAACACCCTTGCGAGAACGCCGACAGAATTGCCAGACGGCATCTGACCGCGATCGATCAACGGATTACGCAACTGGCCGCGCTGCGGTCTGAACTGGCGCTTATGCTTTATTCTTGTAGCGGCGGCCGCGTGGCAGATTGCCAGATCCTTGAAAGCCTGAGCACGAATAGAAGCCCAGCACTTGGCTGAACCCAAGGGTTGTTAAGCCAAGGGGCTAGCGGGCTGCTTCGCTAGGCGGCCAAGCTGCTCAAGTGACATCATGCCTCTATATCGGGCGCTTTGTGGTAGTGTACAGGACGACGTTCTAGATAATTGCGAGTAACTTGAGCTCGCTTCGCGTCATCGGCCTTTGGGTCGCCCCCGGATCAAGGGTGCAGATGCTCGTCGTCCCCGCATACCTCTCCCGGCGTCTCAGTCTGGATTGTGGTGTGCTCGATGCCAAACCGCTCGTCGAGCGTGCCGGCAATAGCCTTCCTCACCCGATCGGCATCCGCACCCTCGGTGAGCGTCACATGGGCGGTGCAGCTCACGTCCTCCGTCGTTGTCGACCAGACGTGAAGGTCGTGAACGCCAGCGACGCCGGGCAGTCCGCCGATCGCCTTGCGAAGCTCCGGCAGTTTGATTCCGCGCGGCACGCCCTCCAGTAGCACGTTGATGGTGTCGCGTAGCAGCACCCAGGTGCGTGGCAGAACCCAAAGGCCGATCAGGACTGCCACCACTGGATCAACCCATGTCCAGCCCGTGAACCGGATCGCGAGCGCGCCGATGATGACGCCAACCGAGCCGATCATGTCCGCCCAAACCTCAAGATACGCACCTTTGACGTTCAGGCTCGCCTCTTTGCCTGCGGTTAGGAGGCGCATGGACATAAGGTTCACGACAAGGCCGATCGCAGCGACGATCATCATCCCCGTAGATTGCACCGGCTCGGGCTCGCTGAACCGCTGGATGGCCTCAACCAGAACGTAGATCGCAACCGCGAACAGCAGCAGGGCGTTGAAGGCGGCCGCCAGTATCTCGAACCTCTTGTAGCCGAACGTCCGTTGATCGTCGGCCGCTCGCTGGCCAATGCGGATCGCGAGCAGCGCAATGACGAGCGCGGCGACGTCCGTTAGCATGTGCGCGGCGTCGGACAGCAGCGCAAGGCTGTTGAACACGAACGCGCCAATCACCTCGGCAACGAGATAGGTCGCGGTCAGAGCGAGCGCGATGCCCAGCATCTTGGCGTTCGCTCCGGCGGTATGGTCGTGGGCGTGCCCGCCTGATCCGTGGTCGTGCATTCTTCCTACTCCGCTGCTTCTGATTCGCGATTTCGTCCGCGCCGCTGAACCTCACCGGCGTCAATACCGTTGACGTTGACGTAGCCTCGGGCTGCCTGGACGAAGCGACTTTGATGTTCAGAGCGTGGCACGACAGACAGTCCGTGGAAGTTGATCCTAATATTCAACCTGCCGCGGTGCTGGCGGTTCGTAACGTGGTCCCGCGGGCGATGCCGTCAGGGACGAGCCGCGACCATGCCTATGATGTTCGCTAATTGAGCGACTTCAACAAATTCCCGGGGTGATCTTGTTCTGGCGAAAATCATGTGGATGTAATGTAAATGAATGAACCGTCGGCAAGAGCCCGGCGGCGAGCCTCGGTGGAGGATCGCATGATGATCCGCATCCTTTTATTGGCATGTTCGTTGTTACTTGCGAGCGAATTGCCGGTGTCATCCCTGTCATCCCAACAAGGTAAGGATCATCCTTGGCATCCCCACCACATTGATGCATTGCCGCCCGACGTCCGTAACTATATAGCGGCAATCTGCAAGGGCCCGGCGAAGGCGCAGCATTATTTCGGGACCTATTCTCCAACCGAGAGGCGTTGGCGGATAAACTTAGAATATCTTCAGTGCGGTGGCCTCGGCGCTTTCCGACGAGGAAACCAATGCCTTGATGTAGATTTTATCCAAGTAGGCTCACGATTCCGGCTTGCCTCAAAGCAATACCGTGATTGCGACTTCTGAGCGGAGTAGCTGGCTTATCGGGAAAGACGACCGCCTGCCGACACGAATGACAATGACGCGGGATGAGCAACGTTTGGCAGAACCCTCGCAAACTACATCGCCAGTATTCTGCGTAGCGTTGAAGGGGCGCAGGACGTGAAGGTCGAGCAAGCGACCGGTCTTCCGTTTTGCGCGCATTGCCGCCAAGTCGTCGGCACCATCTCCATCCCACCTCTCCAATGAGGCAGACTGGCTGGCTATCGCCAAGTGCCGCGCCTGGATCACTGAATGCAATCAGCGGCGCTATGGCTGGCGACATTATGCGGCTCAATTTTATCAAGCATGGCCGAGAGCTGGGTTTTGACGTTAACGTATTGGGAGCTTCTTACCTTAAGCACCCAGCCGGAACACCCTTGCGAGAATGCCGACAGAATTACCCTACGCCATCTGACCGCAGTCGATCAACGGATTACGCAACTGGCCGCGCTGAGGGCTGAACTGGCGCTCATGCTTGATTCTTGTAGCGGCGGCCGCGTGGCAGATTGCCAGATCCTTGAAAGCCTAAGCACGAATTAGGCGCTCAGCATTGAGGCCACTGACGCCGCTGAGAACGCTCTTCCGTGGGCGTTGACATAGCCGCGGGCTGCCAGATCGGCCGCGATGGCACGCAATGAGTTCCCGCGCTTGCGCCGGCGCAGCCCCTTGGCGATCCACACCATCTCCGGATTGATCTCGGCATGGCTCTTGCGGCCCTCGCACTTGCCCGTTGCAGCCTTTTTGCGAACGCGAGCGGCCTTGAGCTTGGCAACGAGCCGGGCCTTTTCATATTCGGCGAACGATCCTGCGATCTGGCGCATCATCTTGCGCGAAGGATCGCTACTGTCGGTCAGGTCGTCGCCGCTGGCCGTGAGAACGCGGACTCCCCGCTTGATCAGCGCCAGGATCCCCAGCTCCTGCGTCACAAGTTCTCGGGCGAACCGCGATGCGTCTTCGACAATGACGGTCCGAACACCGTTGCCCTCAATCCGATCCAGCAAGGCGGCGAAGCCGGGACGAGTCTCAATCGGGTCCGCGCCGCTAACTGCGGCATCGTTGAACTCATCGATCAGGACGAACCCTGCCCGCTTGGCGTAGCCCTCGATAGCAGCCCGCTGTCGCTTGTCGCTGTCCTCGTCGGCGCCGACATTTGCGGCAGATGAGGTGCGTATATAGGCGACTGCTTCAACCTTTTTCACTTTGCTGGCCATAACTTGCTCATTACTTCCGTTGACGCCCTTGCAAGGCTGCAGAAGGGCCGCGTCTTGCTTATTCTCTCGCTTCGTATGTGCTTGCCTTATTTTTGTTTGTTTATCGGGAGGTCAGCGAGCGGGAGGTTGTAGATTTCTCACCTTAAGGACCGTGGGGCGGAGCAGGAGTTTCTGGTATCACTTGGCTGCACGTTGCCGCCAACGGTATGCTCGAACTGACGAAGTAGGACCGCGCAAATGGACGACAAAACCAAACATTTGGACAAGGACGCCGCCGCTTCTACTGCTGGCAAGCGGAAGGATAACGACATGGCAACATACGTGAACGGCGTTGCCCTGGGCATGATTGAAACTCGCGGACTGGTTCCCGCGATTGAGGCGGCGGACGCAATGACCAAGGCTGCCGAGGTGCGCTTGATCTCGCGTCAATTTGTCGGAGGCGGCTACGTCACCGTGCTGGTTCGTAGCGAGACCGGTGCGGTCAATGCGGCGGTGCGTGCTGGGGCTGACGCCTGCGAGCGCGTGGGCGACGGCCTGGTGGCCGCGCACATCATTGCCCGCGTGCACAGCCAGGTAGAGGGCATTCTGCCGAAAGCTCCCGTTGCTTCAACTTGAAGATACCCAGCGAGCCGCCGCATGTTGGCCGCTTTCTCGATTACCCCGGCGCGGTCACCGCCGGGAGTGCGCCTGACCTGAAGCGACGGGGGCGACATGGCGAAGGCTGCCGGTACGACTAGAACACCTCAGGATCTGGATTCCGATCTCACTCTTGAGGATCTGATAGCGTTCGGTCGCGATTATCTAAAGGAGATAGAAGCGAACGAGGCGACCGAAGCGTCCGCCCGCATCCCCATCGATCTGCCATTGAACGTGCTGAAACAGTATCTCGCGAGGGGACTGACCTGATAGGCGGGGTTATTAAGACCGCGCCGTCCGCAGCCGCAGAGCATTCCCAACCACGCTGACCGAAGACAGCGCCATCGCCGCGGCCGCTAAGATCGGCGACAGCAGGAGGCCGAAGCTCGGATAGAGCACGCCGGCCGCAATCGGAATGCCCGCGGCGTTGTACGCGAAGGCGAAGAACAGGTTCTGCCTGATGTTGCTCATCGTCGCGCGCGAAAGCCGCCGCGCCCGAACGATGCCGGTGAGATCCCCCTTTAGCAGCGTAACGCCGGCGCTCTCCATTGCGACGTCGGTCCCTGTACCCATCGCGATGCCGACCTCGGCCGCCGCCAGCGCCGGCGCATCGTTCACGCCGTCCCCGGCCATCGCTACGATCCGACCCTGCTTCTGCAGCTTGGCAACCAGCGCGCTCTTTTGATCGGGCAGAACCTCGGCTTCCACGTTGGCGATGCCTAATCGTCGCGCCACCGCTTGAGCGGTGGTGCGGTTGTCTCCGGTCAGCATGATCACCTTCACGCCGTCAGCAGCCAGGTCGCGCAGTGCCTCGGCCGTGGAGCCTTTGACAGGATCGGCTATTGCCATGATGCCCGCGAGCTTGCCGTTCACGGCCATGTTGATGACGGTTGCGCCTTCACCGCGTTGGCGTTCCGCCTCGGCTTGCATGGAGGAGGTGTCAACTCCTTGAGAGCGCATAAAAGCGGCATTGCCGAGCAACACTTTCTTGCCCTCGACCGTCCCGAGCGCACCCTTGCCGACCGGCGATTCGAAGTCCTGGACCGCGGTCGTCTGAATGCCCCGTTCGTTGGCCATGTTCACGATCGCGTCCGCAAGCGGATGCTCGCTGGAGCGTTCGACGCTGGCAGCAAGCCGCAACACCTCGGCCTCGGTGTAATTCTGTGCCGCCTTCACGGTGACCACCTTCGGCTTGCCTTCGGTCAGCGTGCCAGTCTTGTCGATCACCAGCGTGTCGATACGCTCCATGCGTTCGAGAGCTTCGGCGTTCTTGATTAGAACTCCCATTTGAGCGGCTCGCCCGACGCCAACCATGATCGACATGGGAGTCGCCAAACCAAGGGCGCAAGGGCAGGCGATGATGAGGACGCTGACTGCGGCGACGAGGCCGAAGGCGAAGCGCGGCTCCGGACCGTAGGCCACCCATACGGCGAACGCCGCGATTGCAACCAAGATGACGGCCGGCACGAACCAGCCCGCGACCTGATCGGCCAGACGCTGTATTGGCGCTCGGGAGCGTTGCGCCTGCGCGACCATCTGTACGATCTGAGACAGCATAGTGTCGGCGCCGACCTTCTCGGCGTGCATGACGAAGCCGCCGGATTTATTGAGGGTACCAGCGATGACCTTGCCCCCGACCTCCTTGCTGACGGGCATGGATTCTCCGGTCACCATCGACTCGTCGAGCGAGGAGCGCCCCTCGGTGACTTCGCCGTCAACCGGCACCTTTTCGCCTGGTCGGACACGCAGCCGATCGGCAACCTGCAGCGCGGCGATCTGAACCTCTTCGTCGGTCCCATCGGCGCGGATAAGGCGCGCCGTCTTGGGAGCGAGGTCTAGGAGCGTTTTGATCGCACCCGAGGTCGCCTCGCGCGCCCGCAGCTCGAGTACCTGGCCGAGGAGAACCAGAACGGTGATCACCGCAGCGGCTTCGAAGTAAACGGCCACGGCGCCGTCGTGAGCCCTAAACGTCGCAGGAAAGACACCCGGTACAACGGTGGCGACGATGCTGTAGACCCACGCGATCCCGATGCCCATCGCAATCAGCGTGAACATGTTCAGATTGCGCGTCACGACCGATTGCCAGCCACGAACGAAGAACGGCCAGCCCGCCCAAAGGACTACAGGCGTCGCGAGAACGAACTGGATCCAGTTCGACAGCGACTGATCGATCCAGCCGTGGGCGCCGACGAGGTGACCGCCCATCTCCAAGATCACGACGGGGACGGAGAGGGCGAGACCCACCCAAAAGCGGCGGGTCATATCGATCAGCTCCGGATTGGGGCCGGTTTCCGCGGTCGCGAGTTCGGGTTCGAGCCCCATGCCGCAAATCGGGCAGTTGCCCGGTCCGACCTGGCGGATCTGGGGATGCATCGGACAGGTGTAAATCGTGCCTGCCGGAACGTCTGCCTGGAGCTCTTGCTCCGCCTTGCCGTGGACGTATTTGGCAGGATCGCCTTCGAATTTCGTGCGGCACCGTTCCGAGCAGAAATAGTAAGTCTGGCCGCCGTGCTCGAGCTTGTGGCGAGCGGTCGAGGGATCGACCTTCATGCCGCAGACTGGATCAACCGCAGTCGCTGCGGCATGATCTTCATAATGTTGGTGACCATGCCCGGCATGGTCCTGCGCGGCGGAATGCGAATGCCCGCAGCAGCTTCCTCGAGCCTCTCCGGATTTCTTATGCTGCTGCGCGTCCATCTGCGACTCCATATAATCTCTTGCGAAAGGTACCCTATGGGGGTATATACGGGCTATGAGGAACGACATCAAGGCTTCGTGCCAGAAACGCTTAAACCGCATTGAAGGCCAAGTTCGTGGCCTTGCGAAAATGGTCGACGAGGACCGGTACTGCATCGATATCGTCACGCAGATCTCGGCGGTCCGTTCCGCGCTCAGGCGAGTTGAAGAAGAAATCCTTAAGGATCACGTAGCCCATTGCGTGGAACACGCCATCAACAGCGGCAACAAGGCCGATCAGCGCCGCAAGATCGCGGAACTGATGGACGTCGTGGGTCGAGTAGATAGGTAGCCATGGCATGGTCACGAAGGCTTGAGTTGAACAGACTGGGTCCCCGCCGAGATATGTTACTCAAGTTCAGTTGGCGACCCGAAGGTAAGTAGATCGAATGCGGCTCGTCCGGACCATCCTGGCACTCGCAATCGCCGTTTCGCTGGCGATGCTGCCGCTCGGCGCATCGGCCGCCGTTGGTCACGCGATGCCGTCGGATGACATGCAGACCGCCATGCACATGGCGGATCACGGCGACATGTCGATGGACGATTGCTGTCCGGACGCCATGAACGGAACGAAGTCGCACAAGGACGGCAAGTGCGGGATGGGTTTCTGTTGCATCGGCGGAGCCCTCGTGCTCGGTGACGTTCGGCCCGGTGCACTCGCGCTCTTCGCTGTCGCCGCGGACAAGATCGCCATTCCCGCCGACCAGGTCCTCTCCTACTGCGGCGGCAGTCCTCCCTTCCGACCTCCTCGAAGCTGATCTCGCAAAATTCGGCGCGCGCGCACGCTTGCTCGCGCCGACGACTGACGTGCGCGCGCCAGAAGCGCCATGGCGGAAGATCAATATGAGGACAAGACCATGCTTTCCAAGTTCACGACCGCGGCTGTTGTCGCCACCCTTTTACTTGCCGCTTCTGCCGCCATGGCAGGCGTCGGCGATTACGCTTTCGAGCCGGTCAATCCGGAGATGAAGAAGGGCGACGACGTCACGCTCGCCGTCCGCCTGACCAATAAGCAGACCGGCAAGCCGGTGTCGGACGCAGTCATCTTCAGGACCCGCGTCGATATGGCTCCCGACGGTATGGCTGAGATGGAGTCGGCGGTCGCACCGCTGCCCTCGAAGGAGCCGGGTGTCTACGTCTTCAAGACGGACCTGCCGATGGCCGGCCGATATCAGGTGACGCTCTCCGCGAAGCTGCAGGGCGAATCCGAGACCGTCACCGGCAAGGTGATTGTCAAGGCGACCAAGTGAGCCTGCGGGCGCCGTTCGACGGCGCCCGCACTCCTCTTTCCGATCACATAATGCGCGCCCAGCGCGCTGGATAACGCCATGAACACGCAGCGTCTTCTGACGGCACTCGCACTGACCGGCGGTCTTGCCTTCGGCGGCTTCGGGTACTGGGCCGGCCGGTCCGTCCACGCCGAGCCGACCACCGCGGCGGCCGCGGCCCGAACTCCGCTCTATTATCGCGATCCGGACGGGGCACCGCTCTGGTCGGCAGGTCCTAAGAAGAACGAAAGCGGGCGGGACTACCTGCCGGTCTACGACGACAAGGCCACACGAGACCCCCTTAAGCCAAAGCAGCGGGCCGACGCCTCGCGCAAGATCCTCTATTACCGCAATCCCATGGGGCTGCCGGACACCTCGCCGGTCCCGAAGAAGGATTCGATGGGGATGGACTACGTTGCCGTCTTCGAAGGTGACGAAGTTGACGACGGCACGTTGAAGCTATCGCCCGGCAAGATCCAGCGCACGGGAGTGAAGTCGGAGCCTGCCGAACGGCTTCCGATTCATGTCTCAGTAAAGGCCCCCGGCACCATCCAGCTCGACGAGCGCCGCGTGTCGGTGATCGCGATGCGCGCCGAAAGCTTCTTACAGAAGGTCGCCGACGTGACCACTGGCACCCGCGTGAAGGCGGGGCAGCCGCTAATGGAGATCTACAGTTCGGCGGTTGCCTCCGCCGCGGCGGATTATCTGGCGACGATCACTTCAAATACGGTGGGCAGTGTAGAGAAATACAGGCGCGGGTCGCGACAACGGCTGACAAATCTGGCTGTGCCAGAGCAGGTCATCTCCGAGATTGACAAGTCTCACGTTGCGCCAGTGACCGTGCGCTGGTCGTCGCCGCGGGACGGCATCGTGCTGGAGCGCAACGCCATCGAGGGGATGCGGGCCAATGCGGGCGACGTGCTGTTTCGGATCGCCGACATCTCGGTGGTCTGGGCTTTGGTGGACGTGGCCGAACGTGATCTCGGTAGCATCACGGTCGGCCAGCCGGTCTCGATACGCCCCCGCAGCTTCTCGGGTCAGACCTTCTCGGGAAAGATCTCGGTCATCTATCCTCAGGTGAACCGCGACACCCGCACGGCCCGCGTCCGGATCGAACTGGCCAACCCCGACTTCGCGCTGCTGCCCGACATGTATGTCGATGCCAACATCGACACCGCGGATGGTGCGCCGGTGCTGGCGGTCCCGGAGAGCTCGGTGCTCGACACCGGCAGGCGGCAAGCCGTTCTCGTCGATAAGGGCGAGGGGCGTTTCGAACCGCGGGCAGTGAAGATCGGCCGTCGCGGCGGCGGCTTCATCGAGATCAGAGATGGCCTAGCCGCCGGCGAGGCGGTGGTCACCTCGGCCAACTTTCTCATCGACGCGGAAAGCAATCTGAAGGCCGCGCTCAAAGGTTTCGCCGAGGCGACGCAGCAGCCGTCGGACGGCGCGTCAGGTTACGCGATGGGAGATCACAAATGATCGCCCGCGTCATCGCATGGTCGGCCCGCAACCTGCTGCTGGTGCTGTTCGGCACCGGTTTCGCGGCCGCCGCCGGCCTTTACGCACTCGTCCATCTTCCGCTGGACGCGATCCCCGATCTCTCCGACACACAGGTCATCGTCTACACCGAGTATTCCGGGCAGGCGCCTCAGGTCGTAGAGGACCAGGTCACGTACCCGCTGACGACTGCGATGCTGACCGTGCCGAAGTCCAAGGTGGTGCGAGGCTTCTCCTTCTTCGGCGTGTCATTCGTCTACGTGATCTTCGAAGACGGCACCGACATCTATTGGGCGCGCTCGCGCGTTATGGAGTTCCTGAACGGCGCTGCCTCAAGACTTCCGACCGCCGTTACACCGACGATCGGGCCCGACGCGACCGGCGTTGGCTGGGTATACCAGTACGCCGTCATGTCCAAGGAATTGAACTTGGCGGACACCCGTACAATCCAGGACTGGAATTTGAAGTTCGCGCTGGCCAAGGCCGAAGGCGTCGCCGAGGTTGCCAGCATCGGAGGCTTCGTCAAGCAGTACAACGTGGTTCTCGATCCTCAGCGGATGCGGGACCGCGGCATCAGCTTGCAAAAGATCCGCGACGCCATCCGCGCCAGCAACGCCGACGTAGGCGGGCGCACAGTGGAGTTGTCTGAGTTCGAGTACGTCATCCGCGGCAAAGGCTACGTCAAAAGCATCAACGATCTTGGCAACATCGTCCTGAAGACCGCCAACGGCACGCCCGTGCTGCTGCGGCACGTCGCCCACGTTGAATTGGGTCCAGACGAGCGACGCGGCATCGCCGAACTGAACGGCGAGGGAGAGGTCGCAAGCGGGATCGTGCTCCAGCGTTTTGGGGTCGATGCCCTCAACGTGATTGAGAATGTGAAGAAGCGGTTCAAGGAAATCGCGAGCAGCCTACCCAAGTCCGTCGAAATCGTGCCCGTCTACGACCGATCCAGCCTTATCTATGCGGCCATCGACACGCTCAAGCACACCCTGCTCGAAGAAAGCATCGTCGTCGGGCTTGTCTGCATCGTCTTCTTACTGCACGTCCGCAGCGCGCTGGTAGCGATCCTGATGCTGCCGGTCGGCGTCCTGATGGCGTTCGGCGCCATGAAGCTGCTTGGGCTCGGGTCCAATATCATGAGCCTAGGCGGCATTGCGATCGCGATCGGCGCGATGGTGGACGCCGCCATCGTCATGATCGAGAACGCGCACAAGCACCTCGAACGGGCCAAACCAGATCAGTCGCGTGTGCAGATTCTGATCGATGCGGCCTCCGAGGTAGGGCCCGCGCTGTTCTTCAGCCTGCTCATCATCACCGTATCGTTTATGCCGATCTTCGCGCTGGAATCGCAGGAGGGGCGGCTGTTCAGCCCGCTAGCGTTCACCAAGACATTCGCGATGGCCGCTGCGGCCCTCCTGTCAGTCACCCTGGTGCCGGCGCTGATGGTGATCTTTGTCCGAGGCAGGATCGTCCCCGAGCACAGGAATTTCATCAACCGTTTCCTGATCTGGATCTACCGGCCCGTGATCAAGGCCGTGCTGCGGATGAAGATCCTGGTGATCCTCGCCGCCGTAGCGGTACTGGCCGTCACGATCTGGCCGGCGCGGCAGCTAGGCACCGAATTCATGCCGACGCTTAACGAGGGCACGCTACTATACATGCCGACGACGCTGCCTGGCATCTCTGTCACCAAGGCGGCCGAACTGATGCAGACGCAGGACCGGATCATCAAGTCGTTCCCGGAGGTCGCCACCGTCTATGGCAAGGCGGGACGGGCTGCGACCGCGACCGACCCTGCGCCGATCGAGATGTTCGAGACGGTGGTCAACCTGAAGCCCAAAGAGCAGTGGCGCCCCGGCGTGACCATCGACAGCCTGGTCGCGGAGATGGACAGGGCGCTGCAATTCCCCGGCGTCTCGAATGCCTGGACGATGCCGATCAAGGCCCGCATCGACATGCTATCGACCGGCATTCGCACGCCGGTCGGCGTCAAGGTTATGGGCACAGATTTGGTCGAGATAGATCGCCTAGCCAAGCAAATCGAGAGCGCCATCAAAACCGTGCCCGGCACGTCCTCGGCCTATGCGGAGCGTGCGATCGGCGGGTACTATCTCGAGATCGTGCCAGACCGCGAGGCACTCGCCCGCTACGGGATCCTGGTCCAGGACGTGCAGGACACCATTGCGGCCGCGCTCGGCGGCCAGACGGTCACGACGACCGTCGAGGGCCGGCAACGCTTTACGGTAAACATGCGCTATCCGCGCGATCTCAGGGACAATCCAAAGGCCATCGCCAGCGACATCCTGGTGCCGATGCCGGCGGGCGGTGCCGTCCCGTTGGGCGAAGTCGCCAAGGTCGAGCCGGCGCGGGGACCTACGTCCATCCGGAGCGAGAACGGGCAGCTCGCGACCTACATCTACGTCGACATCCGTGATCGGGATTTAGGCAGCTACGTCGCCGACGCTCAGCGCGCCGTCACCGAGGCCGTCCAGTTCCCGTCCGGCTACTACGTGGTCTGGAGCGGCCAGTACGAATATTTGCAGAGGGCTGCCGCTCGCTTGAAAATCGTGGTCCCCGTCACGCTCACGATCATCTTCCTGCTGCTGTACCTAAACTTCAGGGCCATGACTGAGACCTTGATCGTCATGCTCTCGCTGCCCTTTGCGCTGGTCGGCGGAATCTGGATGATGTGGTGGCTCGGATTCAACCTGTCCGTAGCCGCGGTCGTCGGGTTCATCGCGCTCGCGGGCGTCGCCGCCGAGACCGGCGTCGTAATGCTCATCTATCTCGACCATGCTCTAGCTGAGATGAAAGCTAAATGCAGCGGCCATGGCCGCGCCCTCACCAAGCGAGATCTCCACGAGGCCATCATCGTGGGCGCTGTCGACCGCGTTCGTCCCAAGATGATGACGGTGGTTGCGATCATGGCGGGTCTTCTGCCCATCATGTGGAGCACCGGCAATGGATCTGAGATCATGCAGCGCATCGCAGTGCCGATGATCGGCGGGATGACCTCGTCCACGCTCCTCACCCTCATCGTAATACCGGCCATCTTCGGCCTCGCGAAGGGGCGCGGATTGCCCCGCGACGGCAAGGCCGCCGACGCGCTGCCGAAGGCCACGCCGCAAGACATACCTAAGGCGGCTTAAGCATGATTTTTTTGAATGAAAACAGATGACCAGACTGTGAGCTTGGGCATCTGGTCCCTTGCCACCGCACCTAGCTGCAGGGTTTACGACCGGCGAGCTCGTAGTGCTGCTGATCGTCCCCAGATGGCCGTGCGGGACAACGGACATTATCTCAAGTCTCTTGCCTTCAAATTGCATCAAGCCACGCTTAGATCGCCCGCAATGGAAGTTTGCCTTCTAACCGATAATAGGGTACCCCCCTATATCATGTCTCATACTACAAAGAACAAAACCAAGCTTCTCGCACGTGTGCGCCGCCTCAAAGGGCAGATCGAAGCTATCGAGCGATCCTTGGAGGCCGACGCCTCCTGCGGCGAGGTTCTAAACCTCGCGGCTTCCGTGCGCGGCGCAGTCAGCGGCCTGACGGCCGAGTTGATCGAGGATCATATCCGCGAGCATGTTTCCAACCCCGACAAAGACGATAATGCAGCGCGGGCGCAAGGTGCGGCCGAGTTGATCGAGGTCGTTAGGGCGTATCTAAAATGACCGATCATTCCGCGCGGCTTTCGAGCCCACACGAGCATATTTTCTTGGGCGACAATCACGAGCGCAACGAGCGCAGGACATGGATTGTCATTGCGATCACGGCAACGATGATGGTGGCCGAGATCGCGGCCGGGTCGATATACGGCTCTATGGCCCTTGTGGCTGATGGCTGGCACATGTCCACCCATGCCGCCGCGATGCTTATTGCCGCGCTCGCCTATCTCTATGCCCGCAAGAACGCGAGGAATCCACGCTTCACCTTTGGAACGGGCAAGCTTGGCGAACTGGCCGCCTTTGCCAGTGCCGTTGTGTTGGCTCTTATTGCCCTGCTGATCGGATGGGAAAGCCTGCTGCGCTTCTCCAGCCCGGTGGCGATCAATTTCCCGCAGGCGATCAACGTCGCCGTCATTGGCCTAGGGGTGAACCTGCTTTGCTCATGGCTCTTGCGTGATGACCACTCGCATCAGGGACATGGCCATCACCATGGGCATTCGCACGATCCCGATCACGATTATCCGCATCCGCATGTCCCTGATCACGGAGAACATACAGGCGACAACAATCTGCGAGCGGCCTATCTCCATGTGTTGGCGGACGCCCTAACCTCTGTGCTGGCAATTGTCGCCTTGGTGCTTGGAAGCCTCTACGGCTGGAACTGGATGGACCCTGCCATGGGCATTGTCGGCGGTCTGGTTATCGCCCGGTGGTCTTGGGGCCTCATCCGCGATGCAGGCCGGGTACTGCTCGACTATGTTCCGGCCGACGAAGAATTGCCGGAGGAAATCCGGGAGGTCATTGAGGGCGAGGGTGACAGGATCACCGATCTGCATGTCTGGCAGCTTGGCCCCCGCCATCATGGGGCTATCGTGTCAATCCGCTCTGCTGCCCCGCAAGAGCCATCTATTTACCGGGAAAAGCTGGCCCATATTCACGAGCTTTCGCATGTGACTATCGAGGTCGAGGAGGAAGTCACGCCCGCGAGGCGTTTTCCATAGTGCTGAGCGGATAAAGCCCATTATGGAAGAGCGTTCTTAATCGCATAATTCCCTCACTCCTCTTTGCACGCTTTTAATGTAAGACACTCAGGTAGCTTTGTATCTGTGTTGCCGCACGCTTCATCCAATTGCTCCTGGGTTAAATTTTTGGCACGCCCTGCTGGGGCGCTGCGGCGACGGGGGGCTGGTTGCGGTTCTGGCGCGCGCTCGCCGATTCTGGCCGGTCGTTACGCGGGCGACGCGCGTCGGCGTTCGTCCAGGCATCTGTTTGTGCCGCACGATCGGGCTCGGACCGTCACGGTGATTCCCGGCAGGTGTGTCGATGCAGCTGTTAGCGCCGCACCCTGCGCCATTGCGCCGTGGCCCGCCGCGCATAGAACAGCCAACCAGCCCCACCGGATGTGGAACGCACATTTAATCTTGAATGTCATTGTCCCGATTCTGTCCGTCAGGAGCGACGGAGCGATTCCGATTTTCCCTCAGGAAACCGCGTCATCCGCGATGATGTGGCCGCCGAATTTTCACCGGACAACGCGCGCTGGCAGGTTGCGCTGGCGTATCGCTCGCCGCGAGAGACTGTGCGCGGCATTGATCCATGGCTATCGCCCCTGCTCCTCGCGCTCTCGGCGTGCTGCGGCCGAGGTGGGCAGCAACATCACCATCATCATCAACGGCGTGCTGCAACCTAAATTATAATTGCCGCTTAACTATCTCCCAGGCTGCGCGCACTTCTTGGGCGTCAGGGTCGTCTGAAATGGTCCGCCTTTCCCTTCTCGTTGGCTTGCGCAGCCCGCCCCGCTTCTTGCTGTCGAACACGCCGAACTGGCCGCAAGCGGTGCATAGGGCGATGGCACCGTCTTCGGAACGAAAGTCAGGCTGCGACAGTGCGGTGTTGGCGTCGTGGTGTTGGCCACAGAATGGACAGGTTGTATCAAAAGTCATTGCCACTTGGCCGCCTTCCACGCGCTCAATACGCCTTGCGCAAGAGAGCCTCGCTCCTTCTGGGTCGGCTTGCGTGAGATGGCCTCGCTGTCGAAGGCGGAGATCTGACCGCAGCAGAAGCATAGCGTCAGGTCGCCATCTTGAGGGCAGATGCTTCTTCCGCAACTTACTTTTGTTCTATCGTGGGTCTGCCTGCAGGACGGGCATGTTGTATCAATGGGATGCCGCTCAAGGCGCCACAACCTCAGGTTCAATTTTGTCTACCACCGTTGATCCCCGTCGATGCTTCGCCCCAAGCGCCCGCTCGATATTCAGCAACGAGTGTTGGCTCTCCATCGTTCCTTTCGTATCCTCATGCCACTCGCCATCGCTGGCAAAAACTTGCCAGTACGTCTGATGAGTTGTAAGCGCACCATTGACGTTTGTTCCCTGCCGCGCGGTCGCAATAAGCGCGAAAGGCGGCGCGCGATGCCCGTTAGGGCAGTGCGGGTCGATCCAGGCCACGCTGATCTTGTGGCTCGTCACGTTGGCATGATGTCGACTACGTAGTGCGGCCTGTCAGGTCGTGGGTATCAGCGGTGTCATCGCCCAGCGGCAATTCCAGAGCGCCACTCAGGTGCAAGCCCGGTTGGCCGACCAGCGACCATGTATGGCGATCGATCGCCAATCTGTGCTCCCAAACCGTGACCTGCACCGGATCGGCCAGCACGCGCTTGGGTACAGCATCGAGTTCGACAGCCTTGATGGCGTAGCTATCCGGCCAAGCTTCTCCCGCGGCTGGCACAATCACGTCAGCACGGGGTGCCGTAAATCGCAAAATCTCTCCGTCGAATGTGAGCCCTACGAGGTCGTTTTCCGCGGCTTCCTTGGCCAAGGTGTACAGCCTTGGCCTGGCGACCCTAAACCAGTCGCGAGCCACCCAGCATTTCGGTCGCGCCGCATACAACTGCTCCTGGAATTGTCTAGCTCTCTCCCATGGCAGGAACTCTTGCCATTCCCGGCCCTCCGACAACCACGTCGTCCGACATGCGGGCATAAAATCCCGCCCGACAGCGTGAGCAATGAGAGCAACCCCTTGCTCGAAGGAATCCACCTTAAGCGGCATCTCGAAATGGATCATGCCGATCGACCGCGCCCCGCTATTCACGCCAGTGAGAAGGAAGACGCTGCGATAGAACCTGCCGATGCACTCGATCGCCGACAAGCGCAAATTCCCGAAATCATAGACGTAAGCGGGACAATGGGCTGTCGTCTCCCATTCCTCTTCAAAACCCAGCACCTTGAAAAGTTCGCGTGTATCCATAGCGGTGACCTGCCGGATGATCAGCGAGACAGAAATTGCTGCTGCGGCGGCAACGTTTGTTGCCAAGTTAAAAGCGCAAGGAAGAAGCCTAACGGGAAGTTGAGTGAAACGGGGAAGGCGACAGCGCGAGCCAAGGCGTTTGCCCAAGATTCGCGCCTATACAGGACAAGGCCAGCAGCCAACATCATGATGCTCAGAGAAAGCGCGGTAACCGCCGGAAGTAAGGCTAACTGAGTAATCGCTGCCAGCGTGCCGCTAACGAAATCAAAATGTAGAAGCCGCCACACAATCTGAATGTAACCAATCAAGATATAGATGATGCCGAGCGATGCTCTTCTGTCAATCGAAGGGCCTGTAACGAGCGTTTTCCGCCAATGAAAAAATAGAAAATACACCGCTACAATTGTGACGATGTATAGGATCAATCCCGCCATCTGATCTATTGAATGGGGATTGAACCGCATATCCGACGCGAGGAGCAGCAAAAAACCTAAACAGATGGCAAATGCTATCTGACCGATGATGCGCATAGGGGAAACTTTCGATTAAAATATAATGTGTGCATTATAATGCGTCGCATTAAAATATACATTCTGACGCAGTACGTCTATGTCCGAGGACGTACGGCGCATCGTGGGCTCAAATGTGCGACGGCTGCGCAAGGCGGCGAGCATCAGTCAGGCGGAGCTGGCCAATCGAATGGGCGTGGACCGAGCCTATGTGAGCGGCCTTGAGCTTGGTCAGCGCAATCCCACGATTGTCACGCTCTGGCACGTCGCAAAAGCATTGGACGTAGACTTTAACGAGATATTCGGATCATCGCGAGGCAAGCCCCGCGGCCAAAAGCCTATAAAGCAAAGAGCCGAGTCTAAAAGGCTTCTCTCTGCGTCGCCGCGAAAACGCTAGGGCCGCCCTCGGTCGAGATCAACAGCCAAACCCCTGCCGCGTCGATGGCGATTCCTTGGCGCGGTCATCGATTGATAGCCAGCCAGTTGTCGTCGGGCGCAGCCGGCATGACGTGAGTTTCCTCCCACTTGTGCGGGCACATCCAGGATGGCTTTTAGAACGAGAGGCGAGGTGCACTGGCGAATCCGCGCCATCGACCCTCGGGATGCTTACGGCTCATATTGCTGTCATTATCGATCCTACGATGAGTGAATTGCTTCGAGAGGGCGACTGCGGTTCCTGCTCCGCAATCTTGGCGGCGAAATCCTGCACCGGCGGCGGATCTTTCCCGGCCCGAGTTTACGCTTTGTGTGATCGTAGAACGCTCGCCACAAGACCACCGCATCATCGGTGATGGTCAGCACGCGCGGTTCAATCTCATTCGTGCTGTTCTTGGCCAGCGGCCCCGGCGTTCCGCTGCCGCGCATGGTTACGTAACCAGGTAACTGGAAGCAACATCACGATCGCGTCCATCTACCGTAACCATCAGCCGGTGCGCGGTAACCCGGGAGTCATCCCAAACTCAGAGGTGATGAGGCAACGCCCGCGATAGATTTTATCGAGAAAGGTTTCCAGAGCTAAGGAGGATCAGGGCTAATTTATTAAAACATCAGGTGCGCACTGATCAGTGTTCTCTCCGCCGAAATGCGCGAACTTGGCTCTTCCTGAGGATGAAGCCCAGCTCGCTGCCTTAGTTCGCCGCTCGAGCCGCTCTTTCGTTGGATCGTTTGCGCTGCCCCCGAAAGCGCACGGTCCCGCATGGGCTCTGGGGGCGGAGAGTGCGGGATCGCGTGGGGCCACTGAAGCCACGACCTCGGGTAGGGTCAGACTTGATTCTGAGCTTGGCCTGGTCACGTTGGGCTTCACTCTCCATCGCCACAGTCCTCGTAAGTTTTACGTGATATTGTGTGGATGCGCGGTTCGCGCGGGCGATCGTGATCGTCATCCACTGTGAGCGTACCCCGTGGCACGCGCGTAACCGGCTCGGCAGTGGTTACGCTGGTTACACTGGTTACGTTCTGCTGCTTCGGACGGATCGCGCTGGGCTCGGCTGCATCGTAATCGATAACCTTCGCCTCTGGAAGGCGCGGGCGAATGGCATGTCCCGATATTTGCTCGGCGAGCATTCGGAGCGGACTATCGATCGCCCCGTTGTGCTCGACGTTCTGCTTGTTCTTCCACCGATCGGGGCGCCGGTTTGTCAGCCAGAATTCACATGCGCGCGGATCGGGCGGAACGTGCTTGAGGTAGGGCGCATAGACCGGCTTGCTTGCGCCAGCCGGTAAGAAGACTTTGACGCTCTCATGCGTGTAACCAACGGCACGCTCGAACATGCTGCGCTCGACACGATCGGTCGCGGCTTCAAGACCTAGCCGACACGACTCGATAAATTCGGGGTGGCTGGTCTTCCAAAGCCATATCGTGCTGATCGCAACATCGAACGCGGCGGCGAGCTCAGCAATCGTCGCGCCCTTGGCGCACAAGGCTTTTGCAGCTTTGGGGTGGATGTCGGGATTGTAGCGCGGTGGGCGGCCGGGATTGTCCGCTCGTCGGTCGCGCTTAAAATTTTCTAGAATGGGCTGCTTCTTCGCCATCTATTGTTCGTAATTAGTTCGCGGCCGGATCACAAGATACCTAGTTACGATTGGTTACATGTTGAGCCAATTGAAGGGGCTTGGTAATGCCGGCTGCTGTGGTTACGCAGACGGTTACGCTGGCGCTGAGCGTCAAACAGCATAACCACTGCCAGCCACACGACGGTTGCCAACGATCATTGATCACGAACTACTCCAATCCGACCGCAACGGCCTGCGTCGAATGCAACCATCACGCTGAGCCGTAAATCACAGAGGTCGTACGCTCTGCCAGCGGCACGGGAGCAGCGTAACCCCAACAGAGCTCCGCATCCGAAGCAAAGACGGCGCGCTGCCGCTGCAGCGGCGACAGAGTGGCACCGCCATGGGCACGGCGGGTTGACCATTGCGGCCAAGAGATTTCCGGGCGCGGACGTAAATTTGGGCGGCATTACGCGGTAGATAGCCGACGTCAGCTGGTCCCTCTGGCAACCTACTCATCCCGATTGCAAGCCGAGCGTCCGGTAGCCAACGCATAGCATCCGCTGGCCGGATAAGTGGATTGGTGTTCGAAGGCAGGTCCGCTGGATGGGTTCGGTCAGAGGCTTCGGCGCCTCCTTGACGAATAGTCGATGATCCTTAGGTGCGTTGACGTTGGCAACGCCCAACTTTTCGACTTTGCGCAAGGCTGGGCTGGCGCTCATTAGGTAATCCTTTTAACGAGGTTTGGGGGCGGCGACGCTAGATGCGCTTCAAGCCGACAGCGAGCCGGCGGCCTGTATGGTCGACAATAGAAAGATCAGGCCGCGCCTGGATCGGCGTGGGGTCCATCGCGCGATCGATAGACACGGCAGCCAGCAGGCGTGTGAGCTTTCGAACCTGGTCTTGGAGCGGTTCAATCTCATTCAGACACAGCCGCCGAAGAATGGCCGGCGCCGGCGCGAAGGTATAGTTGAGCGTGCCCATGCCGAGATGACCGCACTCGCCTCGGCTCCACCGTTTCAGCGCAGCATCGAGTGCCCAAGGGGGCATATCCGACAGCGCGTCATCGTACAAATCGAGCCGGGCAGCTGCCGCAGCTTCCGATGCATCACCGGGGACTGGATAGCTCAGTAGCATTTTGGTCAGCAGCGTCAAACGGGCTTTCGCGGCATTCTGCGGTCCGAGGTAGGTCCCATTGATGGCCGCCTCCAATTCCCCCAGGAGTACCTTCGCCTCGCTCCGTTGCGCCTCGCTCAACTCCCATCCGCCGGGCAGGTGGTGCCTCATAGGCTGACCTGGCCATTTCACTGTCCCCAACGAGCTCGCGAGCTTTGCGAGATGCCGCGGCAAGGATTGCGTTATGGCCGGTGTGACCGGCCGAAGATCGTTTGCCATTTCCCTCTCCTCGGTTTGAAAAATTGATCTCGTTCCGACACCAGTTGCGGAACGTCGCATCCCAATCGAGCTTGACGGCGCGCGCGCCGGGCTCAGCTTTCCAATGATCCCGAAACTTGGCCAGGATCGTCCTCGCGCCGGCTTCACCGAACCGAACTACCGCCGCCTGCCAGTCTTGATCGGTCGGCTCCCAGGCATCACCGAGACGCGTTCCGCGCTTACGTGCGCCTCTCTCTTGGTTAGATTCCGAAGTATTATTTCTTTGAGAGAGAGGCACTTTGTCACCGGTGACGCTTTGTGACGGTTTGTGACGCTCCGAGACGTTTTCACCGTTCGGCGGATGCGTGGCTTTCGCAACATTACATGTGACGCTTTGTGACGCCTTACGACCACGCCATGCACGGGTCCGGAGCGCGCCCTTGGATGGCCTCGTCGCGGTCATCTCGACCACGGCGCGCGCCATCAATTCGGCTGCCTCCACCGCGTCCATGCCGCCGGCGATAAGCATGGCGACGATGTCTCTTGCTGCGGTCATGAGTTAGTCGGCCAGCGTCGCATCAGCCGGTGGTAAAGCCCTCCGGCGAGCGCAAATCGTTTCGCCCGTTGTGAACGTTCTGGCGAACGGGTCGGGTGCACTCCAAACAGGACCGCGCCATCTAGACCATCGCCTGCCGTTGATGGCCATCGATCGAGTAATTCCCGACGTGGTACAACATTTCCCACCGGCGCCGGTCACGGTGTGGAGATGGAGGTGCAGCAGTAAGTTCATACTGAAAAGCTTTCTTCGAGGCCGCTGCGCACGCTAATTCGCTAGGGTGTCGTATCGCGGGGGTTCGTTCTGAGATTGTGACTAAGCAGCCTGACGCTAATTGTCGGAGGTCGAGCGCACCAATGCTGATCGAACTTCGACCTCTGGATCTGCCCGGGCAGGTCTAAAATCTTGATTTGGTTGAGGTAGTATCAGTGAATCCGGCGTCGATAAGCGCCCAACCGCCCCGCCGAAACACAATCGGGACCGGTCAAAACCCAGTCTTCTGGCAATCGGTCGCGATCGCGCGCGGGCTCGAAAAATCGTTCCGACATTTTAGAATTCTCCTTTTGGCTCAATGAGTGATCAAAAGGCGAAAATGTTGGAATGTGCCTTGATTCAACTTATGTTTTAGCTGACTCTTAATCAGCGGGTCGTAGGTTCGAGCCCTACATCGCCCACCACCCAGTTCGTAGGAATTGGACTCGGAAGCGTATCCGCCAATTTGTCGCGCAAAATGCGGGGTTTTGGCGATGCGTCTGGTCTCTGCGCGCGTCTCTGGTCCCAGAAATATCGCCAAAGGGCGCCTCGTCTCTGCATCGAAAATTCCCGTTCCTGGCCGAGCGGCAAAGACCGGTTCGCTGACTGGGTGGGGTACTACCCGTTTCCGCAAGCCATGGGCTAGGCTGGTTGGGAGCGCATGCGATAGACCGGAGCCTCGATGTGTCGAAAATCATCGTGACTTAACTCGAACAAATTCGACACGTTCGGTTCCGTTTTTTGGAAACCGTCTGTAGTCGAGGTCTGGCCAATCGGCGCATCGAACATGGACGTTCTTAACGGCATCGAGGAATTGCGTGCGTGTCAGTGGACGGCCGACTGTGACAAGGGCTGCGTCCAACACTGAGATAAGAGGCGCGGCATAGGCGATGGGATCGGACCAGTCTCCGGCGGGCCTTGCCACGATCACGTCGGTACCCTGATGTAACAAGTCTTCGATCAGGTCGGGATACTCGGACATTCTATCGAGGGGGATGATGACAGTCCGCCCTTTCAGGGCGGACTGGTTCGCCCTCACGAACGAGCGCGTTTGCGCCGTGTCAACTGCGAGCACGAGGCGGGTTGAATTCGGTGGTATCGAATCTTGAGGGCTGATCGCTTCGGACGGCAGCGCGCTTTCGTCTCGAGACATACTATCCATCACCACAGTCGTTGTCGGGCTAGCCAGACGGAGTAGGGCGCCTATGACCTGATCTCGGCCTGCGCGAACGGAAATGATATTCTTGGGTGTTTTGGCTGGGAGATCGCCTCGCGGACCAAGGATCGGTAACCCGGACCGCTGCAGCTTCTCGAGAACGTGCCCGCCGACATCGAGATCCGGACCCATAGCAAGAAAGAAGTCTTTCGAAAGCTTGGTGTCGTTCGACGTGGGCGTCTCGAGAGACGCCACGGTGAAGACAACTCGTCGCCCATGGATCGAGGATGTCCCGCGAGCAGCCCATTGCCGCTCAAGTTCGTCGCGCAGGCGCTCGGCATCTGCGAGATTTTCGGTCATGGCTGGGACGAGAATGCGGACTTGATCCGCCGATACGCCACGTCGATCCTCTTCGGCAATCTGAGCAAGATATTCCCATAGCGAATCGGATTGAGACGGTGAGAGATCGAAGCGTGGCATCGCCAACGACAACGTTCGTCCATCGCTTGCGCGGCCCTGCGACACTGCGGTCCGGAAATTCGTAGCGTCGTAGGCGGGACGCTTTGGTGACGGGGAGGCGAGTGTCGTGCCGTCGATCGGTGGAACACGTGAGCGGCCTTCGCCGCCGCCTGCGGCGTCGCGTCCGTGGCATCCGGCGCAGGTGAGGCCGGGCCGCTCCACGCCGGCGATCCGTGCGGGCGGCGGATCTGCCACATCGCCGTGATAGAGTGCTCGGCCGGCATCGTCGGCCCATGCGGCCGGCGCGCACGACCACAGGGCGATCGCCAGCGCGAGGCGACTACTGAAGGCTCGAAAGCGCTGCAATGAGATCCTCGGGCTCCGGCAGGCCGGCAACCGTTCTGACATCGCGTCCGCCCGTTCCGATCAGCAGGAACTGAATGTCATGATCCTGGTTTGGCCCCGGCTGCACTCTGAGCCCCTCGAGCACCGACCAGACATTGGTCGGATCGCCTGACAGGAAGATGCGGTCGCGGTGCATTTGGTCGGCGCGTTCGCGGCGAAGGTGCTCGGGCGTATCGGTGAGGGGATCGAGAGTGAGCGTGACGAGCTTCAAACGCTGAAGGCCATCTTTCTCCATGCGTTGTGCGACGACATCCATGATGACGTCGCTTGGAGGGCATAATTGAACGCAGCCCGTGAAGGTGAACGACAAAAGGATCGGCTGTTTCGCGATCAGATCGCTCACGAAATTCACCTCTACCCCTTGCGCGGTGACGAGCCGCCGATCGACGAGGTGCACGCTACGCGGCTGGGTTTCGACTGTGAGGTCCTTGGCAAGCGTTGGCCGCAGCGCGGGCACGGGCGCAAGAACACTGGCGGCCATGCCGAATGCCGCGGTGACTGCGGCTGTCCGCAGCGAGCGGCGCGGCGTCATGGCTTCACGTCCACGACCGCGGGTGCGATCCGCCCATCGGCGGCTTCGACCGACACGGCATAGCGGCCCTCGCGCGGAAAGGTGAGGGGAAGCACTACGGAAGAATCCTTGTCCGGCTTCGCCGCAACGCGTGTAGACCATCCGAATGCGAGATCGTCGACGCGGATCATCAGTGATTCCGGCCGGTGAGTCCAATTGTCAAGCGCCAACGCCAGCGTGCCGGGGACCTTCGCCGCTGGCGGCGGGCCTACCACGCGCAATGCGGCGGGCGGGGGCTCATCGGCTCCGGGGCCGTCGACGAAGAACCCGGCGCACATCGTCGTGCCGCCCGCACCCGTGGTACTAACGACTTCAAACGACCCGCCTTTCGCGAGACGAAGATTGGTCTCGAAACGGCCGGTCGATGTTTCGACCATCCGTCGGTCGAAGCGCGCGATCATGCGCGGCTTGTCGCCCCGGATCGTCAAGGCCGCCATCGGTGCATCACTCAGGCCGCCGCCCGCCGCGATCGCATATGCGACGCTGGAGCCGGGCCGCACGGTCAGCATGCTGGCCGTCTCAGGCGACACCGCGATGCGGCCGCGACCGTGCTTCAGTAGCGCGGTGTCAGGCAGCGGAAGCCGAACGCGGCGTTCGACCGGTGCCGCATCCGGCGAGGACAGGGGCGCCAGATCGATCACCGTCACCGTCGGCGATGTGCGATGGGTGAGGAAGATCGCGGAGCCGGCGGCCGCAGCCTCATCGACGATGCCGTCCGTTCGAAAGATGCCGGCGACTCGCGCTCGCGCTACGTCAACGATGACTGCTTTGGGCTCCTGCGCCGACCAGGCAATGAGATAACGACCGTCGTCGCGAACGAACAGGCCGTCGATTTTCACACCAACCGGCACCGGAACGGTTCGGTCGAGATCATCAAGCCAGCGCAGCAGCACGTCCTGTTGCGGCCCTGCGGATGCGATCACGCCGCCACCGGCTGCCACCGGCCCGTTGAGGCTTCCCGGGGCGAGACGGCGTGGCGTCGCGTCACCGGCCGCGATCACGACCGCGGATCCGTCTTTGGCGGCGGCCGCGATGCTGTCGTTATTCGGCCGGACGAGGGAGATGATGTCGGACGCGAGCGAATAGGCCGCGACTTGCGTGCCGGCGGCGTCGAATGTGATCACCCGGCCACCGCCATCACTATCAGCCACGGCGAGGTGGCCGCCGAGCGGTGCGATCATCGTGGGCTGCGTCAATCCTTGCGCGAAGCGGCTGACGCCGCCCCACGGGAGGTCAACTGCCAACACGTCGCCTGCGTCCGGGCGGGCGATGAACGCGCGTGGCAGCACCGGATGAACGATGAAGCTCTCGGCCCGGCCGCCGAGAGGGGTGACGCTGAGTTGGTCCGCGCTTTTCAATCGATGATCGAGATCGACGACGCGCAACCGATCGCGTTCAGGATCGTCTCCGCCGACCGAGACCAGATACGACCGCTCCAGTGGAATGTCGTCAGCCGAGATCGCGCCGGTGGCGCGCGCGATCCAGGTGGCGTTGGCGCAACTCGGGCTTCCCGGTGCCACGCGGCGTATCCATGCCGCGGGTTTTAGATTTGCCGCCGGGGTTTTTCGCAGCGCGTCGGTGAAACTAAGGACGATGCGAAAGTCTTCGTTTGCTCGGACCCGCTCGACTTTTCGTCCTTCATGATCGACGAGGCTCGCCGTCACGGCAACGCCGCTCTCGCCGCTGGCGAAAACGCCTTGCGCCATTGCCTGCGGCGCAGCCGCCAGCATGAAGGCCGCGAGAGCGCAGGAGAACGCGCTGCTCAGTCGATGCGGGGCAGGTTGCACGAAGTCGCTCCTCCGGCTCCGCTGTCGCTGACGCGCAGATGCCCCCACACGCCTGCTGCGAAGATCGGCTGCGGACCGTCACGCCACAGGTAGTCGCCCGCGGTGCGCGGCGCGCAGCCCCACGCCGTCATCGCCTTGCCGGGCGCGAGCAACGTCGAATGGCCGGAGCCGAAGCCGGGGAACAGATCGTCATAGCCGGTCGTCATCGACAGGAATGCACGCTGCCGCGCGCGTCCCTCGGGATGGGCGACACGGATCGCGATCTCGTCGCCAGGCTTTGCGTCAAGCCGGGGAGTGGGAATTGGTCCGGCAAAGAAATCCGGGGGGAAACGCACGGTGTTGAGGTCATCCTCGTCGCGAGGATAGGTGCGGAGACCGAAGTCGGCGCGAACGCCATTGCGACCGGCAACGCGTAGGTTGAAAGGTGCGGAGCGATTGCTGACGCCTTTTTCCCCAAGGTCATAAGAGTCATCGCAAATGCGGCAATCCGGCACTGGGCGCCCGCTTATGCCGAGATAGCCGGAATTGGAGGTCCGCCGCCAATGATTGAGACCGTCCTGCCACAACAGGACGTGTTCGCGGAATGATCCAGCCGGAATCGCAGCTTGCTGCCCCTGCAGTTCGATCGCGGGTGCAGCGATGGCGACGGTCGCAGCGTGACGATAGGCGAAATCGCGCGCGGGCGACTCGCCGATCGGAGCGCCGTCACTGCCGACAGCGGTAGGCTCGACGATGAGTGTGCCGGTCAGACCCTGCGACCCGTGCGCGATCACATCCCCAATGGACCGGATCGGAAGCGTCCCGAAGGCATAGGGGATCGCGCGTATCGCCTCCTTCTTGATTTCGTCGCGTGCGAAGTAAAGGTCAGCGCCCTCCTGCGCGATCTGGCGAACCGCGTCCTGTTTGTTTTGCGGAATAGTTACGGAGTCGTCGTTTTGATCGCGCGCGTCGATGCACAGATTGACGCCGTAGACCACGATCTGCCGCTCGACTCCACAGGGCGTCTCGCTGAGCAACTGGAACGTCAGTCGAGACGGAATATGAGCGCCCACCCGCTCTTTGATGGAAGCCCAGAACGCGTCCTTTCGTGCCAGATCATTGATCACGGTATCTTTCGGCCAGAGGAAGCCGCCGTAGTGCCGCGTCACGCGGAACACCGGCGATCCGGCTCCCTGGGGCGCAATCGCCTCGATGTCGTTGACGCCAACCGGCATCGTTCCGCCGGGCTTCAGCATCGGGCTTGGCAATGGCAGCGACAGGACAACCCTACGCGACGGCGAGACTTGCGCGCGGAGATGCGGCGAATGTTTCGCCCACTCCTCGAAAGTTTTCGAGCCGCCATACTGGCGCTCATCGCCATCGACGTTAAGCGGCACGATTTTCGGCATCGGCGCGTCGCCGTGCGCGTCCCATGGTTCGCCTTGTCTCGGCAGGCCGTTGATCACCATCAGGTCGAGACAGTCGCCGGCCCTAATGCGCAGCACGAAGGGCGATCCGGTCACGTCGCCGGCCTTCTTGAGCTTGGCTGCGGCGATGGCCTGGATCTGCGCGATCGACTTTGGCAAGGCGCTGTCGCTCTCGTAAGCCATCAGCGGCTTGGACAGGCCGAGGTCGCGGGGCTCGAGCGGTACGAGCAGTAGGCCGTCGCGGTCGAACAGCCCCGCTTTGTCGACGACCGTTCCCGGTAATTTAATGGTGGACTTGTCCAGCACCTTGCTGGCGCGCACCGCGACGGCGATCGCCTCCACCTTGGGCGCGCCGGCAGGACACCAGCTTCTCAAGCGCGACGCGGTCGGAGGCAACGCCTCGACGACATCCTGCTGGCCCGGTTGGGCCGCCGAGGTCGCGCCACTGACACGTTGACGCAGCGCGGCGAAGGTTTCGATACGGTCACCGATCGGATGTTGCCCCTGGCCGGCCAGACAGGCAGCGAAATCGGATGATGATGGTGCCTTGCTGAGGCAGGCGCTCAGATCCGGCGCGGAGCTGCTCTCATAGCTTCGCACCAAGCCCCACGCTCCATTCCAGAGCGCATCAGTCGAACCGAAATGATAGAGATAATCGAGCGACGGACGGCCACGGCCATCAGTCTGCCGCGCGCTTACAGGCACCGGGCTCCTGCTCGGCTCGCGGGTCCGCAACGGTGCCAAGGCTATCCCTCCGGTTGCAAACAGCGAGCCGACTTCGAAATGTTCGGAAATGCCGATCTCTTGCGCGGCGACGAAGCCAAGCGGATTGTCGCAACCGGCCACCAGCCGATCGAGATCGGTCCACGTTGGATCGGTAAGACCGATCGTCGCCCATTTTGGGAAGTCACGCGGTCGACCCCAGCGCGCGACGCCGCTTGAAGCACAGCGCGCCGCCCGCGACACCAGGCTCCCTTGCGCATCGGCGCCCAGCGGGCGTTCGCTGGGAAACGATTGATCGACATTTCGTCGGCCGGGGCGGCCTTCGACGACAAAGGTATGCTGGACTTCTTGGGCTCCTTGGATCATGCGCGCCACGATGCGGTCGCCGGTCAGGCCTTCGAGAATCGGCGTGCAGGGATCGCCGTGAACGGGTGACAGGAATAGTTGGGAGAGATCGCCCTTGTCATTCAGCGGTCGCTGGCGGACGACGCTATCGCCAGACTCACTGGCGGCGAACGATGCGCTTTGCGGTCCTGGCATGCGGCAGGGATTGCTGAGGAATGACGGCGGCTCACCGTTCGAGGTGGCTCCGATGCGGAGCGGCACCGGCTCGTTGCGATAATTGATGAGGTAGGGGTCGTGATGCCTCTGTGAGATCGCTTCAGGGCGTGGCGGCGGCGCCACGGGCTTTCCATAGGCTGTCCGCACGTCATCCAGTCGCATCCTCAGTTTTTCGACATCGCCGCTTGTCGGCACCAATTGATGTTCGCGCAGGAACTTGGCTGGCGCGGTTTCTTCCACCTCGTCTTCGGCGTTCGGCGGCGCATTGTTGGTCGTCGCCTCGAGGATCAGTCGGTCGATGCCGTTGGACTCCTCACCCTTCACCGGGGATCCGGCTTTTTTGCTGCCGTCGTAGAGAAGCGCGAAATCGGCGATGGCGATCGCATATTCGCGGGCGTCGATGTGGACGGGATCGCCCGACACGCCGTCGGGGGTCGTGTCAGGCCGCGGCAGGAATACGTTGGCACGCACACCGACAAGATCGCGCGGAGCGGCCTGTGAAAGCTTGTAGGGGAACGCCGGCTGCGCCTCGGCGGCTGGGCCACGCTGGCAATTCTTGCCCTCATGGATCGTCGAATTGGCTTCGGCCAGTGGGCACACTGCATGTGTCGCGGGCTCAATCAGTAACGCTGAATAAAACCCGTGCTGCTGAATGTTGGAGGGGGCGAAGTGATCATGGGTGAACACCGTTCGCATCGTGCGGTCGGTGACGCCAGCGAGCCCGTTCTCGCCGTTGTCGGACAGGATCGGGTCGGCGAACCAGCGCTGGATCGTCGTCTGGAAATACTTGATATTGTTTCCGGCAAGTCGCGGAAGGGTTGGGACCTTTTCGATGAACTCCGGCGCGCATTCCTGATCAGTGCGCGCGGCGATGGTTTCAGAAACCATCTCGCCGGGGCGCGACGCTACCGAGCCGCCCGCTGCCGCGCGCGATTTGCAGATGCGCTCCAGTACCTCGTCTGGAGCGAATGTGCCGTCCTCGTAATTGAAGCCGTTGCCGCTGCCGTCCGAGGACGTCACGTCGAACTTCACCAGATGAATGTGCTGGCCGATAGTGTCGGTCGGTACCGCAGTCTGAAAATCGTCGAGCTTCAGCTTCTTCGGCGTCTCGTTAGTATGATGAAACTCTATGCATTCCCCCGAGAACGCGCGGAAGAAGAACGGCTCGGCATCGGACCGCCATCTGCCCTTGTAATCGTCGGCGATCGCTGACAGCACATTGATCCGCGCCTGCGGATCGTGCCAGCCGGCCCGGTTGACGATCAACTTGAGCTCGACCGCCGACACGTCGAATCGCCGGAAGCCGATCAACGCCGGATCGGGAGTCATAATGCTCGGCGTGCCAAACCCATCGGGCTGGAAGCGGAAAGGTTCGGATGCCTGCCGCCAGGCGCTGCGGAAAGCATCGAATCTGCGCAGCTGTGGTCCGCCTTCGCGAGAGAACAGGAGCGGCGCGGAACAGGGATCGGCAAACGGCGCGCCCGGCGCACCCGGCGATCCGTTTACTGCAAAGCGGGCGTCATCGACGAGGCTCGCCGCGCCACCGGACGGCCCCGCCCGAACGCTGTCGAGCGAAATTGCTTTAACTGGGTAGCCTCCGCTGTCTGGATCGAGGCGGGTATCGATCGATGCTGGAGCAGGGGCCGCCGGATCGCCCACTAGAGTCACCGTACGTTGCGCGGGTTCGCGGCCAGTCGCGTCGAAAACCTGAACGCCGCTGCCGGTGCCGTGGAACGCCATGGCGTTGCGCTCCAGAACAGTCCCCTGTTGGGGTAGCAGCTCGAGATTGAGGTGCTCATATTCGGATGTCATGTCACCGAGCGCCAGCATCCGTGCCAGCATACCCTTTTTGGCGACGACCTCGGCGCGCTGCGCCGGGCTGAGATCCTTCAGTACCGTCGGAATCGCAGCGCCACCGGTCACGACGTGACGTGGCAGTCCGCCGTCGAAATGAGAACGTCCCTCAAGTGCCGCGATCTGTGCATCGCCGATGCCGGCTGGCTCGTGCTTTTCGGCGCGCGCCATGTCGAGCGGTGGCTGCGGCGAACGATGCCCGGGTTTTCCCGCTACATAGAACGGATAGCCGGGCATCGAATCAGTTTTGATCGGTTGAACCGCATCGAGTAGTGCGGCGGAAGCGTCGGAATAGGTGGGCAGCAGCGGCAGGCCTTGACCGGGCAGCGGAATCAAGCCCGGAATCGGCGTGCCGAGGCTCGACGTCTTGCCGTCCGCAACCGTAGCGGGATCGAGCCATTCGCCGGCACCGCCAACGCTGCCCGGCCGCATCCTGCCCTTCTGGGAATCAGGGAGCACCGACAGTCGCGCCTCCCGCTGTCCATCGGGAAGAACCCGCGTTCCGTCTTCCAGAACATCGTGAACCCGCCAAAGCGACCACATACCTTGCGCGAAATGCGGATAGAGATGGCAATGGAAGATGGCGTCGCCGGGCGTACGGTTGCGATTACCGGAGCCGAGCGAATCCCACCATCCCTTCGGAGCCGCGGTACCCGGACGGTCTATAGCGAAGCGTTCCAGACCGCCGTGATAGATGCGGTAGCTGAACCCCTGCTGCGGTCCGATAGTCTGACTGTCGAGATAGGCGCCACGACCGGCGTCGTTGCCGGCAAACCATTGATGACTGTGCAGGTGGAAGACGTGCGTTTCCTTGCCTGCATGGAAATTCCGAAAAACAACCTTATCGTTGAGATAGGAGTGATAGACATTGGAGGGATCGTCCGGAAAAACTTCGAGCAGCGCCGGGTCCCCGTTGGCCCAGCTCTCCAGGAAAAATTCCTCATACATACATTCGGGACAGTTGGCGGCAGGGCCGATGCCAAGCCGGTTGGACAGCAGGGCGGAGCCGAGGCCGCTGGCACCGTAGTTGATGCCGAATCCGTCGCGCACACCGGAAAGTTGTCCGAAAGCGCCGAGCTGTTTGAGTTCGTCGGCGTAGAAGGTCTTCAGCTCGTCGTGAAAAATAATAGTGAACTCGCGGAACGGCGTCTGCGCTTCATGAGCTTGACGCCATTTGCGTCGATCGCTCTCCGACGTCGTCGGTTCGATCGCTGCCAGCTCGGTTGCTGGCGGTACGACGATGGCATTGAGGTCACCATGAACGATCTCTTCGACGATCGAACCGTTTCGAGCGTCACACGGCCGTCGGATCGCAAGAACCGGGACAGTAACGCCGTTCGCGCAGGAAAATACCGCATTGTTGAGCGGCGCAGCGACACGGCCGGGTGTTTCCGAATCTGGAACGGTCAAATTGAAATCGATGGCGTCGCTTCTGGCATGACGGACTGCGTCGTGCCGACTCGGCCAAGCCCGCTCGAAGGCGGTACGGTTAACCTGGCTACGGAAGGCGCGGCTTCCCGCCGGCTCGACGATCAATGCGCCGAATAGGCCATGCCCGAGAGAACCGGCGTCGCCTTCGCCTCCGGCCGGCGCAGCAAGGCTGGAGAACAGATGCGTCCCCTCGCGAAGCAACTGCCAGCGGCAGGTCACAGTCTGGCCTGGCTTGATCGCGTCCAGTCCGGTGCAGGCGCCATGAATATTAAATGTTTTTCCGTTGCTGACCGGGATCGGCTCGACGCCGGGAATGACGAATGAAAGGCCGCGCGTGAGAGGCCAGTCCGTTCCGGGCTGCGGAGCCGCTTCGGCATCTGGCTTTTCGTTTTCCGTAGTCTTGCGGCACTGCTCCTCGCCGAACGCCGTCCTAACGTCCCGCCGAATAGGTGCAATGGCTGAACCATCATTCGACCGCGGCTCCTCACAAAAGCCGGTGCCGGTCTTTTTTTCTTCGGAGAAACTTCCGCTAATGCCGGGCTGATCCTTCCTCAGAAGATTGGTGAAAGTGATCTCGAGAATGTCGCCGGCATTGGCGCGGAGCACCAGCGGCCGCGGTCGCTTGCAATCTCGCAAGCGAACCTCGCCCGGTTCGAGCCTGCCGCTTCCGGCCTCGGCGCCGATCTGCTCGGCGCAGCGATCCGCCGTCGGGCGTTCAGCGTCGCCGGCCGATGTCACGTCGCGGCGCA
This sequence comes from Nitrobacter sp. TKz-YC01, assembly GCF_047824785.1. GTDB lineage: Bacteria > Pseudomonadota > Alphaproteobacteria > Rhizobiales > Xanthobacteraceae > Nitrobacter. The sequence goes on along the minus strand of NZ_CP181167.1, from coordinate 2,871,149 downwards.
ACGCATAGATCATGCCGAATGGATTGAAAGATCCGAAGCGATTGTAGACGAGTAGATGATCGAGCGCGACGACGTCAGCGTGGACGATGCGAGGCGAGTCCGCGGTGAGGGCGTGACTTACTCCTGCGCTCGGCATCAGCAGTGTCGCGCAAGCAACGAGGGTCAATGCAAACTGTCTATGTTTCCGTTCTCGGCTGGACGTCAAACCGGTAACCGTTTCGGCGGTATGGTTCCAGATAAACATTCAACCCTCTCTAATGAGGTAGGCGCAGCCGTTAAACAATCAGGACGATAATTTAGGCGCGTGGATTTGACAAGAAGCCACCTCAACTATGATTAGTGAGCCTAAAGAGTTTTAGGTTCGGTACATCCTTTTAGAGATAATATTTAGATGCTTACAGTCGCACGACAGGGACGAAGTCTGAGAAGGGAAGTTCAATGACGGGGGTTGTAGAAGGGCGCTACATCGGGACCTTCCAATCCAACGCTCTTTCGGTCGAAGCCCGAATCGGACGAAACAATGATGGTAGGCTCGAAAACTTGAGCGGCGATGTGTTCGCCGGCTTCCAGCATGTTCTCTCTTTTGTCGGCCGTGCGAGTGCATTGACCGAAAGCACCGATGGTCGCTTAAGCGGAATGGTTTCATTCTTCTCAGGCCAAGCACTTCATCAGAACGGAAGCTCGATCGCGGTATCGCCAAACCGGCAAGCGGCCAATAGAAGCACATCGATATCCCTGACGCTGGATATGGGCGAGGGCGAAGTCACCGCCGATCTCGATTGGGCCGGACCTGAACTACGCACATTGCGGATCGATGTCGACGGACTGTCGGGACTTCCCGAGCCTGACGCCACACTACTCGACGGGGATCAGAACGGTCAGGACCTCGTCGCTGCACTGAGGCGGGCGTCGATTGCTGCGACCGTTCATCCATCACCCTTCCGGCCGGACACATCGGGGCGGAAACGCCATACGATGGCAGAGCTACATGCCTTGATGCAGGATTTGAGCAAGCCTGCGCTGCAAGGTAAACAGCAATGGCGGCTGCATGTGCTGTTCGCGAACCGCTTCGATGGCCGCAACGGCGATGACGTCACGGGCATTATGTATGACGTCGAGCCCGGCATGAGGCCATCACGTCAGGGCGTTGCGATTTTCCTCAACAGCACCACGATCAAGGGCTGCGAGCCTGCAAACAGCCCCGACTGGCGGCGCGAGGTGTCATTCACCATGGTGCATGAGATTGGGCACGCGCTGAACCTTCCTCACGCCTTCGAAGATGGCCGGTCGGAGGCTTTGACTTGGATGAACTATCCGGAACGAACGAGCATCGGCGCTGATGAATTCTGGACCCGATTCCAGGGCCACTTTGATACGCGCGAGCTTGCCTTTCTGCGCTATGCTCCCTTTTGCGACATCGCTCCGGGCCAGTACGATTACGCGCAACGCGATAGCGACTTTCTGTCAGGCGGTGGATTTCCAGCGTTACGTAATATCTGTAACGAGACCCCTCACATCCAGCCGACGCAGGCTGCATTCGAAATCACGCCGCTTAAGCCGGTTTATGCATTTGGCGAGCCGATCTTTCTGAAAGCGTCGATTATCAATAACGGCCGCAAGCATGTTGCCGTGGCGAAGGCGCTGGACCCGAGCGACGGCCTTCTGTCTATCCAGGTTCGCTCGCCGCACGGAAAAGTTCGGCGCATCCGATCACCTGCTGCGTTATGCCAGCGAATGCCGACCGTCACGCTGCGGCATAAGCAGACGCTTAGTTTCGACGGGGTTTTCGTTTCGTTCGATGCCGACGGAGCGATCTTTGATGAGCCCGGGCGCTACCAGATCGACGCGACGTTCACCGGCATACCAGGCGCGTCTCTCACATCGCCGCCGCATTACCTGCGTGTTCTTCATCCCAGTCGCGCGGAGGAGATCTTTGCTATCTCGATGTGGGACGATCCCCAACTGATGCGCGCAATCTATTGCCGGCAGCCTTTGTTGGCGCTCGATAGCTGGCAGCGCCTCGTCGACGAAACCGCCCGAGCGCTCTCCGTCGATCAACGCAACACCAGCCTGTCCTATCTGAAGTATATATCGGCAATGGGTTGGCTGTCGTCCTTTGCGCCAGCATCCCGAATCAAAAAATACTCTCCTCGGAAGAGCAAGGCTGTAGCGCATCTTTCACAGATCGAGACGCGCGACCTTCCGATGGGGGTGCGGTTGCGACGAGATGAACTTGTGCTTCGCTGATCTAGGCCGTGAACCCATAAATCAGCCGGGCGGACGACTCGCGAGAGTTGCTATGTACCGATAGCGACCAAGGCTTTCAACGGCGTGAAATGACACGAAGCGCCAAGGCTCCTACATCGCGCGCCTTGGCGCGCCGGAATTCAGTCGTATTCAACGAGATCGCGAACCTCAAAGGGTTTCGGCGGGCTCGTCGATGTCTTCGCCGCCGTGCCTGGTAAGATTTCGAAGTCGGGCGTGAACGGGACGAGAATGGCACGGAGCCGATCGAAACCGCTGCGGTCTCCCTCGAACCTGGCCTTGCCGGAGGCGATCAAATCATCGAACGACGCCCGACCCATCATGACCTGGTTGAGATCGGAGCGATTGGCGGTCACTGTCAGGCTCGGGTTCTTCGCCTGGACGCCCTTGATATTAGTGAGCGTCGCATTGCTCAACTCGATCGTATACTGCTCCCCGTTGTCCGGCGTCACGAGGTTGATGGTGAATTGCATCCCCTCGGCCTTCTTTGGGTCCATGCTTATAGCGATGAAATCAAGCCATTGCGCGGTCGACATCGCCCGCACCACGTCGGGGCCGGTGCTGCGCGGCGGAACACCTCCGGGCAGGCCGTTGCGCAGTTCGAAGGCACCCTGCAGGAAGCTGTTGCGCACGCTGGTGCTCTCCGCCTGGTAGCCGAGTTGCTCATAGGCATCGGCGAGGAGCCGTCGCGCCTGCTGGTTTTGCGGCTCTGCAAAGACCAGTTTGTTCAGGATTTCGGTGGCAAGCAGGTACTTGCCTTGCGCCAGCAGTTCCTCGCTCTTGGTTATGATCTTCGCCGACCCTCCCATCATCTCGACATACAGCGGCGCCGAATCCTTTGGCGAAAGCGGAATAAGGTTGACCGGATTGCCATCATAGTGGCCGAGGAAACGGTTGATCACCGCACGCGCGTTGTTCTGCACGTCGCCGTGGTAGCTGCGCACGGCCCACTGATCCCGCAAACTCTTCGGTACTTCATACACATTTTGAATCTCGTTGATTGTCACGCCCTGGTTGGCGTAGTGGAGCACCTGGTTGTTCAGGTTGGCGTAGGCATCGCGTTGTGCGCGCAGCACCTCCTGGATGCGGGCGTTTTCCCAGCGCGGCCAACTGTGTGACGCGAACATCACCTCGGCCTCCTGTCCGAATTTGTACAGGGCCTCGTTGATCTCCTTCGACCAGTTCAGCGCATTGCGCACCTGGGCGCCGCGCAACGTGTAGATATTGTGAATCGTGCCGGTGACGATCTCCGAAGTCCAGAGCGCCTTGAACTGAGGAAAATAGGTGTTCATCTCGACCGGGGCCTCGGTGTCGGAGGCGTTCTGGAACACCATCTTCACGCCATCGAGTGTAATCTCCTCGATGTTCTTGCTCACGAGCCGGTTCGGCGCGATCAGGCCGGTATTGCCGTTTGCCACATTCTTGCCGATCGCCTGGTCGACATGGCCAAAGGGGCTCCGCTGCAGCAACACCGCGTACTGCCACTGAGTGCGCCGCGACATCGCATTGCCGGAGAAGACGTTCTCGGCAATCGCCTCCGTCAGGAAGCCGTCCGGCGCGATCACCATCACCTTGCCGCTGGCGACGTCGGCCTCGTCGACCACGCCATGAACACCACCAAAGTGGTCGACATGTGAGTGCGAGTACACCACCCCGACGACCGGGCGCTTGCCGAGCTTGTCGTTGATGAACTGGAGCGCCGCCCGCGCGGTCTCCTGTGCGGTCAGCGGGTCGAAGACGATCCAACCGGTATCGCCCTTGATGAAGCTGATATTGGCAAGGTCGTAGCCGCGGACCTGGTAGATGCGGCCAGGGACGACTTCGTACAGGCCATAGGCCATGTTCAGAATGGCCTGTCGCTGCAGCGAAGGATGGATGCTTTCGAAATCCTTGCCAGTCAGGAGCCAGCCATAGCTCCCCATGTCCCACGCGACGTGGCCGGCATCAGCCATGATTTTCGTGTAGGGAGGCTCTGCGATGAACCTTCGCTTCGCCTCGTCGAAATCGCGCTTGTCGGCGAACGGAAGTTCGGCTTTCTGGCCATTGCGTAGTTCGATTGTAAACTTCGACGGTGGCTTTCCGAGCGGGTCAAAGTGCTGGGCTGTACTCGCCCCGCCGTCTGTTGGAAGCAACGAGGCGCTCGGGGTTTGGCCATGCGCGCCAAATGACAACAAACCGGCAAACAAGATCGGCAACCCGATTAGCAATTGAGTGCTTCTTGTCATTTGTACCCCGCTGATATTGAGACCATAACCTCAATTTAGAGGAACGGACACTCGAGTCCATACAGACATCACCTGACAAGCGTCGGGTTTAGATGGGCGCGGATATCCGTAAGGGGTCATTTGCGACCGGTTAAGCCAGCGGCAATTCCGGACATGGTCCGCTATGCCGCCGAAAGCGGAAGTAAATTCAGACCATTAGCGGCAAAGCTATAAGTCCTGGCGAGTTGATGGCAGCGACCGAGACGTGATTCATTCTCCGAAACCGGAGCCTCGAATCATGCGCTACGAACTCAGCGATTACGAATGGACCGCCGTCAAACCTATGCTGCCGAACAAACCGCGCGGTGTGCGGCGTGTAAATGACCGTCGCGTGCTCAACGGCATCTTTTGGGTTCTGAGTTCAGGTGCCCCTTGGCGCGACCTGCCGGCGAACTACGGTCCCCGCACCACTTGCTACAATCGCTTCGTTCGTTGGCGGCGGGCTGGCGTCTGGGATCGGATCATGGATGTATTGGCAGCCGGTCATGATCCGGCGGTGCAGATGATAGATACCTCCGTCGTGCGCGTGCACCAGCACGGAGCCTGTATCGCAGAAAACAATCAGCAGGATATGGGTCGCTCACGCGGTGGCCTCACCAGCAAGATTCATGCGATCGTTGACTCCAACGGTCTGCCGGTCCATCTCGCCCTCACGCCGGGTGAGGCGCACGACAACCGGCTGTGTTCGGTTCTTCTCAGTGCGTTGCTTCCACAAACGATGCTGCTCGCGGATCGGGGATACGACGCGGACTGGATCAGGGAGCTTGCCCGTCAGCAAGGCGCGTGGGCGAACATTCCGCCGAAACGAAATCGCAAAGACCCAATCTGCTTCAGCCCGTATCTGTATCGCGCGCGCAACTTGATCGAACGGTTCTTCAACAAGATCAAGCAGTGCGGCGCGTCGCGACCCGATATGACAAGCTCGCGGCCAACTATCTCGCCTTCGTCAAGCTTGCATCAATTCGCATTTGGCTGCGGGCTAATGAGTCCACGCCCTAATGTGCTTCCCGGTGAGAACCGTCTGTTTCGTCTGGATTATTGAACTCTGGCACACGATCGACTGGCGTGGCCCGCGCATCGAGAACACATATACTGAAGGAGAATATCAGATGCCGACCCTCTACACGATGCCTGGCACTTGTTCCTACGGGTCATTCCGCGGCGCATCACAATCCATCGTCGATCTCCAAAAATCAGATTTAGCTAGCGCTTGCTGATTTTGTCTTTGGACGACCTCACGGTCTGCCCTCTTCTTGAAACGTGCCTTCCGGGAATTCCAGAAGCGCTTCCGTCGCGACTCGGAAATGGCAGACCAAAAGGACGGTGTCGCTGGTCAAATCAGATCGAGACGGAGCGCTTCGAACTGACGATTCCATTCAAGCGGAAGCTCGCGCAGTTGTTCGAGACCGATACCACGTGGCAACCGACCTTCAACGGCAGCCTTGGTGAGTGCGGGAGAGAGGAAGGCTAACGACAGCATCATGTTGACATGGCGCAGGCTGCATCGTTCGCGCGTCGCGATTGCTTGGGCATCAGTTGATGAATCGGTGATGAGTTCGTCAAGCCAGTGCCGGCCGCGGGCAATCGCTGCGACCAGCGTGGCCCGTCGCTCCAGCTTCATCGGGCGGAGCGGAAGTTTTGCCGAGGTCGGGCGCAGGATTGACCGCGCTCGTTTGAATGGTGGCTTGGTCCACGGGATGACGATGGTGGAGTGGTCTTCTTCGGCGGGATTGTCCGGATCCTGCCTCAGCTGCACGACGAGACGGTTTTGCTGGACCTCGATCCGTTCGATCACCGAGCAGGCGTAGGTGTTATCGATGAGACCGGTAGCTTTGAGCTGCCGATGCTTCGGCTCCAGGACAACCTTGCGGACCTGGCCATCGATATCAGGGGCTGGGACACGAGAAACTGAACCAACCGCGGCGGTCGCTGCATTGCCGAACAGAAGAGGCCGTGAGACATAGTAGCTGTAGTGCCGACCTTTCTTCTGGGCCTGGGTCGGCGCCATGCGATAGCCGGCGTCGTCAAACATCAGACCGGTCAGGAGATGGCTGGAGGAGGTCCGGGTTCTGGTCTGATGACTGCGCTGGTCCGTGAGCATCGTTTGGACACGATCGAACAGGTCGCGATCGAGAATAGGAGGCTGCTCGCCCGGATAGATCTGCCCCTTGTAGTTGACCTCGCCAATGTAGAAGCGATTGCGCAGCAGGTGGAATAAAGCGCCACAGCCGAACGCAACTCCGCCCCGAGTTACGCCGGTCTTGAGGTGACGCCGCCTGCTGACGATGTTGCGGTCCTTAAGGTCGCGCATCAAGGCACGGACACTGCCAAGTTCGAGATAGCGGCCAAAGATGTGACGGACCCGTTCGGATTCTTCGGGGACGACGGTCACCTTGCCGTTCTCCATGACGTAGCCGAGGGGGAGGGGGCCTCCGACCCAGATACCCTTTTTCTTGGAGGCTGCCACCTTGTCGCGGATACGCTCCGAGGTGACTTCCCGTTCGAACTGGGCAAAGGACAGGAGAACGTTGAGGGTCAGGCGTCCCATGGACGTTGTGGTATTGAACTGCTGGGTGACCGAGACAAACGACACCCGATGGGCATCGAACAGCTCGACCAGTTTGGCGAAGTCGGCGAGCGAGCGGGTCAGACGATCGACCTTATAGACCACGATGACATCAATCTTGCGGGCCCGGATATCCTCGAGCAGACTCTGCAGCGCTGGCCGGTCGGTAGATCCGCCGGAGAAGCCGCCATCGTCATAGCGGGTCTTGACCTGCACCCAGCCGGCATGGGCCTGGCTTTTGATATAGGCACTGGAAGCTTCATACTGAGCATCCAGCGAGTTGAACTCCTGGTCGAGGCCGTTGTCGGTCGAGACCCGGGTATAGATCGCGCACCGGACGATCTCTCGGGCCAACGCTTTTCCCGCCCTCACGGCTCATCCTCCCCACTGACCGTGCTATCTCGCAGGCCAAAGAAGCGGGGCCCGCTCCAACGGGTACCGGTGATGGCGAAGGCGATCGCCGAAAGGCTGTCGTACCGTGCCCCGTCCCAAAGGAAGCCATCGTCAACGACGATCGCCCGCTGGGTGATGCCGTTCCATTCGCGGGACAGGATGGTGCCGGCCTTCAACTCGACCTGTCCCCGGTCGAAGGCCACGAGCTTGGCCATGACGGAGTCGGACGTCTCTTTCTCGCCGATCCGATCAAGGAACTGGCGAATTGCCGGATCGAGGTCGCCCGACTGATCTGCCTGTCGCCGATAGCTTACGATGGCGGTCTGGAGATGCTTCGGAAGATGCGTCAGTGCGGACCGGCTTGAGCGACGACCACGTGACTGCGGTCGCCGACCACCGAGATCGCGACGACGTGCGAGCCCGCTCCTCGAGGCTTCAGCCATCGTCAGGCCTGCTTCGCTGCAACGATGCGGTAGATGCGCTGATCGGCTTCAACGGCTGAGACCAACTCGAGCCCGAGCTTCTTGCGGACCACGCCGGCCAAGAATCCATGCACGGAATGCTGCTGCCAGCCTGACACTTCCACGAGCGCGGCAATGGTCGCACCAGCCGGGTGCCTCAGAAGATCGAGCAGTTTTGTTTGCTTGTTCGGTCGTTTGTTTGCTCCAGCAGCCGCGCTGACCACGCCACCCGCTCGAGCCGGGCTTGAAGGACGCGTTGGACGTCGCTTCGTCGGCTCGCTCACAGGACGAGGTGCTGTTCTTGCTGCCTTCGTTGTGGTGTGTGCCTCACCGCGTCGGCGGCGGATCGATGGTGGCTTCCGATTGCGGGATGACTTCTGCATAGGACCCTCCAAAATGATGCGACATCAGCGTCGTACCATCCGAGGCCCCGTCAGCCATGTTGCGCTGCGGGGCCGATCCAAGGGTCATCTCACGCCACAGCAATGCTCGCTTTGCCCGCGAATGCCAGTCCTTTCTGCAAGAATCTCAATGCTAATATCGAACATCTATAGGAGCAGGATCCGACCCAGCGCCATCAGTGTCAAGGATAAGACCAGCGACTGAAGGGCGCCGGCGTGAGGGCGGAATTCATTTCCGGAACGACCTGAGCCCCAGAACTTCCTCCAAAAATGGGAGAGTCCGTCACCTTGAGTGATCCGAGACCATTCTTTGGACCGCCGGAGGCTAGAGTTTCCGGCTTTGTCATGACGGCGAGCTGGGATCGCTGTCACGATTATGCAACGTCATCGGGGGTCTATTCCCGATCGCCCCATGCGGGCGTTCTTCGTTGTAGTATCTGCGCCAATCCTCCAATTTTGATCGTGCGTCGTCAAGGGTCAGGAACCAATGCGTGTTCAGACACTCCGCGCGGAAGCGTCCATTGAAGGCTTCGATGAACGCATTGTCAGTCGGTTTGCCAGGCCGACTGAAGTCGAGCGTGACACCATTGGAATAGGCCCACAGATCCAGATCGCGCGAGATGAACTCGGAGCCTTGATCGACGCGGATGGTCTTCGGATAACCAACTGCCGCGCAGGCGTGCTCCAGCGTTTGAACGACATTCTCGGCGCGGTAGCTGAAGCGCGGATCAAGCACCGGCGAGTACCGGGAGAATAAGTCGACAACGGTGAGCACCCGAATCTTGTTTCCCGTGGCGAGCTGATCGTGCACAAAGTCCATCGCCCAGGTTTCATTGGGATGCGTGGCATCTCTGCGATCATCGCGCAGCTTCGCCCTGACCCGTCGCTTCGGCGTTTTGTTGCGCAATTGCAGGCCTAACTCGCGATATATCCGTCGCGTCTTCTTCTGGTTGATTAGCCAGCCTTCGCGGCGCAGCAGCACATGCACGCGGCGGTAGCCATAGCGGAACCCGCGTCTGGCAGATCTCCTTGATCTTGCTTTCGAGGCTGGCCTGTCCGGGCCGGCGCGACTTGTAGTGATAGGTTGATCTGTCGACCTCGAGTATCTGGCACACCCGCCGGATCGAGACATCCCATTCACCGCGAACCGCGTCGACGAGCTTGCGCTGACGAACAGGCCTCAGATTTTTCGGCGGATGACGTCCTGCAACATCTCGCGATCCAGGCTGAGATCAGCGACCAGTTTTTTCAGCTTGCCATTCTCATCCTCAAGCTGCTTCAGCCGCCGTATCTCGGTCGGCAGCAAGCCGTCGTACTTCTTTCTCCAGTTGAATAGGTCGCCTGGCTGATCCCGGCCTTACGGCAAATATCGGCCACCGGCACCCCATCGGAACCCTGCTTCAGAATAAAGGCCTTCTGCGCGTCTGAAAACTTCGAGGCTTTCATCGCTCTCCGCTCCTCCCAGTCCGAGGAAATCCAGCGGAAAAACTCTAAACAAAAACGGTCCGATTTGACAGTCGCAGATCATGAGGGAGACGGAGATGAAGCAGTCGAGGTTCACGGAAGAACGGATCATTGCGATCCTGCGAGAACATGAAGCGGGTGCGAAGACGGGGGATGTCTAGCGCAAGCACGGGATCAGCAGCGCGGCGTTTACAATGGAAGGGCAAGTATGGTGGCCTGGACGTATCAGAGGCTCGACGCCTCCAAGTCCTGGCCGACGAGAATGCGAAACTGAAGAAGCTGTTGGCCGAGGCGATACTCGACAACGCCATGCTAAAATACCTCAATTCAAAAATGGTGATGCCCGTCGCAAGGCGGCAGGCCGTGGCTCAACTTTGTTCGATTTTGAGGTTAGCTTTGGCGGGCGTGTGAAGTGGTTAGGACTGATCGATCGTCGGTGCGTTATCTCGCCTTCGGCCTGATGACGCGACCATTCGCGTCCGTAACGGGACAAGTCGCTCCTCTTCGGTGCCTTTCTCAATCACCTGCTTGTTGACGTAGATGATGCCGGTAGACTTTTCGCCTTGCGGACTTGGCCTCCTGCCTCCTGGCATTGCTTTTACGTGAGCCATTCCGCGAGGGGATACTGCTTCTCCTGCCGCTCGTGCCAGAGCATGAGGACGTTCAGGCCGCCGTACGGCCTCTTGGTGACGGCGTTGATTGGGATGATGTCGCGCGCTTTCCTTGCTTCCAAGGTTGCAGCCAAACGGGCAAGCCTCCCTTCTCGATGTCTGCAATTATCTGGTTTGTGACGCGGTGTACAGGTCCTGAACTGACATGAGCGTTCTCCTTTGAAAAAAGTTCGCTCGTAATTGTACCGGGCTATTTCAGGAGGCCGTTTTCTAGCAGTTAGATCAACATGTGGGCGCGCGCGTCGGCTTGATGCGGGCGCGGGCGGAGAAAAAGCCGTCCAGTGGCTACCCTAATCTCTTTTTCGGGGTCGGCACGCAATGTGCCTTGAGGGCATCGCTGAGCATCAGCGACGCAGGGAAGGCTGTCACTCACGGGCAACAACTGTTATTCATATGTAACAGGAGAATCATCTATGACTGCACGTGTGCTGTCCATCACTGCCATTGCCCTTTGGCTTATTACCATTGCCGTCGCTGCATTCTTCTTCGTTCGGGGTCAGACGCAAGTGGCGTCCGACGGGCGCACGACTGTTCTGCTGGGATCGGATGAACGCAATCTCGTGCTCTCCGAAATGCGCGGTATGCTTGAGACCGTGCAGATTATCGTCGACGGGGTGAAGGAAGGCGACATGAAGCAGGTTGCGCAGGCGGCGCGCGCGAGCGGTATGGCAGCGGCCGCCGACGTCAATCTGGCACTGATGGCCAAGCTGCCACTCGAGTTCAAGCAGCTTGGGCTCAGCGTCCATAAGCGCTTCGATGAGATTGCTACCGCAGCCGACTCGGGTACGAGCCGCGAGCAGGTGCTAGCGACACTCAGCACGCAGTTGTCGGCCTGTGTTGCCTGCCATGCGAGCTATCGCTTCGACGCGGTGACGCCGGCGGCGAAGTGAGTGAAAACAAAGAAACAAGCCTGAGGGTTTTTGCTGCACTGATGCGGCGCGTCAGTGATTCACTCCGACCGGCTTTTTTCCGATTGGCTTTATGACAGGATGTTCCTGTTCAAATATTGGCGGTTGATCGAGAATTGGGCGATGCCGCTGCTCGATCTTGTAATACTGGGACAATCTGTTCAAGGACCGATCGCATCAGCCAAATATTGTTCGCATGACTATCAGCGGTTCTTGAAGGCGCACGGTGTCAATCGGCGTTGGAACGGGACCCTTGATCGGCGTCCAAAAGGGACCCCTTTGATCGGCGAGCTTTGCTGGTAGCGCTCGCAGCGTCGGAGCTGGCCGGGATTGCGGAGACGGTGCGAGCGCGGGTTGTTTGATCGTCGTCGCGGCTTTTGAATCTCCAGCTGTCGTTACCGGTCTCGACGATGTCACAGTGATGGGTCAGCCGGTCGAGCAGCGCAGTGGTCATCTTGGCATCGCCGAACACGCTGGGCCACTCTCCGAAGGAGAGGTTGGTGGTGACCTTCGACGACATCGCCGAGCAGCTTCCCAGGTTCATCGACGACGTTTACAATCAACGCCGCCTGCATTCCGCGCTCGGCTACATCAGCCCCGCCCAGTTCGAGGAGCAACATACCCGGCTCATGGTCCAGCACCAGGGGCCCACTCCAGATCCCTCGGCTCAGGGGGTAATAATGCAGGCCGAATAACAGTACGGCAGGCATAAATGCAACATTTTGGATTTAAATTGCCTATTTAAAGGCGTTCTAAACGTGGTTTGGTCGACAGCGCAAATTGCGATGCTAGGATGCTAGTTGTTTAGTCCCAAGCTTTGATGGAGCGGGTTAAGTCTGAATCGTTCTGGTTGGGAAGTCCAGCACTTGCAGATGTATTCGTAAGGTGTGAGACCCTTCAGGGTCTTCAGCCGCCGAGCGTAGTTGTAGGCGGTAATGAAGTCGGCAAGGTGAGCTTCGAGCTGATCGTGTCGGTCGTAGTGGTAGCGCTTGACGGTTGCTTCCTTGATCGTTCGGTTCATGCGTTCGACCTGACCATTAGTCCAGGGATGCTTGATTTTGGTCAGCCGATGCTCGATCCCGTTTTCCTGGCATCGCATATCGAACATATGCGTCACGTATCTTGCCGTCGGGCCATCCGCATAGCGTGGCGGGAAGGTGAACTGGATCCCATTGTCGGTGAGTACCGTGTGGATCTTGTAGGGGACGGCCGCGATCAGAGCTTCGAGGAAGGCCGAGGCCGAGGTCCTTCCCGTCTTCTTGACCAGTTGCACGAAGGCGAACTTGCTGGTGCGATCAATGGCGACATAGAGGTAGAGCTTGCCTTCAGCCGTCTGAAGCTCGGCAATATCGATGTGGAAATAACCGATCGGATAGGCCTTGAACTTCTTCTTCGAGGGCCTGTCGCCTTCAACCTCCGGCAATCGGCTGATGCCGTGGCGTTGGAGACAGCGATGCAGGGAGGACCGCGTCAGATGCGGGATGGTCGGCTGCAACGCATAGACGCAATCATCGAGTGGCAGCAGCGTGTGCCGCCGGAAAGCAACGATGATCGCCTCATCTTCAATGGAAAGGACAGTCGACTTGGCTTCCTTGGGGCCAGTCGGAAGATCGGTGACGGTCTCGCGCTGCTTCCACTTCGCGACCGTCTTCTGGTTGATCCCGTAGCGCTTGGCGAGACCTCTTAGGCTCTCTTGACTATTTTGTATTGCTCGACGGACTGCCTCCGTCGTCGTGGCGCAGCCGTGTAAAACTTGTCCCATAGCGCTTCCTTCGAATCGTGCGATAAGGATGCTCCATCAAAGCTTGGGACTAAACAGCTAGTGAGACATGCAGAGGTTCCGGATAAGCGGGCGACATGTTGGGCTGGTCACGATGCGTTTAGCGAATTTGATGTTGAGAACGAGTTTAAGATCCGTCTGTTTGGGAACTATCAGCATCGTCACATTGTCGATCGGTTTGCCGAATGAGGGACGTGCGCAGTCCGAGCTGCCAGCAGTGACGGTGGTCGCGCCGCATCAGCGGCCGGCGCGCCGGGCAAAACCTGCTCGGCATACGGCGCGCTCGGCGCAAACGAGCCGCGCGGCCGCGGCGCCTGTGCAACGGCAAGTTATTCGCCCGCAGAACAATGCCGGCGCCGGCAGCGAACGCGCAAAGGGGCATGTGGACGGCTATCTTGCGAATCTCAGCGCGACTGCGACCAAGACCGATACGCCGATCCTTGAGACACCTCAGTCGATTTCGGTTGTCACTCAAGACCAGATCACCGCGCAGGGCGTGCAGAGCATCAACGATGCCTTGCGCTACACGCCCGGCATCTCGCTTCAGAGTTTTGGCGCCAATACCTTCTTTGACTCCCTGAAGCTGCGGGGCTTCGATGCCCCGCGCTTTCTCGACGGGTTGCGATTGCCGAACGATGCCACGACATTTGCGGTGCCGCGCATTGAGCCCTATGGCCTCGAGCGGCTGGAGGTGCTGAAGGGGCCGTCGTCCGGGCTTTATGGTCAGTCCAATCCCGGCGGTCTCATCAACATGGTCAGCAAAAGGCCGACGGAATTGCCGCATTACGATGTCTTGGGCACTTTCGGTTCGTTCGGGCGCTTGCAAGGGGCGTTCGATATCGGCGGTCCTGCCGATCAGAACGGTGAGTTCCTCTATCGGCTCGTCGGTCTTGCTCGCGATTCCAACACGCAGACCGACTTCATGACGGACAACAAGATATTCTTTGCGCCAAGCCTGACTTGGCGGCCGACCGCCGACACCAGCCTTACGGTCCTGTCGCAGTACTCGAAGATCGACAACAAGGGCTATCAACAATACGTGCCGGGGCAGGTGTCGTTCCTGCCGAACCCCAACGGTCACATTCCCTACAGCCGCTATATCGGCGAGCCGGGCCCTGACCGCTTCACGCTGGAACAATGGGCGGTCGGCTACGAGTTCGAACACCGTTTCGACAACAACCTGCAATTCAGGCAGAACTTCCGGTACACCAACGTCGATAACAATCTTGCCTCTACCCGCAGCGAAGGAATGCTGAGCGACCGACTTGTCGCGCGCACCTATAACTATGTCCTCGCCAACGCCAGCAACTACACGCTCGACAACCATTTGCAGGCGGATTTCAGAACCGGCCCTCTCGTACACAAGGTCCTGGCCGGGTTCGACTACTTCAATATGTCGGCAAACACCGACTACCGTAGCGCTGGGATTGCGCCGATCGATGCTTATGCCCCGGTCTATGGCGCAGCAGTTCCGTCATTTGCCTCACTGTCGCCGTTCATCCTGCGCTCCGATAGCCAGAGTCAGGCCGGTCTCTATTTGCAGGACCAGATCAAGTGGGATCGCCTGACCCTCCAGTTTGGCGGACGGCAGGACTGGGTCAGCTCCGGGTTCACCAGCGCCGCGTTCTTTCCGCCGGCGGGGACCTACAGGACCCTCGATTCCGCGCAGACCGGACGCGTCGGCTTGAACTATCTGTTCGATTTCGGACTGGCACCCTACATCAATTACTCGACCTCGTTCACGCCGAACCTCGGCGCGGATCGCTTCGGCAATGTATTCAGGCCGACCACGGGCGAGGGCAAGGAGATCGGCGTCAAATACAAGCCGAACGGTATGAACCTCATGCTGAGTGCAGCTCTGTTCGATGTCAATCAGGACAACATCTTGACCGCCGACCCGCTCAATCCCTTTCTCAGCACCCAGACCGATGCGGCGCGCGTGCGCGGATTTGAGTTCGAGGCGCGTGGCAGCGTGACCCGGGAGTTCGAGGTGATCGCGGGATACAGTCACATGGATCCTCGGATAACCAGGAGCATTGCAGGCAATACCGGCAAGTATTTGCAGAACACGGCGCTCGATCAGGCCTCGCTGTGGGGCAAATACACCTGGTACAACGGGCCGCTAGCCGGATTTGGCGTCGGCGCGGGCGTGCGCTATGTTGGCGACAGCTATGGCGATGCTAGAAATACCTTCGTGGTTCCGCCCTACACCCTGTTCGACGCAACCGTGAGCTACGATCTCGCTTATCTGCGGCCGGATATGAAGGGCTGGAAAATGCAGGTCAACGCCACCAACCTCGCGGATCGTTTCTATGTCCAGTCTTGCCTGACTGGATTGGCATACTGCGCAATGGGCACGAGCCGCACCGTGCTTGGTACTCTGAGGTACAGCTGGAATGCGGATGATCCGCATCCCGCGCTGATCTCGAAGTGAGTTAGTGAGCTAGAGGATGACACCAAAAGCCTTGCGCAAATGGAGCTGGGCCCACAAGTGGTCCAGCATCATCTGCACCCTGTTCATGCTGATGCTGTGCATCACCGGCCTGCCGCTGGTCTTCCACGAACAGATTGACGAGCTTCTGCATGGCCAGGTCGAGGCGGCCGCCGTTCCCGAAGGTACGCCGCCGGCGAGTCTCGATCGCGTGGTGACGAGTGCGGTGGCAGCAATGCCTGGGCTGGTGCCGCATTTCCTGATCTGGGACCGCGACGACCCGAACGCGATGCTGGTCAGCGTCGGCAAGAGCATCGACGCCAATCCGGCCGACAACCGTATCGTCCGCGTCGACGCCCATACCGGCGCCTATCTCGACGCGCCTGACGTCACCGGCCGCTTTACGTTCATCATGCTCAAGCTGCACACCGATATGTTCGCTGGCCTGCCCGGGAAACTGTTTCTCGGACTGATGGGCATTCTGTTCTGTGTCGCGGTCGTATCAGGTGTCGTCGTCTACGCGCCGTCGATGCGTAAACAGAAGTTCGGTGTCTATCGTTCTGAGCGTCCGCGCGTGGTCCGCTGGCTCGATCTGCATAACCTTGCCGGCATCTTGTTGGTGATGTGGACGCTGGTCGTCGGATTCACCGGCGTCATCAACACCTGGGCCGACCTCGTGCTCAAGGCGTGGCAGTACGGCCAGCTGGCCGAGATGACGGCGCAATATCGCGACCGCGCATTGCCCGCACATCCGACCCCGGTTCAAGCGGCGACTGAGGTGGCGGCGAACGCCGCGCCCGGCATGCGGCCGTCGTTCATCGCGTTTCCTGGTTCGATCTTCTCGAGCAAGAGCCACTATACGGTGTTCATGCGGGGCGATACGCCGCTGACCTCACGGCTGCTCAAGCCTGCGCTGATCGATGCCGAGACGGGTAAGCTCACCGATAGTCGTGATATGCCCTGGTACGTCACTGCGCTGTTCGTCTCGCAGCCGCTGCATTTCGGCGACTACGGCGGGATGCCGTTAAAGATCATCTGGGCGCTGCTCGATGTCATGACCATTATCGTGCTCGGAACGGGCGTCTATCTCTGGCTGCGGCGACGCAAGCCTGGCGAGAGCCGCGCGCGCGAACCCGCAGGTGCAGCTGTCGAGCGGCCGATCCTGTCGTCATGATGCCAGCACACGCCAGGCATCAGACTCTCCGCCAGATTTTTGCATGGCCGGCCATCATCGCCGTCCTGAGCACGATCGGATTGCTTTCAGCACTACTGGGCGATGACATCTGGGATGGCGTTTCGTGGATCGTGCTGGCCGTTCCTGTGGCGTTGTATTGCGGCTTCTTCCAGCGCGGAACGTAGGTGGTCGCGCCGCGTGGGTTTCCCCCGGAGGTGCGCATTGGCACCGGACACGCGCTTCGCATTGCAATTCGTCATCAAGCTCTTACACTTGATTGCACACAGGTGCAGAGAAGGCAGCATGAGCACCATAGAAGGCATATACGCCGATCTCGGAACAACGATCGCGCAGTGTTACGAGCCTGGCGGCCCGTTGTGAACGAAAGCTGGCCAGACGCCACGCCGGAGGCTTCTCGATAAGGTGACACGTCATCATCACGCTACGCACGATCGTGGAATTATCTGGAAACGAACACGCGCTGACGGCGGCTGGCAAGGAAGCGCGGCAAGCCTTTCCGACATCGCCAATCTTGTCAGCGTGCTGGAGCACCCGCAGCTTGTGGTCCACATCTCGCCGAAACTTGTGCATTCCGATCATCCTTCCTGCCTATGAGGCTCAAGAGAAAGGATGTCTCGCAAGTCTGTACGTACATTCCTACATATTGCACGCAGCGTCAATTCTTCGTGCTGATGCCACACATTGCTGGCATGGGAACAGCTTTATCCGTTTTGTAAGCAGCAGACACCAGCGCGCTAACCTACCAATGTTTCGATGATTAGAATTGTTGCTATAACTATCTTCATGTCACCTCATCTTTCATGGCCGCCCTCTTTCCCTTTGATCACTGAGAGGGCCGGAACTTTTCGAGAAGAAAAGAATCGTGAGCAGTAACGACGTATCCTCGATCCCCCTGAGCGAGTGCGGGACGCGCCCTTCGAGATACACCCATTGACCTGCCGAAAGTTCAAGTGACGTTTCAGGTAAGCCGAGAAGAGCCCGACCTTTCAGGCAATGCAGCATGATGGGACCATCAACTTGGTGCGCCTTGATATCCGTGCCAGCGTGAACGATGAGGCGCACGACCTCGAACGCTTCCGATTTTACGACGGCGGTTGTCCGCACGTCCTTCAGCTTCGGACCCAATGGTGCGAGATCAAAAACTTCCTCGGGACTGGCGTGGTGCATGGCCATTGCGCTCATCTCCCTCTGCCGGATGCAGTAGGTCAGGTATCGACTCGATATTGACCCATATTTTAAGTCACCGAAGTGAAGGCCAAGGCGGCAATCATCCCTCCAAAAGTTAGAACAACCCCGGCGACAAGCATTGGCACTAGGCTCTCACTGGAACGTGGATCAGTCTGCTTCGTGGCGAAGTCATCGGCGTCTTTTTGCGATTGGGCTGCTTCTTGAACTGGCTTTACGGTCGTCATTGGAAACCTTTCCCGGCCCCTGGTTGGTTTGGTGAGTGCACAAAACCAAAATCATGGACCGTTCTACCTTGGTGGTTTTGGATGCAGAATAGAGAGTGGAGCGATCCGGTACCTATCGGTACTCGTACCGGATCGCGGACCTTGCGGCGAAGGAAGGGACTAGGACCCTCGCCACGAGTCAAAATCTATACCTCTAAAAAGAAATATCAAGGATATATCTTTATGCCCTGACCAGTCGTAATCACCGGGTTCAGTGCGAGCAACCCACGCAGGCGCGGCGTCGCGAGATAGATGCGGATGCCGCGGGTGGTCTTGTCAAAGAACGATTGATTGGCGTCTGCGGTCGCTCTGGGAGAAGGAATCAGCACTGAGATGACCAGCAAAGCCGAGCAAACGAATCCAATGACAGTGCCCGCGAACAGGATGTTGAACGAGATCACTGTTAATAATGCGGCGGCCAGCGCCGGGCTGAGGAGGTTTTCAAGATCATATGCCAAACGGGATAGAGACAGGGCACGGGTGTAATCGTGCTCATCTGGTAGCACGTCCGGGATGGTAGCCTGGAACGTCGGCGTGAATGCCGCGGAGGCTGCCTGGAGCAGGAAAATCAAAAGATAAACCTGCCAGACCTGCGTCACGAATGGCAGTGCGATCGCAACCGACGCTCGGATCAGGTCCATGGTCACGAGAAACGAACGGCGCGGGGCATGACCCGCAAGGCTGCCGGCGATTGGCGCGATGCCGACATAGGCAATCATCTTGATCGCAAGGGCTGTGCCGAGTACCGCACCCGCCCTGTCACCCGCGATCTCGAATGCCAGCAACCCGAGGGCCACGGTCATCAGGCCCGTACCGATCAGGGCGATGACCTGCGCCGCGAAAAGATGCCGGTAGGTACGGTTGGCAAGGATCGACAACATGTGTCAGCTCCAAAAGTGTATTCGCAGCACGACAGGTCTTGAGTGTCGCTTTGTCTGGTGCCGCATAACGCGACTTCATTTCGGGGGCGCGGAGAAGTGAGGCAGCCGCCGACTATTTTTACGACTGCCTCTCGCAACAACAGTCGTTTACTCCACCATGTATCGAGCGGTCAGAGAGTGACCATGCAAGCTGGCGGAGAACACGACGCGGGCTTGCGGTGCCAGTTCGGTCTCGGCCTTGCCGATCATCATGTTGGGGCTGCTTGGCTTAAGCTGGACGGTGACTGTCTTGCCGCCTTGCTGGATCGTTGCGCGGCCCTTCATTTCCTTGGTCGGTAACGGCGATCCATCGTCATCGCCGATATAGAAAATGATCTCCTGTCCCTTGTGAACGAATTCGATCGGGTGTCCCTGTGAGGCGACGACGGGGCCGCCATTGTTGCCTTTCTTCGTTTGGGCCGCGGCTGGATCGACAGAGGCCGTCAGGGCGGCGACCATGGCCAGGAAGATATATTTCAGCATTGCATTTCTCCGTTGGGGTTGGGTGAGGGTCAGAGCGCTTCCGCCAGTTCGGAAGTTGCGGTGTGTTCGGTCAGAAGGTGGTTCAGAGGCTTTTGTCCGAACAACAGGAACAGGACAGGCGTCACGACGGTATCGAGGGCCGTTGCGCTCAGCAGGCCACCGAAGATCGTGACGGCAACGGGGTGAAGGATTTCCCGTCCCGGTTCATCCGCGCCGAACAGCAATGGCGTCAGGGCGAGACCCGCGCAAAGGGCAGTCATGAGAACCGGACTCAACCGTTCCAGACTGCCGCGCACGATCAGACGACGCCCGAACTGTTCGCCTTCGTGAAGGGCGAGATTGACGTAGTGGGATATCTTCAGAATGCCGTTGCGGGCCGAGATGCCTGCGAGGGTGATGAAGCCGACCATGGAGGCCACCGACAATGGCTCTCCGGCGATGGTCAGCGCGACCACACTGCCGATCAACGCGAGCGGGATGCTGCCCATGATGATGGCCGCCAGCGCCACCGATCGGTACCGACTGTAGAGAACGAGGAAAATCATCGACAGCGAGACCAACGACAGAATGCCGATCCGCCATGTCGCTTCCTCTTGTGCCTGGAACGCTCCTTCAAGGCTGGTCGTATAACCTTGCGGGAAGCTGATCTCGGCCAGGGCACGCCGGATGTCGGACGCGATCTCGGTCATGTCGCGGCGTCCGTCGCCGTTCCCGTAAACAACGATTCTGCGTTGCGTGCCTTCCCGCTGGATCTGGTTCGGTCCGTCGGTCTCGGTGACCTCCGCGAGTTCCTTTAAGGGGATGAACCCCGACGACGTCGGAATCAGGAGATCCCGGAGGCCGCTGGTCGACCTGTTCTGATCGGACAAACGCATGACGACATCGAAGCGTCGATTGCCGTCGACGATCTGCGAGACCTTGCGACCATTCGAGAGGGTGTCCAGTGCCTGCGTGATTGCCGCGGGCGTCAGGCCGTGGAGGGCGGCGCGCTCGTGATCAACCTGGATCCGTACCTGCGGAATGAGCACCTGCTTCTCCACCTGGAGATCGACCAGCCCGGAGATTGGTGACAACCGCTGGCGGGTGGTTTCCGCCAACTGGCGCAGCGTATCGAGGTCTTGCCCATAGATCTTGAGGACGATCTGGGCGCGAACGCCAGACTGCAAATGATCAAGCCGATGGCTGATTGGCTGCCCGATTGCGACGGAGGCGGGTAAGGCTGACAGTTTGTCCCGGATGTCAGCGTAGATATCGGTCTTGTGCCGTGTCGATGGAGTCAGATCGACATCAATCTCGCTGTAATGCACGCCCTCGGCATGTTCATCGAGTTCGGCGCGGCCGGTTCGGCGTCCGACTGATTTCACCTCCGGCACGCGCGACAGAAGCCGTTCGGCCAAAAGGCCGAGACGATCCGACTCCACCAACGAAATTCCCGGATTGTATTGAAGGGATAGCACCAGCGTGCCCTCGTTGAAGGGCGGGAGGAAGCTGCGCGGCAGCATGACCGCGGCATATCCGGCGACCAGTACCGCAATGCTGACCGCGCCGAGCACAAGTCTCCAGCGATCGAACGCCCAGGTGAGAAGCCGCCGATTGCCTTGCTTCAGGGTTCGCACGACAATGCTGTCGCGCTCGCGAGAACGAGCCTTTCCCGAGAGCAGATAATAGGAGAGGACGGGGGTGACGGTCACCGACGTCAGCAACGACGCCAAAATCGAAACAATGTAGGCAATGCCGAGTGGAGTAAACAATCGCCCCTCGATTCCGGGAAGTGCGAACAGCGGCACGAACACAAGGACGGTGATCATGGTTGCGTAGACGATGCCTGAGCGGACCTCCTGGCTCGCCTGCGCGATCACTTCGAGATCGGGCAAGGGATTAGACCGCGCGCGGTTCTCCCGAAGCCGTCGCAGGATATTTTCGACGTCAACGACCGCGTCATCGACCAGTTCACCGATCGCGATGGCAAGGCCGCCCAACGTCATGGTGTTGATAGTGAGCCCGAAGGCGCTGAAAACCAGAACGGTCACCAGGATCGATATCGGAATGGCAGTGAGCGACACGAAGGTCGCGCGTACGTTGACGAGGAAAACGAAGAGGATGACGGCGACAACGATCGAAGCCTCGACCAGGACTCGCTCGACGTTACGGATCGAGGTCTCGATGAACGTGGCCTGCCGGAATTGGACGTTCGTAACCGTAATTCCTTCGGGCATCGTGCGCTGCAAATCTTGCAGGGTGGCTTCGATTTTGCGGGTCAGAACCACGGTATCCGCCGCCGGTTGCTTATGGACGCTGACAATGACGGCTGGCTTGCCGTTATAGCCGGCATTGCCTCGCTTGACGCGCGGAGCGAAATCGACCCGCGCCACCTGCTTCAGCAAAATGGGCTGATGATCGAGCCCCGCAACAACGGTATTTCCAAGGTCCTCGATCTTCCTTGTCAGTCCCACGTTCCGGATCAGGAATTCCCGGCCGTGCTGATCGACGAATCCTCCGCCGGTGTTGGTGCCGAAGCGGGTAACAGCTCGTTCGATCTGTTCATGTGTGACGCCTAGCGCCTGCATCTTCGCAACGTTCGGCATCACCCGGTATTGCCGGACCTCACCGCCGATGGGGATGACCTGAGCGACGCCAGGAATGGCGAGCAACTGCGGCCTGACCACGAAATCGGCGATTTCGCGCACGTCCATCGCCGATGCTTCGCCGTCCGTGGTGAGCGCAATCAACATGATTTCGCCCATGATTGAGATGACCGGACCCATTCGTGGATTCACGGATGTGGGCAATTGCTCACGGATCAGCGCGAGGCGTTCCGAAACGAACTGACGCGCCCGGTGGACATCGACTCCCCAATCGAATTCGACGTAAACTACCGAAAGTCCGACGCCCGAGACCGAACGCACGCGGAGGACGCCGGGCATGCCGTTCATAGAGGTTTCGATTGGAAACGTCACGAGCTGCTCGACTTCCTGCGGGGCAAGCCCCTCCGCCTCGGTCAAGATACTGACTGTTGGTCGGTTGATGTCCGGAAGGACGTCGATCGAGATGCGCGGAAGCACGAACAGGCCGTAAGCGATCAGGATTGCCGCTGCTGCCAGTACGAAAAGGCGATTGCGCAAACTCGTCTGCACAATGAGCTTGAACATGATGGCTCCTAGCGGATCTGGTTGATTAGGTCCGCGCCGCGCACGACGACCCGATCGGAGGCATTGAGGCCAGCTGCGACGATTATGTTTTTGGCATCGAGGGGCTCTATTCGGACGGGTCTTGGCTCGAAGCGCTCAGGGGCGACATGCACCCAGACAACGCTCTCGCCGTTGTTGCTTTTCACAACGGCATCGCGTGGAAAGATCAAACCCTGCTTCGCCGTGCCGCCCTGGACGAGCACGGTTATGGGTTGGCCGATACGAAGGCTTGACGGAGGCTCGGGGATAGAGAAATGAACCACCGACGCGTGCTGTCTCAGAACCTGGCTTGTCCCAAGGTAAGACAAGCGAAATGCCGATCTGTCCGAATCCGCCGCCGTTGCCTTGATCGGACTGGTGGAATCAAGCCCGTCGTAGGCCAATGCTTCGACCCAGAGATGCTCGGGATCTGCGATTTCGAACAAGATGTCTTGCGGTTGGATCACTTGGCCCGGAACGGCTTTAGCTGCTGTGATGACGCCATCGGTCGATGCCCGCAAAAGCTCGTAGCCACTGCGCGAGTTGCGCACGGTCTCGCGTCGCGCCCGCAATCCTGCCAGTTCACTCTTAAGATCGTTGAGCTGCCCCATCGGTACTGCGCCGCGTTCAGCCAATGGCCGCAGACGATTGATCTTAGTTTCGGCGACCGCGATGAGTTGTTCAATTTCTCCCATCTTCTCGGAAATCGTCGTGCGATCTGCCACGGGCAGATAAGGTTCGATCCGGAGGAGCGGTTCTCCCTTGGTCACCTTCTGCCCGATCCGGGGCAACGTTCCGTCGTTGGGGACGATACGTCCGCCGTAAATGCTTTGGACAATGCTACTCCGGTTTGGATCGCCGATAATGCGGCCAATCAAGTTGAATGCTGGCCGTGCGGTTCGGGGCTCGACGGTGGCCGTGCGGACATCCAGTAGGCGCTGCGTTGGCTTGGCAGCAAACGCGGTGCCGTCCGGCAGCCGTCGTGGGGCGTCGCTTTGAGCTTGTGGCTGTGGTGTGCTGGACGACATTCCTGCGTTCTGCCATCCGGCGGATGCGACGGCCGCCAGAAACACGCAAGTTCCAGATGTCAGCCCGGCGATGTAGGCCGCGTTGCGCCGTCCTCCGCGTCTCAGGTGACCGGACAGCAGCCCGAGGATGATTCCCACGAAAACAAGGGCTGTCACGGTCCCCCTTGGTGAAATCAGTGTCGAATTGTGCCGTATGTTCGGTTCGATCGGTTGGGAGGGCGTAAAGGAATCGACGAGCAGATCCTCACCCTTTCCACCACTGATCGAGAAGATCACTTCCGTTGAGCCGGAGCGGATCAGATCAGGAAAGGGGACTGTATAGCCGTTCGGGCCGCGTTTGGCTTCGACGGCTTCTGTATCGCCGATCGTGACCTGCAAGTTGACGTCCGTGACCGGTTGGTTGGAAATGGCATCATCAATGAACATCGAGAAAATGCCGTCCTTCAGGATGCCGACGACCTCGTAGCGATCGGATTGCGCCGTCACGCGGGGAAACGCAGACGAGACGGCCGCCGACTTTTGATCGTCGCCATGGTCATGCTCCTCATGGGCGATCGAAACAGAAAGACTGAGCACCAAGGCAAACAGACAGCCGAATCCAATGGCGCCAAGCCTTGCGAACTGCCGACGCGGGCAGCATTGATTCAGGAACATTGAAACCCCTTCAGGCACGCGAATTTGCAGCGGCCGAAAGGCCGCCAGGACTACGCGATGCTGGGGGTACTTGGCGGGCGGATCAGAGCGGCCGGATCGATGCCGTCCGCGCGCTCCGATCGAGGCAGTTGGACAAGGCGGACGAATCCAGTTGAATCAGACAAAATGGGAGTATGCGGAATGGTAATGGCCACGCAGAAAAGCATGCAGAACGACGGCGGGAGGTCGCCATCGTGGTCGTGATCGGCTGGGCTGTGAACATGGCCCTCGGCGATGTCACCATGGTGGACGTGCACGTGGCCTGCGAGGCGGCCGTGGTAGTGCATGGAACCGCTCAGGACAACCGCCGGTTCAGGAAATACGCCGGTGGCCGCCGACACCTGAGAAATTGACATCATCACAGTCTGAATCAAAAGCGCGGCCGCCGCCAGGAACATGACTGCTCTTGCGAAGGGGATGAATCGGAGGCGCCGCTCGTGGTTCATTGCGGTCAAACTAGGAGAGAATCGAGCGGCAAACAAGATGCCATCTCCGTACACGGGCTTGTGTCGTATCGCGGCAGCACCGCAGCTTGGTTCCGCAAACGCTGACGTTAATCGCGCTTGATGCCGGAGATCATCGGTTTAGCTGCATGACCGTTGACACTCCCGAGAATAGGCGTTTTATTTAGAGAATGGGATTTGCGGTCTCCCCGCGAGGCGACATGCCCAAGTATCGCGTCCTGGAACACCAAGGGCGCAACATGTCAGCATCATGTACTTCGATTTCATCTGATAGCCGAGGCCTGCGGGGCAACAAGGCGCTCGCCGGAGCGCTCTCGGTGATTACCGCTGCCGTGGTCGGCGTTATCTTAAATCTGTCGGTTTGGTTCGCGCTGCACACGCCATTTCATCCGACGTTCCCGATTCACAAATTCGGCATGTCGTTCGACGCTCCCGTTCTGAGCAGCATCGACATTCCAGCTCTCCTCTTAATCACTCGCGGCGGCTACCGCGATCTTCCACTTCAAGGTGGGGATGCTAATTGTCGCTGCCTCCTGCACCGCAGGCGTATTTCTGCGATGGGCGGGCATCATTTGAACTGGAACGCTGAGAGGCCGTTTCGAAAAGGGTTGAGTGGCTGAAGTCCGAGTGATTCCAAGGTGATTGCTGATTCCCACTTTGGAGCCTTCATGTGGACCCCTGCCACTCGCGAGAAGTATAGCCGCCACACATTGCGCTACCAGAGCGATGTTACCGATCAGGAATGGCTGGTGATCGAGCCGCTTCTTCCAAAGCCGAAGACCAGAGGACGGCGATGGCGATGGCCGTTGCGCGAGATCGTCAACGCGATTGTCTATGTCATGCGGTCGGGCTGCGCCTGGCGGCTGCTTCCTGCGGACTTTCCGCCCTGGAGCACGGTCTATCGCTGGTTCGCGACCTGGCGGGACGGCTGCGTCTTCGAGCGGATCAATCATGCCCTCGTCATCGTGGATCGTGAGCGCGTCGGACGCGAGGCCGGTCCTTCGGCCGCAATCATCGACAGCCAGAGCGTCAAAACCACGGAAGCTGGCGGTCCGCGCGGCTATGATGCTGGAAAGAAGATCAACGGGCGCAAGCGCCACGCCATGGTCGACATGGACGGACGTGCGCTGCTCCTCGAACCGCATCCCGCCAGCATTCAGGATCGCGATGGCGGTGGGCCGCTGTTACGCGCGTCCCGCGCCCTGTATCCGTTCGTCGCCCGTGTCTTCGCCGATAGCGGTTACAACCACGAGCGGGTGGCCAATTCCACGAGCATCGTCGTCGAAATCGTGCGGAAGATTGCCGGCCAGGTCGGTTTTGTCGTTCTCCCGCGCCGATGGGTAGTCGAGCGCTTCTTCGCTTGGATCAACCGAAACCGAAGACTGGCGAAGGATTTCGAGGCGACAATCGATTCGGCCAGAGCCTTCCTCTACGCCGCCTCAATCATGCTGCTCGTTCGCCGCATCGCCAGAGAGGCATGATTTCGAAACCGACTCTGACGAACTGTCTCCGGCAAGATCTTGAGACATAACAAGGAGTTTTTATGCGAAACGTACTCTCAACGCTGTTTGGCCTCAGCGCCTTGTTAATGGTGGTGAATGGAAGCGCTCATGCGCAAGATCAAGTCGTAGACTGGCGAGCGGTCGATGGAATACTGGGTCGGAAGCCAGCGGTCGCCGAAGACGTGCATCGCTATGGCTTCCCTCGAACCGATTTGACGGTGACCCTTGACGGCGTGACCATCAAGCCAGCCTTGGCGCTCGGCGGTTGGGTCGCCTTCAAGCCAGCTCACGAGGGCGCTATGGCGATGGGAGACCTGGTATTGCTGGAAAGTGAAATCAATCCAGTCATGTCGAAAATGATCGCTGGCGGGCTCGAGATCACGGCCATCCATAATCATTTGCTCCGGGCCAGCCCCGCGACGTTCTACATGCATGTGGCCGGGCATGGAGACCCCGCCAAACTCGCCGCCGTGCTCCATAACGCGCTTGCCGAAAGTAAAACCCCGCTTCAGGTTATTCCGTCGTCAAATCCACCTTCGGCTGTCGACCTCGATACCGCGCAGCTAGACCAAATTATCGGCACGAAGGGTAAGACCAATGGTGGCGTCTATCAGTTCAATGTGCCGCGACGTGATCTTGTCAGCGAAGGTGGCATGACGTTGACGCCGGCCGGGCCGATGGGTGTGGCGATCGGAATCAACTTTCAACCGACTGGCGGTGGTAAGGCTGCCGTTACCGGCGACTTCGTCCTGACGGGAGATGAGGTCAATCCGGTGGTAATTGCGCTGCGAACGCACGGCATCGAAGTCACGGCGCTTCACAGCCATATGCTTGATGAGCAGCCGAGGCTTTTCTTCATGCACTTTTGGGCCAATGACGATGCAATCAAGCTGGCCAAAGGCCTGCGCGCAGCACTCGACAAGACTGCAAGCACAAAAAACTAAGAGCCGATCCAGGAAGAACTTGAGTCAGATGAGTCGGTTGTGGTTCCCCTTCTCGGAGAGCGATTCGAGACAAGGAGATGTGGAAGCCTGAACACCGTTTGACGGCCGAGCGGCGCAACCTTCGGTATCCGAGTGATTTGAGTGATGCGGAGTGGATGCTTGTTGCTCCGATGATCCCGCCGGCGCGACGAGGCGGACGCCGCCGTTCGGTCGATGTACGCGAGGTATTGAACGCGATCTTCTATGTGCTGTCGACCGGCTGCCAATGGAAGGCGATGCCGAAAGATCTGCCGCCCAAGAGCACGGCGCATTTCTATTTCATGTTATGGGACTGGGACGGCACGTTGGAGCATATTCACGACGCACTCTATATAGCGACAAGCGAAGCAACCGGACGCGAGGCGAGTCCCACGGTTGCAATCATCGACTCCCAAACCAGCAAGGCAGCGCAAAAAGGGTCTGCACTCGACTGGCAGGGCTTTGATGCGGGCAAGAAGCGACAACGAAGACGTTGCGCTGAGATCACGGGCCGCAAGCGCCACATCCTCGTTGACACACTCGGCCTCTTGCTCGGCGTGAGCGTCCATGCCGCAGATGTTCAGGACCGCGATGGCGCGCATGATTTGCTACGTCGCGCGCGGCGGCGTTTTCCCTTCGTCGAGCGGGTTTTCGCCGATGGCGGCTACCAGGGACCAAAAATGGCGAAGACTGCCGCCGCGACGGGATGCTGGAAGATGGAGATCGTCTAACGTTCCGATCTCCATCGCTTCGTCGTTCTGCCCAAGCGCTGGATCGTCGAACGGACTTTCGCCCGGATCAGCCGCAATCGGCGCCTGATGCGCGATTTCGAGCGCTACACCAGGACCGCCGCAGCCTTCGTTCGCCTCGCCATGATCCGCATTATGCTCAGGCGCCTCATACGCTCAACCCAATGCTCCTGAATCTAGCATTACAGTCGTAATTTTTGCTTGATATGTGCTTTTTGAGCGATGGCT
Organism: Nitrobacter sp. TKz-YC01; assembly: GCF_047824785.1. Taxonomy (GTDB): domain Bacteria; phylum Pseudomonadota; class Alphaproteobacteria; order Rhizobiales; family Xanthobacteraceae; genus Nitrobacter. Next base: position 2,842,703 of record NZ_CP181167.1, on the reverse strand, counting down.
TGGTGAGCACGTCGCTACATCGACCACGCGATGACATAGCTGGGTCGGATCCGTTGTCGCGCGCGCCGCTGCGCTATTCTGCGGATTTCCTGGACCGACCAACGGATGAGGCCTTGCGGGTTCGGGTTGCGCGCGAAGTGTTTTTTTGGGGTGGTGCGTTAGCTTTTCGGCGAATGGCGGCCATCATGGCGAAGGTCAACATGACCAGAGACACATGGCGATGCCAGCCGTGCCAGGACCGCGTTTCATTGTGATCGAGGCCGAACTCGTTCTTTGCGGTCTCAAAGCTGTCTTCGATCGCCCAGCGATGTCCTTCAACGGCGACCAACTGCTTGATGGAAGTTCCGGCCGGACACCAGGTGGTGAAGTAGGCGAGTTCGCCGTCGGCGATGTGGCGTCGGATCAGCAAGCCGCGCGTCCACGGGCCGCTGCGCTCCGCATTAAACTCACCAGCGTCGAGATCGGCGAGTTCGAGATAGGCCCAATCATGCCAGCGCGGCCCCTTGGTTCCGCTACCCGCCGACAAGCGTCGCCAGTCGACCGACTTCAAGGTTCTGGCGATTTCTTCCGCCGAGCCGCCGATCGACCGCTTCCGGCTCCAGGATCCGAACCAGTGATTGGCGGCGACGCCGAGCACATAGCCTTTGCCAGCCCGGCGCAAATCCCGCTCGATGTCGCCGACGCCATAGACGCTGTCGCCCGCAACCCAAAGCCGATAAAACGGCAGCTCACGCTTGAGCCGTAAGCGTCTATTCCTGACACGTCATCTTAGTTGAGGATAGTTGCCGGGCGCCAGTTCCATGGCAAGAGCTGATCGAGCCGGCTCATGGGATGACCTGCCGACATGCGTTCAAGGATGTCCTTGAGATAGGTGAAGGGCTCGACGTCATTTAGCTTTGCCGTGGTGATGAGGGAGCAGACTGTGGCCCAGCGCTGAGCCCCGCCATCTGATCCGGCGAACAGGTGGTTCTTTCGTCCGAGCGTGACCGGACGAATGGCGCGTTCGACGGTGTTGGTGTCGAGCTCGATGCGGCCGTCATTGAGGAAGCAGCAAAGAGCATCCCAGCGGCTTAGGGCATAGCGAGTGGCATCGGCGAGCCCGCCGCGCGGCGGGATTTGGGCGAGTTGCATTTCGAGCCATGCTTTCATCGCCGTGACCAGAGGCAACGACTTTGATCGACGCATGCTTTGCCGTGCTTCCGCGGTCTGGCCGCGGATGGCGGCCTCGATCACGTAAAGCTCGGCGACGCGTCGCAGCGCTTCGGTCGCGACAGGCGAGGCGGTCGCCTGCTGCACCTCGTAGAACTTCCGCCTGGCGTGAGCCCAACAAGCTGCGAGCTGGATGGTGCCGCCGTCGCGAAGCCGATCGAACCCGGGATAACCGTCGACCTGAACGATGCCGCTGAAGTTGGCCAGATGAGCAGCGGGACGCTCAGCCTTGCGATCCGGACTGTAGAGATAGACCGCGGCTGGCGGATCCGGTCCGTTCCAAGGCCGGTCATCGCGGGCGTACACCCACAACCGGCCAGTTTTGGTGCGGCCGCGGCCGGGATCGAGTACCGGGATAGGCGTGTCGTCGGCGAACAGTTTCTGCGATGCAAAGATGTGTTCAGCGAGCTTGGATTGAAGGGGCTCCAGCCACCAGCAGGCGCCGCCGATCCAGTTCGCCAAGGTCGAGCGGTCCAACGTGACGCCCTGCCGGGCGAAGATCTGGCTCTGCCTGTAAAGCGGGAGGTGATCGCAGTATTTGGAGACCAGAACATGGGAGAGCAGAGCCGGGGAGGCCAGCCCTTTGGCGATCGGCCGCTCTGGTGCTGGCGCTTGATGGATAGTCCCGCAGGCCCGACAGCCATAGCGCGGCCGGCAGATTCGGATGACCCGCAGCCGCGCCGGTACATGGTCGAGCATCTCGCTCGTCGTTTCGCCGATCAGGTGCAGTATGCCGCCGCAACACGGGCAGGTTTGATGCTCAACATCGAGCCTGACATCCTCGCGGGGCAAGTGCACCGGCAGGCTCGGGCGCTCGCTTTGGGGCCTCGGGGGACGGCTCTCGGCTGGCGGAGGCGGAAGGCTAGTTTCGACGTGCGCAAGATCGGCGTTGAGGTCTTCGAAGCCGAGTTGCAACTGCTCGTCATCGAGCCGCTCAGCCCGGCGGCCGTACTGGTTGCGCTGCAGCCTCTTGATGATGAGATTGAGCCGTTCGATCTCGGCCTTCGCCTCGCTGAGGCTGACGCGCTCGGCTACAAGCGAACGCACCAGCTTTTGCAGCGTCTCCACGTCGTCGGGCAGTGCGGCGAGATCGACGTTCATACGAGAAGAATCTAACTGACTCGCACCGTTCTCGCCGCATTTCTTGCATCATCGAGTCAATCGGTCGCAGATCATCCGGCAATTGCCGGACGCCAGCGTTGCTCCGGCGCGCGCCAATCGACACCTTCGATCAGCAGCAATAGCTGTGCCGAGGTCAGCCTTGGTGAGTGCGGGAGAGAGGAAGGCCAACGACAGCGTCATGTTGACGTGGCGCAGGCTGCATCGCTCGCGTTTTGCGATTGCTTGGGCATCTGTCGCTGAATCGGCGATGAGTTCATCAAGCCAGCGCCGGCCGCGGGCAATTGCTGCGACCAGCGTAGCCCGTCGCTCCAGCTTCATCGGGCGGATCGGAAGTTTTGCGGAGGTCGGGCGCAGGATTGACCGTGCGCGTTTGGAGGGTGGTTTGATCCAGGGAATGACGATGGTGGAGTGGTCTTCTTCGGCGTGATTGTCGGACCCTTGCTTCAACTGAACGGCGAGGCGGTTTTGCTGAACCTCGATCCGCTCAATCAGCGAGCGCGCAAATGCGTTGTCGATGAGACCGGTAGCTTTAAGCTGCCGATGCTTCGGCTCCAGAACAACCTTGCGGACCTGGTCATCGATGTCAGGGGCAGGCACTCGAGAGACCGAACCAACTGCGGCTGTAGCTGCATTCCCGAACAGAAGCGGTCGCGAGACATAATAGCTATAATGCCGGCCCTTCTTCTGGGCCTGGGTCGGCGCCATGCGATGGCCGGCGTCGTCAAACATCAGACCGGTCAGGAGATGGCTGAAGGAGGACCGGGCTCTGGTCTGATGACTGCGCTGGTCTGTGAGCATCGTCTGGACGCGCTCGAACAGGTCACGATCAAGGATTGGGGGCTGTTCGCCCGGATAGATCTGGCCCTTATAGTTGACCTCGCCAATGTAGAAGCGATTGCGCAGTAGATGGAATAAGGCGCCACAGCCGAATGCAACTCCGCCCCGAATTGTTCCGGTCTTGAGAACGCGCCGCCTGCTGACGACCTTGCGGTCCTTGAGGTCTCGCATCAAGGCACGGACACTGCCAAGTTCGAGATAGCGCCCAAAGATATGACGGACCCGTTCGGCTTCTTCGGGGACGACGGTCACCTTACCGTTTTCCATGACGTAGCCGAGGGGGAGGGGACCTCCGACCCAGATGCCCTTCTTCTTGGAGGCCGCAACCTTGTCCCGGATACGTTCCGAGGTAACTTCCCGCTCGAACTGGGCAAAGGACAAGAGAACGTTGAGGGTCAGGCGTCCCATGGACGTTGTGGTATTGAACTGCTGGGTGACCGAGACAAATGACACCCGATGGGCATCGAACAGCTCGACCAGCTTGGCGAAGTCGGCGAGCGAGCGGGTCAGACGATCGACCTTGTAGACCACAATGACATCGATCTTGCGGGCCCGGATATCCTCGAGCAGGCGCTGCAGCGCCGGCCGATCGGTTGATCCGCCCGAGAAACCGCCATCGTCATAGCGGGTCTTGACCTGCACCCAACCGGCATGGGCCTGGCTTTTGATATAGGCACTGGAAGCTTCATACTGAGCATCCAGCGAGTTGAACTCCTGGTCGAGGCCGTTGTCGGTCGAGACTCGGGTATAGATCCCGCACCGGACGATCTCTCGGGCCAACGCTTTTCCCGCCCTCACGGCCCATCCTCGCCAGCGACCGTGCCGTCTCGCAGACCAAAGAAGCGGGGCCCGCTCCAGCGGGTACCGGTGATGGCGAAGGCGATCGCCGAAAGGCTGTCGTACCGTGTCCCCTCCCACAGGAAGCCATCGTCAACCACGATCGCCCGCTGAGTGATGCCGTTCCATTCCCGGGATAGGATGGTGCCGGCTTTCAGCTCGACCTGTCCGCGGTCGAAGGCCATGAGCTTGGCCATGACGGATTCGGGCGTCTCTTTCTCGACGATCCGATCAAGGAACTGGCGTATCGCCGGATTGAGGTCGCCGCACACGTCCACCTGCCGCTGATAGCTTACAATGGCTATCTGCAGATGCTTCGGAAGATGCGCCAGCGCGGACCAGCTTGACCGACGCCCCCGAGACTGTGGTCGCCGACCACTGAGATCGCGATGACGCGCAAGCCCGCTCTTCGAGGCTTTAGCCATCGTCAGGCCTGCTTCGATGCAATGATGCGGTAGATGCGCTGATTTGCTTCAACGGCTGAGACCAACTCAAGCCCGAGCTTCTTGCGAACCACGCCGGCCAAAAATCCGCGCACCGAATGCTGTTGCCAACCGGAGGCGTTTGAGAGCGCGGCAATGGTCGCACCAGCCGGGTGCCTCAGAAGATCGAGCAGTTTGGCTTGCTTGTTCGTCCGTTTGCCCGCTTTTGCAGCTACGCTGACCACGCCGCCCGCTAGAGCCGGGCTTGAAGGAATCGTTGGACGTCGTTTCGTCGGCTCTCTCACAGGACGAGGTGCTGTTATTGCTACCTTCGTTGTGGTGAGCGCCTTACCGCGTCCGCGGCGGTTCGATCGTGGCTTCCGATTGCGGGATGACTTCTGCATGGGACCTTCCAAAAATGATGCGACATCAGCGTCGCACCACCCGAGGCCCCGTCAGCGATGTTGCGCTGCGGGGCCGATCCAAAGGTCATCTCACTCCACAGCAATGCTCGCTTTGCCCCCGAATGCCAGTCATTTCTGCAGAATTTGAACGATGCGAATGTCGGCACATCAACGATAGCAATCCAGCGCGCGCCCTCGCCCCTCCGAAGGGTGCATCCGCTCGCCGCCGAACTCCTTTCGGAATGCCTCGGCGTGCTCCTCTTCGGCGAACATGAAGACTTGGTACCGCTTACGCGCGCGCGCCACGGAATGCTGCGAGCGGACAGCAACAGGCCGCGCTCGCGGCAGAAGTCCCGCAGCATCTTGTAGTTGGGGCCCGTGCACTTCCATTCTCGAGGGCGACCCAATAAGGGTGAGCCTCATCCGTGCGACCGAATATGCCTTGAAGATGCTCACCCGAGGTGCCGCCCTGCAAACCCTGCGGCGGTGCGCAGAGATGTGCCATGAATTGATCCGCGCTCAGCGGTAAGTAGCCGCTGGGCGCGAAAAGGTTTCATCGAAGCGAAAATCATCTCTCGCATCTCTCCCGCCTGAGCGGGCCTTTAAGCCTCAAACGCAGCCCCCCCCGCGGGTAGGAAGTTTCGGGCCTTAGAACGCATTTTAGGGCGTGTGGGGAGCCGTTCTAGACTTGCTCTCGAAACGCTGGATTACGAACGTGCAGAAGGCGCCGGCGATGACGAGCACGCGGGCGACCGTCTCCCAGTAGCGGCGGTGACCAGCGCGCAGCACAGCCCATCAGCGCCTAGGCTAACGGCGAGAAGGATGAGGAGCGTCTCGACCTGGCTTGCCGACCTCTGCTTGATCGCTTGATCCACTTCACAAGCAGCAATGCCGCCGCGCCGATCATAATTGTCATGATGAAAACTCGATGATGGGTAATCGAAGCGCGGAGCGCCTCTACGGAAAGCCTAGCACGGCCCAGAGGCCGGTCAGGTGGTACTTGGCGAGCCGAAGGCCGTTTGAAACGAGCAGGGATGCGGCCGCCTTGTCGATCGCGTATTCCCTCGCGAAGAAGGGAGCGGGGTCGGTGCTGCCTGTCGCGTCATTGCTTTCGAGCGCGTAGCAAAGCATTCATAAAATCTATGCAAGCGACTGGCCATCGGCGCTGTGGACTTCTGCGGCTCCGGCGTCGGCGACGAGACGGGATTGAGGTCCATGCCGGGCTGCGCCGCGGCCGGCTGCGGGAACGCCTGCGGGTTCTCGCGCTTGTGCATCATTATCTTCTTGACCGTCGGTGACGGGGGCCATCACGCCGGCGGTCCTATCGAACTCGTTGAGGAGCAGGAGGCCGCGGCCGAAGAAGCAGGCGTCCTATTTCCACTCGTAGTCCGCCTCGTCCTTCTGCATGACGCGGTAGTCGTGCTCGGCGAGGTCGGTGAGGTTCTCGGCCGTGTCCTGGTCGCCCTCGTCGTTGCAATCGAGGACGGCGGAGAGGCGGTCGTCGTAGAGCGAGGCGAACACGGTCGGACGCGGTGAAGAGCAGTGGGTCGCTCACCTTGCTCTCGTCGCGCGTCTAGTTGTTGTAGAGCCTGAGGCGCCTGAGCCACTTCGCGCGCTTGGGCGCCATCGTAGCAGAGATTATGCTCGGCTTCGAGGGCGAAGCAGCTTGTCGAGACGCTCGGCCTCGGCTTTGGTTCTCTTCCTCGGTAGCAATCGTGTCTCCGGCGCGCTCTTCGGTGGCGGCTGTCATGCCGTAAGTGTAGCACCTTTTTGCAAAGTCAAGCTTTCGGCTGTGGTTAAGCCCGCTTATCGCAGCAGGTTATCGCTGGAATCTGCCTGCGCCGTCCTGCACGCCTTCATGGCCTGCATCCCCGTCTCCGCTTCCGACCGCGTCTTGAAATATATTTCGTCATCAACGGTGCGGGCCGCGCTCTTGGGCCTATGATCGACAATCGCGCACTTGTTAGTGACCGTGTCGAGCACGACGTAGTACTGGGCCGCCGCCGCAGCCTGCGCGAAGGATGCCGAAGCTGCGCATGCTAGCGCGCATAAGGCCAGCTTTTTCATGATTGCTCTCCGGTGTTGAACAGGTCAAGGGGCGAACGCGGCGGCCATGCGTTCGTTCCGGTTCACAAAAGCGCATGAAAAGCCCCGCCGGAGCGAACCGGCGGGGAATCTACGGGAGCAGTCTCAATGAGTGTCTGTGCGGAGTCGAACCGCAGCCGCCCCTGATAAGTCGCCAGACTGAAGTCGTTGCGGATTTGCCGCGTGTCAGGGGGTCGAACTCGTCTTACCGTTTGCCCGCATTCAAAGATGGAGGGGCGGCGAACATTCCTGCTCTTACTGAGCCCGCGTGCGGAGAAGTTGCTGTTCCTAAACGGAGCGCAGCATGGTAGTCCGAATGCCTTTCACTCGAGAGGAGAACCATGAGTAGCATCCGGAAAGGCTGGATTATCGGAGGCGCGGTCATCGTGCTGCTGGTTATCCTTTCCACCTTGTACTATGGACGCGGCACGCATTATAAGCCGGCCGCCAATGCGCCGGCTACCGCACCGCAGACGCAGTCCTAGGCCCACGCAAAAACGAAAGCCGCCAACCCCTTGCGGGCGCTGACGGCTTCCTTCGGCACTTAACAGTTCAGCTTACGGCAGGATATCGCTCTTTGTCCTGCAATACGAACTCACTGCCACTGGACAACGGGTGCCTTCTTAACCGGCCTCGCGGCTGTCCTCGTCCCGCGTCCGGCCTGGGGCGGGGCGGTGCCTTTTTTCCTTGAATTGAGGACGTGCCCTCGTTGCGTCTAGATCGGGGCGTTGCCGGATGCCGTCGCGTTGCTCCAACACGCACCAGCGTTGCGCACGCGGGCCTGTGACGGCCAATCTCCGCTCATTGCCGCATGGCTAGTCGGTTTGGCTCGGATTCAGGTTGTAAATAAGCCCGCATTCGCTGCGGGCTTTCTCATTTACCAACTACTGCCGAAGCCAACAGAGACTCCCGGCCCGTAGCCATAGCTGCCACCGTAATACGAATTGCCGAAGCCAACTGAGATGCCTGGCCCGTAGCCGTAGCCGCCGCCGTAGATGCCCCGTCCATAGCCATAGCCGCCGCCGTAATACGGACCGCCGTAGTACCTCGGAGCGTATCCCGAACTTCTGTAATACGGGTAACGCTGATAGCCATAGTGATGATGATGCCCATGTCCATAGTGGTGATAATGCCGATGTCCATAGTGGCGATGGTCTGCGTTTGCACTGGAAACACTGAGTAACGCGACCGCGCCCACCGCCATCGCGAAAGACAACTTTTTCATCTGAATACTCCGTAATGTGCCGAGTACTAATTAACGAGGACGCTCTATGTTCCTTGCCGCTATGTGTATGAACAGCCGTTCATATTCCCTCCGGCAGCTTCGGCTCCCGCCTGTCGTGAGGCTGCGTCGTTACCTGTCCCTGTCGCAATCGCCAGCCGGCTGCCGCTTGATCGAGAAGTGGGCGATGCTGCTGTTCGATGTTGGATTTGGTCAGACTGATCTTTGGAATGGTGATCGACCTGCTGCGGTCGCGAGTTGGGCTTGAGGCAGAAGTTCTGGTCTTCAGTCAACAAATCAATGTGCTGCGGCGAACTCGTCCCAGGAGAGACCTGCCTTCATCCCGATTGATCGACTGATATTGGAAGGTGTCTGCCGACCGTTTCCCAAGATGTATGATACACCGGCGATCGTCCGACCGACGTGCCCAGCTTGAGCAACTCGCCATGGATCCGCGGCGCTCCCCACTGCGGTTGGCGACGCTCATCTCGAGGATCGGCCGGCGAATTTCTAACGGCACAGTCGGTCGACCGTCATAGGCTCGGATTGCTGGCATTTCAACAGCCGACGAACTTTGTAAGCGTGGTAAGTCGAGACAACGTCCTTTGCCTGCTTATCGGTGCGCAGACCAAGATACACAGGATGCGCATTTCGCCAGGGCTGGTCCATTCTGTGATTTGACCTCTGCTACAAGCTGCGGCTTCACCCCCGTTGTGATCGCCTCATTTCCGGCCCGAGCTTGTCGATGTTCATCGATCCACAGCGCTCGTAATATCGCCACCCCACGCCGGCGCTCTGGCAACGATCGCATCAATAAGGAACGATGGCATCATCACCCCGTTACTCAAGACGGGCTCGTCTCTAGCCCAAGAGGCGCGATTTGCCCCCTTCAACTCGAAAGTAACCAGCAGCTGAGGAGGAACTTAAATGAGGAGTAGAATGAAGAACAGGTTTCTCGTCACGACGGCTGCATTGCTTGCCAGTGTGAGCTTTGCGTCCGCGCAAAGCATGAGCGGCGATGTTGGCGGCGCGGCGAGTGAAAGGGGAACATTGGCGGGTAGTCATTCCAGAAGCGGAACGGGCGGCGGGGAGGGTACTTCCCGTAGCGACGGAATGTCAGAAAGACATGGGTCCGAATCGCGCGAGAGCGGTCGGGCCGAAGGGTACTCCGCACGCGGTAGCGAATCCAGCCGCGCGCAGCAGAGGCGGTCAGAGCGTGACTCCGATCGCGACGATACGCGCCGTTCGGAGGAGTCGCGCAGTAAACAGCGTGACACGAGCAAGGACCGGGCGCAGCAGCGCGACAAGGATCAGACGGTCGGTCAGAGCAGGCCCGAGCGCGACAATGCAAAGCAGTCGGAAGATCGCACGCATGATACGGGCAAGGCCGACGCCAAGGCTGACAATAAGTCCAACGGCCATCAAAGCGGCTCGTCCGGCATGCAGGGGCAGAGCGCCCAGGACCGGAATTTGAATTCTGGCGTCGATCAAAACGCGGCGCAGGGCCAGACCAATACCCAGGGGGGCCAGAGCCAGACCGCTGCTGGAATTCAGACCCAGAGCGGCAAGAACGTGACGGCACAACAGCAGACGACGCTTCAGCAGTCGGTGCTGCGCGCAAGCAACGCCCCGCGCCTCAACGCGAACTCGATCAATTTTCAGGTTCGCTCCGGCATTGTGGTCCCGTCCAGCGTAACCGTCGCCTCGGTATCCACCTATCCGGCGCTGATTGACGTGTTTCCGGCCTACCGCGACAATAGCTTCTTCGTTATGGAGGACGACGTCGTGATTGTCGATCGCGATCGCCGTATCGTCGATGTGGTTCCCGTCGGCCCGCGCGCGCGCTTCGCCGGCGGTGGTAGCAGCGGTCAAAGTGGCGGGCCCATCGCCGCAGTTGACCTGCCGCCCGACGACATCCGTGTGATCCAGCGCGTGTTGATCGATCGTGGTCTTCTGCACGGAGATGCCGACGGCGTCTGGGGTCCGGCAACCCGCGAAGCCATCACAGTGTACCAACGTCAACAAGGTATTGCCGTGACAGGCATGATCGACATGCGCACGGTGTCGTCGCTTGGCGTTTCCAGTCAGCTGAGCCAGCAGGCAAACCAGAGCATCCAGTCGCAGTCTTCATCGACCGGCTCTCAAACCTCAACCGGTACCCAGACCACGGCGGGTCAGGGACAAAGCGGTCAGATGGGCCAGCCCTCGAACCAACAGACCGATCAGACGTCGAACCAGAATGCTGGGCAAACGCAAAATCGGCCGTCTTCGACAACGGGCCAGAGCGCGCCCAATCAGTCGAACACGACGGGTCAGGCTAACCAACCTTCGCCGAGCGGAACGACGCCCAATCAACCGGGCGCGAACCAGAGCACGTCTCCGAACTCCTCATCAGGCTCCGGTTCGAGCGAGAAATAGTTCCGCCAGGGCTGTGGGGCTCGAATTGATAGTCATAAAGAGTTCCGCTTCGGCGGGCTCTTTTTTGTGCGGTCTATCTTGCCTGTTTGGGCGGACGACCTGTGCGCGGATGGATTGTCGACGAGCCCGAAAATTGCTGACTCCCTGGACTTTCCGAAGAGGAGAGTGGGGCCATGGATTGCGTATGCCGCGTCCGCCGTTCGAAAGATCCGCCAGACACAGACCGCGCAGCGTGGCGCGGGCCTGCTCCGACAGTGTCACGCCGTAGCCTAGCGATTTGGTGTCGTTACCTCATGGCTCTGAAGATCCCTGGTTTTGCCCGAAAGGACGAATTGGCTTCGCAAGGGCAGAAACCGGAGCAAATCGCGCAGCCATCTCGCCTTCTCGACCGTACCAGCCCCACCAGCTCAACTCCCGTCCACACTCTTTGCGCGACCCCGCTCGTAATTGAACCGCCCCGGGTTTGCCGGAGGCTCCAAGTCTGAGAGAGGATGGAGCCATGACGAGCAAAACGACGAACAAGTTCTCACCGGAGGTTCGGGCCCGAGCGGTTCGGATGATTTTGGATCACGGCAGCGAGTATCCGTCCCGCTGGGCGGCGATTGAGGCGATAGCGCCCAAGATTGGCTGTTCCTGTCATACCCTGCTGGAATGGGTGAAGAAGGCGGAGGTCGACAGCGGCAAGCGAGCGGGCGTTCCCACGGACGTCGCCGAGAAGCTGAAGGCGCTTGAGCGGGAGAACCGCGAACTCCGGCAGGCCAATGAGATCCTGCGCAAAGCGAGCGCTTATTTTGCGACGGCGGAGCTCGACCGCCGGTCCAAGCCATGATCGCCTTCATCGACGATCATCGCGCGGCGCATGGGGTCGAGCCGATCTGCAAGGTTCTGTCGATCGCCCCCTCGACCTATCATGCCCATGTCGCCAAACGGCGTGATCCCGCCAAGCTGTCGGCGCGCGCCAGGCAGGATGTCATCCTGAAGATCGAGGTCCGGCGCGTCTTCGATGAGAACTTCCGCGTCTATGGCGTGCGCAAGATCTGGCGGCAACTCAAGCGCGAAGGCTTCGATATCGCCCGTTGTACGGTGTCACGATTGATGCGGACCATGGGCTTGCACGGTGTTATCCGCGGCAAGTCGGTCAGGACCACGATCGGCGACAAGGCGGCGCCATGCCCGCTGGATCACGTCAACCGCCAGTTCAAGGCGTCGAGGCCGAATGCGCTTTGGCTCTCCGACTTCACCTATGTTGCCACCTGGACCGGCTTCATCTATGTCGCCTTCGTCATCGACGCCTATGCCCGCAGGATCGTCGGCTGGCGGGCATCACGTTCGGCGCACGCCGGCTTCGTGCTCGATGCGCTGGAGCAAGCCCTGCACGATCGACGGCCGGTCCATCGCGGCGGGCTCGTACACCACAGCGACAGAGGAAGTCAGTACGTATCCATCAAGTACACCGAGCGCCTGGCTGAAGCTGGCATCGAGCCGTCTGTCGGCAGTGTCGGCGATTCCTACGATAATGCTCTCGCCGAAACCATCAACGGCCTCTACAAAGCTGAGGTGATCCACCGACGCGGACCGTGGCGTAGCTTCGAGGCCGTCGAGTTCGCAACGCTGGAATGGGTCGATTGGTTCAACAACCGACGGCTCTTGGAGCCCATCGGAAACATCCCGCCCGCCGAAGCCGAGCAACGCTACTACGCCATGCTGGAACAATCGGCCATGGCGGCATAACTTAAACCAAACGGCCTCCGGCAAACCCGGGGCGGTTCAACCCTCCAGGCTCCAGTGGCCGCAAACGTCTTCGCCATCTTGGGCCCTGATACCCGGCGTCGGCGAAGATCGTTTGGCCCAAACGAGCCGCCCCCGCGCGCAAGCGTCAGCCTTCGAGCAGATCTCGGGCCTCCCGCCGTGTCGGGTCGAAAAGCCAGGTCAGTCGGGCCGACCTCCTCCTTTGCCTCAAAGAGTTGGCGGGCGACGATCGAGTGCTTGCCTCGCTCCTTGGAGTTGAGCCGTACGAGAAACTTCATCTCGTACCGCGTCTTGGTGTCGATCAGTCCGGGCCGAAGCGGACGTCACCGATCGGCGGGAGCTTGGCGATGCCGCGTCCGCGCCTTTGGAGCGGCTCGGTAGATTTAGGTCGCGGCTGACAGGTTTACCCGGCGCATCAGGGCCTCACCGCTCTCCTTGCGCTCGGAATAGCGGTCGGTCAGGTAGGAAGAGACATCGCGCGTGAGCAGCGTGAATTTCACCAATTCCTCCATTACGTCGACCACTCGATCGTAAAAGGCGGACGGTTTCATCCGGCCTGCCTCGTCGAACTCCTGAAAGGCTTTGGCGACGGAGGACTGGTTCGGGATCGTCACCATGCGCATCCAGCGGCCGAGCACCCGCATCTGGTTGACGGCATTGAAGCTCTGCGAGCCGCCTGACACCTGCATTACGGCCAGCGTGCGGCCCTGCGTCGGCCGAACCGCGCCGATCGATAGCGGAATCCAGTCGATCTGCGCCTTTATCACCGCGCTCATCGCGCCGTGCCGCTCCGGGCTGGTCCAGATCTGGCCTTCCGACCAGAGCGAGAGCTCCCGCAACTCTTTCACTTTCGGATGGCTGACATCTGCACCGTCCGGCAATGGCAAGCCATGCGGATCGAAGACGCGCGTTTCCGCGCCGAAATGTTTCAGCAGGCGCTCGGCCTCCAGCGTAAGGAAACGGCTGTAGGAGCGCTTGCGCAGCGAACCGTAGAGCAAGAGGATACGCGGCGGATGGGTCGAGGGCGCTGCCCGAAGCCGATCAATCGTCGGCACGGCAAGGCATGCGCCATCGATATTGGGAAGATCACGCAACATCAGCGTTTCGCCTCGGCCACGGCCCGGGGCTTCTCGCCGCGCTCATACCAGTCTTTCGAGCGGTTCACGATCCAGACGACGGAGAGCATCACCGGCACCTCGATCAGCACGCCGACCACGGTGGCGAGCGCAGCACCGGACTGAAAGCCGAACAGGCTGATGGCGGCGGCGACCGCCAGCTCGAAGAAGTTCGATGCCCCGATCAGCGCCGACGGTCCCGCGACGCAATGCTGTTCGCCGGTCAGGCGGTTGAGGAGATAGGCGAGCCCCGAGTTGAAATAGACCTGGATCAGGATCGGCACAGCGAGCAGCGCGATCACCAGCGGCTGGGCGAGGATCTGTTCACCCTGAAAGCCGAACAGCAGGACGAGCGTGGCGAGCAGCGCCACCAGCGACAGCGGCTGAAGGCGGTCGAGGAAGCGCTTCAGCGCCGGCTCGCCGCCAGTGGCGAGTATCCGGCGGCGCAGCACCTGCGCGGCGATCACTGGCACGACGATATAGAGCGCGACGGACAGGACCAGCGTGTCCCACGGCACGGTGATGGCCGACAAGCCCAACAGCAAGCCGACAACGGGCGCGAAGGCGAACACCATGATGGTGTCGTTAAGCGCGACCTGGCTCAGCGTGAAATGCGGCTCGCCCCTGGTGAGGTTGGACCAGACGAAGACCATGGCGGTGCAGGGTGCTGCGGCGAGGATGATGAGGCCGGCGATATAGGAGTCGATCTGCTCGGCCGGCAGCCAGGGCCGGAACAGATAGCCGATGAACAGCCAGCCGAGCGCCGCCATCGAGAAGGGCTTGACCGCCCAGTTGACGAACAGCGTAACGCCGATGCCGCGCCAATGCTCCTTGACCTGGCCGAGGGCGGTGAAGTCGATCTTGACCAGCATCGGCACGATCATGAGCCAGATCAGCGCCGCGACCGGGAGGTTGACCTTGGCGATCTCGGCCTCGCCGATGGCATGGAAGACCCCCGGCATGACATGGCCAAACGCGATGCCGGCGACGATGCACAGGGCGACCCAGAGGGTGAGATAGCGTTCAAAGGTGGACATGCTTGCTCCTCACGCCGTCGCCACGCGGCGGCCGTGTTCATCGATCACCTGCTCACCGTCTTCCTTGATGAAGGCGCCGCGCTGCGGCGGCAGCAGGTCCAGCACCTCCTCGGACGGCCGGCACAGCCTCACTCCTTTCGGGGTGACCACGATCGGACGGTTGATGAGGATGGGGTGCGCCATCATGGCGTCGAGAAGCCGCTCGTCGCTCAGAGCCGGATCACTAAGGCCAAGCTCGGCATAGGGTGTGCCCTTTTCGCGCAACAGGGCGCGAACGGGGATACCCATGCGCGCGATGAGTTGCTCAAGCACCGTCCGGCTCGGCGGCGTCTTAAGATATTCGATGACATGGGGTTCGACATCGGCATTGCGGATCAGGCCCAAGGTATTGCGCGACGTGCCGCAATCGGGGTTGTGATAGATGATGACGTCCATGATCGGCCTCACGCTGCGCTTGGTCGCGGCTTGGTCGCGCCCCGCAACTGGCCGATCTCGACAAGCTTGGAGCCGAGGGTCATACGGTCGAGGCTCACGATCGGCAGAGCCGTGAAGACAGAAATCCGGTTTCGCAGATAACGCAAGGCGGTGACAAACGCCTTTTCCTTTTCGATGTCCGGCCCTTCGACCGAGGCGGGGTCTTCGACGCCCTAATGCGCCGTCATCGGCTGGCCCGGCCAGACTGGGCAGGATTCGCCGGCGGCGTTGTCGCAGACGGTGAAGACGAAATCCATGACGGGCGCGCCGGGCTGGGCGAATTCCTCCCAGCTCTTCGAACGAAAGCCTTCGGTCGGAAAACCGAAGCTTTCCAGGACCTTCAGGGCGAACGGGTTGACCGCACCTTTCGGCTGGCTCCTGGCGGAGAAGGCGCGGAAGCGGCCGCCACCGTCCTTGTTCAGGATGCTTTCGGCGAGGATCGAGCGGGCCGAATTTCCGGTACAGAGGAAGAGAACATTGTAGATGCGGTCAATCATGCGCGGCCTCCTTGGCGGCGAGGGCTTGCGGTGGGCAGCAAGGGGAAAGATCGGCGATCAGCGGCGCGCAGATTTCGGGGCGGCCGCCGCAGCAATCCTTGACGAGGAAACTGGCGAGCGCGCGCACGGCCTCGAGCCTTGCCCGATAGATGATCGACCGGCTGTGCCGCTCGGCGTCTATCAGGCCAGCGCGCGTCAGCGTCGCCAGATGGGTGGACATGGTGTTGTGCGGGACATCTAACCGGCGGGCGATCTCGCCTGCGGGCAATCCGTTCGGTTCATGCTCTACCAGCAGGCGGAACACGTCGAGGCGGGTCGATTGCGCGAGCGCGGCGAAAGCGGGAATGGCGGTATCTGATTCCATATGTCGAGACTAAACGACATATGGACCAGAGTCCAGAGAGCGGGAAAGCCCCCACAGTTTCCGACCCCTCGTGTAACCGCTTCTCGAAAATCGGATCTTTCCCGAACGCAGGTTGCGCTGCTGGATGTCCATCGATAATTTTCGCGCGGGTTTCCGCGCGCATACGGCCGTGGGCAGGGTATGCGCTTGGTCGGGCCGCCGCGCAGAGTATGCGCGCCTATGAACCAATCTGCTGGCACCCGGAGTCCGTCTCGTACCCAATATCTGGCCGAGCGCGCCTTTGCGACGGTCGAACGCTTTTTGCACATCGAAGCCGTCAGCGGCATCGCCCTGCTGATCGCGGCTATGCTGGCCTTAATCTGGGCGAACTCATCTTTCGCCCACAGCTATCACGACCTCTGGCATACGCCGATCACCATCGGCGTCGGCGAATTTTCGTTTTCGCGATCTCTCCATTTTTGGATCAACGATGCACTGATGACGATCTTCTTCCTGGTCGTTGGGATGGAAATCCGGCGCGAGATCCATGAAGGCGCGCTGAGCAAGATCGATCAAGCCGTCCTCCCGATTGCCGCGGCGATCGGCGGCGTGATCGCGCCGGCCTTGATCTATCTGGCGTTCAATGGCGATGCGGCGCGGGTCCGCGGCTGGGCGGTGCCGACAGCAACAGACATCGCCTTCGCGGTCGGCGTGCTGGCTTTGCTTGGACGCTCGATCCCATCCAATGTGAGAGTATTCCTGCTGGCCCTCGCGATCATCGATGACGTGATCGCGGTGCTGATCATCGCCTTCTTCTATTCCAGCGGATTGGACCCGAGCGGGTTCGCGATCGCGGGGGCCGGCATCTTGATGGTGATCGCGCTGCAGCGGATCGGCGTGGGGTCCGCCTACGCTTACCTGTTGCCGGGTGCGATTGTCTGGATCGGATTGCTGGTCACCGGTGCCCATCCTACGCTTGCCGGCGTCGTTCTCGGTCTCATGACGCCCGTTTCCTCGACCCCGATGCGTGAGCGTCCCGTCGAGGTCGTGTCCCGCGTCGCCGACGAACTGCGGGACAGGGATGCCGTGTGCGCCAAGGACTCGAATGATTTAGCGCAACCGCTGCGGCAGCTCCGTCTGGCGAACCGGGAGATGCTGCCACCTGTCGTGCGCGTGCAGACCGCGCTTCACCCCTGGGTCGCTTACGGCATCATGCCGATCTTCGCGATCGCGAATGCCGGCGTCAGTCTTGACGGTGTCGATCTCGGCGCTGGCGGTTCGCAACTGGTCATGATCGGCGTCGGCCTCGCCCTCGTCGCGGGCAAGCCACTCGGCATCATCACCATCACATGGCTCATGGTGCGGCTGGGCTGGTGCCGCCTGCCGCCCGGCGTGACCTAGGGCGGGATCACCCTGATCGGCCTGCTCGCCGGGATCGGCTTCACTATGTCGATCTTTATCGCCATGCTCGCTTTCGAGAATGAAGCGCTGTTAAAAGCGGCAAAGCTCGGCGTGCTGTTGGGTTCACTGACGGCCGCGCTGATCGGCCTGGCCTGGGGCCTCGTCCATGTGCGGCGTCTTCGCCGGTAAGGCATGTTGCGGCGGATGACCTCCTACCGTCTGTTCTTCGCCAGTAGGGGCGCAGTATGTTCATCGCGGCATCTGATCTGTCGGCGGGCGGGCGCGCACCTACTGTGGAAACGGCGGTGTTTGGCGATGAAAAAGTTCTACGTCCTTTGGTCGATTTTCGTCCCTACGGAGACGTTGCACATACGTTGCTGGTCACACGCTTGAGAACCGTCAGATGAGTCGGAATGCCACTTAATCCTGGCGCAGAACTTCCGGCAGGAAAGAAAGCTGGGAATAGCGATGCTGGCCATGACGAAATGGGGGAACGACAGACGCAGACATTTCGCTCTGCGCTACACGCCAAAAGATTGAGAAGGGTCAAATCTCATCCCAATACGCTCGTGTTCGACGAACTTGACCTCGCCCACGCCCGGAGCCGCATCGACGTGGCAGTCATCAACAGCTGTATCCGCGGCTATGAAATCAAGAGCGCCAAGGACAACCTCGACCCGTTCGCTCGCCGGTGTTGACCGCTCGGGCACGGGCAGACCGCGTCGGCCGGTGCTTTCCTTCGCGCCGGACGGCTCGACCCTTTCCGCCAACGTCTACAGCCAGGGCAAGACCTTGCGGGTCCGGGGCGTCATTTTAACGAAACCGACATTCGATATCGTAGCTGCTAATCCGTGGCGGTGACCCGATACGGGAAAAGGATTCCCTATGAAACAAATGCTGTACCCACTCTTTATTCTAACGGTAGTACTGGCCGGATGCGGCGACAGGGAGCAACAAACGAAGGCCAACAGCCCGAACGATTGGCTGGTAGGGGCGCCCGATGATGCCGCGCGATTCGCATTACTCCAGAGACAGCTTCGCGGATTCGATCAGCCGATGTGGGAAGTGGGCGAAAGGTTCGAGCGCGTCCACGCTGCACTGGAACGCGGCAATTATCCGCTTGCCACCTACCATTGGGAGAAGATCCGTACGACGATCGAAAATGGCATCGTCAAGCGTCCCAAGCGCCGCGAGAATGCTGAGGCAATGTTCCTGGAGCTGGCATGGGGCGATGTCGATGCCGATCTGAAATCAGGCGATCCGGCGCGCGCCTGGGCTGCATTCGAACGCGCTAAAGCGGCGTGCCAGGACTGCCATCAGGCCGAGCAAGTTCCCTTCCTGAATGATCAGCCGGTGTTCGATCTAGCCGCGCCTACAAGTGGCGTTCGACAGTGACCCGCGAAAATCACCAGCGGCTGCGGCGCGATCTCGGCGTCGGCGGCGCCACCATGCTGGGCTTGGGCTCGATGGTGGGCACGGGCGTGTTCGTCAGCATCGGCATCGCGGCGGGCGCGGCCGGCCCCGCGACTATCCTCGCGATCCTGCTCGCTGCGCTTGTCGCGACCTGCAACGCGCTGTCGAGCGCGCAGCTTGCCGCTGCCCACGCGGTAAGTGGCGGCACTTATGAATATGGCTACCGCTACCTGACGCCCTCGCTCGGGTTCACGGCCGGCTGGATGTTCCTGTGTGCCAAGACGGCGTCAGCAGCGACCGCGGCGCTGGGGTTTGCCGGCTATCTGCTCCGCCTACTAGGTGATGGAGAGACCGCGATGCCGTGGATCGCGTTCGTCGCGGTAGTGCTGTTCACGCTGCTCGTGCTCGCAGGCCTCAAGCGATCAAGCGCGATGAATATTGCGGTCGTGTCGGTGACGCTGCTCGCACTGACTGCGTTCGTCGCATCCGGTCTGCCCAGCGCCCTGCGCACGGCCGGTAATTTCTCGCCCTTCTTCCCGGCCACCGACGGGCCGGCCCTGCACGGTTTCTTCTATGCGACCGCGCTGATGTTCGTCGCCTATACCGGCTATGGGCGCATTGCGACGCTGGGCGAGGAAGTGAAGGAGCCGCGCACATCTATCCCGCAGGCGATCATCGTCACGCTGGCGGTGACGGCAGTGCTTTACGTTCTCGTCGCGGTCGCGGCGATCGGCACGGTCGGGGCAGATCGCTTCGCGGGATCGGTGTCCGAGCGTGCCACGCCGCTCGAACCCGTCGCTCGAGCGCTCGATGTGGCATTCCTCCCGCAACTGATTGCGATCGGCGCGGTGATGGCGATGTTGGGCGTGCTGCTGAACCTCATCATCGGCCTGTCACGCATCGTGCTCGCCATGGGCCGGCAGGGCGATGCGCCGCCGCTGTTCGCCCGCCTGTCGGGTGACGGCCGCGCTCCGACGGGAGCCGTGATCCTAGTCGGCCTCGCGGTCGGCGGCCTCGCCCTGATCGGCAGCGTCGAAACGACCTGGGCCTTCAGCGCGTTCACCGTCCTCATCTATTATGCGATCACCAATCTCGCGGCGCTCAGGCTTCCGCCTGAGGATCGGCTCTATCCGCGCTGGGTCGCCATCATCGGGCTGATCGCGTGCCTGTTCCTCGCCTTCTGGGTGCCGGTCACGATCTGGGTTGTGGGCCTTGGCCTCATTCTCATCGGTCTGGCTTGGAAGACTCTGGCGCCGCGCCTTTGGGCAGCAACGAATAGGAATACGCTGTCATGAAACAGTCCTGGTGGTTCTCTCCCGGCGAAGCAACCTGGGCGATCTCCGTCCGCCTGTCGCTCGCTGGTGTGTTCATCCCCGAAGGCCTGCAGAAGTTGACGCATGCCGACATTCTTGGTGCTGGCCGTTTTGTTAAAATCGGCATTCCCTGGCCGGAGTTCTTTGGGCCGTTCGTCGGCGTGATTGAACTGCTGGCGGGGATCATGTTCCTGATTGGCTATGCTTCGCGCGCGGCGGCCGTACCGATCATTGTCATCATGATCGTGGCGATCATCTCCACGAAGATCCCGATCCTGTTAGGCCGCAAGTGGTGGATATTCAGTCTCCGCGATCTCAATCGCTATGGTTTCTTGAGCTTCACCCATGAGGCGCGCACCGACTGGGCGATGCTGATGGGCGCAACCTTCATGTTGCTGTCCGGATCAGGTCGCTGGTCGCTCGATGCGCGCGCTTGGCGACCGAAGCTCAGCCGGCGGAATGCGTTAGCTGATGGTGAATGAGGAGAGACGACCATTAGTATGGGGACGCAGGGAAAACTCGCAGGATTGCGGCTGTTGTGTTCCTGAGAATCGGCAATCGGCATCCTGGCAACGCCGCTGCTTGGATCGTTTGGAATCCGCAGTAATAAGCCTGGGCAGCGTCACGCTGACCTCTCCAAGGTGGAGATGTCGAGCGCGATGGAGCTCTTCACACTTAGCGCTACTCTATGCGATGGGGCCGGGTTGGACGGGGCTGTCGTCCGTCCTGACTGATGTTGGCGCCGCTACGGGAAGATCACCCGCATCATTCTAAACTACAAAGGCCGAAACCATCTCCCATGCCCGGCCGACTGTTGTCCAGCTTGGACGACCTGGTCGCCAGATGGGAATGTTGTCCTAATTATATACTTGACGTACCATTTTGTTAATCGGTATGTCTGGGGTCCGTGACAGGGCGGCAACACAGTTTGAAAGTTGAGCTTTCAAAGCCTTTGGAAGTTCACAAAACGTGAAATAGGACTTATCCTGTTATGAGGACGAATGGCAGACACGCCACCCGGAGGTGCGCGCGGCGGTGTCGCGCATTCGCACGGCGGCTTTGCAGCATGGCAAAACGTTCTGCGCGTTGCCGCGCGCTCCGGAGGATTGCGAGGCCTGGCATCGGGACCAGGTGCGCATGTTCATCCTGGGCGATGATCGCGGCATCAGCCGCCGTGCCATGGCGGCCCATCTGGCACGGCATCAAATGAAAGACAGCGGGCAATGAACCTGCAACACTTACGCAATTACCTGGACGGCCGCACTGAACCGGTGTGCGCCTACCTGTACGATCTGGCGCATTTGCGCCGGCGCGCTGACACGCTGCGCCGTTGCCTGATTGATCAGGGTATCCTGCTGATCCATGTCGAAAGCGAGCACCAGTTGCGACGTCTCGACTGGATCGCGCGCCGCCGCAATCAGCGGGCGGATATCCTGCTGCGGGTCAACCCGGCATCCGTGCCGCAGCAAGCCACACTGCGCATGGGAGGGCAGGCGACCCAGTTCGGTATTGAAGAGGCGCAGATACCGGCCCTGATCGAACTAGCGCTCGGCCTGCCCGGCGTGCGTCTGAAAGGCCTGCATATCCATTCCATCTCCAACAATCTGGATGCCCAGACGCATCTCGCCTTGCTCCAATATTACTTCGATCTGGCGCACGCTTGGCAGCAGCGCTATCAACTCGAATTCGATTGGCTCAACGCTGGCGGCGGCATCGGCATCAACTATGCCGACCCGCAAGCGTCATTCGATTGGGAAGGTTTCTGCACCGGCCTGGCGGCGTTGATCGTCGCGCGCCGGCCGCGCTTCCAGCTCGTCTTCGAATGCGGGCGCTTTCTGACTGCGGACTGCGGTTATTACCTTGCCGACGTTACCGACCTCAAGCACACCCACGGAAAGCACTTCGCGATACTGCGCGGTGGATCTCACCATTTTCGGCTGCCGGCATCATGGCAACACAATCATCCGTTCGTGGTGCTGCCGCGCGAAGTCTGGCCATACCCGTTCCCGCGCCCGGCCGTGCATGAGACTCCCGTAACCTTGTGCGGCGAACTGTGCACACCAAAAGACACGCTTGCCTGCGACGTCCGGGTCGAGCGCCTGCGCGCGGGTGACTGCATCGCCTTCCTGCTGGCGGGCGCCTATGGCTGGCACATTTCACATCATGACTTTTTAAGTCATCCGCATCCGGAACGGGTTTATCTGGATTAGGAAGGAGCTGGCCGTGCTCTGTGCGCTACCCGTCCACTTCGTTCTTGCCGACGCGATCCTGCCGAACGAGTGCCATGATCCCGAACATGCCGCAAGCCTGGCGGAAACGCTCCGGCGCGAGCAAGTCTGGCGCATCCCGATTGTGCTGGAATACAACAGCATGGCAGTCATGGATGGTCATCATCGGTTGCAAGCCGCATTGCAACTCAAGCTGGCCTATGTGCCATGCCTGTTGCTTGACTACGGTGATGTGGAGGTAATTGCCACGCGAGAGGGCTATCTCGTTACGCCGCAAGAGATCGTGCGCCGCGCCAGGGCGCAGGATCTCTACCCGCCGAAAACCACGCGCCATCGGTTTCCATCGCCACTGCCAACGTGCAATGTTTCGGTATGTTTGCTGTGTAGAACGTCCAATCGCGGCCAGTGTGATAGCCTCCGAAGCGCTGATTGGCTATTCTAGACAATTGCGCATGTTCGGTTCTTTGCGGCGCGCCTCCACCGCCAAATCTGAAAGCTTGTGACGAAGAGAATGAGCGGCACGAATCCGGTAGCAAAGACTAGAAGACGGCCGAGCAAGCCGAAGGTCGATCCGTTATGCAACCAGAGTTGTCCGGTCATATAGCGGTCGCCCGGCGACAGCGAATCAGGCGTGCGGTCGTCAACGAGTGCGCCCGTCCAGGGATCGAGCCAGACGGCACCACGACTGCGAAGGGCTGGATCGGAGCCCGGCGGGCGCAACAGGACTCGCCAAGTGTTGCGAGTCTCATTCGGAGGTGACAATTGCGCTAGCTCGTAGCCGGGTTTGGCGGTGCGTGCCGCGAGAACAATCGCATTAGCGGACAATCGTGCGGATTCGTTGGGAGGAAGCTTGACGGTCGGTGGTGCGTCGAGGTTGGTCGTTGAGACAAAGCCGACCAAAGGACGGACGACACTTGGAAACACGATACCAATACCCGTAACGGCGATCAGAGCAAGCAACGGTAGACTCCAGAAGCCCGCCGTGTTGTGCAGATCGCGCATGAGACGTTGCCCCGATGCGTGCCGACGGATCGAGACGGAGCGCCAGAACCGGACTCGTTCCCGCCACCATAGGTATAGGCCCGAGCAAGCCATCCCAAGCAGCAGGAATCCGATCGCTCCGACAAGTTCGTGACCCCACCAGTCATAGAGCAGAAGATTATGGTGCATGCGATAGACGGTGAACGCAAAGCAGTTGGTGTAGTCGCGGCGGCCTAACACCTTCCCATTCGAGGGATCGATCATGGTGGTCCAGAGATTCGGATACTTAGCTTTCTCCGTCGCGTGGGAGTGCATCACGACCCAGACCGGCCAGGTCCGGTCAGGAGCGATGACCGATCGGATCGGCGCCGGATCGGCGACGGCCGCAATCCGCATAACCTCGGCGGCCTTGAGACGGTGCTGAGGCCCGGCCGGAGTGTATAGGCCCGGATTCAAGGCTGCATCGATCTCGCGATAAAAGACAATGAAGCTGCCCGTGAGCCCGATCACCACGAGGAGAATGCCCACGCTCAGGCCAAGCCAACGATGTAGCCGGACAAGTGCAAGGCGCAGCCTTGTGGAACTCGTGGGAGTCCAGGCTGCTGCTGCCCCCGAACGGTCGTTCACAATGTCACTGTCTCACGCAGCTTCAAAAGTCGATACTCGCCGAGATACGATAAGTGCGCGGTATACCCGGGGTGAGGAAGCCACGTCCTGTCGTTGCCCAGTAGTCTAAGCCGAAGACGTTTTCGACTCCCGCACGCAAGGTCAGCAACCTACCATCGACTTTGGTGACGTAGCGTGCTCCGATGTCAGCCCGGGTCCAGTCCGGTATCTGCTGCGTGTTCGCCTGATCGTAAAATTGCCGCGAGGTGTAAATGACCCTCCCGGTCAGGGTCGCCACTCCTGAGGTTCGCCAGAAGGGCAGATCGTATTCGCCATAGAGGTTGAACTGAATATCCGGAACGCCAACCGCGGCCCTGCCGTCGAATTGGCCACCAACCGTCTTGGTCTGCACGCCGTCGATGAGGGACACGCCACCGAGCAGGCGCAACCCCGGAGTGACCTCACCGAAGGTGTTGAACTCCAATCCGCGATTACGCTGCTCGCCGTCAACCGAGAAGATGTTGGTCGTCGGATTCGTGAACCCGTTGGGCTGCGTAATCTCAAACGCCGCTAGACTCACGCCCACAGCCCCGAAGTCATACTTAGCGCCGACTTCAATCTGCTTGGCCACAATCGCAGGAAGGACTTGACCAGCATTGACAGTTCCAACTGGGGCCGTTCCAGCCGACGTTAGGCCCTCGATGTAGTTGCCGTAGAGCGACAGGTTATTGATTGGCTTTACCACGAGAGCCACAGCAGGAGTGATCGCCTCGTTCTGCGGACGCGAGGTCACCGCACCCGTCGTCCTGTCGAAGTTAGCAACATCGATACCCTGCCAGCGCCCACCCACGGTGAGTAGCACGCGATCATCGAGGACCGACATCGTATCCGCGATTGCGACGCTTTGATTGATCCGCCGCGAAATAAGTGGCGCATTGTGCGACAGGCCCGTCGCGCTGCGCGGAGCCACATAGACCGGGTTATAGAGGTTCGACGTGATCAATGGCCCGACATTGGTATTGGCATTTCCGTTGTCTTGCCACAGCCCAGTGGCCGAAATTACGGTTGAATGTTTGACTGCTCCGGTAGCGAAACGACCGCGCACTCCAACCTCTCCGGTTTCACGATCGGCATCTTGTACAGTGAGGGCCGGTTGTGACGTGAACCCGCCCAGTGCGTTCGTGACATTGAGAATTCCACCGAAGAAAGTCTCATCAGATTTGCTGTGACCGTAAGCTCCGTACAGCGTCCAGAAATCATTGAGGTCATATTCGGCGCGTAGCGCCGCGTATTGATGGTTCGATTTATAGTATTCCCAGGGTTGCTGCTGGTTGATCGAGAGTGAGGGCGAATCCGGGATGGGAAAGCCCGGGCTCACTCGGCGTACGCGCGTTGGTGCCTTCAGGTTCTGCTTCTGAAAACCAAGATCGACCGTGGCCCGGAACCGCTCGCCACGGTAGTCGAGAGCCGCCGCGCCGACGCCGAATCCGTCCGTCTGGAAGGCAATCGGGGTCCGGCCATCGCGATAGGCACCATTGAGGCGAACGCCCCATTCCTTGTACTCGCCAAAGCGGCGGCCGAAATCGATGGCCGTCCCGACATTTCCGTTGGACACGAAGCCCGTCGTTAATCGTGTGATTGGATCGTCGGTGGCACGCTTCGGAATGAGGTTGACTGTTCCGCCGACATTTCCGAACGGCGAAATGCCATACAGCAAGGCGCTTGGCCCCTTGAGAATCTCCACCCGCTCGATAGGCTCCATAGCAGGGCGGCGCGAATCGGAAACTCCGTAAAGGCCGTCGAACGCAAAGTCGCTCGAAAATACCGGGAAGCCGCGAATCAGAAAACCATCGATTCCGCTATAGCGCGGTGAGTTTGTGCGCACCGAGGGATCGTTGTCGGCGACATCGCTGATGGTGTTCGCCTGCTGGTCGCGGATAAGCTTGCTGGTGTAACCCGTCGTGTTGAACGGCGTATCGAAGACATTGCGATTACCTAACATGCCGACACGCGTGGTGGTTCCAACCTGACCGCCGGCATAGGGAGCCGGCGGCTGACCGATCGTGCCGGTCGAAGGCGTGAGGTACGGCACAGCCGACGATCTCACCGGAGCGGCAACGCGCGAAACAGCAGTCGATCTCACCGGAGCGGTCGCGCGCCGAGCAACAGTGCGCGGTTTCTTGTTCCTGACCTTGGGTGCGGTGACCGTCACGGCTGGCAAGGAAGTAGAGGCTCCTTGTGCGTACGCATCCTCTGCGAATTGATAGGACAATGGGAGGTAACTCACCGCACCGCAACAAACCGCCCAGTAAAGTTTTTTCGTCAACGGATTCATCGTCGCCCCAAGTCTGATCATCCACCCCAAACCCCCTCTACAACATCCTTTCGTGTGCAGATAGGATTCAAGCGTAGAATCATTACAAATTAGAGCCGTTGATGTGGAATGTGTTCGGTCGCGCATCCGGCGCGGAAACGTAGAACGGGCCTTCGAGCCCTTTTTCCCCGATGCCATTGTTGCCGCGATTGCCTATGCGCACTTTTCGCATATGGCGAAAATGGACGAAATCTGCTCTTGCTGAGGAGCTGAAACAATAGAGATCATTCAGTAGGGTACGATTGAGGGTTTGTTGTCCCGCACCGCAACGTCCTGCCACGCTCTTCGAGCCAGAGCCGGATCTGGTTTGCGGTGACGGATCCGACTCCCGACTCGGCCATGAGTTCATCCCAAGTGTAAGCGCTGGCGATTTCGATGAGATGGCGGCTGCGCTTGGCGACGGTCCTGCCGCCGATCGAGGCGTGGCGGCCATGAAGCAGCGCCTCGACGGCACGACGCGGCAAATTGCGGCGCGGGGTTTTCTCCCTCGGTTTCGGGCTGAACGCCCGCACGTCGTGCTCCTCGATATCGAGGACAGCGGCGATGCGGCGATGATCCATGCCGAGCGCGCGCAGGATGGCTACCTCGTCGCGCAGCCATGAGAGGAAGCGACGCCGGTTGTAATCTTGTTGACGCGGCGGCGAACCCGGCTGGACGGAGAGATCATCCTTAACAAGCTTCAGCATGGGCAATCTCCTGAGATGGGGATGTTTGATTGAACTGCGGTGCATCAACCCATGGCCTGTCCTTGATTTCGAAAACCGGCTTTCACTTTGCGCTGACGTAGCCCTTAACAGGCTGTTGAAGAAGTGTTCCGTCTGGCTTTGGGGATGGCTTGATCGCCGTTGTGATAGGCGAATGCGATCTGGATCGAGCCGCCGTCGAGCAGTTTGGCGTGGCCGTGAGACGGCGCGGTCATGCTGGCGCCGCCATGAGCTTCGGCAGTCGCACCAGATTGTAAGCGGCGGCTGCGAAGGTGAAGGCCCATTCGACGCGGTCGCGGCCACGGAAGCGGGTCTTGTCCTGGCGGGCAACCGTCTTGATCCAGCCGAACGCTTCCTCGATGCGCTTGCGGATACGCTGGCTGATGGCATAGCCGCGGTGCCGCGTCGTGCGCCCGCCGATCGCCGAGCTTCGGCCGCTTGTGTTCTGCGCCACGTGCGGCGTCACCTTCATCGCGCGCAACTCGTTGACGAAGTCCTCTGTGTCATAGGCCTTATCAGCGCCAAGTGTGATGGCCAGGGGCCGGTCGGCGCGAGGTTCGATCATGTGCAACGCCGCCGCCCGCTCGGCATGTCCGCCGGCCAGCGTCAGGCAGGCGTCGACCAACAGGCCATGGCGGTTCTCCATCAACCCATGACCCATGAAGCATAGCTTCGCCTCCTTGCCCTTGCCCTTCTTGTAGAGTCTTGCGTCCGGATCGGTGGTCGAGGCATGCGTGTCGTTAGTCCGTTTCTCGCCGTGGAAGTCGGCTTCGGCATTGCGCCCGACGCCGCCGGCTGGCGGCTCGCCAGAGCGGCCCTTCAGTTTGACGCTCTTCATCGAAGCCCAGGCATCGATCAGCGTGCCGTCGACCGAGAAGTGATCGTTCGACAGCAGCTTCTTCACCTTGGGCTGGGCCAGCACCGCACTCAGGAATTTGGCCGCGATGTCGCCCTCAAGCAGCCGATCGCGGTTCTTCGAGAACACCGAATGGTCCCAGGCTGGATCGTCGACGCCGATGCCCACGAACCAGCGGAACAGAAGGTCGTATTCCAGCCGCTCCATAAGCAGCCGCTCCGAGCGGATCGAGTAGAATGCCTGCAAGAACATCGCCCTGAGCAACTTCTCGGGTGGGATCGACGGCCGCCCGAGTGGCGAATACAGCGCCGCGAGCTCCCGCTCCAAAGCGACAAGCGCTTCATTCACAATGACCCGGATGGCGCGAAGCGGGTGATCGCGCCGAACCCGCGCCTCCAGATCAACGTAGCTGAACAACTCGCCAGTCAGATTGTCACCACCGCGCACTCATCATCTCCAAATCGATTCGGAGCAATAAATCATGCTCACAGCTCCACCGCGATTGGCTTTTTCAACGGCCTGCTAGGGACGGCTTTCGCGGGCCCTTTTTATTTCAGTTCGTCGACAAAGACATGTGATGTACTATCAAACAAAAGGGAGGGCGAGGGAGCAAGTACGCGTATCCGTACTTGACCTATCGGATAAGGTCATGTCTGAGCGCAATCGCGACGGCCCGCGCGCGGTTGTGGCATTCAGCTTGGCGCGAATCTGACGTGCGATCTTGTCGACGAGGTGTTCTGAAACCTTCAGAATAACAGCGATTTCCCAATCACTTTTTCCTTCCGCCATCCATTGCAGGATATCCAAGTCGCGCCGAGTGAGATTCAATGGGGCTAGTTTATATTTTTGAGCGAGAACTCGCGCGAAAGCTGCAGGCGATCAGACATAGGGCTTTGCGTTAGCCGCGGCAGGAACCGATTGGGCGTCCGGAACCCCCTCGAGCGCGACCAGCTTGATTTTGGTGAAGCCGCCCGCGCGCAGGATCTCCAGCACGTCCATCAGGTCGCCGTAAGGCACCGCACGATCCGCGCGCAGGAAGATGAAACTGTCCTTGGTCATGTTCGGCGTGCTGTCCAACGTCCGCACCAGATCGACCCGCTTGACCATCGTCTCGCCGATGGCGACGGCAAGGTCGGCCTTGATGCTGACATAGGTCGGCTTGTCGGGCTTCTTCTGCGGTGTCGCGCTCGACGTCGGCAGGTTGACCGGAAGATCGACGGTCGACAGCGGCGCGGCCACCATGAAGATGATCAGAAGAACCAGAATGACGTCGATGAACGGCGTGACATTGATATCGTGCGCTTCAGCGTAATCCTCGTCGTCGTCGAAGCCGCCTTCTGCAATCGATGCGCCCATTGATCTACTCCGCCGCGCGCGAACTGATGGCCCCGCCATGGGTGCGGTCCAGATCGCGCGACAGCAACCGGCCGGCCGATCCCGACGCCCGGCTGACGAGTTCGATATAGCCTTTCGTCACCCGTGCGAAGTGATTGTAAATGATGACGGCCGGAATCGCCGCGACGAGACCCAGCGCAGTCGCGAGCAGGGCTTCGGCGATGCCAGGCGCCACCACCGCGAGGTTGGTGGTCTGCGCCTTCGAAATCCCGATGAAGCTGTTCATGATGCCCCACACGGTGCCGAACAGGCCGACGAAAGGCGATGTCGCGCCGATGGTCGCAAGCAGCCCCATGCCGAGCCGAACCCGCCGGGATTCAGCGCGGACGATTTCGGCGAAGCTCGACGCCGCTCTCTCCTTGATGCCGGCGTCGCTGGAAATGCCGGCCGAGAGCCGCGCCTCGAGCATCGCCGAAGCCAGCAATGACGCCAGCACGCCGTCCCTTGCGCCGAGCGCCATTTGCGCCTCCGCCAGCGACCGCGATTCGCTGATCTCCCTCAGCGCCGTGCCGAGATTGCGCCGCGCAAGCGACAGCTCCACCATTTTCGCGATGCAGATCGTCCAGGTCACCAGCGAGGCAAACGCAAGACCGATCATCACCAGCTTGACGATGATGTCGGCCGACAGAAACATCGACCACGGCGATAATTCGTGGGACGATGCCGAGTCCGGATTCAGCAGGTTGGCGCCGGCGTCACCGGCGGGAGATGGCGTGGCGTTGGTGGCAGACGACGATGCGCTGGAGGCCAACGGTGCGGATGTCTGAGCCGGCGTCGCCGGTGCAGACAATGCCGGCGTCGGCGCGGACGGCGACGCCGGATGCGGCACGCTGCTCTGCTGCGCGATCGCGGGTGAAATCAGCGACCACATCGTCAGCGTAGCCGCGAGTGAGATCGTCTTCAGCGACGTCCTAAACATCAACGCGTTCACATCCCGGCTCGACGGAAAATTAAGATCATAGGCGCCGACCAATTTAAAACCATTCCAAAATCAACCCAAAACATGTGGGCTTCATTGTTCAGATCGAAAATCAGGCTGCGTACATGGGCACCCCTATCATGCTCCGCAGTCAGAAAAAAAGACACTGCGCGAGCCCCGCTCGTCGCCAGCGTCACCAGATGCATATTGGATGCAAGATAAATAACAGATCGCCGGACGGAGGATTCGCGGCCCGGTCAACCGATGGCGGCGCACGCATTGTCGACGGGGCGCCGAGTGATATCGCATCGGATGCGACGTATCGGTTGAATAGCGAGAGAAACAATTCCAATCGCGTTATTTGTGCAGCAGTGCCAGCAGAAGGGCTTTGGTTATATCAATTCTAAGATTCATGAGTATGCGCGCCTCCCTTTATCTCCTTTATTGAGCCAGTTTGATGGAACCCCGACAAGTCGAAGGGGCGAAGGGGAAATGCGGGGATTTCAATGAGCATTGCGTACAGAAATTGGTTGCTGCGATCTGTATGTTTCGGATGCAGGGTGGCTCATCGTTGAAGCCGGAGGCGTTGAAACCGCTTTCGCGCAGTCGACCTTGCCACAGGTCACGGTTGAAGCGCCGCGGCAGCGCCAAGCTGCGCGCCGCGCGTCTCCGCGACCAACCGCTTCACGGCCGCGCGCGTCGGCTCGCGTCGCTGCGCCGTCGCCTCGGCAGCAGCCGGTACAACCGAATGTGGGCCCAACGCAGCGCGGGGCAGGTCCGGTTACCGGTTATGTCGCGAACGAGAGCGTGACCGGTACCAAGACGACAACGCCGATCATCGAAATTCCGCAGTCGCTGTCGGTGATTGGCGCGGAGCAGATTCGGGACCAAAAGCTGGTTTCAAAATTTGACGAGAACCCTGCGCTATACGCCAGGTGTCGTTGCCGCGACTTTCGGGACGGACTTCCGTGATGACTGGTTTATGATTCGCGGATTTACCGCGAATAACGACTCGCTGTTTCTTGATGGCCTGCAGCTTTTCTGGGGCGCTTATGCCAGCTTTAAGCTGCAGCCATTCAACCTTCAACGGGTCGAGGTGTTGCGCGGCCCGTCGTCAATTCTATACGGCGGATCGGCGCCGGGTGGGCTGGTCAACGCCGTCAGCAAGCTACCTCCCGCGGAGCCCATTCGCTATATCGAGGCCGGCGTCAACAATTTCGGCAACGCTTATACGCAGTTCGACTTCGGCGGTCCTGTCGCGATGCATCCCGGCAATGGCCAGATGCTCTACAGAGTCGTTGGTCAGGCTCAAAACGGTGGCACGCAAACGAACTTTGTCAATAATGACAATTATTTCATAGCGCCATCCGTGACATGGCTGCCCGATATAGACACGCGACTGACAGTGTTCGCGATGTCGTCCTACAACAAGACCAGGACATCGAATTTCCTGCCCTATGTCGGCACCGTGACCGATGCTCCGTTCGGCCGGATACCAACGAGGCTGTTCACTGGCGATCCCGCCGTTGACCGTTTTGCGCGCGAGCAACACATGGTCAGTTATCAATTCGAAAAACATATCTGGGAGAACGCCACATTTCGCCAGAATGGGCGCGTCGCGCGGGTCGATGTTGACAACGCTGGCGTGTATGGAAATGGCTACGCCACCACGCCTGCGGCAGCCGACCTCGCGCGGTACAACTTCCGCTCCCAAAGTAAAGCGACTCAGCTCAACATGGACAATCAGTTCGAGTATCGCTTCGCCACCGGTCCATTCCGGCATACCACGCTGGTCGGCCTCGATTTGAGGCATTACGCGACCGATGACAGATGGGGTTCAGGGCCTGCCACCGATTTGAATCTTCTTAATCCGGTCTATAGCACCAACACGATCTACAACGGTCCATCGAATATTCTCGACGTCTATGTGACGCAAGCGCAGGCCGGGCTTTACCTGCAGGACCAGATCAGGTGGAATCGTTTCACCCTGGTTCTATCAGGCCGAAACGACTGGATGGATTTGGTCGCCAATAACCGGAGCGGACCCAGTCAGAGTCGACAGGATAGCAAGTTTACCGGTCGGGGCGGCTTGATCTATAACTTTGACAATGGTCTGGCGCCCTATGCGTCTTATGCAACAAGCTACAGTCCGATCGTCGGCTTCACCTCCCTCGGTGATTTGCTGCAACCCGAAACCGGAGAGCAGACCGAAGTCGGCGTGAAGTATCAGCCTGTAGGTCTCAACGCGCGGTTCGGTATCGCCTTGTTCGATTTGAAGCGCAAAAATGCCCTGACGACCGATCCCAATAACTTTTTGTTCCAGAGGCAGAATGGCGAAGTCACGTCGCGCGGCATCGAGCTGGAAGCCCTGGCCAATATCACACGGGACTTCAAGGTCGTTGCGAGCTACACCAACTATGACTTGTTTGTCAGCAGGGATCTCGATCCGGCATTGATCGGTAAAGTCCCAACATCCACGCCGCGCCAGATTGCTTCGCTGTGGGCGGATTACACATTCCGGGACAACTGGCTGGACGGTTTCGGCTTCGGCGGCGGCGTGCGCTACGTAGGCTCATCCTTCGCCGATCCGACCAACCTGCGCGCGGTGCCCTCCGTGGTGCTGGGCGACCTCGCTGTTCACTACGATTGGGCGAAAAATTGGCGCGCGGCGATCAATGTGGTCAATATCGCCGACACCATATATGTCGCGAACTGTGGCCCCAATAACTGCTTCTATGGCGACCGGCGTCGTATCACCGGGAGCCTTTCCTATAAGTGGTGACCAACGAAGTGAGCAAGGAATGACACAAAAAGCCTTGCGCAAATGGAGCTGGACCCACAAGTGGTCCAGCATCATCTGCACCTTGTTCATGCTGATGCTGTGCATCACTGGGCTGCCGCTGATCTTCCACGAACAGATTGACGATCTGCAGCATGACCAGGTCGAGGCGGCCGTCGTCCCCGAAGGCACGCCGCCGGCGAGTCTGGATCGCGTGGTGGCAAGTGCCGTGGCAGCGATGCCGGGACAGGTGCCGCATTTCCTGATCTGGGACCGCGACGACCCGAACGCGATGCTGGTCAGTGTCGGCAGGAGCATTGATGCCAATCCGGACGACAACCGCATCGTCCGGATCGATGCCCATACCGGCGCCTATCTCGACGCGCCCGACGTCACCGGGCGCTTCACGTCCATCATGCTCAAGCTGCACACGGATATGTTCGCCGGCCTGCCGGGGAAGCTGTTTCTCGGGCTGATGGGCATCCTGTTCTGCGTTGCCGTTGTATCCGGTATCGCCGTCTACGCGCCACCAATGCAAGCAAAGATTCGGCGTTTATCGTGCCGAGCGTCCGCGCGCGGTCCGCTGGCTCCTCCTAAACCGCGGACATTGCCAGCGGCTTCCAAAAGCAGAGGAACGGGGGTGCGCCACGATACGTTTCGGCTGCACGGTTAAATGTTTTGCTGGCCTATCGCTTAATACTTGAACTGAGGCATTGCTTTGAGTTGATCCTTTGTAACGTTGACTGTCCCCCGGTCGGGGTACCACTGCTTGGAATCCGAGCTTGTCGAACTGGTGGAAGTCGTTCCGGCCTTGTTAGAAAACTTGATCTGATCCAGTTTCATTAGAACGCGGTGCTCGCCCATGCCCAGGAAACCGCCAGCGCTAACAACCACACCGTCCACCTTTCCGGATGGGTCGATGATCACATCATCCACTTCCCCAATCTTTTCATTCTGCTCATTGTAGATATCTACACCCACCAGCTTGGAAGCTCTCCACTGACCTGTCGCCGAATGAGGCGCCTCAGCGGCTGATGTACTTGGGGCAGTGTTTTGGGCAATCGCCAAGGGCGAAACGAGAATGCACGCCAGAAGCGCGGCTAACATCAATCTCATGGAAATCTCCTTCTTGGATGGGTGGACTTACAACAAGAGCACCGGGACGATTGTTCCTTGGCGGGACCGCAGGGGCACATTCCCGATCCGCTATCTGCGCTCATTGACCGTCACTGCACGGCACTCCCTTTCGCGGCATGGAACCCAAATGATCAATAACTGTTCTTGGAATTGCGCTGCTACATGACACAGGACGAAGCGGAGATTACAGAATGAACGACGCGAGTATTGGGTGGATCGCGGCCATTATAATTGGCGGGTTAGCGGGGTGGATCGCTTCTAATTTTATGAAGAGCGACACCGGAATCCTTATGAATATCCTTTTGGGTATTGTTGGCGCCGCCGTTGCCAGCGCTTTGCTCGGTTTGGTCGGCGTTTCGTTCGGCGGATGGCTTGGCTATCTCGTTGCCGGGTTTATCGGAGCTTGCATTCTTATCGGGGGTGCAAGGGCCATTCGCTCTTAGATGGAGAAAGCCCCGCGCGGCACGGCTTCCTTTAATCGCCCGAGTTGCTCTACCGCCCCAATGATAGGAGGAATTGATGATCCGTTCTTTTTTCAAAATCGCCGCGATATCTATCGCTTTGATTTTGCCCGCATCAGCCATAGCCCAAGGCGTGGTTGGAGGCATGGAACGAGGCGCTCGCGAAGGTGAACGAGCGGCGGGACCGATCGGTGGTGCGGTTGGAGGGGCAGTCGGAGCCGTCACTGGCGGGGTAGCCGGCATACTGGGTATCGATCAGCGTCCGCGCTTCCGGCAATATGTGGTCGAGCAGCACCATCCTTCGTTTCATTACCGCGAGTCGGTTCGCGTTGGGGCCGTCCTGCCAAAAGCTGGGGTCACCTACTATGACGTTCCCGCTGAGTACGGTGCACCGAATTATCGCTACACCGTTGTGAACGACCAAACTGTGCTAGTCGATCCACGGACGCGTCGTGTGGTGCAGATCATCGATTAGGCATCATCGGACGAAATGGCTTTGCGCCTTTTCGATAAGGCGCTTCCTGGCAAATTAGTCCCCTCGATCGAATGATCGAGGGGACCTTAAATTGTTCGCTTACGACCGTGGCCAGTGCCACTTTCCGCCCGCGAATGCAGGGAGCAATCGCACACCTTTGAGCGAATCCTCGTAACGGGGGGCTGTGGCGGGGTCTTCGAGATCACCATCTCGCGCTTCTCCAAGGTCGGGACAATGTTGAGGTTACGACCGTAGTAGTGGCGATCATTAGGTCGGTGCGAAAGTATCGCTCCCTTTCTGAGCGCGCCTGACCGGTCTAGCGCACCACGCCTGCCGCTCATCGGCGGTGATCGCCTTCCATTGGCAGCCGGACCCACACCGAAGGTTGCGCCGCTCGGCCGTCAGACGGTGTTCAGGCTTCCACATCGGGGCTCCTTGTCTTGAATCGCTCCGAAAAAGGGAATTACGTCATTTTGATTTTGCAAGTCGCTGGACATGAAGTATCAGGTCGCGACACAGGTTGACGCAAAAGGGATGGATCTTAGCAAAGCTCGATTTGGAATTTACGGGTGCTCGCTCCACCATGCTGGCCATCGCACCTTGTGCGGGGTGCGGGTGGCCTTCACGATGACCTGTTGATCGGCGGGACTGAGTCGCTGCGGGAGACGGGCAAGCGCGGCCTCGACGAGCCATGGTTCCAGGACGATCCGTGCGGTCGAGCGGTATGGATCGAGTGTCCTGGCCATTCGCAGCGGCTCCAATGCAGAGGTGACGCTCCCGGGATCCACGCCTTTCCAGCTGATGTGCAGAGGAGCGACGGCAACTTGCCGAAACCTGGATTCCTCGATGAGGGAAAGCGATGCACGGGCTGCGGCTCCGTCGCCTTCGACCCCGCGCTTTGCGAGCTGGAGCAGAAATGCCTCGGCCGCCGTGACACGGCGCGTGGTTCCACCCTCCCGGATGGTCACCATCCGGCCTAGCACGCTCTGATAGGGAGCTTCCCGGTGGCGGCCGCGGGGACGGCCTGCCGGATTGCCACTCTTGCCTTTGGCAAAGCGCGTGGTCCGCGGCGGTCGGCGATACCCGACAAAATTCTCCTCCGTGTCATCCGATGGACCGCCTGACGTCATTCGCCGGTCCCCCGCGGCCAGCGCAGACTCTTTGGATCGCGCGTGCAGCGTCGGATCTCATCACACTCCTTGTCGGTCAGGCGTTGGCCACCCCGCCTGCGGCGCAGCGCCGCCTGAACAGCCCATGGCTCGAGGAGAAGCTGTGCGCGGCCGCAAATCTCAGCGCGGTCGGGGTTGCGAGTCGTGATCCCGAGAAGCAGCAGGGCGGCATCCGCATTGTCGGGGTCGTGCTCAGTGTCACGCCAGATCACCTGCCGGGAAGGCCTTGGGGCATTCTTTTCCAGCCAAGCCTCTCGCTTGATGATCCATTTTACGACCTCGCGTATGGCCATGCGTTTGCCAGCCAGTGCATCCTGATAGGTCCGCTGCTGAAGTGCTTCCTCCACGGTGATCTCGCGGATGCCCCCTTGGCCGTCTACTGTGAGGGTCTTTTCTACCAAGACCTCGAACGCCGAGGCCTTTGAACGAGAGGAGGTTGGGCGGCCTTTGAGATTGCCGCTGCGCCCCTTCGGAAACCAGCCGGGATTCGGAGATTTCCGGGAGGATGACTTCTTGTTCATGATGCAGGCTTCTCCAGACGCGGCGCGAGGCCCGTCCGCGCTGACCAGCGTTCGATCGCAACATCGACATAGGCCGGATCGATGTCGAGCCCACGAAAGCACCGCCCGATTCGCTCGGCGGCGATGAGCGTCGTTCCGGAGCCGAGAAAAAGATCAAGCACGAGATCGCCGTGGCGCGTGACATCCTTGAGGGCGTCGGCAACAAGCCCTGTCGGCTTGACCGTCGGATGGAGGGCAAGATCCTCCCGTCGGCTGCCCCGCATGGAGTTTACCGAGGCGTAATCCCACACATTGGTGCGGTTGCGGCCGTGTTTGCCGAGTTCGACCATATTGAGATGGGGGGGCATTCCCACGCGATAGACAAAAACCAGTTCGTGCTTGGATCGGTAAAGCGATCCCATCCCTGCATTGGACTTGTTCCAGACGCAGAGGTTTAGACACGCGCCATAGACGGTGGCGCCGACCGCCGAGACGCTGTCCATGTGCCGCCAGTCCATGCAGACGAAGTGGACCGCGCCGTCGCGCGAGACAGACGCCGCGGCGCCCAGCGTATCAGCCAGGAAGGACCGGAACTCGGCTTCGTTCATCTCGCCGGAAGCCATCGCGAACTCGCGATGGCTTCCGGCAGACACTGCATGTCCCCCGATCCGCACATTGTAGGGAGGATCGAGGAAAGCCGCATCGACGCGTTTTTTGTCGCCGATGACCCGCTGCAAGAATTCGGCATCGCGGCTGTCGCCACATCCCACCCGATGCTCGCCGAGAATCCAGATATCGCCGAGCTTGGTTCTTGGCGCCGCCAAAACCGGAGGTGACCGGCCCCCACGGAGTGGTCCGATTGGAATGTTAGTTTAGGAATTGCATTTTGACTATCTCCTATGCTGGCCAGACGAGGGCCTCGGGTGCCGGTGGTTGATATCCCAGCGATGAGTGTGGACGCACCGTGTTGTAGTGACGTCGCCAGTTTTCGATCACGATCTGGGCTTCCTTCAACGTGTAGAAGATCTCTCCGTTGAGCAGTTCATCGCGCAGCTTGCCGTTGAAGCTTTCGCAATAGCCATTCTCCCATGGACTGCCAGGTTCGATGTAAGCGGTCTTGGCTCCGACGGTGGCGATCCAATCCCGGAGCGCCTCGGCGACGAACTCAGGGCCGTTGTCTGAACGTATGTGCGCAGGGATGCCCCGCGAGACGAACAGCTCGCAGAGTGCTTCGATGACATCGGTCGCCTTGAGCTTCCGTGCGACACGGATGGCCAAGCTCTCACGGCTGAACTCGTCGATGATGCACAACATCCGGAACGCCTTGCCATCGTGGGTGCGGTCAGCAACGAAGTCATAGGACCAGACATGGTTGGGCCGCTCCGGCCGCAGACGGATGCACGAGCCGTCGTTGAGCCCCAGACGCCCGCGTTTAGGGTGTTTTGCAGGGACCTTCAGCCCCTCACAGCGCCAGATCCGCTCAACACGCTTCTTGTTCACCCTCCAGCCGGCTCGGCGAAGCAACGCCGTAATCCGGCGATATCCGTAGCGGCCATATTGGCGGGCAAGCTCGATGATGTCGGCAGTCAAAGCCGCCTCGTCATCGGGTGTCGTGGGGATCTTGCGCTGCGTCGATCGGTGTTGACCTAATGCCCGGCACGCCCGTCTCTCGGAGATGCTAAGCTCGGCTGTTACATGATCGACGCACGCACGGCGTCGGGAGGGGCTTAGAAGTTTCCCTTTGCGGCCTCCGCCAAGATCAGCTTGTCCAGCGTCAGATCCGACACCGCTCGACGGAGCCGGGTGTTCTCGGTCTCCAGCTCCTTCAGCCGCTTCACCTGGTCGCCCTTCAGGCCGCCATACTCATTCCGCCATCGATAATAGGTTACTTCCGTCACGCCTATCGCTCGGACTGCGTCTGCCACCTGGCGACCCTGGGCCATCAGCACATCAACCTGCCGCAGCTTCGCAACGATCTCTTCAGCCGTATGCCTCTTCCTTGCCATCGATCGTATCCTCCATCCGAAAAACA
This sequence comes from Nitrobacter sp. TKz-YC01, assembly GCF_047824785.1. Lineage (GTDB taxonomy): Bacteria > Pseudomonadota > Alphaproteobacteria > Rhizobiales > Xanthobacteraceae > Nitrobacter. The sequence goes on along the minus strand of NZ_CP181167.1, from coordinate 2,804,189 downwards.
TACTTCAGGGAGGACCACTTCAAAGGGGGCAGATCAGAGGCCCGAAGCTGGTCGATTTGGCGCTTCGGATGGGTGCGGGCATTGCGGGGATCGGGAGTGAGATCGTTCACTGGCCGGTAAACGACGGCCAGCCGCGACGAGGGTGCGACAGAGACTGGATCGTTCATGGCGAGGAGGACCCAGCACTGGACGTGATCAATGGGAGCATGCTCGGTTCCCCAAGGTTTACAGCGTCAAGCATGTCGCGTCTCAAGCTATGCGCGATTCCGCTCCGGACCGCTGCCTGTTCGGAGCTTTCAAATGCCTGATGCTGCTTTCAAATTGCCTGTTTGCCCGTAATTAACGCCTGTTATGCAGAATAACAGGAAAGTGCTTGGACTACAGCGCATCAAACGGAATTCACAGGAGAATTTCTATCGCCTCGCCACTATGAGCCGACCAGAAGCCTGTTTTGACCTGCAATTTGCAAGAAATTCCCTGTTATGGCTTTTGGAGACTCGTTCGCATCCGACTGCCTCCGCCACCACCCAGTTCGCAGGAACCGAGCTCGGTGGCACATCCGTCGATTTGTCGCGCAAATTGCGGGGTTTTGGCGATCCGTTCAGTCTCAGCGCGCGTCTCTGGTCTCAAAAATCTTGCCAAAATGCGCTTTGTCTCTGCATCGAAAATTCCCGTTCCTGGCCGAGCAGCAGAGACGGGTTCGCTGACTGGGTCAGTTCGGCCGCTGCAACCAATCGGTTCAAAGGGACATAGCCGGCATCATGCTACTTTTATTGCGGGTTTGAACCGCGACGGGTCTGCCCATCTGTGCGAAAGCCTGCTTTCTCGGGGAGGCCGGAAGTGCTTCTTTCGCGACATCGAAATGGCGAAAAATCAAGAGCGCGGTGTCGCTGGTCAGATCGGATCGAGACCTAGCGCTTCGAACTGACGATCCCATTCAAGCGGGAGCTCGCGCAGCTGTTCGAGACCGATGCCACGAGGTAACCGACCTTCAACGGCAGCCTTGGTGAGTGCGGGAGAGAGGAAGGCCAACGACAGTGTCATGTTGACGTGTCGCAGGCTGCATCGCTCGCGCGTTGCGATTGCTTGGGCATCTGTCGCCGAATCCGTAATGAGTTCATCAAGCCAGCGCCGGCCGCGGGCAATCGCTGCGACCAGCGTAGCGCGTTGCTCCAGCTTCATCGGGCGGAGCGGAAGTTTTGCGGAGGTCGGGCGTAGGATGGACCGCGCTCGTTTGGAGGGTGGCTTGGTCCAGGGGATGACGATGGTGGAGTGGTCGTCTTCGGCGGGATTGTCCGGATCCTGCTTCAGTTGCACGACGAGACGATTTTGCTGAACCTCGATCCGTTCGATCAGCAAGGAGGCGTAGGTGTTGTCGATCGTGCCCGTGCTTTTGTTTCGCGGCTCCAGGACAACCTTGCGGACCTGGTCATCGATGTCAGGGGCTGGCACCCGAGAGACCGAACCAACTGGGGCGGTCGCTGCATTCCCGAACAGAAGCGGTCGCGAGACATAGTAGCTGTAGTGCCGGCCCTTCTTCTGGGCCTGGGTCGGCGCCATGCGATGGCCGGCGTCGTCAAACATCAGACCAGTCAGGAGATGGCTGAAGGAGGTCCGGGTTCTGGTCTGATGACTGCGCTGGTCCGAGAGCATGGTCTGGACACGATCGAACAGATCCCGATCCAGGATCGGGGGCTGCTCGCCCGGATAGATTTGCCCCTTGTAGTTGACCTCGCCAATGTAGAAGCGGTTGCGCAGCAGATGGAATAAGGCGCCACAGCCGAATGCAACTCCGCCCCGGGTTACGCCGGTCTTGAGAACGCGCCGTCTGCTGACGACGTTGCGGTCCTTGAGGTCTCGCATCAAGGCACGGACACTGCCAAGCTCGAGATAGCGGGTGAAGATGTGACGGACCCGTTCGGCTTCTTCGGGGACGACGGCCACCTTGCCATTTTCCATGGCGTAGCCGAGGGGGAGGGGACCTCCGACCCAGATGCCCTTCTTCTTGGAGGCTGCCACCTTGTCCCGGATGCGCTCCGAGGTGACCTCCCGTTCGAACTGGGCAAAGGACAGGAGAACGTTGAGGGTCAGGCGTCCCATGGACGTTGTGGTATTGAACTGCTGGGTCACCGAGACAAACGACACCCGATGGGCATCGAACAGCTCGACCAGTTTGGCGAAGTCGGCGAGCGAGCGGGTCAGACGATCGACCTTGTAGACCACAATGACATCGATCTTGCGGGCCCGGATATCCTCCAGCAGGCTCTGCAGTGCCGGTCGGTCGGTTGATCCTCCGGAGAAACCGCCATCGTCATAACGGGTCTTGACCTGCACCCAACCGGCATGGGCCTGGCTTTTGATATAGGCACTGGAAGCCTCATACTGAGCATCCAGCGAGTTGAACTCCTGATCGAGGCCATTGTCGGTCGAGACCCGGGTATAGATCGCGCACCGGACGATCTCTCGGGCCACCGCTTTTCCCGCCCTCACGGCCCGTCCTCCTTACCGACCGTGTTATCCCGTAGGCCAAAGAAGCGGGGCCCGCTCCAGCGGGTACCGGTGATGGCGAAGGCGATGGCTGAGAGGCTGTCGTACAGTGTCCCCTCCCACAGGAAGCCATCCTCAACGACGATCGCCCGCTGGGTGATGCCGTTCCATTCGCGCGACAGGATGGTGCCGGCCTTCAACTCGACCTGTCCTCGGTCGAAGGCCACGAGCTTGGCCATGACGGAATCGGACGTCTCTTTCTCGCCGATCCGATCAAGGAACTGGCGAACCGTCGGATCAAGATCGTCCGACTGATCGACCTGTCGCCGATAGCTTACGATGGCTGTCTGCAGATGCTTCGGAAGATGCGCCAGCGCGGACCAGCTTGAGCGACGACCACGAGACTGCGGTCGCCGACCACCGAGATCGTGACAACGCGCGAGCTCGTTCTTCGCGGCCTTAGCCATCGTCAGGCCTGCTTCGCTGCAACGATGCGGTAGATGCGCTGATCTGCTTCAACGATTGAGACCAACTCGAGCCCGAGCTTCTTGCGGACAACGCCGGCCAAAAATCCTCGCACGGAATGCTGCTGCCAACCGGAGGCGTTTGAGAGCGCGGCAATGGTCGCACCAGCCGGGCGCCTCAAAAGATCAAGCAGTTTTGTTTGCTTGTTCGGCCGTTTGTTTGCTTCAGCACCTGCGCTGAATACACTGCCCCCTACAGCCGGACTTGAAGGAAGCGTTGGACGTCGTTTCGTCGGCTCTCTCACAGAACGAGGTGCTGTTTTTGCTGCCTTCGTTGTGGTGAGGGCCTTACCGCGTCCGCGGCGGTTCGATGGTGGCTTACGTTTGCGGGATGACTTCTGCATGGGACCCTCCGAAATTGATGCGACATCAGCGTCGCACCATCCAAGGCCCCGTCAGCGATGTTGCGCTGCGGGGCCGATCCGAGGGGCCACCTCACGTCACAGCAATGCTCGCTTCGCCCAAGAATGCCAGTCCTTTCTGCACGAATATGGGCAGTACGAATGTCAACATCTGTCGGGTGCGTTCGCGCGGCGAGGAGATGCCCTGGGTACGATCATTCGAACAACGCGTGGCGCCTGTTGCCATGGCCCAGGGTGACTATATAATTGGTAGCGATCGCCTCCGTCGCACAGGATCGGCCAATGGGTTTGCCCCTCCTAGTCTCCTAAGTCTGATAATCCCGTACCGATAGCGGTGAGCGTTCATACTCAACCGACCCGGATTTTTTCAGCCAAGTTTGTTAGAAACACGGAGCGGGGCCTATGTTCAAACGCGACAGCGAATAGGAAATAGGCTCCGACGCGATCACGGACCAACGACCTGCTAATCTCCGACTTCGGGCAGCTCTACCACCAGGCGCGCGCAAAGGACGAGGCCACGCTCAAGCGGGTTTCGAACCTCGTGACGAACGACCGCATCCGCGTTGAGGCGCATATGGCCCTTACGCCGATGCGCGGGCGCCTCTACCAGGAGCATCGCCCTGACTTGATCCTCAGGTACGACCTCGAAAACGCCGTGACTGCGGACAGTCCAGCCCTCACCGAGAAGATCATCCGGCTTCTCGACGAGGCAAAAGGCGGCATGGCCGGGCACGGGGTGTCGCTTACTCTCGGAAATCTCATACTCGAAGCGGGAGTCATGGGATACGTGCGCAAAGCCGTGAATGGATCGGGAGGACGAGGGCGCTTCATCCCCGTCGTGAACCGGCAGGGAGACCCGGCCTGGCCCGACAAATACGTCAAAACCGATGCTGACGCTGCCGCCGTCAATGCCGATATCGCGGACCCGGGCAAACGCAAGATATCGCTTGAAGGGAAGCGGCGCGAGCTGAACGCCGGAGGCAGGCGCGTCTACGAGGTCGAAATGCTTCTCGATCCAGTCGCGGCCGGTTCCCCGTTCTTCGACCGCGCGACGATCGAGCGGCTTATCGCGCAGTGCGCTCAGCCGTCGGGCGAGAAAGCGGGCCTTCATCTTTGGCAGGAATACAACCCCTCGCATCGCTACGCGATTGGGGCTGATACCGGAAAAGGCAATGGCAACGACCATAGCGCGTCCGTCCTCATCGATTTCTCGACGATGCTCGCGCGGGAGAGCGGGTCCTACGCGAACAACCTGATCCCCGCGGACAGCCAACGATCTTCACGGAACGCCGGCTTGTTCAGTTCCTCGCCCCGAGAAGAGTAGCGGGAGCGGTGAGGCAGATATTAGCAACCCGATTGGCGGTCTTGTCGACTAGCCATGCAGGAAAAAAGTGACTCTCATAAATTCTTAGGAACGAACGGGCCTCTTGTCCCTACCGTAAATCCAATCCTGCTGGCAGTTGATCGAGAATCGGGCGATGCTGCTGCTCGACGTTGGATTTGTGCAGACTGATCTTTGGAATAGTGATCGACCAGCTGCGGTCGCGCGTTGTGCTTGAGGCAGAAATTCTGGTCTTGCGGCAACAAATCAATGTGCTGCGGCGAACCCGTTCCAGGAGACCGATCTTCATCTTGATCGACAGACTGATATTGGGAGGTGTCTGCCGATTATTTCCTAAGATCTATGATGCCCTGGCGATTGTCCGACCGGAAACTGTGATCCGTTGGCATCGTGCCGGTTTCAGATCGTATTGGCGCTGGAAATCGCGACGCCGTTGCGGACGACCGACTGTGCCGTTAGAAATTCGCCGGCTGATCCGCGAGATGAGCCTCGCCAACCCGTTGTGGGGAGCGCCGGGAATCCATGGTGAGCTTCTCAAGGTTGGTATCGAGATCGGCCAGACCAGTGTGGCCAAGTATATGGCGCGGAGGAGGGCCCCGCCGTCGCAGGGTTGGAGGATATTCCTTCGCAACCATGCTGACGGGATCGCCGCGATGTACCTGTTCGTGGTGCCGACAATCTCGTTCCGACTGCTCTATGGGTTGCTGATCATGAGCCATGGCCGGCGGCAGATTCTGTGGTTTGGGTGACCGCGCATCCGACGGCCGAATGGATCGCCAACCAACTGACGGAGGCGTGTGGCTGGGAGCAGGCCCCTCGTTACCTGATCCGGGACCGCGATGGCGCATATGGCGAAATATTCATGCGTCGGGTTCGGTCCATCGGTATTCGCGACCGCCCGACGTCTCCTCGCTCACCGTGGCAAAATGCATACGCCGAACGGCTGATCGGATCGATCCGCAGGGAATGCCTTGATCATATCGTGGTGTTTGGCGAACGCCATCTGCGTCACGTGCTGCTCTCGAGTATGAGCTATTACAACGGCACACGCACCCATTTGTCCTTGAACAAGGACGCGCCGAAATCACGCGCCGCCGAGACAGCCGGACGCATTCTCTGTCTTCCGATCCTGGGCGGACTGCACCATCAATATGCCCGGATTTGATTTGCGATAGGCACAGGCCTCTGGCGGTAGTGGCACCGATCCTCGGTACGAAACCTTTCTTACTAGTCGCACTCCGAAGCGTATCGGGTCCTCCTTCTGCACCGCTTGAGCAACCTCGAAGCGACTTCGCGCGTGGAAAGATTGCTCGCGTCGCCAGAACCCCGGCGGCCGACATGACCGACGACCAAATCCCCGCATGCGGCCAACGCTCTCAGTAGAGAGCGCAAGCTCTCTGTCGTCGCGGCAAGAGCGAACCTTCGCCAGTTAGCGAGAGAATTGAGAGAGCTTCACCGAACCGGGCGCCTATGCCGGTCTGCAAAACATCGCAAGCCCTCCAACAATCTTCCAAACGCGGTGACAGAATGCGGCGCGGGGAATCCCAAATGGATGTCTGACCAGAACGTCAGATAATACTGTGCAATGGCGGCCGAATGCTCGCTCGTTTCTACGCGGAGCAGGCAAGGTCTGAGCGCGACAAGCGGGCATGGCTGAAGCTCGCCGCCACCGATCACATCGTGGTCGAAGTCGGCGATAGCCTGTTCGCGCTGCGCTCCACTTCATGTCAGCACTCCAAAACCTCCCGAACCTTTGCCGCCAACTGGTCGAGGGTGAACGGCTTGCCGATGAGCTCAACGGCCGGATCGACTACACCATTATGCATAATGGCATTGCGGGTGTAGCCGGTTGTATAGAGGACCTTAATGGCAGGACGACGCTTACGCACTTCATCGGCCAGCCTTCGACCATTCATGTCAGGCATCACAATATCGGTAAAAAGCAGCGCGATTTCCGGGTGAGCGTCTAAGACGCGCAACGCCGCCACGCCGCCATCAGCCTCCAGCACGTCATACCCCATTTCCATCAATGCATCGACGCTAAGTTGGCGCACGGCGGCCTCGTCCTCAACAACGAGAATGACCTCATGGGCTTTTCCAAGAGGTGGAACGGCTAACAGTCTGTCGCTGCGGTTGTCTGTCGCGCCCAAGAAACGAGGCAGGTAGATTTTGATCGTCGTGCCCTGGCCACGTTCGGAATAAATCTTCACGTGCCCACCGGACTGCTTCACGAAGCCATACACCTGGCTCAGCCCCAGCCCAGTCCCTTTACCGACAGCCTTTGTCGTGAAGAACGGATCGAAGGCTTTGGCGATGACCTCGGGAGGCATGCCCCCTCCCGTGTCGGACACAGCTATTGTCACATACTCCCCGGCGGGAACTCCACAGTTCGCGGCAACGTCGCGCTCATCGACATGCATATTTTGTGTCTCGATGGTGAGACTTCCCCTTTCGGCCATCGCATCGCGCGCGTTGACGGCCAGGTTGAGAATCGCGCTTTCAAGCTGATTGCGATCGACATGCGCTCGCCAGAGCCCGGCAGCGAGTACGGTTTCGTAGTGAATGTCTGTCCCCAAAGAATGGCGCAGAAGTTCGGACATACCAGGTACAAGCTTGTTTAGGTCCAGAGCTTCAGGATTGAGGGGCTGCTGGCGGGAAAAGGCCAATAATCGCTGGGTCAGCGTTGCTGCACGCTGCGCACCCTCTTTCGCCAATTCAATATAACGGGCTGCGCGCGTATCGGACGTCCCCACTTGCCTGCCTAGTATTTCCAGAGAGCCCATGACGACGGCGAGCATGTTATTAAAGTCGTGCGCGATGCCCCCGGTAAGTTGTCCAACCGCTTCCATCTTCTGGGCTTGCCGCAAGGCATCTTCGGCTTGCTCGCGCTCCGCGATCACTTCCCCGACGCGCCGTTCGAGATTTTCGTTGAGCGCGCACAATTCGGCTTCGGCGCGTTTTCTTCCGGTTACATCGATCGCGGTGCCAACGACACGGATGCACGCGCCATTTGAATCGAAAATGCCACGGCCCTTGGCTGCAACCCACCGAATCAGGCCGTCCTCTTTGCCTATGGTCCGATACTCGACATCGTATAACGCGCGCCTCCCAGGATCGCAGGCGCCGGCAAATGCTTCGAATATCCTGGCCCGGTCGTCGGGGTGAAGCCCATTGTAGAAATCGATCATGGAGGCGGGTGCCCGCGGCGAGATGCCGAACATCTGTTTGACGATGGGAGGGCAGATGGGGACGTCATGGATAACGTCAACCTCCCAGAAGCCTACCTCGGCTGCCTGAGTCGCTAAACGAAGGCGTTCTTCATTGACGGCGAGCTCTGCCCGAGTGCGCTTGCGCTCGGTGAGATCCAGCATCGCCCCGATCATGCGTATGGCAAGGCCATCTTCATTGCGGATGATGTGCCCGCGATCCAGGACGCTGGCATAACCTGCATCGGCGCGGAGAAAACGATACTCATCCTCCCAGCTCTTTGCCGAGCCGTCCAACGCGGCATGGATGCTCTGAACGATGCGTTCGCGGTCAGCGGGATGGATATGTGTGATCCACCACTCCCCGGTGGGCGTCACACTGTCCGGGGCGTGCCCGTAGGCCGTTTCGAGAGCCTCATTCCAGACCACGTGGTCGGTGGAAATATCCCAATCCCAGATCGCATCGTTGGTCGCGCGGTTGGAGAGACGCAGGCGTTCCTCGACATCGCGCAACGCGATCTCAGCATCCAGCCGCTGCTGGACCTCGATCCTCAAATCTTGGGCGCGCGCTTTCTGCTCTGCCGACGTCTTGCGTAGTTCGAGCTGGGTCATCACCTGCCGCGCTAGCAAGTCGAGCACGAGCCGTTGACGGCGCGTGATCCCATCCGGTCTAGGATTTCGGTCGAGAACGCAGACCGTCCCGATGGGGAGTGCCTGGGTGGTGCGTAGCAGAGCACCCGCGTAAAAGCGCAATCCATCGTGGACCGCCATGAGGGGATTACTGGCGAACCGGGGATCGCTGCTCGTATCGGGCACTACTAGAAGGTCATTCTGCAAAATGGCGTAGGCGCTCGAGACATCCAAAGGAAGTTCGCGCGTGCCTATCCCACACTCGGCCTTGAACCATTGACGGTCTGGGGCAATCAAATTCACAAGAGCGACGGGGGTACCGAATATCTCGGCCGCAAGGCGGACAATATCGTCGAACTCCTCCTCGCGTGGCGTATCCAGGATGGCGAAACTTTCCAACGCCGCCACACGGTCGGCTTCTGACCAGAGTAGGCGATCGGATGTCGTCGTATTGTCTTGTTGCATCATGGTTTACCAGCGCTTCCAATTCCGCGCCGCAATAATGCGGATCAGCAGAAGAGTTCCAGAGCGCGTGCGCTCTTGCTCGGGTAATTCTACCAATAAGCGCATGTCCAGTCGGTTACTGTCAATGTTCCAAGAGCCCACAGCAGCACATCTAAAAAAATTCGTACTTAGGTGTTTAGTCGAACAATGTGATGGCTTGGCTGACGGGCAACAACTGTGCGTTTTCGGACGCTTGGGCCGTCAAATACGCTGACACTCCCGCTTTCAATTTTGAACTCAAAGGTCGAGCGTCTAAACGCTGGATCGGTCCAGTGCGCATCCGAAATGCGTCCCGTCTTATGAGTTGCCCGCTCATGCAGAGCTCACGGAGCGGTTGGGCAATTTAACGGGTTCGGCGGGCCGGCGTTGTTGCCTTAATGGTGATGGCCCGTTGCGGCCGGCGCAATCGCTGTAGATCTGAAGACCGCGGTTAGGAATGTGAACGGCAGGGGGTACTCAGCGGCTTCAGTGTATCAATGTTCTTGTGCCGCCAGTGAGCCTACGCCGCGGGGTCGAATGCTCGACTGAACACTATGGAAGATGGTGGAGGAAAAACTTTGAACGAGCCGAGCTGGCTCCGGATTGAGTTACTGATGCGCCTGTATAGGTATTCGTTCCGGTTGCGATAGAGATCTTACTGTGAGGTGGATCGACGGGTTCCTCGAAGAGCTGACTGAGAGGAGAACGGTGTTAACTCTTGAGCTTTCAGCTCGTGCACGGGAGGCTCTGCGACTCAGCACTCTGTTTCATCACCCTCTTGATTTCCGTTGAAAGCTGATCCTGCTGATAGGGTTTGCCAATCTTCGGCAAGTCGTTAACTGACCCTGTCGGCAGCTCCGCGTATCCGGTCGCTAATAGCACGGGAAGCTCAGGGCGAATTTGCCGAGCGGCAGCGGCGAGCTGCGCGCCATTCATCCGTGGCATCGAATAATCCGTCACAAGGAGGTCAATGGTTCGGTTTTGTCGGAGAATTTCCAGCGCGCGGTCGCCTGAATTAGCTTCAATGACCTCGTGACCAAGATCTTCAAGCATATCGACGGTGCTCATGGCGATGAGAGCGTCGTCGTCAACGACAAGAATGGTTATCTTCTCCGCCGCCTCTCCATCCGACCCGGGCTCTGTCGGTTTCTCTTCAGCAGCGATCAGGGTGGTGACCGGCAGCCACAACTCCGCTTTGGTGCCGACGCCGACCTCGCTCGTCAGCCGTAGCGCACCATTGAGCTGTAACGCCAATCCATGGACCATCGAGAGCCCTAAACCTGTGCCTTTTCCAACCCCTTTCGTCGAGAAAAACGGCTCCGTCGCCTTCTCTATCGTATCAGCATCCATTCCATGTCCAGTGTCGCCCACGACTAAGCGCACGTAATGCCCTGCTGGAAGGTCGGTGGTTTTCGGAACTTTTACATGATCAACCGCGATCGACAGGACACCACCGTCAGGCATGGCATCGCGGGCGTTGACAACCAGATTCAGTACAGCGAGCTCGATCTGATTGGCGTCCACCAAAGCTAGCGGAAGATCTGGGGGAAGATTGTAACGCAGTTCAATGTGAGCACCGGCTGAGCGCTCAATCAAATCGGCAGCCCCACGGACGAGATCTACTAAATTTTTTGGTTCAACCTTTAGGTCCTGCCGCCGGGCGAAGGCGAGCAGACGTTGAGTCAGCGCCGCTCCCCGTTGCGCTCCCTGCAATGCGCCCTTGATGAGACGCGCGGTCCTTGGGTCATCTGGTATGTGCTTGCGTAGCAAATCGAGGTTGCCCAGCACCGCCATCAGAAGGTTGTTGAAATCGTGAGCAACCCCGCCAGTCAGTTGGCCGATCATTTCCATCTTTTGGGCCTGCCGGAGTTGCTCTTCCGCCCGCTCTCTTTGGGCGATTTCAGAAAGCACGGTGGCGTGCGCCTCCCTCAATTCGGCGGTCCTCGCGGCGACACGTTCCTCAAGCATCTCGTTGAGCTTGGTCATGTGTTCCTGGTTTGACTTTCGGTGGGTGATGTCTGACGCTACCCCGACCAGACGTGGATGGCGGCCCTCCCTGTCGCGTACCAGGCGTGCTCTGAATTCAGCCCAATAAATGCTGCCGTCCGGCCATACATTTCGGAACTCGACGGCACAATCGGCACCCGTCTCGGCCGTGATACGCAGAATCTCTCTTATGCGCTCCCGATCGTCATCGTGGATGCTGTTGAGCAGGTCTTCGTAGGAGAAAGTATCGTTCGAAACGCAGCCGAAAATTGCCTTAAAGGCTGCCGACGCGGTCAGCTTCCGATCGGTCGCATCCAGTTCCCACGTGCCGAGATGGCCTGCGAGAAGGGCGGTGCGCAGACGCTCCTCGCCCTCGTGGAGTTCCTCGATGAGATTACGCGCCTGGAACTGCCGCCGGCGGCCTTTGAATGCCGTCCGGGCGACGCTAACAAATGTCGCGGGCCGGAATGGCCGCTCCAGGAGCGTGACATTGGTGGCGATCTCATAGAGCACCGTTGCATCGGAGCTAGGTTCTGATGCGGGATTGCGCTGGGTCAAAATGATGAACGGCAAGTCCGACCAGGCCGGCTGCGCTGAAAGGCGCGTCCGGATTCCGTGCAGATCGGTGAGCCGCAAAGCTTCCTCCGTGACCAGGGCGAAGCAGGCGTCCTCATCCAGACTGCTCTCGAACTCCAGCGGATGTGCACAAACAATCGAACGGATTCCAGCCCCTTCCAAGAGAGTACGCACGATCGTTGCGTCCCGGCCGTACGGGGCAAAGATCACCGCTCTGGTGGTAGCCGAATTAGGAATGACCATCACCCGCAGCTGGTTTGGATAGAAGCGGCCCCCCTCCGACAAATGTCGGGACACCCCGGAGAATTCCTTGAAATTGATCAAGAGGCTCGCCCAATCTGAGGCCGCTCACGCTAATATGGAATTCTCTGATCGTCTCCTCGTGTCTTCCGGTCCTCTTTTTTATGATCGACACCGCGCGGCGCACCCTTCCCGATGCCTCGAAATAGCGCAGCAGGATGACGGTATCGGCAAGGTAGGTGACATCGACCGGCGCTTTCATATCGCCGACGAGCCCGTGTTGCGCCACGGTTAGAAACGTGTTCGCCCCCTGCCGGTTCAGGTATTGGATCAATTCATGGATATGCAGGACGAGCGAATTTTCCTCCGGCATCGCCGCCCGATACCCATTGAGGCTGTCGATTAAGACTGTTTTTGCTTGCGCCTGGTCAACCCGGTCACGCACCCGCTGAGCGAACTCGCCCGGCGACAATTCCGCGGTATCGAGCTGCTCAATATGAAGCAGGCCCGCGTCGCGTAGTTCCTCCAGCGCGAACCCCATAACCTTCGCTCGCTCGAACAGTAGAGTAAGCTCTTCGTCAAAGATGAATATCGCTGCTTTTTCACCGCGCTGGCACGCGGCAGTCACAAATTGGAGTCCAAAGGTGCTCTTTCCCGTGCCGGCGGGGCCTAATATCAAAATGCTCGATCCTTGCTCGATGCCCCCGCCAAGAAGGGCATCGAGCTCCGGAACGTCGCTCTTGATCTGGCGCCGCACGAAGCCCGTCCGATGTTCGGACGCCACTAACCTGGGGAAGACAGTGACGCCGCCCTTCCTGATCACAAAATCATGGTAACCGCCACGGAACGTCTGTCCGCGGTATTTGGAAACTCGAAGGCGGCGTCGCTCGGCGCCGTAGTTCGGCGTTAGTTCCTCAAGCAGGATGACGCCATGTACGACGCTGTGCGCCGTTTTGTCTGACGCTTCGGTGGTTCGATCATCGAGCAACAGGACGGTCGTGCCATGCCGCGAGAAGTAATGCTTAAGGGCGAGAATCTGCCGTCGATAACGCAGAGAGCTTTGTGCCAACAACCGAATTTCTGACAGACTATCCAAAACGACACGGCCTGGTTTTACGCGCTCAAACTCTCTAAGAAGAGACGTCGTGGTCTCGCCGAGTTCGATGTCGGAGGAGTAAAGCAGAGTCTGCTGCTGGTCCGCATCGAGCAAGCTCTCAGCCGGGGCGAGCTCGAACACCTCGATATTGCCATCGACGGTCCAGCCATGCGAAGCGGCACCGTTTCGCAGCTCGTGCTCGGTCTCCGAAAGAGTGATGTAGAGGCACCGCTCGCCCGCCGCCGCACCTTCCAGAAGAAAGCGGAGCGCAATAGTCGTTTTGCCTGTTCCGGGGTTCCCCTCGAGCAAAAATACATGCCCGGTGGTGAGGCCGCCCCCTAAGACATCATCAAGTCCAGGTACACCCGTCCGGGCCCGATCTATCAGTTTTGTCTTAACGTCCATCATAAGCTCCGATCTTCTTGACGATTGTCTCGGAGAGAGGATGCAGCGGGATGTGCCTTAAGACAGCGTCAAGTTCCTTCCTCGCGCGTTGCAGATCGTGACGATTCTGGCAGCGCAGCCAAAAGACAGAAGATACGCCGCAAAGCTGTTCCAAGCGCGCCGCCATCGCCGGGGTGATGGCAGCTTCTCCGGCAAGAATGCGGTGGAGAGTTTGACGAGCGACGCCAAGGTCTCGCGCTGCCTGACTGATAGACAAATGCAAACCCGGCAACACCTGCTCGCGCAAGAGCGTGCCCGGATGTTGGGCCACGGCAGGCGGCCGTGTCTTTTGATGAGGTTCCGTTTCCATCACCCCTGTAACGCCGAAAGCGACAGGCAGTTCCTACCGGCTTCTCGCCTGAAGAGATTTCCATCACCGCCGAGCAGAACGTTGTCACCTTCGAAGGCACCAAGGTCGAACAAACAAAGCGAGAGTACCTGTATCGCGGCATCTCCACTCGCCAGTTCAAACGGCAATTCAGCTTGGCTGATTACGTTCAGGTAAAGGGTGCGACCTTCGATAATGGCCTGCTCCAGATCGAATTGGTTCGAGAAATCCCCGAGGCTATGAAACCGCGTCGGATCGCCATTAGTGGCGCACCACCAGCCAACGCAAATGTGCAGAAGATCGAGGCCAATGCGGCCTAAATCTTGTCATTGTTTAGAGGTGCCGCGCGCATCACAGCGCGCGGCACCAGTACTCGTCTAAGAATGGAGGCAACCATGCGGCCGACGACCGCCTATGACAATGTTCTTAATCTCAATGGGCTTCTTCATCCTCGAAAGGCTTTCGATCATCCGAAAAACATCGTGGCTGATCCCTCTCTATCGATCGCTGAGAAGCGCGCCATCCTCGCGTCGTGGGCTTCCGATGTCTCGGCAATCAGATCTTGCCCCTCTTTACGATGGGGTCCTCGGGAGAAGCTCCCGGTCAGGATCGACGAAATCCTCGAGGCATTACGTGAGCTCGATTACTCCCCTCGCGATCCACCGGGTGGAAAACCTTTCCGTCTACGTTCCGTGGAGCGCGCGATTGCAGCTTAGGACTGGTGAGGATCGCTGACGGCATCGGCACCAGAAAAAGCAAATGGCCCGGAGCATTGCTGCGGGCCATCCACATCGCGAGCGAGCATAAATCCGGCTCAGCTCACCGGGTCAATGATCAGCCGACGCGTAGGTCTCGGCGCTTTCCTTGCCGCGGTTTTGGACGACCTCGTGGCTCACTTTGTCGCCTTCACTGAGCGAGCTCAGGCCTGCCCGCTCGACTGCCGAGATGTGCACGAAGACATCCTTGCCGCCGCTCTCGGGCTCGAGCTTTGCGGCGGGCGAAGCCTACCAGTTCGACTGGAGCCATGAGATCGTTCTCCTCAACGGCGTGACGGCGATCGTGAAGGTCGCTCATGTCCGGCTGTGCCACAGCCGCATGCTGTTCGTGCGGGCCTATCCGCGGGAGACGCAGGAGATGGTATTCGACGCCCACGACCGGGCGTTCGCACTGTTCAAGGGTACCTGCAGCCGCGGCATCTACGACAACATGAAGACGGCGGTAGAGACGATCTTCGTCGGCAAGGATCGCCGCTACAATCGCCGCTTCCTACCATGCGGTTCGTAGCGGCAAAGAGCGAAGAGCAACAGGCCGCGGCAATGGTGTTCCGCGTTCGCGATCTTATGGTTCGTCAGCGGACCCAGACGATCAATGCAATACGGGGTCATCTTGCCGAATTCGGACTCGTGGCTGCACAGGGTCTCTTCCATGCCGCCAGGCTTGTCGCGGCGATTGAGGACGAAGATAACGCCGTCCCTGAAGCAGCGCGCCCGATCCTGTCCCTGCTCGTTGCGCAGTTGCGGTCGCTGGGTGAGAAAGTGGCCGTGCTCGACCGCGAGATCGCCCGGCGCGCCAGGGAGGATGCAGAAGCCAGGCGATTGATGACCATTCCCGGCATAGGACCGATCACGGCAACGGCACTTGCTGCGCTGGCCCCGTCGGCGACAACCTTTAAGAGAGGTCGCGACTTCGCGGCGTGGCTCGGCCTCACGCCGCTGCAACGCTCCTCAGGCGGCAAGCAGAAGCTCGGTGAGACGTCCCGCATGGGTGAACGAACCCTGCGGCGGCTGCTAATCATCGGGGCGAGCGCCGCCGTTCGCTGGGCCATGCGGAAGGGATCGACAAGGGATTCCTGGCTCTCTCGAATGCTTGAGCGCAAGCCACCCATGCTGGTAATCGTCGCCCTGGCCAACAAGACCGCACGCATCGTGTGGGCATTGATGGCTCAAGGCGGAACTTATCGAATGCCGGCCGTAGCAGGATAGTCTGCTCCTCGAGCAGGCTGCCAAGGTGTGAGAAGGTCGAACGGAGAGTATGGCGCTACGGTCACGAGACGGGAGCGGGAGAACCAGATCATGGACATGCGCCTCGAGCGCGCCAAGTTGAATTGGACCCGTTCCGCGAACTCCCATACGGGCCCGCGGCATGTGATAGCTGCATCAGAGGCCGGACACATGTCAGCACCCGACCACGCTCTGTGCTGTTCGAAAAGGTTCTTCTTGCACCAACGGGGGCGTCCACACATGTCCATGATGACGGTGTCGCCCGGCCGTAGCGAAGGCGCGAGTAATTGTTCGACATAGGCCAGGAAAGCCTCGCCATCCATGGGGCCGTCCAGAACAAGCGGAGCGATCAGACCGTCGGAGCGCAATCCAGCGGTGAATGTTGTCGTCTTCCAATGTCCGTGTGGGACGGCGGCACGGCATCGCTCGCCGCGTGGCGAGCGCCCGTAAAGCCGCGCCATTTTGGTGTTGGCGCTGGTTTCGTCGATGAAGACGAGGCGCTCAGGGTCGAGATCGATTTGCCCTTCGAACCAGTCCTCTCGCGCGGCATTTATATCGCTGCGCCGTTGCTCGGCGGCGTGCGCTGTCTTTTTTTAAGTGTGATCTTTCTGCGCTGGAAGAAACGCCAGAGCGAAGCAATGCCGGCCGATATCCCACGACGTTTCAACAGGTCTCGCAACTCGGCGAGCGTGATATCCGGCTTCACTGCCACCGCGTCCAAAATCAATTGTGAGTATGTTTCGATGCGCTGCGATCTGCGGTCCCCCCTGGCGTTTAGGAACGATGTCGCCAGCTTCTTTGAGGCGACCGCGCCAGCGGATCGCGCTGGCCGCGCTGACACCAAAATGCTCGGCGGCCTGTCGACAGGACAAGCCACCATCAATCGCGGCGACCACCCTTTGACGAAGATCAACGGAAAGCGCCTTAGCCATGCATGCTGACCTCCTTCGCCAGCATGCAGCTTGAAGCTGACTCGCGCCGTTTTGGGAATCCCAAACGATTCATTCCGGTCGGAAAATGCTCTAGCCCGGCGCATCTCATATCAACATACCCGATTGTGGTTATAATGCCGCGTTGCTGTCGAAGCCTATTCCAGCCAGTTCAACGACCCCAGCTTCAGGCGGCATAATGCATCGATGCGAACGTCGGGCGCTTCGGCGATATCGCGTACCAGACGCAGTTTCCTATTTACTGCTCTGTCGACGGCCTTCGCGTCGAGAGCGTGTTGTATGAGGCGAACGGCGGCGGCAACCAGATATCGCTCGTCTCCATCGGTTCGGTGCGCATGGGCGACAGGACATGCTACGCCCGCATCTGCTCTGCCACGGCAAGAACGTGCTGGTGAAGCAGAACTACAAGCCCAAGCTGGCGAGTCCGTGCTCATGCGGTTCGCGCGCGGAGGCCATCGCCGGCGCGTTCCCAGCGCCTCCTCCCTCACCAGCCTGACCGGCATCCAGAGCTGGACCGAGCTGCGGACTGCGCTCGCATTCCTGGCCTCTCAGCGCTGATAGGCTTCATCACGGGAGGCATCATGGCGGGCGACAAGTTCCTGCGAGCGGCCCCCGACGCATAGGCCCTCGCCCGCGAGACGCGCCAAAGGCCCCGCCGAGGGGCCTTTGTCGTCGAGCGTGACTTTCGTGCGTCCTGGGACCTTACGCGGCGCCTGGTGACCTGCCGGGTCAGCCGGTGCTTCGCGTCAAAGGATTCTCCTCGCCTTCCTTCGTCGTTACGGTATCGATGTTGGCGTAATAAGAATCGAGCTCCGCGCGTTCCGCGGTCCAGTCGAACAGCTCGGAGCCCGAGCTGCCGAACACGCTCTTCGGATAGCCCTTCAGCCGGTTGCCGCTGATGTCGCTGCGGTAGCCGTCCAGCTCGGAGTCGAATCGGAGCAGCCGCCAAGGCACCGGGTAATGCTCGGCGCCCATGCCGAGAATGCCGCCGATGCTGAGCACGGCGTAAGCGGGCTCGCCGCTAGACTTATCGACCATGACGGATTCGATCGCGCCTACTTTCTTGTCCTCGGCACCGTAGACGGCTTTCCCGTTGTACTTGTCGCTGGAAACCAAGTTGCTGGAGGGGCGCATGTTATCGGGAGCGGGCGGCGGGCTGTCGCCTGCCGGGTCCTGGTGCACGTCTTTGCCCACACTGGGTCGGGTTTCCGGATCGGTCATAAAGAACACTCCTTTAGGTTTCGAAACTAATCCGCCAATCAGACCATCGTTCCCAATTTGCGGCAGGGTCGGCGGCCGGAGGATGCATCCCTCGGAGAGGGGTGCGGAAGGGCGGCAGTGGGACCGACTGTGCGCACTAGTGCACTGAACTCGAGTCCGGCTGCTGCATTGTCAGCCATCGTCGCGCGGGCCCTTGGCATTCGTCGGTGATGAGAACGCCCGATTGCGCTCCCGGCTTCACACGGTGCACTAGGTGTGAATGGTGGTATCCTTCAAGTACTCATGACGCACAGAAGGCTCACTCACTCGCAATGGGGTGAGCCTTTTGTGTTAGCGGGACCGAACTGTTTATCGGTTTGTGCGGGGAGTGTTGCCGGCCTTGGACGCCGTTCGCAAATCTGGTGCCGTGAGCCTGGCCGAAATTGCCACCGGCCTGAATGAGCGTGGCGTCCGGTCAGTCCGGCGAAATCTCCTTATCCGAACGCAAGCCTGCGAACGTCATTTTATAACGGGAATTTGCTTCGAGGGAGGAAGCTGGCGATTTTCATGGCGCACTTGCACATCCTTCTTTTCAGTCTGGCGTGCCATCTGCTTAGGGAGAAGCCCGCATCGCTGCGGGCTTTTGTCTTACCAACGGTATCCTCCTCCGCCGAAGCCGAACGTTACGCTCGGGCCACCATAACCATATCCTCTGCCGCCGTAGTATGGCCCCCCGTAACCACCGCCATAATACTGCGGAGTGTAGCCGTAGCCTCTATATTGCGGGCGGTAATGACGATGGCCATAGTGACCATAGTGCCGGCCACGAGAGTGGCCGTAGTGCCGACCTCGGGAGTGGCCATAGTGCCGATTTTTCCTATAGTTGCCTGTTTTGCGGGAATGCGGCGTATCGTCTCTGCTTATGCCCCTGGCGGTGTTGGCTCCCTGCTCGCCGACAGTGGGTACGCCGCTTCGTGGGTGAGCACCACCGTCGACGTTGCCAGCGAACGAAGCGGAAGACGAGCCAAAAGCCAGCCCGATGACAAGGGCAGCCATTGCAAATGGGTTTTTCATCAGTAGTCGCTCCAATGTTGGTTTCGTATCTGAAATATAGCTCTCGAAACCACCTGTATTCCAGACAGGATGCCTATTTCAGCTCCGCGAAGCAGCTGCAACCCGGTCGCGTTGAGTCGCTCCGCGAAAAAACCAATCGAAACGCTCAAGGATCCGTTCCGCTCTTTCTTCGCTGCGACGGAACTCACGCTCAAAAGCTCTTGATCCGGTTTTTGTTGCTATACGAGCCGACTCGAACAGCAGGCGGAGCGCTCATCCGAGATCCTGGCAGCCTTAACCGCATCAGTGTTATCGGATAGGTGAGTGTTGGGTGTCCCAGAATGTCCTGCTTGTGCCTTTCACCCTTAATATTGCGACCAAGGTGACGAGGATGGGGGCGCCAATCATTGCACCAGTTGAGGAAACGAACGTTAGCGCCTCCAACCGAAGAAGATGCTCGATGTTCCGGAGCCCGCTAGCAGCAGGGAAACCTTTTCTTTGCGCGCCCATTGAAGAGGAGGGCGAAAGACCCAGAAAAGGAGATTTCCATGCAGGTGCAAGAAATTATCAACACCCACCCGCAAGTGCGCGGACAGACCAACGACGCGCTTATTCGTTGCATCGAGGAGTGCTACTCCTGCGCACAGACCTGCACGTCCTGCGCAGATGCCTGTCTTGCGGAAGACAACGTAAAATCGCTCACTCAGTGCATCCGACTGAACCTTGATTGCGCGGACGTCTGCAGCATCACGGGCAGGATTGCGACCCGTCGGACGGGTTTTGACGAGGAGATGATCCGCAGAATGCTTCATGCCTGCGCCGCAGCATGCCGGCTCTGCGCCGAGGAATGCGAAAAACATGCCGGGATGCACGAACATTGTCGGATTTGCGCCGATTCATGCCGCCGGTGCATGAGCGCTTGTGACGAGTCCGGCCGTGGCATGGCGCACTAAGTCGGGCTCGGCGCCGCGGAAGCGGCTCGCCAGGCTCTGCAAGCCAAGGCGGCCGCTTACAACTTGTCTATTTCCGATCGGGGCTCAACGACCATTGGAGGCGATTTCCGATCTCCAATGCCGGCACGCCGGAACGATTCAGCGCTTCCGCGTTTTCTTTTGGGGGTTCGGGACTGAAGGGCATAAATTTGGCGGCAAACGAGAGAAACTTCGGCGGCGACCATGCTGCCAAAAGCGATCGTGTCGCTGCGTCGGCGGATGCAGCGGATGCGACATCCACAGATGCCATTAGCAAACCTACAGCTATTGTGGATCCCGAGGACTGGCCTACGTCGGGAAAAACCGAAGCCAGCCCCGAGACTGACCAAGTTCAGGGCCATGTGTTACTTCGCTGGCTGCGCCACGATACGCCCTATATTTCGATGCTATTGTTAGTGCTAGCGGGCGTGGTTTTTCGGCTGCCTGTAATTTACTGGGTTACCCTAACACCGGTGTTTGCCGCCATGTCGATTGTATCTGGATGGAACAATTTTGTGACTTCGCGCGAGCGTCTGGATCTCGTATTCAGGCTTACATTGGATTGGTGCGCGGTCTTGCTCTCCATCTTTTTAATGTTTAACGCCGGGGTTCAAGGCGTCTTCAATGTCAATGCAACAGATCTCTCGATGATGACGCTTCTGGCATTGGGAACTTTCGTCGCAGGGGTGCAGGCCAGAGCTTGGCAAATCTCAGCTGTCGGGGGAGCCTTGTTCGTAGCTACCCCGAGCCTTGCCTGGCTGCAGCAGTCGCGCGTGTTTATTACGGGAGCCGTGATTGTGATCATCGCCCTCAGCGGTCTCATTTGGTGGATTAGCCAACGACAAGTACGCAAATGATGGTGGCGGCCCCAGCATTTTAAGACCAGCGGGAGTATTACTTGCATAAGTGGAAGATCATAAACGTTTCAACACCAATGGATTTGTTGGCAACCTGCTGCCATGAAAATCCGACGTTTGTGGCCCACTCTTTAAACAAGGCTACATTTGTATCTGACGAAAGAAGTATCAGCATCTCCCCACGGGATTTAAGATGACTGTAGGATTGCCCGAAGAGTCCTTCCAGGTGTCGATAGCCATCACCCGCATGCCATGCTCGGTCGATCATGTCTTTTGGCTCACCTGCAAATGAAGGAGGGCTGCTGATGATCACATCGAAGCACTCATCGATTTCAACGGCGCTCAAAAGATCGGAGAGGCGCGCTTCTACGATGTGAGACATTTGGTTTTGCGTCGCGTTGGTCGCTGCGGCTGCTACAGCGGCCGGGTTGATATCAAGTGCGACAACTTTACTTGCGCCCGCGCATGCCGCCGATAACGCAAGTATGCCAGAACCTGTACCAATCTCGCCTACCGTGAGGGCCGCGGAAGCTTTGACAGCGTACGTAGTTCGCAAACATTCGACTGGTGACGAAGATGCCCGGATGAAATACCGCTGGAGGTATGGTTAAGCGAAGATCTCCGATCGTCACATTCCGGGTTCGCTTGGAAGACAGAATGAAGTTATATGATGCCCGATGCACAAATTTTCGAAACATGCGTCGACCGAAGCCATGGGTATCACCTCTGATAGCTGAATTCGACATGCTTTCTCCAAACGTTTTAAAGATCATCTTTACTGCGGTCGCTTCACTGACGCGGCTCGGAGTGCACGAGTGGGGTTAGCGTCAATATCTTACCTGTTCACGAAATAGACTCGGCACCCAGTTCGGCGCTCTTTCGATGGCAGGGCTGAGCATCCCAATCGTCAATTTTGTATCGGGGCCGATAGTCAAATCGGTTCAGCTAGAAATCGCTCACCGCGCTCGGCCATCTGTCGGGGCGACTCTCTTGGAGCGCTGCTGCGCCGGGCCGCTCGCATCGATCAGGTTGAAGGCTGTATTGATGAGTCCGATATGGGAGAAGCCTTGCGGAAAGTTGCCAACGAGCCGCTTTCGAATGGGATCGTATTCTTCTGCGAGCAGCCCGAGATCGTTGCGAATGGCCAAAAGGCTCTCGAAGAGTTTTGACGCATCATCGATGCGTCCGAGCATCACATAGGCGTCGGCCAGCCAAAAGCTGCAGGCGAGGAACGCGCCTTCTTCGCCGCCGATCCCATCATCGACCTGATCTGTCGAATATCGCAGCACGAACCCATTGCAGATGAGGTCCTGCTCGATGGCCCTGATCGTGCCGATTACGCGCGGGTCGTCGGCAGGGAGGAAACCAACCTGTGGGATGAGCAGGAGGCTCGCATCCAAAGCCTTGCCGCCATAGTGCTGCGTAAAGCTATTGCGATGGGGATCAAAGCCGTTTTCGCAAATATCAGCGTGAATCATGTCGCGAAGCTCCCGCCAGCGATCAACCGGGCCATCCAAACCGAAATGCTCGGCGGACTTGATAGCGCGGTCGAAGGCGACCCAGCACATCAGCCGGGAATGGGTGAAGGCTCGCGGTTCTCCCCGTACTTCCCATATGCCGTTGTCCGGCTTTCGCCAGATCGTCTCAAGATGGTCGAGAAGGACGCTTTGCAAGCGCCAGGCTTCGGCCAGCGGCGCCAGTTCAGCTTCCCGCGCAGCATGCAACGTTTCGATCAGTTCGCCATAGACGTCGAGCTGTATCTGGCCGACTGCTTCGTTGCCGATCCTGACCGGGGAACTCTCCTCATAGCCCGGCAGCCAGGGAACCTCATTCTCTGGCAGCCAGCGTTCGCCAGCGATGCCATACATGATATGGAGCTGCTCAGGACGCCCGGCAGCAGCGCGCAATAACCATTGCCGCCAGGCCTCAGCCTCCTCACGATAACCCGCGTTCAATAGCGCGTACAAAGTGAGCGCCGAATCCCGCAGCCAGCAATAGCGATAATCCCAGTTGCGGCTGCCGCCGATCGCTTCTGGAAGCGACGTCGTGGGCGCAGCCACGATGCCCCCAGTCGGTCCGAAAGTCAGCAATTTAAGTGTGATGAGGGAGCGGATGACCGCATCGCGCCATACGTGATGCTTGATGTCAAAGAGACATCGTTTCGACCATTCTTGCCACCACGAAATCGTACGGTCCATGGTCTCAGAACTATCCGGAACGAAGTGCGGCATCTTGTGGGAGCGATGATAGGAGAGCGTGAAAGGCACCTCCTCGTTTTCCCGAATCGTGAAACGAGCCGTCGTTGTCATGTTCCGGCCCACCAGGGCAACGGCGGTGTGCAATTCGACCGCGTCGGGGCCGGCGACGGCGCTTAGGCCGTAATCGCGGCGTCGTACCCAGGGAACGACCTGCCCGTAGTTAAAACGAAGGATCAGCTCCATGCTCATCGCGACCTCGCCCGATATGCCACGCACGATGCGCACGACGTCGACTTTCTCTTCATCATGAGTAAGAGGCATGAAGTCAGTAAGCGTGCAGCACCCTGTCGCAGTCTCGAAGCGACTCTCAAGCACCGCGGTTCCGGGGACGTAGCGCCGGCTGATGCGGCAGGCGGGATCCTCAGGCGTCAAAAGCCAACGGCCATGCTCGGGGTTGCCCAGAAGGGCAGCAAAGCACGCAGCGGAGTCGAAGCGCGGCAAGCAAAGCCAATCAATTGACCCGTCGCGGCTCACGAGCGCTGCGGAAATCATGTTCCCGATGATGCCATAGTCCTCGATAGGCTTCGACATGCCCGATCTTCCCTTTCTCAGCCTTGGCCGCGGAACGCGGGATAGAGCGTCATGCCACCATCAATAATGAGTGCCCTACCCGTGACGTAGTCGGACGCGTCGGACGCAAGCCAGACGATGGCCCGGCCGACGTCTCAGGCTCACCGATGCGCCCATAAGGAATGAGTTTCGGTAGTTGGGCCATTTTCTCATCGCTCGTCCAAGCCTCGTGATTGATCGGCGTTCGGATTGCGCCGGGCGCTACCGAGTTCACCCGTATCTTCATCGGTGCCAGCTCTTGGGCGAGCGATCGCATAAGGAGAGAGACGCCCCCCTTCGAGGCCGCATAGTTTGTCTGAAAGGCCCAGGGAATAATCGCGTGTACCGAACTCACGAAGATGATCGTGCCGATGGCGCCGGAAGTCCGCTCGCTGCTCTTATGGTTCAGGAATGCGCGCGCCGCCTCACGCGAGCATAAGAACTGGCCGGTCAGGTTGACATCGATGACCGCCTGCCAATTAGCAAGTGTCATGTCCTGAACTGGTGCAGGCCGCTCAATACCGGCATTGTTGATCAGGATGTCGAGCTTGCCGAACCGATTGAGCGTCTCGGCGAACATGGCTTCAACCTGATCTTCGCTGCTGATGTCCGCAGCGATCGCGATGGCGCGCCCGCCGGCATCACCGATCTCTTGGACGAGGGATTCAGCGTCAATGCGAGAGTCCTCCGACGGGAAATGGTTTACGATGACCGTTGCGCCCGCCGGCGCGAGTGCTATCGCGGTGGCCCGCCCGATGCCGGACGACGCGCCGGTGACGATAGGCACTCGTTGCCCAAGGGTATTCGAATTCATCGCAGTCTGTGATCCGTAGCGGTTTCCGATGGAGCTTCGGCGAGATTTCGGCCTCCTGCGTCGACGGTTTGCGGTAGACGGAACGACCGCACTGCCTGTGCAAGAGCAAGAAGCCTCTCTGAATTCGCCCGTCGCGTAACCTCCGGGTGGCATCAACGCGACGCTCCCATAAACCTCGAGTTCCACGATCAGACTTGGATACTGTGATCCGGGCGCGGGACTGTATCGACCAAGTCGGTAACCACGTTCCGACTAACAGACGGCAAAACTCGAACGGAGCAGTAGAAGCAGAAAGTGACTGTCCGCCCGATTTACACCTTTCAACGCGATCCGTTTTGGGAGCTCGTAGACGGGCTGTTATCCGAAGAAGAACCCGTGGAGTGGATTGCCTCAGAAACCGCTTGGCCATGTGGTCCAAACGTCATAAGCACCTCGTCGCCGTCTTGTGACTTCGCCTGAACCACAAAGGTTTTTGCGAGAAACTTGATATCGGAGAAGCCTGCCTGTTCTAACTGATGCTTGATCTTATGAGCGGCTGTTTTCCGTGAATTAACTTCGGCACTGGTACTCTTTTCTTGAGGACTTGGCGAGGATTGGGCCAGCACCGGCGATATGGACATTGTCGCGAATGCAACTGCCGCAAGGGTGGTTTTCATCGTGTTTTCCTTCAGTAAGATTTGTTTTAATGGAGCACTGGCACAACGTGGGGACGAAAGACCAATCAAAGAGCCCACGTATGGTTCCGAAAGAAAGCCGATTTTAGCGAAACAAAAAGGCGTGACGTGCGGCGGCCGCATTCGCGGGATCATGCGCTCGTGGCGCGAACGGACAATACTACCGGTCGAACTTTCGAGCTTAATTCTTCAAGAGATTTACGTTGGTTTCCCGGGCAATCTTTTCGGACTGCTCGCGAATGTCCTTTGTTTCACTGGACAAGTCGCCTTCGCCCTCGGTGGCGTTCCTGGCATCATCTCCCCGCAGCGCTTCTCCGTGCATGATGGAATCAGAATGAGATCGTACCCCCCCTTCTATGCTGCTTTTAGGGAACGTGACGGGTACGCTTCTTGGAAAGACAACTTCTCGAGCAGGATCAGGAAGGACGATCCCGCCTTCATTCAGTATGTTCTTCGTTTGTCGTAGGAGCGCCGAAGTAATTTTCTCGGGGGCATGGGTGGCGCTATCGAACCAATAGGTGATGCGGATATTGACAGTCGCGGCACCGAGCTCCTCCACCAGCACAAGCGGCTCGGGAGCATCTAACACAGCGGGATGCTCATGTAGAACTTGAGAAACTAGCTTCTGAGCTTGAGCTGCCGACGACTCATAGCCGATGCCAATGGTGAAGGTCGCACGACGAGTCGGATTGCTACTGAAGTTTTCGATGGTGTTTTTGTACACGATTGCATTTGGAATCTGCACGTGACTTCCATTAAGCGTGAGCAGGATGGTTGTTCGTGTATTCAGGTTTTGAACAATTCCCGCGTGTCCGGCGACTTCAACGAGGTCGCCGCTTCGGAAGGGGTTTCGGATGCTGAGCAGGAGGCTGGCAAGGAAGTTTTCAGCGATGTCGCGGAAGGCGAATCCAATTATTATACCGATAAGGCCCGTTCCTCCCAGAACAGTAAGAGCCAACCGTGTGAGTCCCGCCACCTGAAGAATAAAGTAGACGCCGACAAGAAATACTGGGACGGAGAAAGCTCGCGCCATTACCGTGAGCAAAAGTGGCGAGGTAACACGGCGAGAGAGGAAGTGACGCGCAAGCAGCGCTACCAACTTGGCGAGAAGCCACGCGATGGCTATTATGCAGATTGAGAGAACAATGAGCGGCCATGATTGAACGACTTGCTGGTAAAGTCCTCTGAATTCTGCGTTTGCTTTTTTAAACGTCGCGCCTACATCGGTTTGTGAGGTGGTGCCGGTTTCTGAGACAGGGGCATAAGGTGGATCGCCCGATGAAAAGGACGATCCGGTATGAAGACACGCAGACGATTTACGGCTGAGTTCAAGGCCAAGGTTGCGCTTGAGGCGATCCGTGGCGAGCGGACGATTTCGGAACTGGCGACAAAGCACCAGCTTCATCCGAACCAGATTACGCAGTGGAAACGGCAGGCCATCGAGAACCTGGCCAAGACGTTCGACGACAAGGCTGCTGATGCGCAGGTCGGCCGGGAAGCCGAGGTGACCAAGCTGCACGCCAAGATTGGCCAGCTTGTCGTTGAGCGGGATTTTTTGGCCAAGGCCTTCGATCGCTGAGCCTGGATCGGAGGAGAATGATGATTGACCCCGATCACAACCGGCTCTCGATCCGCCGCCAGTGCGAACTGGTCTCGATCTCGCGGGCGTCGTTCTACCGACAGCCCGCCGGCGAGACGCCCGAGAACCTCGAACTGATGCGCACCATCGACGAGGCCTTCATGGAGACGCCCTGGTATGGCTCCCGGCAGATGGCCCGGCATCTGCGGCGTCAGGGCTGGTGCGTGGGTCGCAAGCGGGTCCGGCGGCTGATGCGCAAGATCGGTCTGTCGCCGATCTACCAGGCGCCGAGAACCAGCGAGCCGCATCCGCAGCATCGCATCTATCCCTACCTGCTGCGGCACCTGGCGATCGAGCGGCCGGATCACGTTTGGTGTGCCGATGTGACCTATATCCCGATGCGGCGCGGCTTCCTTTACCTCGTGGCCATCATGGACTGGTTCAGCCGCAAGGTCCTGGCCTGGCGGTTGTCGAACACGATGGATGCCGACTTCTGTGTTGCCGCTCTCGAAGAGGCGATCGCCTGCCATGGCAGGCCCGACATCTTCAACACCGACCAAGGCTCGCAGTTCACTAGCTTCGCCTTCACGACGACGCTGAAGGATGCCGGCATCCGCATCTCCATGGACGGGCGCGGCCGCTGGATGGACAACGTCTTCATCGAACGACTGTGGCGCAGCCTCAAATATGAGTGCGTCTTCCTCAGCACATTCGAAACGGGAAGCCAAGCCCGCTGCGGCATCGGCTCCTGGATAGACTATTACAACCGGCGACGCCCGCACTCGACCTTCGCCGGCAGGACGCCCGACGAAGTCCATGCTATGGCGGAAATGACGGAGCAATTGGCGGCGTAGAAACGAACCCGATCCACCTTAGCCAGGCCGCCAAACTGTCTCACCAAGCGGGTCCACCTCATTGGACTTTGAGCCGATTGACTACCGCTACGACATCCTGCGTCTTTTCAGCAAGATCCCCCGCCCAATTCTTATGTTCTTGCGTATTTGTAGTTCCATCTAAGGACACAACACCGTCTCGAACGGATACCCGTGGCGCTTCGAACCACCCGGTTGACTTGAGGATGCCTTCGAGACGCCGGGAAATGTCACGATCATTCGCCGCCGGAGCGACGTTAACGGGTGTTTTCGATGTAACCGTCGGCTCTATTGCCGGTGATTCTGCCGATGGCGAGAAAGACGTCTGCGATGGCACTAGTGTTCCGGTGCTGAGCAGAAAGAAAATAAGAATGGCAGACGTTGCAAGAGGTTTAGCCATGAACCACATCCGCTAAGGCTCGCTTTATCGAGGCTAAGCGTTTGAAACCAAGGGAAGGTCGGTGCCGTACTGCGCTTGTGCAGTAGGTCAGCAGCGGCGCACAGCCCCCTCGTCCACTCGTG
This sequence comes from Nitrobacter sp. TKz-YC01, assembly GCF_047824785.1. Classification (GTDB taxonomy): domain Bacteria; phylum Pseudomonadota; class Alphaproteobacteria; order Rhizobiales; family Xanthobacteraceae; genus Nitrobacter. Next base: position 2,776,186 of record NZ_CP181167.1, on the reverse strand, counting down.
GACAAATTGAAAAAGTTCTAAAGACTATCGGGCGCGTTGTAGTAGTCGCGGCGCGCGAAGACGTATGCCTCAGTGTAGTTGAGGCTCTACGCCTTCGAGTGCCGAACGAGTGCTGAAAAGTTCCGCTTGCATCAGAAACGCAGCGACAATGCTGGCCGAGGCTGCGCTGCGCGGACACATCAAATTATGTCGATCGAGAGCCCGTCAGCTTTTGTTCTTGCTGTATTTGAATTTGGGCGCGTCTTTCAGGTTATCTTTGGACGTGTTGACAAAAGCCTTCCAGGTGTCGTCCCTTCGATTCAACACCACAGTCGACGGATCAAGAACAACATAGCTTTCTCCCATGCCGAGGAAGCCACCCACACTGACAACGACCCCTGTAATCGTTTTGCCGTTCTCAATAGCCAGATCAACGATCTCTCCGACAGACTCGTTCTGGTCGTTATAAACGTTCGTGCCTATGATTTTGGAACTCATCAAGTCGGCCGATTTTACGGTGACGAACTTAAGCGCAACAGTAGCCTTGTCAGCGACTCGCAAGCCGCTCCGAGACGCACCCGTCGCCGCTCCCGCGTCGGACCCCGGCGTCGTAGCGGGAGCCGGCGTCTGAGCATTCGCAAGCGGTGAAACTGCTGAAAACGCTGCGGCAGTTAGTAAGATGATATGAGTTTTCATACGAGGCCCTTTTCTGTTTGGGCGGAAGAGGGCTAGAGTCTTCCGCCACTCCTGAACGAAGGAAGAAGAGGTAATGGTTTTAAGGAACGCCCCGGTCTGGCAGCATCATTAAAAAAGCACTTCACCGGCGAGAATTCCCATAACCAGAAAGACTACGAATATCGCCACCGCCGCAAAGAATAACCACCTTGCAATTGTAGCGGCACCAGCAGATACGCCGGAAAAGCCAAAGAAGCCGGCAACCAACGAAATGACGAAGAACACTAGTGCCCATTTCAACATCGCGCTTCCTCTCTGTGCTAAACAAGCCGCCCATCGCGATTCCGTTCCATAGCGTGGTGGATGACCGGGATCTGAACCGCCCCGGGTTTGCCGGAGGCTCCAACTCCTGAGAGGATGGAGCCATGACAAGCAAGACGACGAACAAGTTTTCACCGGAGGTTCGGGCCCGAGCGGTTCGAATGGTTTTGGATCACGGCAGCGAGTATCCGTCCCGCTGGGCTGCGATTGAGGCGATAGCCCCCAAGATTGGCTGTTCCGGCCATACCCTGCTGGAATGGGTGAAGAAGGCGGAGATCGACAGCGGCAAGCGAGCAGGCGTCCCAACGGACGTGGCGGAGAAGCTGAAGGCGCTTGAGCGTGAGAACCGCGAGCTTCGGCAAGCCAATGAGATTCTGCGCAAGGCAAGCGCTTATTTTGCGACGGCGGAGCTCGACCGCCGGTCCAAGCCATGATCGCCTTCATCGACGATCATCGCGCGGCGCATGGGGTCGAGCCGATCTGCAAGGTTCTGTCGATCGCCCCCTCGACCTATCATGCCCATGTCGCCAAACGGCGTGATCCCGCCAAGCTGTCGGCGCGCGCCAGGCAGGATGTCATCCTGAAGATCGAGGTCCGGCGCGTCTTCGATGAGAACTTCCGCGTCTATGGCGTGCGCAAGATCTGGCGGCAACTCAAGCGCGAAGGCTTCGATATCGCCCGTTGTACGGTGTCACGATTGATGCGGACCATGGGCTTGCACGGTGTTATCCGCGGCAAGTCGGTCAGGACCACGATCGGCGACAAGGCGGCGCCATGCCCGCTGGATCACGTCAACCGCCAGTTCAAGGCGTCGAGGCCGAATGCGCTTTGGCTCTCCGACTTCACCTATGTTGCCACCTGGACCGGCTTCATCTATGTCGCCTTCGTCATCGACGCCTATGCCCGCAGGATCGTCGGCTGGCGGGCATCACGTTCGGCGCACGCCGGCTTCGTGCTCGATGCGCTGGAGCAAGCCCTGCACGATCGACGGCCGGTCCATCGCGGCGGGCTCGTACACCACAGCGACAGAGGAAGTCAGTACGTATCCATCAAGTACACCGAGCGCCTGGCTGAAGCTGGCATCGAGCCGTCTGTCGGCAGTGTCGGCGATTCCTACGATAATGCTCTCGCCGAAACCATCAACGGCCTCTACAAAGCTGAGGTGATCCACCGACGCGGACCGTGGCGTAGCTTCGAGGCCGTCGAGTTCGCAACGCTGGAATGGGTCGATTGGTTCAACAACCGACGGCTCTTGGAGCCCATCGGAAACATCCCGCCCGCCGAAGCCGAGCAACGCTACTACGCCATGCTGGAACAATCGGCCATGGCGGCATAACTTAAACCAAACGGCCTCCGGCAAACCCGGGGCGGTTCAATCCGAGGCATCCCCGTTTCAAAGGGACGTGAGTGGGCGGGAGCGTGATGAACAAAATTCATCGCGGCGAGATCGCGAGCGTGGCTATCTCCAGACGGAACGATCCTGGTACCCGCAATGAGGTGATTGAGCGCGCCGTCCGGCTACTGGAGCCGCATTGAGGATTGTGGGTGCCTACGATCGCGGCCGGCGACAGTTCGCGCCATCCCGCAGAAGCTCAATTTTTGCTGGAGATCCAGATCTGGCTTCATAAGACATTTCTGCGCCCTGTTAGCAACTCGCGCGGCCGCGCAGGTATTGGTCCCGTGTTGGCGCAAAAACCTGGTTCACCCAGGGCCCGAAATCAATGCGCTCAACTAGCGATTCACCGAAAGGACCAAAGGCACGATGAACTTGGAAGGCATGTTTTTTCAGAGCTGGTCAGGAATTGTGCGGACGGTGCTTGTCGGATCGCTCGCTTACGCAACCCTTGTCGTGTTCTTGCGAATATCCGGAAAACGGACCCTTGCCAAACTCAACGCATTCGACCTTGTGGTGACTGTTGCGCTTGGCTCGACATTATCGGCCATTATTCTCCAAGAAACCATATCCCTGGCCGAAGGTGCTACCGCCCTAGCGCTGCTCATTTTTCTACAGTTTGTTGTCACGTTCTGGTCCGTACGATCGGCGCGGTTCGCAAATGCGATCCGCTCCGAGCCGGCTCTGCTCGCGCGCAAGGGACAGTTCTGCAGCGATGCTATGAAGCGCGAGCGTATCACCGAAGATGAAGCGCTGAGCGCTGTCCGGGCAGCTGGTGGCAAGGATATTACTCAAGTCGACTCGCTCATTTTGGAAAGCGATGGCACGCTGAGCGTAGTGCTTCGCGCCTAGGCAGCCTGAACAGCTGGGTTCATCGCTCGGCTTCCGGCGGACCAAATCGGGCAATCTGTTCGATGGAGCCGCCTGTTCAGGAGGATTGGCAGACTTACCCACCCGATCGGCAGGTCTGGTGTATTCATCGATAAGTGCCCGACCAAGCGAGCAATTGCGCTATCTATCGTCGGTCAACGTCCTCGCCAAGGAACATAACAGCTTCACAATCGTCTTCCCATTCAAATGACAAATATGGCCGACTAGCTGATACGACGAGGGGACGAACTCCCCGGCGACAAGACTGTGTGACCCGTTCGCATCGGCCGCACGGGATTCATCAGGTTCAACGCATCTGCGCTAAATCCCGGGATACGAATTTGCCAAACCTAAGCGAGCATTCGTTACCTGTCTTGTTCCTGATTCTTGCGATCGCCGGTTCGATCGTCTGGTACGCAGGAACCAGGATCACCTGCTATGTGGATGCCATCGCGCGCCGCACGCACATCGGCGAGGCTTTCGCCGGGATGCTCCTTCTTGGAGGTGTGACCTCACTGCCGGAAGTAGCGACGGCCGGGGCCGCCGCGGCTAATGGCAACGCCTTGCTGACGGTCAACGATCTCCTCGGCAGCGCCTCCATGAATCTCGTGCTACTGGCGATCGGCGACCTGCTTTATGGCAAGAATGCGTTGACCTGCGTAGCGGGCCGACCTCAGACGCTGATGCAGGGCACGCTGGGAATGATCCTGCTGGCAGCGGTAGGGTTTGCCATTACCGTGACAGACATCGTCATTCCCGTAGTCGGGACTGGCGTGACAACGGTGATTCTCGCTGCAGCATGCGTTCAAGCGCTGCGAATATCCCGGCGTTTCGAACGAAACACGACATGGCAAGTGATCGACCCTCCCGATGTCGAGGCGGCTGAGTCCGTGGATGTCGAGCTGAGCAATGGCAGGCTTGCACTTCTTACGACGGCAGCAGCCATGGCGATCCTGAGCGGAGGAGCAACGCTGGCGATGACCGGTGACGCGATTGCCGACAAGACCGGCCTCGGCAGTTCAATCATCGGCTTCACTCTGATCGCTTTCTCGACCTCGCTGCCCGAACTCAGCTCCGTGCTGAAGGCACTAAAAATGCGCCGTTATCAGTTGGCAATCGGTGACATCTTCGGCACCAATCTGTTCAACATATTGATCCTCTTCCTCGGAGATCTGCTCTATCGCGAGGGCGCGTTGCTCAACCAGGCGGGGAGCTTTGAAATCGCCGCGTGCTGTCTAGCCGCCGTGCTCACGGGTATATTCCTGGTCGGTCTCCTCGAGCGCCGGAACCGAACGATCGGTCGGATGGGCACTGATAGCGCGATGGTGGTTGTCATCTATCTCGGCGGCCTTGCGGGTCTATCGCTACTTTAGCATGGCCGACTGAGTGAAATCGGTCGCTTTGGAAACATCAGTGGCTAGGGCAGTTACTCTTCTATGCGGGGAGAAGGTTCTCCGTTCCAGAGGCTGTCCACACAGCCCTCACAAGTTGCCGCCATTTGGGGATGTCGATGGCCGACAAGCCTATCGTTTTGATCACAGGCGCTGCGGGGAACATCGGCGGCTCGCTGGCGCAAGCTCTGCAGCAGCACTACACGGTGATAGGCCTCGATGTGGCAAGCGGCGACACCGATTATCCCATCATCGAGGTAGACCTCACTGACGAGAAGAACGTAGCTGAGGCCCTTGCACGCTTCGGTTCCGAGCACGGGCATCACATCAGTAGCGTCGTGCACTTGGCGGCCTTCTTTGACTTCAGCGGCGAGGACAAGCCGCAATACAAGACAGTCAATGTCGATGGCAGCCGCAATCTCATCCGCGCGCTGCAAGCGTTCGAAGTCGAACAGTTCGTGTATTCGGGAACGATGCTGGTTCATGAGCCCGGCCGACCAGGCGAGCGTATCGATGAAGATCGTCCCATTGCGCCCCGCTGGGCCTATCCGAAGTCCAAGGCCGAGGCCGAGCAGGCGATCAGGGAGGAACGCGGCGATATCCCCGTTGTGTTCCTGCATCTCGCCGGCCTCTATGACGAGCGCACGTCAGTCCCAACTTTAGCCAATCAAATCGCGCGCATCTACGAGCGGGATTTCCAGAGCCATCTCTATTCCGGCGATACCGCCGCGGGGCAATCGATGGTCCACCGCGAAGACATGATCGACGCTTTCGTCCGCGCGATCGATCGGCGCGGCGAGTTACCACAAGAAACCGTCCTCCTGATCGGCGAACCCGAAGCGATCGGCTACGACGATCTGCAGGATCGGCTCGGCTGCCTTATCCATGGAGAGGATGAGTGGGCCACACTGCGCGTGCCTTCGGCAGTGGCCGGGATCGGCGCCTGGATGCAGGACAAGGCAGAGCCGGTCGTTCCCGATGCGATCGATCAGGGCGAGCGGCCGTTCATTCAGCCGTTCATGGCGCGGATGGCGAGCGATCATTACGCGCTGAATATCCGGCGTGCACGCGAGCTTCTCGAGTGGAAACCCAGACACCGCCTCGCAGACGAGTTGCCCGCCATCGTGGCCGCGCTAAAGCAGGATCCGGCCGCGTGGTACAAGGCCAATCGCATTGCCCCACCGGCCTTTGTCACGGAAGCCGACGCGGTCGGCGAAAACCCCGAGGAACTGCGCGCCCGCCATGAACAATGGCGGCGGTCCGCGCATGGCGACACGCGATGGGCGCATTTCGTCAACATTGCGCTGGGGTGCTGGATCCTGGTTCAACCCGTGATCGTCGAGGTCGAGGAAACGGCCCTCTTCTGGTCCGAGGTTTTTCTGGGCGCAGCGTTGATCTTCTTCGCAACTCTATCGCTGTCCTGGCGCCTGGCTTGGGCGCGCTGGGCGTCGGCGGCGGTAGCGGCCGGCATCATGGCGGTCCCCTTTCTATTCTGGACTGGTAATCCGGCTGCATTCTTATCCGATACGCTCGTCGGCGCCTTCGCCTTTGGCCTCGCCGTCGGCACACGACCGGAGCCGGGAACATCGGTCGTTGCGGCGATGACCGGCCCGGAGATTCCGCCGGGATGGAGCTACAATCCTTCGGCCTGGACGCAGCGATTGCCGATTATTTTTCTGGCGCTGGTCGGACTGCTGATTGCCCGTTACCTAAGCGCATATCAGCTGGGCCAGATCGACAGCGTATGGGAACCGTTTTTCCCCGGGCTGCCGGACGATCCTGCGAAAAATGGCACTGAGGCGGTGATCACCTCGTCTGTCTCCGAAGCTTTCCCGATCCCGGACGCCGCGCTCGGCGGCTATACCTATGCGCTGGAAATCGTAACGGGAATCGTCGGCTCACGGGCGCGCTGGCGCACTATGCCGTGGCTCGTGTTCCTATTCGGCCTCATGATCGCGCCGCTAGGGATCGTCTCAATTCTGTTCGTCATCATCCAGCCGATCGTCATCGGCACCTGGGCGACGCTGACGCTTATCGGCGCCGCGGCCATGCTAATCCAGGTCCCATACTCGCTCGACGAGTTGCTCGCTACGATCCAGTTTGTGCGTCGGCGGGCGAAAGCCGGGCGGTCGTGGCTCCGAGTATTTCTGTTCGGGGATACCGACCAGGGCCAGCGCGGAGAACGCGCTGATGAGTTTGAGCGCGCTCCCGGCGCGGTGCTCCGTGACATGTGGGCGGGTGGGGTCAACTTGCCCTGGAATCTGGCCCTGGCTGCCGTGCTGGCAGCATCCCTCCTGTTCACGCGGCTGACCTTCGGCGCGGAAGGAGCGATGGCCAATGCCGATCATCTCATCGGATTCCTCGCTCTGACGATTATCTCACTTGCCGCAGCGGAAGTGGCGCGGCCGCTACGCTATTGCCTCATCCCGCTGGGTGCATCGCTATTGGTCACGCCCTTTCTGTTTGAGGCCGGGAAAATTCATTACATTGGGAGTATTACTATCGGCCTCATGCTCATTGCGCTGAGCTTCCGGCGTGGCGCGATCCGGGAACGATATGGAACGTGGGATCGCTACATCGTTCCTTTCGAAGGAGGCAAAAAGCGGCTGGCCGGAGACAGGACCCGCGCAGCCACCAGCGAGGAGGTGAAGATACTTCGCAAGGAAACCCGCGACCTAAAGGAAGTCGTCGCCAAGCAGGCGCTGGAACTCCGGCTGCTGAAGAAAAGAATGATCGCGGGTCGGGGAACGACGGATGAGATACCCCGTCTCCGAGAAGCTGGAGATCATGCGCTTCGTCAATCCTCCTCGATGACGCCTCGCGCTAGATCATCGCCTGAAGACGATCATTAGGTTGAGGAGGTCACCGGTATGCTCTGCCTGGCGCTCGCGGCATCGGGCTGGGATATCGCCAGGTCACGAGCAGCGGCCGCGACCGCTTTCTCGACAGGCCGTGTTACGGGGCCGGCGTCCTGGCTCATTGGCTCCCGGATCAACACCCGCGGGTCATTTTGCCATCCACAACCAATGGCAGATCGAGCGCTAGGTTGTCTTTTGATGTGATGCATTTGCTTCACGCGAACCTGATTCCACTTCACTCCAAAATGCTATAGCCCCAAACGCTGAAGAACCGCATCCGTCTCAAAAACTACTTCCTCCCGGATGATCTCGAAGCCAAGATCGCCGCCTTCGTCGAGCACACAATCATCGGCGCTATCAGAGGGCCTCGACAATCTGACGACGGCTGACGTCCACTTCAGACGCGGCCCGACCATCCTTTTGCAACGAGAAAGGATCAAGCAAACCATCGAGCAGCGACGCTTGCAGCATCACAGGGCCGCTGCCTAAGCCGCCAGCTTAAAATGACTAACAGATGGGCCTGAACCTTCGCTAGGTCAGCCCGCCAAGTGTGTCAAAATCTCTGAACACGGGCATGAGGTCCGGGTCGTGTATGTCTTGGACGCCGGCTGCGCATTTTTCTCGTTAAAAGAGGCTGCAGGTGAAATAAGCCCGCCGCTGGCGCTAAATCCTCATGTGTCCCCTGGGATCGTTGTCTTCTCACCAAGCGTTTCACGAATCCACAGCTTCTGTACCAGCACCATGATCGCGGCCGTGAGCGGAACTGCCAAGATCACGCCTGCGATTCCCCCAAGCAGGCCGAAAACTGCAATCCCCAGCAACATGACTGCAGGAGGAATATCGACTGCGCGCCGCTGGACCATAGGTGTAATGAGGTTACCCTCAAACTGCTGAATGGCAAGCACGGCAACCATCGTCCAGAGCACGGTGCCGAAATCCTGCGTGACGGCGAACAGCAATGCCGGTATGGCGCCGACAAGGGGACCGATCATCGGAACGAAATTGGTCGTCCCGGCGACGAGTGCGAGGCCAAGCGGCGATGGCAGTCCGATCCACCAGAATGCGACCCCGGAGAGCACACCAACCAGAACCATCGAGACCAACTGACCGAGAAACCAGAGGCGCAAGGCGGAGGCGGTGACGTCCAGAGCATCTCCGACCCGCTCGTGCTGCTCGGGAGGAAAGAGCTTGATCATGCCCGCGCGGTACAGCCGCGGGTCGGTGGCCAGGTAGACCGCGATCACAATGATCAGGACGAGGTCCGTCGCCACACCTATCGCGGTGTAGCCGAGATTAGCAACCCTCGACAATAGCTGACCGCCACCTTCACCCGAGACCGCTTCCTTGATCTGTTCGAACGCATTGTGAATCCCAAGCCGCTCACCACCCGCTTCGATTGCATCGGGAAGACGTGCGAAGACGTCTGAAATCTGGCCGGCAAGCTGCGTTCCGAAGAGGCTCAGGATGGCCACTATGACGGCAGCCACGGTCAAGCTGCTTGCGGTCAAAGCCCACCCGCGCGACGTCGACGTGAGCTTCGCGAGCAATGCGGCAAGCCCAGACAGAAGGACCGCAATTAAGACCGCGGCGAAGAATATGAAGAACAGCGCGGCGATCTTCCAACCAAGGTAGGCGACCACCACCGTTGCCAGGACCACCAGCACGCGGCGGAAGAAGACCCAATCGGACATCGCTTCGGATTGCACGGACCCATCTTTTTGTTGGACGATCCGGCTGGGGACCACGGGTGTCCGTTCTCATCGGAGGCCGCGCGGCGTTTGCAAGCGGTCCCGCCCGGCTGGCACTTGGTAGGTGCGGCGCATTGCATCTGTAACCTCCCGGCTTCCCTTACGTTCCCCAGCCTATCTTAGGGGGCAATGAACGGTTGCGTCCGCGCTTCTTCCGAGTAGCAGAAACGCAAAGCAGGAACCTTCATCAAAGCCCTCGCTCAAGCCCGAAATCTCTTGCTTGATTGGACGTCGGCCGGTGGCGTCGGAACGAGGCGCGGAGCTGGTATTTCTCCAAGCTGCGGGGGCAGTGAAGGGGATGTCGGTGAGCGTGGTAAATGCCGGAATTGTTACGCCTTGCGGCGGCGCGAGGCGAGTTGCGCGCGAAGATTGAGCCTGACCGCTGTGCCGTCCCAGACCACGGCAGCCAGACAGCTCGATTCGATCGGAATCTGTTTTTGGCGAATGCGGATGCTCACGATCGCATGGAGTTGAGGAGTTTGAGACGGTGGGCGTGCAGGAACCTCACAGGTCCGTGGCGCATTATTGCTCACCTGCAAGCATCTTTGGGAGTGCTCCGGTGGCGAAACTTAAGGGAATCGTCTTGTGCATGATTGCAGCCGTGATCGGCTTTGCGTCGCCGCCCGCGGTCGCGCAGCCGAAGGAGATGAAAGCAGATAAGCTGGTGGCGGAGACACTTTACAACGGAATCTGCGCATCCAGCATCCTGGAAAGCCGAGTATTCTCGAAAAAAGGCGGGTACCTGGGGCAGGTTCGCAATATCGTTCTTGCCGACGATGGCTCGGTAAAGGCTCTCATCGCCGAGCAAGCCGGTATCGGCACCACGCTCGAATTTGTATTCCGCATTCCCTGGGACAGCGTGGTACAGCCGGCCCGACCAGGTGCTTTGATCGCGGATCTGTCAGACGCGCGCTCGGATCAATTCGGCCTTTTTGCTCAAGAACCCAAGGAGGGAGCCGAGTTTCTCATCAGCGAGGTGATTGGCGACTATGCGCGCCTTCAGACCGGCCTCGGCTATGGCTACGTGAAGGACGTCGTGCTCGCTCCTCCGGGGCAAATGGTGGCGGTACTGATAGCTCGTGATGCTCGGACGGGCATCGGAACGGTGGCGTTTCCATATCCGGGACGCACCGGTCGCTGGAGTCCCGAAATGAGCTACTATGGTCTTCCCTTCGTGACCTTGGAACAAGCTGACGCCGCCGCGACGAAGGTGAATCCGAAGCACTTCGAAACAGCGCAATGATTTGGCGCCGAAGCATTCAAGCGACCGGGCTCGCAACCTAGAGCATTTTCCGACCGGAATGAATCGTTTGGGATTCCCAAAACGGCGCGAGTCAACGCTCTTGAACTTTTCAACGAACGCAGAGATGCGTTGGAACACATCTCTTTTTTTGGTCAGGTATTGTGGATTGAGCGGGCTCATTTTTGGAAGGATCGAGTTCAACTCCGTGCCGTTCTCGCTCGCATATTCGCGCTTGATCGACGTCGCGATGTAGCGCTTGGCGGCATCTGCGTTCAATTTTTCATCGGTTATCAGTTCTTCCGCTTCCCGGCGTTGTTCGGTTTGTGCGAAGGCAAAAAACGCCTCAAGCCGACATCGCCTGGCGCATGCGCGGCGTTCAGACGACGCGGGTCGTCCGTCCAGCTCTTCGGCAGATAGAGCGCGCGGTCCATGAAGGCATGGCCGTGACGCGACACATAGGCCGCGAACACCCCGATCTGACAATTCGTGATCTTCCCGGCGGAACCGGTGTATTGTCGCGCCACTCCGCAGGACGCCTTGCCCTGCTTGAGAAAGCCGGTCTCGTCGACGACCAGCACCGCGCCTTCATCGCCGAGATGCTCGACCACATAATCGCCCACCAGATCGCGCAGTTCGTCTGCGTCCCAGCGGTCTCGGCCCAGAAGCTCCTGCTGGCGCCACGGGCCGGGATCGCCTGCCGCTTCCGCTCGCATCCAGCCAGTCTTGCGCTGCTCCTCGCTCAGCAGCCCGTCAATGAACGCGCCCGCGCTCGCAGCGGTACGCGCCTGCGCAAACAAGGGGCGTATCCGCCGCTTCACGTCCCGCAGCGAAAGCGCCCACAACTCCAGCACCGTTTCGATCGACGCGCCCGTCGTCCATGATTGATGTCGAATCATGGTGATGAATCGAGTCAGAACTCGCTAACGCGCGCAATACAAATTACGACTGTAATGCTAGCGCACCACGCCTGCCGCTCATCGGCGGTGATCGCCTTCCATTGGCAGCCGGACCCACACCGAAGGTTGCGCCGCTCGGCCGTCAGACGGTGTTCAGGCTTCCACATCGGGGCTCCTTGTCTTGAATCGCTCCGAAAAAGGGAATTACGTCATTTTGATTTTGCAAGTCGCTGGACATGAAGGTATCAGGTCGCGACACAGGTTGACGCAAAAGGGATGGATCTTAGCAAAGCTCGATTTGGAATTTACGGGTGCTCGCTCCACCATGCTGGCCATCGCACCTTGTGCGGGGTGCGGGTGGCCTTCACGATGACCTGTTGATCGGCGGGACTGAGTGGCTGCGGGAGACGGGCAAGCGCGGCCTCGACGAGCCATGGTTCCAGGACGATCCGCGCGGTCGAGCGGTATGGATCGAGTGTCCTGGCCATTCGCAGCGGCTCCAATGCAGAGGTGACGCTCCCGGGATCCACGCCTTTCCAGCTGATGTGCAGAGGAGCGACGGCAACTTGCCGAAACCTGGATTCCTCGATGAGGGAAAGCGATGCACGGGCTGCGGCTCCGTCGCCTTCGACCCCGCGCTTTGCGAGCTGGAGCAGAAACGCCTCGGCCGCCGTGACACGGCGCGTGGTTCCACCCTCCCGGATGGTCACCATTCGGCCTAGCACGCTCTGATAGGGAGCTTCCCGGTGGCGGCCGCGGGGACGGCCTGCCGGATTGCCACTCTTGCCTTTGGCAAAGCGCGTGGTCCGCGGCGGTCGGCGATACCCGACAAAATTCTCCTCCGTGTCATCCGATGGATCGCCTGACGTCATTCGCCGGTCCCCCGCGGCCAGCGCAGACTTTTTGGATCGCGCGTGCAGCGTCGGATCTCATCACACTCCTTGTCGGTCAGGCGTTGGCCACCCCGCCTGCGGCGCAGCGCCGCCTGAACAGCCCATGGCTCGAGGAGAAGCTGTGCGCGGCCGCAAATCTCAGCGCGCTCGGGGTTGTGCGCGGCGATTTCGAGAAGCAGCAGGGCGGCATCCGCATTGTCGGGGTCGTGCGCAGTGTCACGCCAGATCACCTGCCGGGAAGGCCTTGGCGCGTTCTTTTCCAGCCAAGCCTCGCGCTTGATGATCCATTTCACGACCTCGCGCATGGCCATGCGTTTGCCAGCCAGAGCATCCTGATAGGTCCGCTGCTGAAGTGCTTCCTCCACGGTGATCTCGCGGGTGCCCCCTTGGCCGTCTACTGTGAGGGTCTTTTCTATCAAGACCTCGAACGCCGAGGCCTTTGACCGAGAGGAGGTTGGGCGACCTTTGAGATTGCCGCTGCGCCCCTTCGGAAACCAGCCGGGATTCGGAGATTTCCGGGAGGATGACTTCTTGTTCATGATGCAGGCTTCTCCAGACGCGGCGCGAGGCCCGTCCGCGCTGACCAGCGTTCGATCGCAACATCGACATAGGCCGGATCGATGTCGAGCCCACGAAAGCACCGCCCGGTTCGCTCGGCGGCGATGAGCGTCGTTCCAGAGCCGAGAAAAAGATCAAGCACGAGATCGCCGTGGCGCGTGACATCCTTGAGGGCGTCGGCAACAAGCCCTGTCGGCTTGACCGTCGGATGGAGGGCAAGATCCTCCCGTCGGCTGCCCCGCATGGAGTTTACCGAGGCGTAATCCCACACATTGGTGCGGTTGCGGCCGTGTTTGCCGAGTTCGACCATATTGAGATGGGGGGCCATTCCCACGCGATAGACGAAAACCAGTTCATGCTTGGATCGGTAAAGCGATCCCATCCCTGCATTGGACTTGTTCCAGACGCAGAGGTTTAGACACGCGCCATAGACGGTGGCGCCGACCGCCGAGACGCTGTCCATGTGCCGCCAGTCCATGCAGACGAAGTGGACCGCGCCGTCGCGTGAGACAGACGCGGCGGCGCCCAGCGTATCAGCCAGGAAGGACCGGAACTCGGCTTCGTTCATCTCGCCGGAAGCCATCGCGAACTCGCGATGACTCCCGGCGGACACTGCATGTCCCCCGATCCGCACATTGTAGGGAGGATCGAGGAAAGCCGCATCGACGCGCTTTCTGTCGCCGATGACCCGCTGCAAGAATTCGGCATCGCGGCTGTCGCCGCATCCTACCCGATGCTCGCCGAGAATCCAGATATCGCCCAGCTTGGTTCTTGGCGTCGCCAAAACCGGAGGGATCACCTCGTCATCCGGATCGGGAGCGGACGCGATGATAACGTCGATCTCGCCGGTCGAGAAGCCGGTCAGTGTGGGATCAATATCGACATCGATCGAAGCGAGCTCGCCCAGTTCCTGCTGCAGGATTTCCAGATCCCAGCCTGCATTGAGGGCGATCTTGTTGTCGGCGATTCGTAGCGCGCGCTTCTGAGGCTCGGATAAGCCGGACAGGGCGATCGTCGGGACCTCCGCAATCCCCATGGCGCGAGCTGCCTGAAGTCGGCCATGGCCCGCGATGATGTGGCCTTCGGGGTCAATGAGTATCGGATTGGTGAAGCCGAATTCCTTGATGGAGGCCCGAAGCTGGTCGATTTGGCGCTTCGGATGGGTGCGGGCATTGCGGGGATCGGGAGTGAGATCGTTCACTGGCCGGTAAACGACGGCCAGCCGCGACGAGGGTGCGACAGAGACTGGATCGTTCATGGCGAGGAGGACCCAGCACTGGACGTGACCAATGGGAGCATGCTCGGTTTTCCAAGGTTTGACCGCAACAGGCGTGTCGCTGCTCAAGCTATGCGCGATTCCGCTCCGGACCGCTGCCTGTTCGGAGCTTTCAAATGCCTGATGCTGCTTTCAAATTGCCTGTTTGCCCGTAATTAACGCCTGTTATGCAGAATAACAGGAAAGTGCTTAGACTACAGCGCATCAAACGGAATTCACAGGAGAATTCCAATCGGGTCGTGACTGTAAGCCGATCATAAGCCTGTTTTGACCTGCAATTTGCAAGAAATTCCCTGTTATGGCCCTTGGAGACTCGTTCGCATCTGACTGCGTCCGCCACCACCCAGTTCGTAGGGATCGGACTCGGTAGCGTATCCGTCAATTTGTCGCGCAAATTGCGGGGTTTTGGTGATCCGTTGAGTCTCTGCGCGCGTCTCTGGTCCCAGAAATATCGCCAAAGGGCGCTCCGTCTCTGCATCGAAAATTCCCGTTCCTGGCCGAGCGGCAGAGACCGGTTCGCTGACTGGGTGGCAGCCAGTCCGGCCGCTGCAACCAATGGGTTCAGCGGGACATAACCGGCGTCATGCTACTTTCTGAACGGTTTGCACGGCGGTGGTCTGCCCTCTTCTTGAAACGTGCCTTGGGAGAAATGCCAAAAATGCTTCCGCCGCGACTTGGAAAGGCAAGACCAAAAGGACGGTGTCGCTGGTCAGATCGGATTGAGACGGAGCGTTTCGAACTGACGATCCCATTCAAGCGGGAGCTCGCGCAATTGTTCGAGACCGACGCCGCGTGGCAACCGGCCTTCAACGGCGGCCTTGGTGAGGGCGGGAGAGAGGAAGGCCAACGACAGTGTCATATTGACGTGTCGCAGGCTGCAGCGTTCGCGCGTCGCGATGGCTTGGGCATCTGTCGCTGAATCGGTGATGAGTTCGTCGAGCCAGCGCCGGCCGCGGGCGATCGCTGCGACCAGCGTGGTGCGTCGCTCCAGCTTGATCGGGCGGAGCGGAACTTTTGCGGAGGTCGGGCGCAGGATGGACCGCGCTCGTTTGGAGGGTGGCTTGGTCCAGGGGATGACGATGGTGGAGCGGTCTTCTTCGGCGGGATTGTCCGGATCCTGCTTCAGCTGCACGACGAGGCGGTTTTGCTGAACCTCGATCCGTTCGATCAGCGAGCGTGCGAATGCGTTGTCAATGGGACCGTTCACTTTGAGCTTCCGGTGCCTCGACTCCAGGACAACCTTGCGAACCTGATCGTCAATGTCAGGGGCGGGCACTCGAGACACCGAACCAACTGCGGCTGTAGCTGCATTTCCAAACAGAAGAGGCCGCGAGACATAGTAGCTGTAGTGCCGGCCCTTCTTCTGGGCCTGGGTCGGCGCCATACGATGGCCGGCGCCGTCAAACATCAGGCCGGTTAGGAGATGGCTGAAGGAGGTCCGGGTTCTGGTCTGATGACTGCGCTGATCCGTGAGCATCGTCTGGACACGATCGAACAGGTTGCGATCAAGGATAGGTTGTTGTTCGCCGGGGTAGATCTGGCCCTTGTAGTTGACCTCGCCAATGTAGAAGCGATTGCGCAGCAGATGGAATAAGGCGCCGCAGCCGAACGCAACTCCGCCTCGAATTGCTCCGGTCTTGAGTTGGCGCCGCCTGCTGACGATGTTGCGGTCCTTAAGATCTCGCATCAGGGCACGGACACTGCTAAGTTCAAGGTAGCGGCCAAAGATGTGACGAACCCGCGCGGCTTCTTCTTCGACGACGGCCACCTTGCCGTTCTCCATGACGTAGCCGAGGGGGAGGGGACCACCGACCCAGATGCCCTTCTTCTTGGAGGCCGCAACCTTGTCCCGGATGCGCTCCGAGGTGACCTCCCGCTCGAACTGGGCAAAGGACAAGAGAACGTTGAGGGTCAGGCGTCCCATGGACGTTGTGGTATTGAACTGCTGGGTCACCGAGACAAACGACACCCGATGGGCATCGAACAGCTCGACCAGTTTGGCGAAGTCGGCGAGCGAGCGGGTCAGACGATCGACCTTGTAGACCACAATGACGTCGATCTTGCGGGCCCGGATATCCTCCAGCAGGCTCTGCAGTGCCGGTCGGTCGGTTGATCCTCCGGAGAAGCCGCCATCGTCATAACGGGTCTTGGCCTGCATCCAACCGGCATGGGCTTGGCTTTTGATATAGGCGCTGGAAGCCTCATATTGGGCATCGAGCGAGTTGAACTCCTGGTCGAGGCCGTTGTCGGTCGAAACCCTGGTATAGATCGCGCACCGGACGATCTCTCGGGCCAACGCTTTTCCCGCCCTCACGGCCCGTCCTCCCCACCGGCCGTGTTATCCCGCAGCCCAAAGAAGCGGGGGCCGCTCCAGCGGGTACCGGTGATGGCGAAGGCGATTGCCGAAAGGCTGTCGTACCGTGTCCCCTCCCACAGGAAGCCATCGTCAACCACGATCGCCCGCTGGGTGATGCCGTTCCATTCACGGGACAGGATAGTGCCGGCCTTCAGCTCGACCTGTCCGCGGTCTAAGGCTACCAACTTGGCCATGATGGATTCCAGCGTCTCCTTCTCGCCGATCCGATCAAGGAACTGGCGTATCGCCGGATCGAGGTCGCCCGACTGATCCGCCTGCCGCCGATAGCTTACGATGGCTGTCTGGAGATGCTTCGGAAGATGCGCCAGCGCGGACCAGCTTGAGCGACGACCACGAGTTCGATGCTGTTGGCTCTGGAGATCACCCGCGCGGGCGAATCTGTTCTTCGACGCTCGGCCCATCGTCAGGCCTGCTTCGCTGCAATGACGCGGTAAATGCGCTGATCTGTTTCAACGGCTGAAACCACCTCGAGCCTGAGCTTCTTGCGGACCACGCCGGCCAAGAATCCACGCACGGAATGCTGCTGCCAACCGGAGGCGTTTGAGTGCGCGGCAATGGTCGCACCAGCCGGGCACCTCAGAAGATCGAGTAGTTTTGTTTGCTTGTTCGCCGGTTTGTTGGCTTCAGAAGCTGCGCTGACCACGCTGCCCGCTAGAGCCGGGTTTGAAGGATGCGTTGGACGTCGTTTCGTCGACACTCTCACAGGACGAGGTGCTGTCCCTGCTGTCTTCGTCGTGGTGAGGGCTTCACCGCGTCCGCGGCGGGTCGATGGTGGCTTCCGATTGCGGGATAACTTCTGCATGGGACCCTCCAAAAATGATGCGACGTCAGCGTCGCACCACCCGAGGCCCCGTCAGCGATGTTGCGCTGCGGGGCCGATCCAAGGGTCATCTCACGCCACAGCAATGCTCGTTTCGCCCGAGAATGCCAGTTCTTTCTGCAAGGATCTCAACGATACCAATGTCGAACATCCGGTGGGAGCAGGCCTGTGATCGCCTTTCTTTCACATGGATACGGTGCTTAACTTAAGAGATCGCTGAATTTCTGACGGCGTTAGCGTAACCGCGCAGTCATGCCTCGTCTGTTTTTTGGACTCTGGCATACGGCATAGCCCGCGCATCCAGAACACAAGCACCGAAGGAGAATACCAGATGCCGACTCTCTACACGATGCCCGGCACTTGCTCGCTTTCGCCGAACATCGCCGTCGCGTGGCTCAATGCTCCGGTCGAAATCCATAATATCCCTTATGGCGACCAGAAGAAGGACTACTATCTCGCCATCAATCCTCGCGGGCAGGTTCCGGCGCTGCGCTTTGAAGACAATGACGTGCTGACCGAGGCGGCGGCGATCCTCGCCTGGCTCGGCGCGACCTATAGTAAAGAGAGCTACGCTCCCAGTAGCCGGCTCGGCCGTAAGGAAGCCGAGGCGCTCGCTTATATGACTTCGGAAGTCCACGCGACGTATGGCGGCCACTTCAACACCCAGAAATTCGCCGAGAGCGCGGCGGCACAGGACGAGGTCAAGCGCAAGACCTATGAGAAACTCGCCGACCACTACAAGCGCTTGAACAGCGTGCTGAGCGAGAATGGCGGCGAGTGGTATCTCGGCCAGCGTTCCTTCGCCGACACTTTTCTTTATGTCCTGACGCGCTGGATCGAGAAGACGCCGCTGTCGATCGGCGATTATCCGGCGCTGAAAGCGTACCGCGCGCGTATGGAAGCGGACGATGGTGTGAAACAAGCCCTCGCGCGGCAGGCCATGGAGCCGATTGGATGAGCGAGGAAAATAGGGATTGGCCGGCCTTGCCTTATGGCGATGGGGTCGAAACGTGCTCCGCGCTCCATTTGTGGACGCAGATTGTCGGCAAGTACCGGCTCGCGCACACACCTTGGGTCAATCACTCCTGGCACGCCACGCTCTATGTGACGCCGCGCGGTCTAACGACGGGCGTGGTGCCCGACGGCAAGTCCGCCATCACCCTGACCTTTGACTTCCACGACCATGCACTGATCGGCGAAACGGCCGACATGCGTGAGAGCTTTCCGCTGGAGGCGATGAGCGTGGCCGACTTCCTGAATCGGACGACCACGCTGGTCGAACGGCTTGGCGGGCGGATGGATATTCATGGCGCTCCGAATGAAATCCCCGATGCAACACCGTTCGCGCAGGATACCGCGTCGCGGCCCTACGAGCGTGAGGCGGTCGAGCGGTTCCATCAGGCGCTGGTGCAGATCGACCGCGTGTTTGCACGCTTCCGCACCGGCTATCTTGGCAAAGTCTCGCCGGTGCACTTGTTTTGGGGCTCGTTCGATCTGGCTGTGACGCGGTTCTCAGGCCGCAAAGCGCCGCTCCATCCCGGCGGGGTGCCCGCGCTTCCTGATTCCATTACGCAGGAAGCCTACAGCCACGAAGTCTCCTCGGCCGGGTTCTGGCCCGGTGGCGCCGGGGTGGATGACGCGATGTTCTACTCTTACGCTTATCCGGTGCCGGACGGCTTCGCCGGCCGCTCCGTCGAGCTGGCGGCGGCCCGCTTCGACCAAAAGCTTGGAGAGTTCCTGCTGCCTTATGAGGCGGTGCGGACCAGCGCCGATCCTCAGGAGTATCTCACCAGTTTCCTGCAATCGACGTATGAAGCGGCGGCGGATCTTGCCGGGCGGGATCGGCATGCGCTCGAATGCGATTTGGGCATCCCGCGGATTCCAACCGGCCATTCCGAAGCGCATCGCAATCCGTCGTCAATCTCCAAAAATCAGCGTTGAAGTCAGTTTGCTTCCCAGTTTAGTCCTTGAAAGACCGCTAGTGGAGCGACTCTAACGCTTGCTTCCCGCGTTTGACAGCGGCCAGGACGCGCTTTGGGTCGGCGGTCCAGACGAAGGGTTTGGGATTGGCGTTTGTGTCAGCGACAAAGCGGTTGATGGCGACTTGCAGTTCAACGACGGATCGGAACACGCCTCTCTTGAGGCGACGGCGCGTGAGCTTGGCGAAGAAGCCTTCGACCGCATTGAGCCAGGATGCAGAGGTCGGGGTGAAGTGGAACGTCCAGCGGGAATGGCGTGCCAGCCATTGGCGCACCTTCGGATGCTTGTGGGTTGCATAGTTGTCGATGATGGCGTGGATTACTTTCCCTGCCGGGACCTGCTCCTCGATCGTATTGAGAAAGCGAATGAACTCCTGGTGACGATGGCGCTGCATGTTGCGGCCGATGACGGTGCCGTCGAGAATGTTGAGGGCGGCGAACAGCGTGGTGGTGCCGTGACGTTTGTAGTCGTGGGTCATCGTACCGGCCCGGCCCGGCTTCATCGGCAACCCTGGCTGGGTGCGGTCGAGCGCCTGAATCTGGCTCTTTTCGTCGACCGAGAGGACGACCGCATGGGCGGGAGGATCGACATAGAGGCCAACGACGTCTTTTGGTTTCTCGGCGAACTTCGGATCGTTCGACAGCTTGAACGTGCGGATACGATGCGGCGCGAGTTGGTGGGCTTCAAGAATACGCTGCACCGAGCGCAGGCTCACCCCTGCGGCCTTCGCCAGCATTCGGCCGGTCCAGTGGGTTGTTTCTCCCGGCGCAGGCCCGAGCGCCTAGTCTACCACTCTCTGCACGGTGCCGGTCGGCAGCGGTGGTTTCCCGGGCTTGCGCGTCTTGTCGCGCGTCAGCCCTACGACGCCATCCGCCATGAACCGCGCCTGCCATCGCCACACCACCGGCTTCGATTTGCCCGAGCGGCGCATGATCTCGGCGGTGCCACAGCCGTCAGCGGTGGCAAGAATAATGTTGGCCCGCCACACATGTTTCTGAGGCGCGCTGCGATCCGAGACGATCGCTTCAAGCCGATGACGGTCCGCCCGGGTGACTTTTATAACAATGCCTGCTCTCATGCCGAAAGCTTGAACTGCTTCGGTCGATTTGGGAATCGTCCAAATGAATCAAACCACTAGCTGAAAAGCAAAAGGGAGCGCTGCGCGCGATCCGCAAGATGTGCGCGGTAAGATGATCCTTCCAGCTTGCGGGATGCCGCACGATGATAGGTCCTCGTACGCAAAGGCGCGTTGGCGCAACAAGTCGCGATAAACCTTGACGTCATATGAACCGCTCTCTAGCCCTTGGGTATAGAGATCAACGGCGCGCTGATAATTGCGGGCGCGCTCCGCTTGACTGGCTTGCTTGCGAAGGACCATCAACGGACCGTTGGATGGAAGACCCTCATAGTTGGGTGGAGGTCCGTTCATGAGATTGGCGATCTACCGCATACGCCAAGAATGCAGAGCGAAATGCAGAATAGTCGGCACGGCTGCGATCACGAAAATGATCGCAGCGATGGTAATGATCCAGCGTCGTCGTGTCATGGCGGAAGCATAGGCGCATCTCGTAAAAGGACCACTAGGCGAAACTCAAAGACGTCGTCGGTCTCTACGTCGATCCTCCCGCCCATGCGGTCGTCCTCTCGGTCGACGAAAAGAGCCAGATTCAGGCGCTCGACCGCACCCAGCCAGGGTTGCCGATGAAGCCGGGCCGTGCCGGCACGATGACCCACGACTACACGTCACGGTACCACCACGCTGTTCGCCGCCCTTAACATCCTCAACGCCGTGCTGACAGACGGTCTGCCGGCAGTTGAGGCCGCCTGCGCCGAAGCGGTTGCTCACGGCGTCCATTCCGCTGATGTCGTGCTCAACATCCTGGCTCGGCAACGTGAGCCGGCGCCACCAGCCAACATCATGACGCCGGCTGCACTGACGCTGCGCCATGCGCCGATCGCTGATTGTGCCCGCTACGACAACCTCCGGAGGACCAACTGATGGAACGAGCCCAAATCTTCGATCTCATGGGTGTGCTCAAGCTCTACGGCATGAAGGCCGCCTTCGACGACATCATGGTGAGCGCCATCAAGCGCCAGCATGAACCTCAGCGCATCGTCGGCGACTTGCTCACGGCCGAGATCAGCGAGAAGCAGGCGAGATCGATCAAGTACCAGCTCACCATCGCCAAGCTTCCCCTCGCCAAGGACATCGCTGACTTTCAGTTCGATGGCACGCCGATCAACCAGACACTTGTCAATGATCTCGCCGGCGGCGGCTTCATCGCCCAGCCCGCCTCGCAAGTTTCGCTTAAGCCGTATTGAACCTTTCGGGCCACTGGCAGACATACGTTGACACCATATGGAGTGACCAGCGTCATATTTTGGAGCCTCCTCATGTCGATCGATCAGGCCAGAATGGCTTTCCTCACTCATTCACTCGTCCAACTCGCTACCGATCAGTACAACCGCTCCCTTGAAATGGCTGCTATCCAGGAGATGAGGCGCAAGCTCGCCATAAAGGGTTCGGCGGAAGTTGAGACGGTGGAAGCTTGAGCTTGATCGACCTCAGGTCAAGCTTCGTCACGAATCTGCGGCTCCAATCACGATGCAGCAATACTCGATCCACAAGACCGGAGAGCAGTATGTCGTGCGGGCCGAAAAAAGACCTCTTGGTCTGCGAAAGCCGTCGCGAGGCCGAGCGCATCGTTTGCGACGTAGCTAACTCCGCTAAAATAGGCGAATCTCGGCCTGGGTCTTTAGTTAGCCGGTTGCTGTTAAGGAACCGCCCTGTAGCAATGCAGACGTGCTCGCGAAGGCAATTTTGGGATATCAAGCTGATATTGGATATTGAGAAAGCGCTTACGAATGATCTCGATTTCGGAAAGCCTCGAAATCCGCAACCGGTTCAAGATCAGTTATTGACCATTATCGATGAGGCGGATGCTGTCGGCGCGGCCCAGCGACCGAAGCCGGCGATGCGTCCAGCGCCACTGTGGTCGGCGCTTATGAGGCGCGCATCGACAAGCTGGAGCGTGAAAAGCTCGTGCTGTCCGAGCGGCTTGAAAATACGGTGCCGCCAAGCGGACGGCTGGAGGAATGTATGGAACTCGCCCTGCGATTCCTGTCAAACCATTGGAATATATACAAAAATTGAGACTTTATTTTACGCCAGACGGTGTTGAGATTGGCCTTCTTGAAGCCTCTCAGATACGACCAAAATGGCATGTATGGAACTCCAGAATTTGCCTTTCTATTCAATGCTTTAGCTGGAATTTCGGGTGGAAATAGCGAGATGGTGCACCACGACGCGCTCGAATTCGCAAACGGCGAAGATCATTTTGCTCACCCGTCTGGCGGAAGGCCAGAGAGCCACGGTGCTGCAGCTCCCGCATGGCGCAGTGCGCGCGACAGTGGCGGCCGAGCCGGTAAAAGACGAAACGACTGCCGCGCGGCGCGAGAGGGTATAGTATGCGGGCGCGACCGCTTGCCGTGACGCGTTATGAGCTCGATGCTCTTGGCTGTGGCTTGGGCTCTGAGACGCGCCTTCCGGGAAAATTCAACAAAATCACACTCAAAACGAGATGGCTAATATTAGCAGTTTTCGCTATCTTTGGCGGCTCCATTGCGCAGCAGAGCAGAACTCGCCGTCCGGATGTCGCAATAGAAGCGGCCTCCGAAGGGCCGCCCGTTAGAGGGGGGAAAGTTGAACGAGAAGATGCATCCGATGGCCCCGCACCATCTGCCCTTCTATCTCGCTCCCGGAGACGGCACGGATATCTCGTTGGTTGTGATGGGCATCTTTCTGGTTGCCATCCTGGTCGGCGTCGGTACGCTATATTTGCGGCTGCACAGTTTGCCGGAGCGTATGGCGCATAAGTCGGAAAAGCTGCAATTCGAGATCGTAGCTGTGCTGGGCCTGCTGGCGCTTTTTACGCACATTCACTTGTTCTGGGTGGCTGGATTACTGCTGGCCATGATCGATATCCCTGATTTCGGTACGCCGTTGCGCAGAATTGCTGGCTCGGTCGAAAAGATAGCTGACACTCAGTCGAATGCAGTTGTTGAATCCGAGCAGGAAGCCACGTCGGCGGTAATTCCACCCGCCGATGCCTTAACTCCAATCACGGATGATCTTTCTGAGAAGAAGAGTGAGAATGGCGCAGAGCAGCCTATGAGCAGTCATGTTTGAACTCATCATTTGCTCCCTTGTGACCCTCGTTCCCGATTATCTCTATCGCCGTTATGTTCAGAACAAGCGGATGGGAAGGGAGATTACGTTTTACTCGGTTTGGTACGAGCTCAGATGGGGTATCACCGGATGCCTGCTGCTTACGATCTCGCTCATAACGATGATCTTCTATTTTCATCCGTCGACGACCTCAGCCACGCTATACTTTCGCACAGTGTCGATTCTACCCGAGATCCCAGGACGGGTGGCGGAAGTCGGTACGGACTTCAGTGTGCTGGCTTCCCATGGAAGTGTGCCGGTCTCCCAGGGAGATCTAATCTTCAGGCTGGATAGCTCGAAGCAGGAGGCCGCACTGGAAACGGCCAAGCGGAAGATCGCTGAAGTCGACGCTGCAATCGTGTCAGCGGAGGTCGACGTTACGAAGGCGGAGGCCCAGGTCCAAGAGGCAACGGCCGCTTATCAGCAAGCCAAGGACGAATTGAACGTGAAGAGCGAGCTGCAGCGTCGTAATCCCGGCATAGTGCCGCAACGCGACATTGAAAAGCTGCAAGTGGTCGTAAACCAACGCCAAGCAAGCATAGACGCTGCATTGGCGGGTAAACAATCCTTGCTTACCCGGGTTTCGACGCTCTTGCCCGCCGAAAAGGCCAGCGCCGAGGCGGCGTTGGCACAGGCACAGGTGGATCTGGATAAGACCTTCGTTCGCGCTGGTACTTCCGGACGGGTCGAGCAATTTTTTCTGCGCGAAGGCGATGTCGTCAATCCACTTATGCGACCGGCAGGAGTTCTCATTCCGGAAGGCGCGGGCCAGCGGGCGTTGCAGGCCGGGTTCGGTCAGATTGAGGCACAGGTCATGAAAGTGGGAATGGTGGCGGAAGCGACCTGCATCTCAAAGCCATGGGTGATAATCCCGATGGTGGTGACTACGGTTCAAAATTACATCGCGGCCGGCCAGTTTCGTGGCGGGGAACAATTGGTCGAAGCGCAGAATGTTGCGAGACCCGGTACTATCCTTGTTCATCTAGAGCCTCTTTATCAGGGCGGGCTCGCGGGGGTGACGGCAGGCAGCAGCTGCATCGTCAATGCCTACACCAGCAATCACGATGAGATTGTCGCAAAGGACACCAGCACGGGACGGAGAATCGTCCTTCATGTTATCGACGGCGTCGGATTGGTGCATGCGCTACTGCTGCGGATTCAGGCGCTGCTCCTGCCGGTAAAGACGCTCGTGTTGAGCGGTCACTGACAATACTCCCAACCGAGCAAGGCAGAATCGGTGCTGCGCCGTCGGCTCAAAACATGCAGCGGATGGTCGCGATGCCTTAGTTACAAGTTCTCCATCTCTTAGTCTAGAGTCTGTTAGGAACCGGCTGTGAGTGATGCGGGGGATGCGATCGGCGTGGCTCATGCCGCCAGTCTTGCAGATTGCGCCTTCCAGTTCCACGGCAGTAGATCGGCCAGCCCGGCTTCTGGAAGGCGCTTGACGAGATCTTTCCCGGCACGCGGCACCAGCGCTGCTGGGTGCACAAGACCGTCAACGTCCTGGACAAGGTCCCGCTCTCGGTGCAGGCCAACATGAAGAGGGATCTGCGCGAGGTTTACCGGGCGCCGAGCCGGGCGGCCGCCGAAGTGGCGATCGACGTCTTCGCCGAGAAATACCGCGCCAAGTACGGCCGGGCGGTCGAGTGCCTCGCCAAGAACCGCGACGCGCTGCGGGCCTTCTACGACTTTCCTGCCGAGCATTGGGATCATCTGCGCACGACTAACCCCATCGAAAGCGTGTTCGCGACCGTGCGACACAGGACGGTGCGGACGAAAGCATCGCTCTCGTCGACGACCGCCAGGCTGATGGTGTTCAAGCTGGTGATCGCCGCATCAAAAACCTGGCGGCGGCTCAAAGGTGCGTGTTTCAGTAATTAGGGGACAGCGATTTCGGTAATTTGCGGACAGTGATTTCAGTAATTGCGGGACAGGGATTCCGCTAAATCGCGGACAGTTGCGGAGGTTGGTTTTCGGGAGCGCCGTTCGGGCAATGTTCCCTCTCAAGCTGAGTTTGAGAGGGGCGATGCCGAGACGGAAGCAAGCGAGACGAACCACGGTGAAGGACCTGCGATCGATCCTGCGGTTGACCTATGAACAAGGGTTGTCGGTCCGAGCGATCTCGGAGCGGCTGCAGATCAGCAAGACCTCGGTTGCCACTTATCTGCTTCGGGCGCGCGAAGCCGGATTGATCTGGCCGCTGCCGCCGATCTACGTGGACGAGGCGGCGTTGCGGCGAGCGCTGTTCCGGCGTGTCGGGCGGCCCCCGCAGGACCTGGGCGAACCGGACTGGGCGCGGGTGGCGCAGGAACTCAAGCGCAAGGGCGTGACGCTGACACTGCTGTGGCAGGAATACCGGACGGCGCATCCTGAAGGCTACGGCTACACTTGGTTCTGCGAGAGATTTGCCGCCTGGCAGCGCCGTGCGCATCCGACCTTCCGTCACCGCCATGCCGCTGGCGCCGTGCTGCAGACCGATTATGCCGGCCCGACGGTGGAGGTGGTCGATCCGCAAACCGGCGAGGTCCGTCAGGCCCAGATTTTTGTCGCGGTGCTTGGGGCCTCGTCGCTGACCTTCGCAATGGCGAGCTTCGGTCAGCGACTTCCAGACTGGATCGAAGGCCAGACCCAGGCGCTGGCGTACATCGGCGGCGTTCCCAAGGCGGTTGTCTGTGACAATCTGAAAGCGGCCGTGGCCAAGGCCTTGTGGTTCGAGCCGACGCTCGATCAAACCTTTGCCGCCATGGCGGAGCATTACGACACGACGATCCTGCCGACCCGCAGCCGCAAGCCGCGCGACAAGGGCAACGCCGGCGATCTCGGTCGCGATGAATGGCTTGGCCTGATGCTCGATCGCGAAGCCGCCATGCGCGCCGACCGGCGGCTGACCAATCGGCTGGCCGCAGCGAAGCTGCGCTTCGTCGATGCCTGCATCGAAGATATCGACTTCGCGTCCCGTCGCGGCCTTGACCGGCGCAACACCCTGCAGCTGGCGCAAGGCGCCTGGCTGAAAGCCCACGAGAACCTCATCCTCACCGGCCAGACCGGGACTGGCAAAACCTGGCTGGCCTGTGCCTTCGGGCGTCAGGCCGCCAGGCTCGATCATTCCGTCCTCTATCTGCGGGTCCCGCGTCTGTTTGAGGATCTTGCCATGGCACGTCTCGACGGCCGCTTCCCGCGCCTCATCGACAAACTCGCCCGCGTGCAACTGCTGGTGCTCGACGACTGGGGGCACTCACACCCTCAATGATCAACAGCGCCTCGATCTGCTGGAAATCTTCGAAGAACGCTACCGGCGCAAATCGACGCTGATTACCGCCCAGCTCCCCGTCGCCCAATGGCACGACATGATTGGTGAACCCACCATCGCCGACGCCATCCTCGATCGCATCATCCATAATGCCCATCGCATCACCCTCGAAGGCGAAAGCATGCGAAAGAAAAAAGCTGCTCACCCCTTGACCAAGAGCGAAAACACCGAAACCAATACTGACTGACTTCAACAATCAGGCAACCGAGAACCAGCACCGCCAAGCTGTCCGCGATTTAGCGAAACTGCTGTCCTGCAATTTGCGAAACCGCCGTCCCTTTTTGCGAAATGCGCAGCAAAGGCACAAATCAGTTGCCGAAGGTGATCGCAGGTGTCAGATTTAACGACGGTATCGAGGTCATCCACGTGCCGGCAAACCACGCCGCCTGATCGCCCTGTCACCCAAAATCCCGCATAGCTCAGCTAATTTAGCTCATCGGGCGACCGAATTCTGCATAGTCAGTCAAGCGGAATGCGGCTTAATATATACTGGCGATTTGAGCTTAAGCACCGCTCAAGCCCGAGTAACTGTAAGCTAGCAAACACGCATGCAGGACCTCAACGTCATCCTGGTCCTTAATGGTTAAGGAGTTAGACATGTCCCGGTCAACGATCGAACAGCGTAGCTCGGAATCCGCACGGGAGCTTGGAGACGAAAGCTTCATGTCGGCTGCAGCACTGCGCGATTATGTAACGCAAACCGAGATGGCCAAGGCTTCGAAAGATGTCGGCTCGGGTCAGGCGGAGAAGGCGCGCGCAGAGCTCATCAGGTCATTGACGCAACCAGTCGCAGTTACGCCGGAAAAGATTGCCGAGGTGAAGCGGCGAGTGCTCGGCCAACTAAAGTCCGCTGCGGTAAGAGGCGACAAGGAAGTTCTGGTCATGCGGTTTCCGAATGCATTATGCACGGACAAAGGCCGCGCGCTCAATAATCTGGAAAAGGAATGGCCGAGCACCCTGGTTGGGAGACCTCTTCAAGCCTTCGAGTTCTGGCGCGACCACCTGAAGCCGCAAGGCTACGGCCTGAAGGCAATCATCGTGGATTGGCCGCAGGGCCTTCCCGGGGACATTGGCTTTTTCCTTACTTGGGACGATGTAAAGCGCTGACGGGCTGGGGGGACCGCGAGCATGAACAACGTAGCTCACAAAAGCCGTAGGCGCGAGGAGACTGAAGCTCCGAAGCTCAAGCGAAAGGAATATGAGCAGAAGTTGCGCAAATTGTACATTGAGCTGGTCAAGATTCAGGAATGGGTGAAGAAGGAAGGCAAGAAGGGCATGCCTCTATGAATACGGCTACATTGTCCCACAGAGCATTCATCAACTCAAACGCATGGAAGAAATCCTGGCTGCGGCAAGCGGCGAATTGCTCGATTTGGTGCGCGAAGAATGCCTCGACCTGATGGAGAAGATTGGCGAGAAGACGGCGCGCATCAATGTTCGTGTCCGGGATCAGCGCCTATGGCACAGAATTGATGGTGTGATCTAAGGAGTGTTCGGTTCTCGTCGCAGACGAAGGAACGAACATGAGCAACTGAACCGCTCTTGACCTATCGCACGATGCGCCACGTCCCGCTCTCCTCTTCGGAAAGCCCATAGAGTCAGCAATGTTCGGCCTCGTCTACATCCTTCCGCGCACAGGTCTCTCTAGATCAACGGAACGATCGGCGCAGAATGTGTCAGGGCCGCAAAATGGTCCTTTGAAAGAGGGCTGCAAACGGTGAACCTTCGCCTGGTTACGAATAAAGGAATTCACGTCAGCGAAGTTCGGCAGAGAGGTTTTGCTCCAGCTGACCCGAGCGCGGCGCATTTACCCCGAGAACCAGCATCACTGCTTTTCGTGACAAGATAATCATTTCTTTCCTCCCGTTGGGACGCCAGTCGGGAACTTCGTCAAAATCCCTTATGGCTTCGATCGCGATCTTCTTCGCATCGGCAGCCGGCTTGAACGCGAATGCGTCATTGGCGATCAGCACGCCCGCTTCCGGTCCTTGATCCGCAGTGTGTATTGCGGCGTACCGGTGACCTCCTTGGTGGTGATCACGTAATTTGCGGGGGATTGGCCGAGGTTTTCGGCACACCCAGACGTTAAATCTGAAATGTCTGGTCCCGAACCGCGAGCGTGACCGAACCCACGCCGAGTATCAGTAGTGACTGGGAATCGGCTTGCCGGCGTTCAGACCCTCGGTAGCATCCTTAGGCCGCCGCTGCACTTTGGGAATCTTCGGCAGGTCTATGTCGACCTTCTTATAAGGGATGCTGTCGAGCAGATGCCGGATCAGGTTTAGCCGGGCGCGTCGCTTGTTGTCAGCCGGGACGATGTGCCAAGGCGCCCATGACGTGTGGGTGGCCTCAATCATGCGCTGGTAGGCCACCGTGTAATCCCACCAGCGCCGCACCGACTCAGTGTCCATCGGACTCAGCTTCCAGTGTTTCACCGGATCCTTGATCCTGGCCTCGAACCGACGCCGTTGCTCGTCCTGGCTGACATCGAGAAAGTACTTGCGCAGAATGATTCCGTTGTTGACTATCATCTCCCGCTCGACCACGGGGGTCATTGCTATGAATCGCTCGTACTCCTCGTCGCTGCAGAAGCCCATCACTCGCTCGACCCCGGCCCGGTTGTACCACGAGCGGTCGAAGAGGACGATCTCGCCCGCGGCCGGGAATCGCGCGATGTAGCGCTGGATGTAAACTTGGGTCTTCTCGCGGTCGGATGGGGCGGGCAGCGCCACGTGCCGGTAGACGCGCGGGCTGGTGCGTGCGGTGATCCGATTAATCACGCCGCCCTTGCCCGCGGTGTCGCGGCCCTCGAAGACCACAATGACGCGTTCCCCTTTGTCTTTGACCCAAGTCTGCAGCCGGGTTAGCTCGACCTGAAGCTTCGCGAGCTCCTTCTCAAATTCCTTACGGCTCACCTTGCCGGACCCGGCCGGCGCCTCAATTACCTCGTTCTTCTTCTGCTTGTCCTTCAACATCTGGCAACCTCCCGGGCCACTACTGGCAGCAATTCGATCCTATCGCACTCGCGTCACAGGACCCGATTCAATCATGCGCTTCAGCAGGCTGTCGAGTGTCACAGTACGATCGAGCGCTCCAACCTTCTCCTCGATACCCTCGGCACGTAACAAATCGCGCGCCGATCCACGGGCACCGACGACGCGCAGCGTAATGCCGCGACCGGTAAGCTCTGTATGCAGTTCGTGCAGCATGCGAGAACCAGCTAGATCAATATAAGGCGCGGCGGAGAGGTCGCAGACGGCCAGACAGACGGCGGCGGGACCAGCCTCGCGTAGGCGATCCAAGACCGAGCACAGGACAGCGTCGGCATTGACGTAAATCAGCGATGCTTCGGGACGGAAGGCGATGATGCCGGCCAGTCGCTCGTTCTCGGGATGGCGGTCAAGGTCGGAATAGCTGTTGGTGGAGGGCACGCGACCAAGAAATGCAACGTGTGGGCGCGACAGCCTGGTGAGGAGTAGTAATATCGAGGCCACCGCGGCAAGCAGGATGCCCTGAAGTATTCCAAGAAGCAGCACGCCGACGAGGGCGACGGCTGCGGCTAAGAAATCAAATGGGCTCACACGCAACATGCGGAGCAATGCCCGAAAATCCAGCAGCCCATACACAGCAGTCAGAACTACCGCGGCGAGCACGGCCTTGGGGAGATTCTCGAGCAAGCCGGTCAGAAAGAGCAGGCAGAGCGCAAGCGTCACCGACGCAACGACCAGCGCCAGTGGCGTGCGCGCGCCCGCCTTATCGTTCACGGCCGATTGCGACAGTCCGCCGGCTACAGGGTAGCCATGCCCCATCGCCACCGCTAGATTGGCTGCACCGATGCCCAGAAGCTCTTGTCTGGGATCAAGTCCGTATCCATGCTTCGCAGCGAAGGTGCGGGCGGCAGATACGCCTTCGATATAGGCCAGTAGGAGGCAGCCAGCGGCCAACGGAATGATTCCCTCGACGTCTCTCAACCTGAGAGACGGACCCGTCAAGTTGGGTAATCCCGCCGGAATGTCGCCTGTTATTGGCATCCCAAGCGCAGGAAGCCCCAGTAAGGTGACGGCAATGATCGCCAGCATGACGACCCCAAGCGCGACCGGCTTTCCAGGCAGCAAGCGTTCGCCGATTACGATCAGTCCGATGGCTATGAAGCCGACGACAAGCACAAGGTATTGCATCTGACCGAGCTGCCCGGCCAGCAGAAACGCGCGCTCGAAAAAATTGTGTCCCCCGCCATCCACGCCAAATAGGCTTGGCAATTGGGTCATAGCTATGGTCAAGGCCGCACCGGCCTTGAAGCCCACAAGGATGCTATCGCTAATCAATTTTACCAACACGCTCAGCCGCAACAGCCAAGCAAGCAGGCTGAGCGCCGCCACGGTAAAGGCAGCGAGACTGGCAATCTGCGCATAACGTTGCACATCTCCGTCGGCCATTTCCCCCACTGTTCCGGCAATCATGAGGGAAATGGCGGAAGTGGGGCCGATCGCAAGCTGACGCGAGGACCCGAACAGGGCATAGCCCAGGCCGCCCAGCAAGTAGCCATAGATGCCAACCTGCGGGGGCAAGCCTGCTAAGCCAGCATAAGCTAGGGAAACCGGGATCGCGTATGCCGCCAAGGTTATTCCGCCGACAATATCGCCAAGCAGCCAGGAAGGCCGGTATTCAGCCAACCAATCGGCTGGCGGAAACCACCACAGCCAGCTTGCTGCACTCTGCTGTTTCGTTGGCTCCGCCATGCAACGCTCCGACGCAATCAGGTGCAGTTTCATATCAAGTCCGCCGGCAAGTTCGCTTGATCCACATCAGTGAACGGTACACGTCCTCGCGTTTCGCCTGATGTCAGCTTTCGGACCTTGGACCCAATCTAAAGCCCCCCGCTCCTTAAGGTCCTTGACGAGACGGTTGACGTTGGCCGCCGATAAACGTCCCGATCATTGATCCAGCCGCCATGACCAGCAGGCCCCCCCCCCAATTCTTGCCTGAATCCAAGCATGGTCGGAAGGCTTACCACCAGTGAAAGGCTACTATCCGGTCCCGTTGCCGCAGGTTGGCCGCGCCTCTTAGCTTGATCTATCTCAAGTCTTGGAACAGGCCGGTCCGTCAAATTGAAGCTGTTCATGCTCGTTCCACCGGTTGGTCGGGGGATTGAGCGCTTCTAAGAGGCCGTTTGGAAAGTCGGTTTGTTGGGCTTTCGCGGCGAGCGGTGTTGTGATTCAAGCTTCGGATGTGGACAGAGCAAAGCCGTGGGCGAATGGCCAAGATCGCCAAGAAGACCAAGCGTTATCCGTCGGACCTGACCGATGAGGAGTGGGAGCAGATCGCGCCGCTGATGCCGGCGCCAGGCCGTCGCGGGCGTCCGCGCGAGGTCGATTTCCGCGAGGTGATCAACGCGGTGTGCTATCTGGTTGCGTTCGGGCTGCGGCTGGCGGATGCTGCCGATCCATTTCGGCCCTTGGCAGACCGTTTACGGCTGGTTCCGCGAGTTGGCGCGCCGTTTGCTGTTTCAGACCATCCATGACGTGGCGCTGATGGTTGACCAGGAGCGGGCGGGACGCGAGGCGAGCCCGTCCGCGGCGGTGATTGACAGCCAGTCGGTCAAGGCTCCGCAAGCCGAAACAAGAGGTTATGACGCGGGCAAGAAGATCGTCGGGCGCAAGCGCCACATCGCCGTCGATACCGACGGGCGGCTGCTGATGGTCAATCTGACGACCGCCGACATCTCCGACAGCGCTGGCGCCCAAGCGATCCTCGATGCCATCCGCAAGCGCTGGCCCTGGGTGAAGCACCTGTTCGCGGATGGCGCCTACGACCGGCTCAAACTGATGGACAAGACCGCCTATCTCGACTTCGTCATCGAGATCATCCGTCGATCCGACGACCAGAAGGGCTTCCAGGTTCTGCCACGCCGATGGGTGGTCGAACGCACCTTCAGTTGGATGACCCGCTGGCGCCGCCTCGTGCGCGACTACAAGAAACGCATCGACGTCTCCCACGCTATGATCCTGGTCGCCATGGGCGGCAACCTCATCCGCAGAAACGCCCATCCATGAATTTCAAAACGGACTCTAAGGAGATCGGAATGACCAGGTCGCTCGGAATTGCTACAATCATCTTATCCTTTGCGGTATCAGCGCACGCCATGACACCAGCGTCAATAGCACAGGCAGACAGCATGATCACAAAGGCCGCTGCTGCCTGCGGCGCGGGTAAGACACGTATTAACGGCGTGTGCGTAGCGCGGACGACAGTCCGTCACACCCGTCGAGCCGTCCGAAGATGTGAGAGGAAGGACTTGCTAAACTCTTGGTGTCCTCAAGAACAAAAAACGAAGTCGTTTTCAATAAGATTGGGGTTGGGATCTGGGCCTGTCGATGGAATTCACGCAGGTCTGCATTGCCGAGGAAACCGGCAAGAAGATCGCCTCGATAAAGGTCGGCCGCTCACGGCGTGCGCAACGTCATCACGGCGCGCAACCATCTGCTTGAAGCCCGGGTGCGGCTCGACAACATGATCCGCGGCCTGTGCGCAACATTTCGCCTCAAGCCCGGGACCCGGTCACGCAGCCAATATACCCAGTCTCGTATCACCGCGCTGCTCGCCGTGAGAACTGGGCTGATGAAACAGATCAAGGAAATGGATGGGGTGCTGCGTGAGTTCGCCCACCGATCTAAATCCTGTTGGCAACTCATGAGCATACCAGGTGTCGGTGTTCAAACCTCTGCTGCTTTTGCCGCTGCCATCGATGAAGCCGGCCGCTTTCGACAATCGCGCACCGCCGGCGCCTACTTCGGGCTCCCAGACGTCATCAATCCAACGCTCGCCGAGGATATCCGGTACGGGCTCAATTGGCAGGGACTGACGCGCTTCCTCGATGACGGGCGTCTCGAACTCGACACCGATCTGGTCGAAAACGCGATCCGGCCGATCTGCCTGACCCGTAAAAATGCGCTCTTCGCCGGCCATGAAATTGGAGCAGAAAACTGGGCCTTGCTGGGGTCGATCGTGGCCACCTGCAAGCTCAACGCCGTCAATCCCGTCGCTTACAACGCCGAAACACTCGAGGCAATCATCGCCGGTCACCCGCAAAGCAAAGTCGATGACCTCATGTCATGGCGATTCCGCAAAATATCAAGCCAGCATCAATAGGGTTGCTGATAAGCGCTTACGCATCTATCGGTCTCTCGAGCGGTGCAATATCTCAAAGGCAAAAGTTCTCACAAGCTCCTGGAGTATCAATCTCTCAAGAAGAGATATTGGGGACAGCATTTATGGGGCAGGGGATACTGGGTTTCTTCGAGTGGAAACGTCACCGACCAAGTGTGGAAGAAGTACATAGAAGACCAGAGGCCGCCTGAGCCAGATGATAATTTCAAGGTTATCTAACAATCGACCCGAAGGGTCGATCAAATCCGGCTTCCAGCCGTAACTTGAAGCCACCGGCTTTAGCCGGTGGAGCGTTCACGTCAACATTTGACGGTTAGCTGGAAAATGGCACTGTGCCGGAGCGACCGCTACGTAGCCACGCTACCGTCAACTCCCAGGCCAGGGAGAGAATGATCGGTCCTACAAAGAGGCCAACAATTCCATGCGCGAGCGTCCCTCCGATCACTCCGACGAAGATGACAAGTGTCGGGGTCGTCAGGCCACGCTTCATCACCAGGGGTTTCAAGACGTTGTCGAGTATGCCGACGAGACCCAGGAATACCGTCAGCAGGGTCGCCGTTGTGAAATCTTTGTCTGTCCAGATCCAAATGATTACGGGAACCAGGACGATTGCCGCGCCGATCTGAACGATTGACAGGATCATCACTGCAAGAGCCAACACACCGGCGCTAGAAAGCCCTGCCAGCTCGAAGCCAATGCCGGCTAATAGGGATTGGATGATTGCAATGCCGATGACGCCTTGGGATACCGCGCGGATAGTCGCACCCGCCAACGCGAGGAAATGTTCGCTTTGCTCAGGCACGATACGATAGAGGAAACTCCCGCCTGCATCCATAAGCTGCGAACCGTGAGGAAAGAGAAATCCGGAAAGCGCTACTGAGAGAAGAAACTTCAGTGTGCCCACGCCGGCATTTCCCGCAAAAGCCAGTAAACCGCCCGCCAATGGCTTCAGGTAAGGAGCCACCTCGCGCAAAGCCGCTCGGATGTTAATAGATGCCTGATCCCAGAACTCGTAAACATTCGGGCCGATGAGTGGCCAGGTATTGATGCTCTCAGGTGGGGATGGAATCACTAAGTTACCAGCGCCCAGATTTACGGCAAACTCTTTCACTCCCTCCAAGGCATTCAAGCCCAGCCACATTGCAGGTCCAATGACGATCCCGAGATTGATGAAGGTGAGAATCGCCGCTGCGAGCCTTTGACGACCACCGAGAAGCCGAGAAAGAAGATCAAAAACAGGATAGAGCGCAACAGTGAGCACAATGCTCCAGGCCAAGATAGACACAAAGGGACGGATCAGAACGAACGTCCAGTAAATCAGCAAAGCAAGCAATCCGAGCCGGATCACAAGCTGGATAATATCGTCTCCGGGCAAGTACTGGTGAAAAGTTTTCAAAAACCCACCTTCGTCTGAAGGAAAGCCCACCGTCGCCAGACTACCGGCTGCTTTCGCGTCATAGTTTTGATCCAGATCAAACAGCGATGGATTGGTCCGGGCTTCAACGGCGGCACTTTGTCATCGGAAGACAAGATCAGGATCGTGCTGGACGGCCTTCATTGTGTCAATCGGCCCTTTAATTGCGGGTTGTTGTCAACTCTCTTTTTGAAGCCATTCGGCAAAGTGGTAACGCTCGGCCCGACGGAGCAGGTCCGGGTTGCGCAGACGGGGCGAGCGCGGCTGGTGGATCGATAGCCAACTCGTATAGTGGGCTGTCATTCGGCATGCAAAATTGACCCCGTAAGCCGGGGGATCGGCGTCCAAAATTGACCCCCTACAGGTTGGCTGTTGCGCTGCCTGCTTTGTCATGAAGCAGGTGGTCGGGGATGCTGATCGTGGAGACGATTGCGCGGATACGGCGCGAACACTTCATCAAGGGCAAGACGATCAAGGAGATCGCCCGTGACCTGAAGGTGTCGCGGAACACGGTCCGGAAGGTGCTGAGGTCGGGCAAGACCTTGTTCGAGTATGAGCGTTCGATCCAGCCGCGCCCCAAACTCGGGCGTTGGGCGGCGGAGCTTGATGAACTGCTGGCGGCGAACGCGGCCAAATCGGCTCGCGAACAGCTGACGCTGATCCGGATCTTCGAAGAGTTGCGCGGACGCGGCTATGACGGCGGCTACGATGCCGTACGGCGTTACGCCAGGCGTTGGAGCAAGGAGCGCGGGCAATCGACCGCGGCGGCCTATGTTCCGTTGAGCTTTGCGGCGGGCGAAGCCTACCAGTTCGACTGGAGCCATGAGATCGTTCTCCTCAACGGCGTGACGGCGATCGTGAAGGTCGCTCATGTCCGGCTGTGCCACAGCCGCATGCTGTTCGTGCGGGCCTATCCGCGGGAGACGCAGGAGATGGTATTCGACGCCCACGACCGGGCGTTCGCACTGTTCAAGGGTACCTGCAGCCGCGGCATCTACGACAACATGAAGACGGCGGTAGAGACGATCTTCGTCGGCAAGGATCGCCGCTACAATCGCCGCTTCCTGCAGATGTGCAGCCACTATCTGATCGATCCGGTCGCCTGCACGCCGGCGTCGGGCTGGGAGAAGGGTCAGGTCGAGAACCAGGTCGGGCTGGTCCGGGAACGGTTCTTCACGCCACGGCTGCGGTTCAAAACCCTGGACGAGTTGAACGCGTGGCTTCTGGATAAGTGCATCGCCTACGCCAAGGCGCACCGACATCCAGAACTGGCCGAACAGACGGTCTGGGAGGTGTTCGAAGCCGAGCGGCCCAAGCTCGTTCCCTATGCTGGCCGGTTCGACGGATTCCACGCGGTGCCGGCATCGGTCTCGAAGACCTGCCTGGTGCGCTTCGACAACAACAAATACTCGGTCGCTGCCAGCGCCGTCGGGCGCCCGGTCGAAGTTCAAGCCTATGCCGATCGCATCGTGATCCGTCAGGACGGGCGCATCGTTGCGGAGCATCCGCGATCGTTCGGACGCGGCGAGACGACCTACAATCCCTGGCACTACGTGCCGGTGCTCGCGCGCAAACCCGGGGCCTTACGTAACGGCGCACCCTTCAAGGACTGGGTGTTGCCGGCCGCGATCGAACGGATCCGGCGCAGGCTCGCCAGCACCGACGACGGCAATCGACAGATGGTCGACATCCTCAATGCGGTGCTGACGGACGGTTTGTCGGCGGTCGAAGCCGCCTGCGCCGAGGCGATCGCTCATGGCGTTCATTCCGCTGACGTCGTTCTCAACATCCTGGCTCGCCAACGCGAACCCGCTGCACCGGCCAACATTATGACGCCGGCGGCACTGACGCTCCGCCATGCGCCGATCGCCGATTGCGCCCGTTACGACAACCTCCGGAGGACCATCTGATGGAACGAACCCAAATCTTCGACCTCATGGGTGAGCTCAAACTCTACGGAATGAGGGCTGCCTTCGACGAGATCATGGCGACGGCCGTCAAGCGCCAGCACGAACCTCAGCACATCGTCGGCGACCTGCTCAGCGCCGAGATCAACGAGAAGCAGGCGCGGTCGATCAAGTACCAGCTCACCATCGCCAAGCTGCCATTGGCCAAGGATCTCGATGACTTCCAGTTCGAAGGCACGCCGATCAATCGGACGCTCGTCAATGATCTCGCCGGCGGCGGCTTCATCGCCCAGCAGCGCAACGTCGTGCTCGTCGGCGGCACCGGCACAGGCAAAACCCACCTGGCCATCGCAATCGCCAGAAGCTGCATCCGATCCGGCGCCCGCGGTCGCTTCTACAACGTGGTCGACCTCGTCAATCGCCTCGAGATCGAGACCCGTAACGGACGTCAGGGCCGGCTTGCCGAACATCTGACCCGGATGGACTTCATCGTGCTCGACGAACTCGGATATCTGCCCTTTGCCCAATCCGGCGGCCAGTTGCTGTTCCATCTCGTCAGCCGGCTCTACGAGCGTGCTTTTGTCATCGTCACCACCAATCTCGCCTTCGGCGAATGGCCCAGCGTGTTCGGCGACGCCAAGATGACCACCGCGCTGCTCGACCGGTTGACCCACCACTGCGACATCGTCGAAACCGGTAACGACAGCTGGCGCTTCAAAAGCCGCGACGACGATCACGCCACCCGCGCTCGTCTCGTCTCCGCAATCCCGGCCAGCTCCGACGAGTCGAGCGCTACCCTCAAACCACGCCGCGCGAAGGGGTCAAAATTGAACGCCGATACGGGGTCAAATTTGCGAACGATGGCGTAATTGCGGTCAGCGCTCGGGCACGAGAGCTCCGTTATCGTCTACCTCTCGCAATCAAACGATTCGGAGGAGCTGTCATGCGGCAATACGTCGGGCTAGATGTCTCGCAGAGAGAGACTGCGGTTTGCGTAGTCAATGAGACGGGTGAAGCAATTTTTGAAGGAAAGGCCAAGTCTCATCCTGGAGATCTGTCAAAGTTACTTCGTAAACATGCGCCACTGGCGGAGCGTATCGGCTTTGAGACGGGCGCAATGGCGAGCTGGCTTTGGCATGAGCTTCGTAGGGTCGAACTCCCCGTCGTTTGCATCGATGCAAGGCATGCACACGCAGCACTATCGGTCCGCATGAACAAAAGCGATCAGAACGATGCTCGGGGCCTTGCCGAACTGGTGCGGGTTGGTTGGTTTCGAGAAGTCAAAATCAAGAGTGAGAAGAGCCAGAAGGTTCGAGCTATCCTCGTGGCGCGATTCCGCCTTGTGTCCATACGCCGGGATATCGAGAACCAGGTCCGCAGTCTGATCAAGGAGTGTGGGTTGCTATTCCCTCGCGCCATTGGCCAACAGTTCCGTAACCAGGTTGGCGAGCTATTGGGCGAAGATCATCAACTCCTCAGCGTGATCGCGCCGCTCTTGTCGATTCATGAACTCATCTGCCAGCAGCAAAGCAAATTTGACGACGAGGTCCGCCGATTGGCGAAGTCGGACGAGACGACGCGTCGCCTGATGACAGTTCCTGGTGTCGGCGTGGTCACCGCCTTGACGTTCCGCCATACGATCGATGACCCGTCTCGCTTCCGATCGGCCTCGACAGTCGGCGCCTATCTCGGCCTCACACCTCGGCGCAACCAATCTGGTGAGACTGACACTAGTGGCAAGATATCCCGATGGGGCGACAGGCTCCTCCGAACGTACCTTTACGAGGCGGCGACCGTTCTGCTTTATCGAACAAAGAAATGGTCCTCCCTCAAAGCCTGGGGTATGAAACTTGCGAAGCGGATCGGCATGAAAAAGGCAAAGGTTGCTATCGCCCGCAAGATCGCTGTCATCCTCCACTGCATCTGGGTCGACGGCACATCATTCGACTGGGGCAACGCGCCGGCCTGACCTTATTTTGCAAGTTCCTGGCCCGGTCCGCCGGGCTGGCGATGTCCCGCTGGGACGGTGGTCGTGGTGACCTCGGTCAATCGGCTGGTGGCGGCTCGTCCGCACCCCGTTGCAAACGATGAGGCGCCCGATCCGGACATCATCATGAGGCGCTTGCGACCTCGGAAAGGACCATGACCCCAGCGACGGGCAACTGATCGCATTGAAGCCAGGTGACAGCTAATCGGCCCACTATACGAGTTGGCTATCGATCCACCAGCCGCGCTCGCCCCGTCTGCGCAACCCGGACCTGCTCCGTCGGGCCGAGCGTTACCACTTTGCCGAATGGCTTCAAAAAGAGAGTTGACAACAACCCGCAATTAAAGGGCCGATTGACAGTCATCGTTCGCAAATTTGGGTCTGACGCAATTTCGATGACGGTTTGCAGCAACTAGCTGGCACCTATCAGCCGAGCTTGCAGGAGGTCGATCTTGGCCCGCCCATACATTTGTCGTTTGACGAGCTTTAGTTTCGTGATCTGCTCTTCTGTCTGGCCATTGGACCAAGGTTCGGTGATGGCGGCACGGACGGCGGCCTTGTCCCTGATGATGCCATTCGCAAAAGAGGCGATCAGGCTCAAGCTGGCGGTGGCGAGCCATGGATCGAGATCAGCGACGAGCTTCTTGCGCACCATGGCCTGAAAGCTTTCGACGAGCATGCGGGCTTCGACGAGTGTGGGAACGCGCGCCTCTATAGCGGCGATGGTGACCGTATCTGCTTTGCTAAGATTGCCGCGCGCCGTGGTCATCAATCGTGAGATTGTTCTCGCTGATGGAACTTTTTGCAGTCGTTGATTGGTGGCCTTTTCGGCCCGTCGTCGTCGTGTCATCCACTCACTGACGACACGCAAGGAGCCTTGGAAGCCTTGCCCTTGCAAACGACGCCAGAGCTCTGCGCCGTTACGGCAACCCTCGCTCCATTGCG
Source organism: Nitrobacter sp. TKz-YC01 (assembly GCF_047824785.1). GTDB lineage: Bacteria > Pseudomonadota > Alphaproteobacteria > Rhizobiales > Xanthobacteraceae > Nitrobacter. Next base: position 2,735,950 of record NZ_CP181167.1, on the reverse strand, counting down.
CATCCAGAAAGGGCAAGTGGGCATCGGCGTGCTTTGCCGTGTCCGGAAGACATCCGTGCTCTCGCCGCGACTGACCTGGCGAACGAGTTTACGGCTGTGTCCTGTACGGCGGACTATCTCCTTGAGTGGCACAGCGTTTCTGACGAGCGACATGATGGTGGCATTTGTCTGCTCGCGCCGGAGATACCCTTCATACTGCAGCCTTTCCGCGCAAGTGAGCAGTTTTGGATTGATCGTCGTCGCACCGATTGCGGTGCGGATCACCCGCATGGAACGGCGCACCGCGTTGAGGAAGGCCGCGCTTGCGTTCTCTATCAGGTGCCAACGGTCAGCGACCTGGACGGCGTCCGGCAGCGCCTTTGCCGCGGCCTCACCGTAGCCGCCGCCACGGTCGCGCGATACGACTTTGATCTCCGAATGGTCGGAAAGCCAAGCCCGCACCGTTGCAATCTCGCGATCTGGAAGCAGGGTTACGATCCGCCGTCTTTCCAGATCGCACACGATTGTTCCGTAGCGATGGTTCTTGCGAAAAGCCCAGTCGTCAATGCCGGCGACGATCAGCGGCCCCGTTCGCGGGCGCGTTCGTCGCCTAACAACCCGCAGCAGAGTATCGTTGCTCACCGGCAGCATCAGTCGCTTGGCGAAGCTCGCTGCCGGTCTGCCGCCGAGTGCCAGCCCCAGATGGTGGACGATGCATTCCAGCCGTGCCGTCCGGCGCGACCGGGTCGGGAGAACGTCGTCCCCGAACCGTTCAGCGAAAATCCGCCGCCGACAATGAGGTAGCTCGCAAACGAACCGTCGCGTGATCACGCGGAGGCGTATTTGCTTGCCTGCACATGGCAAATCCGCGACCTGTCTGTCGTATCGGCTATGGATTCGACGCGATCTCGCCCCGCACAATGGACACTCGGCCATGCCGCCTTCGGATCGGACGGCTAAAATAATCGAGTCAGATGAATCGCTTACGCTCTCGATAACTAACCCACTCGGCACAAGCGACGAAATTCGAACACCGGCTCGCATGGCGCTGATTCCCCGTTGGAGAACCGCAAGCTCGGCCAAAAAATCATCAGATGTGAGTCAGACCCAATTTTGCATGCCGAATGACAGCCCGTGCGGCCACGAATGGTGAAGTCCAAGACCTGCGCCACGAAACCCGCGCGCTAAAGGAGGCGGTCGCCGATCTGACGCTTGAGAACCGCCTGCCGAAAAAAGCATAATCGCGGATGAGGTAATGAAGCTCGATCTTACCATCGCCAAGCACGCCGCCGAGCAACGGGCTGGCGCTGGTTTTAGGCGATCCGTTCGCGATCGATTGCCAGGCAAAAAGATGCATCATTGCTTCGGCCAAGGCTTCGCTGGCTCTACTTTCTTCCAAGTGCGATCCGGACCGAACAATTGAATGCGTTCGGCTAGCAATTTAGTCTTCTTGCCAAGATCCTTTTGAAAGACCGTGCCGGCGTGATTGACCATGAAGGTCATGACACCAGAGTTGCCGTATTCGGCGGGATACGCGATCAGGGCGAAGCCGCCGATCATCTTGCGCTTGACGACGTAGTCAAATGCGCCTCCCTGTGCATTGGGTCCCTGCCCCCTCAGTATTCGAAAGAAGTATCCGTGATATGGGGCGCCTTGTCCGTCAACCTTATAGCCCTCTGATGATGCTCGGGCCGCCAACTCACCAAGTGGGCTTGGGTCGCGATCATCGCGCCAGAAAAGCCCATCCTTTTTGCCCGGGCTGCTCACAATGCGTTGCGCGTAGACGCCAACGCCTTCACCTGTACGATCCTTCTCCGCATATTCGTTCTGAGCGTCCACGAAGGCCAGAGAAGTCTGAATCGCATCCAATTCATTGCGCCCGATGCGGCGATAAAGAATCTCAGCACGTCCAGCGGCCGTGTCGAATGTCCAGGCATCCTTCTTCTTGACTAGTGGAATTGGAAATGGAAATTCATCGGCGCCCAGAATGAGCGTGGCTTTCTTGTCTCCCTCATCCTTGATGGTGTGCTTGGCTTCGTAAGCGGAAAGAAAACGCTCACGTGTCTCCTCGTCAGCAACGCTATCGCCGGATTCGACCAGGTCTTCAGCTTGTCTACCAAGGACCTTCAGAATGGCGCTCGTCGTTCCGGTCTTGACTGCCGCCGCCAATCCGACCGCCGCATCTTCCGGCGAAGAAAAAGCCTGCTGAGCCTGAGCTGCTCCGATCGATAGCGAGACCACCACGATTGCCGTTGCGCCTATCGAAGCTGCGCGCGACATCCACATTGACAAGATCATGGCGACACCGCCCGCAGCTTAGGAATTCTTGCGCCCCCAGCAAGCCAGTCACTGTAGGTTCGCAGCTTCAATCCAAGCTTCTCATAGTAGACTCTAAGGTAACCGTCGCGACCACGGGTCACGGCTTGCGGCATCAGATTTTGCACGTCCTGCGCGATCACCCCAACATATGTTTTGCTGTTACCGAGATAGTTGAAGCGGTAATAGCCAAGACCGTTGGCAAGATAACCCAGAAGTACTATGTGGTCTTTCAAGTGGACATCGGACCGCCGTCCCCCGCGAAAACCGCCACCGCCGCCGCCGCGGAAACCAGCACCGCCGCGGAAGCCGCCGCCTTGAATACCTCCCCTACCGGCACCGCCACGTTCGGCGAAGCCGCCAGCACCACCTCGCCCGCCCAGGCTCGCATGACCGCGAGCCGAGGCCGCCGCAGCCGCGCTGCCCGACGATATGTTCATGGCACCGCCACGACTGCCGCCACCGCGAGCGCGGTTGGCAGCCCGGCTACCTGCCTTGGAACGGTCGCCGCTCCTGACACGATCCGCTACGCCCGGCCGATTTCCACGATCGCCGCCCGGCCGGTCACGTGAGGCTACACGATCGCCTGAACGATCCGACGCTGCGCGACTTCCACCGCCAGGCCGATCCTGTCCTGGATGAAGCACCTGCTGCCCACCGCGACCACGAAAATCCATGCGGTTCGATGCGCCGGCCCTCAGATTGTTGTTGCCGAAGCGCTGCTGAACATTCGCGTTGTTGTACCTGACACCCTGGCGATGCGCCGGATCGTGCTGCCAGCTGTTTCCGACGTTGTTTAGTCGGTTATAGTGATTGACGTAGAGACTCCGGTTGCTCCAATTGAATCCTCCGCCCCAATAGTTGCCCCAGCGTCCGATAGCCCAACCCGCACCGAACGCGAGACCGGTCGCGATCACTCCCGCGCCAATATAGGACGGATATCCGAAGTAGTAGGGTGGATATTCTGTATAGGGCCAAGTCCCGTACACTGTTGCCGGATTGTAGTACGGCACGTACATCGTATCGGGGCTGGCCGACTCGATGACGATCGCCTGCTTGTTTTCTTGCGTTTGAACGCTGACCTTCTGCTGCTTGGTAGTGACCAGCTTCTTATTGTCATAGGCTTTGGAGCGAAGGCGCTGGATTGCATCCATGACATCCGCTTGCTGCGCCAGCACCGCATCGCCGACACTCTTGGTCCAGTCGATCTTGTCGCTCATCATCGAAATGACGTCTGGCGTGCTCGAAAGCGCCTTGATACTGTTGTCCCAGGATTGCTTTTCAACCTGCTCCATCAACGCATAGCCCTTCAGGGCTTTCCGTTCTTTGAGCCATCGATCGGCCTGAACGACCTCCAACGGATAGGTCGATGCCGCAAGCACATTTGCCAGCAGTTCATCGGGATAGAGCGCAATCGGGGCAACCAGCGCCTCGAGTTGCTCGGGTTTTAACAGCTCTGCACCGTACGACGATTTGGTCGCTAGCTGTGGCGTGCTGGTATCCAGTGGATTATCGGCCGTTTGGGCGGAGACAGCGATAGGACTCGCCATTAGCAATGTAAGCGCGATCAGGATATTGCCGCAGCGGAACATCACACCTCTCCTTGGGTTCACCGCTGCAAGAATAAATTCAATCGAAACTCGCTCTTTGATAAAGATCAACGAAACCAATGCACCATGCTGCAGCGCAGAAGCAACGAGACCGCAAGTATCAGACCGAAGGAGCTCGATCCTGAGCAATCGGGAGCCTGAGCGTGAAAAGTGCCCCGCCAGATGACCGATTGCCGCAAAATCTATCCGTGATGCGTTCGACGATGGAACGGACGATCGCAAGCCCCATACCCATGCCCGGCGATTTCGTCGTGAAAAACGGATCGAAAACCTTATCGAGATCGGCGGTCGCGATACCGGGGCCGGTGTCGCTGATCCTGATCCCGCCCATGCGCCCGAGCGCCTTGTCGTTACCTTCTCGCTCTTTTGCCTCGGCTTCGGATATGTCTGCGAGAATTTCCTTCACCTCATCAGGTTCGGCGGAGAGTTTTTCAGCATGAGTCTCGGCTGTCTCCGGTTTGGCATTTCCATAGCTTGGTGATTGGGTGTCGAAATTGGGATATTGACTTGGATCAAGGTGGCGGAAGGCAAAAGGAAGATGTCCCACGAGACCAGCCGCATTAGAATGTGTTGATCAGTTTTTGTCCGAAACTGCTGGTTCACCGGAGTGTGAGTCATCAGAGGGAAAAGGAAAAAGACATTATGAATAAGTTTAGCATGAGCTTTGCCATGTTAGCCTTGCTTGTGGGCGCTGCCATCAGTACGTCGGCCCGCGCTGAAACAGGTCGCGTCGTGGTGATCTTCACCAAAGGCGGGTTTGTTGTCGGAGTCGGTGCCGGCGAGGGCGTGCTGACGCTCCGGGGCACCCATTATCCATTCACTGTATCGGGCATGAGCGTCGGCTTCACGATTGGAGCCTCGACCACCAAGCTGGTTGGACGAGCTCTCAATCTGAAGGGGCCGACTTCGATCGAAGGCAGGTACACCGCCGTCGGAGCCGGGGGCGCCTTAGCGGCTGGAGCAGGCGGAGTTCAATTGCAAAACGCCAATGGCGTGATCTTGCAACTGAGCGGCCCGAGGGTAGGCGCCGAAATGTCGGTCGCTGTCGGCGGGGTATCGATACGCTTGAAATAGATATGTATCGATCGGGCCACGTGGGGCGCGGCCCGATCCTCTCAGTAACGTTCAGCTACGAACGTCATCAGCCTGGTAGGAATGAGGTCATCGATGCTGCTTGGCATGACGAAAGACTCCTGACGGTTGTTTTTACTCCAACGTTGCCATAAGGTTAGGTCGGGTCGACATCCTGCCTTAATCCAAACCAAGCAATTTGTATCGGCGGTATGTACCGTGCACACCGATGTCTCTGGCAGGCGAGGTCGTTCGATGGTTCAGGGGAGAGTTGAACGAGAAGATGCATCCGATGGCCCCGCACCACCTGCCCTTCTATCTTGCCCCCGGACGGAACCGATATCCTGTTAGAGCCGGTTTGGAAAATCAGGGATGAGCGTTTCTGCGGATGAGGACGCCACCCATGGCGACGCGGATCATGGCGGTTGAGATGTCGATGCGGCGCTCGTAAATCGCGAACGAGCCTACGCCAACGGATCATCCAACCGAAAGTTCGTTCGACGACCCAGCGACGCGGCAGGACTTCGAAGCCCTTCTGACCGTCGCGGCGACGGATGATTTCGATCACGAACCGTAGATGGGCGGCCTTGTCCATCAACTGCAGCCGGTCGTAAGCGGCATCGGCGAAGAGATGCTTCACCCTGTCCCTACCGCAAACCATATCCGGCTGGTAGTTGATTGAGAATCGGGTGATGCTGTTGCGTGATGTTGGACCTGTGCAGACTGATCTGGCGGATGTTCACGGATCTTTTCCGGTCACGAGCTACGCTTGAGGCCGAGATTTTAGTATTGCGACAACAAATTAATGTGCTTCGGCGAGGGGCGCCTCGCAAGCTTGCTTTCAACCCAATTGACCGACTGATTTTCATTGGTCTTTACCGGTTGTATCCCCAGACCGGTAGTGCGCTTGCGATCGTTAAGCCGGACACGGTTATAAGCATTGGTTCAATTGGATCGATGGTGCAGGCGCAAGGCGTGCCCGGGCGGCGTTGGCGTTCACGTCGATGACGGTTATCGTCGCGATCGTGGCTATCGGCACCGTGGCCTCGAATGCCGTCATGATCGTTATGACAGTGGACGAGAATATCGTCGCCGTCGTTATGAGCGTCGCCGTGATCGACATTGACGACACTACCATTATGAGGAGTGAAGTACCTCCGCCCGTCGAGGACGATCCGTGGGGCCGTCCAGAACAAGCGACCAGACCGGGAGCGTAATCCAGGGCCGTTCCCTTAGAGCCGATCCAAGAAGATTAGATTCAGGAGCATTGGGTTGAGCGTATGAGGCACCTGAGCATAATGCGGATCATGGCGAGGCGAACGAAGGCTGCGACGGTCCTGGTGTAGCGCTCGAAATCGCGCATCAGGCGCCGATTGCGGCTGATCCAGGCGAAAGTCCGTTCAACGATCCAGCGCTTGGGCAGAACGACGAAGCGCTGGAGATCGGGACGCTTGACGATCTCTATCTTCCCGCATCCCGTCGCGGCGACAGTCTTCGCCATTTTTGGCCCCTGGTAGCCGCCATCGGATAAAATCCGCTCGACGAAGGGAAAGCGCCGCCGCGCGCGACGTAGCAAATCATGCGCGCCATCGCGGTCCTGAACATCTGCGGCATGGACGCTCACGCCGAGCAAGAGGCCGAGTGTGTCAACGAGGATGTGGCGCTTGCGGCCCGTGATCTCGGCGCAACGTCTTCGTTGTCGCTTCTTGCCCGCATCAAAGCCCTGCCGGTCGAGTGCAGAGCCCCTTTTTGCGCTGCCTTGCTAGTTTGGGAGTCGATGATTGCAACCGTGGGACTCGCCTCGCGTCCGGTTGCTTCGCTTGCCGCTATATAGAGTGCGTCGTGAATATGATCCAACGTTCCGTCCTAGTCCCATAAAATGCGCCGTGCTCTTGGGCGGCAGATCTTTCGGCATCGCCTTCCATTGGCAGCCGGTCGATAGCACATAGAAGATCGCGGTCAACACTTCGCGTACATCGACCGAACGGCGGCGTCCGCCTCGTCGCGCCGGCGGGATCATCGGAGCAACAAGCACCCACTCCGCATCACTCGAATCACTAGGATACCGAAGGTTGCGCCGCTCGGCCGTCAAACGGTGTTCAGGCTTCCACATCAGGGCTCCTTGTTTCGAATCGCTCCGAAAAAGGGTACGTTTCGCATAATAAACTCCTTGTTAGGTCTCAAGACCTTGCTGGAGACAGTTCATCAGGGTTCAAGCTCAAATGATGCCCGCCAATCGCAAAAATACGCCTGCGGTGCAGGAGGCAGCGAGGACAACCCCACCTTGAAGTGGAAGATCGCGGTAGCCGCCGCGAGTGATAAGAGGAGAGCTGGAATGTCGATGCTGCTTAGAACGGGTGCGTCGAACGATATGCCGAATTTGTGAATCGGGAAACTCGGATGAAATGGCGTGTGCAGCGCGAACCAAATCGACAGATTTAAGATAACGCCGACCACGGCAGCGGTAATCACCGAGAGCGCTCCGGCGCGCGCCTTATTGCCCCGCAGGCATCGATCTAACGGATGAAATCGAAGTGCATGATGCTGACATGTTGCGTCCTTGGTGTTCCAGGACGCGATACTTGGGCATGTCGCCTCGGTACTACTCGCGCTGGCTTGGTTTCGTAACTGCACTCGAGGCAGAGGGGATGGTCCAAATGGGTGCGCGTGCCGTTGTAGTAGTTCATGTACAAGAGCAGCACGTGACGCAGATGGCGTTCGCCGAATACCACGATATGATCAACGCATTCCCTGCGGATCGATCCGATCAGCCGTTTAGCATACGCATTTTGCCAGGGTGAGCGAGGAGACGTCGGGCGATCGCGAATGCCGATGGATCGAACGCGGCGAATAAATATCTCGCCGTAGGCACCATCGCGGTCCCCGGATCAGGTAACTTGGGATTTGCTCCCAGCCGCAAGCTTGAGTGAGCTGATTGGCGATCCATTCGGCCGTCGGATGCGCGATCACCCCAAACCACAGGATCTGCCGCCGGCCGTGGCCCATGATCAGCAACCCATAGAGCAGTCGGAACGAGATTGTCGGCACCACGAACAGGTCCATCGCGGCGATCCCGTCAGCATGGTTACGAAGGAACGTCTTCCAGCCTTGTGACGGAAGGGCTCTCCTCCGCGCCATACACTTGGCGACGCTGGTCTGGCCGATCTCGATGCCCAGCTTGAGCAGCTCACCATGGATTCGCGGCGCTCCCCACAACGGGTTGGCGAGGCTCATCTCGCGGATCAGCCGGCGAATTTCCAACGGCACCGTTGGTCGGCCGCAGCGGCGTCGCGATTTCCAGCGCCAATACGATCGGAAGCCCGCGCGGTGCCATCTTTGTAAGGCCGTGGCCGCGAAACCCTTATGTCGAGATCCGACAGGATTAACGCGCAGACTTAGCAGCGATGACCGTGTCGCATCTGGACCCAGATCGGGGCGAATAACCCCTGCATACCGTCGGCTCAATCGGACACGATTTCAATCTTCGATAACGGCTGATATCATTTTGAGAACGCGTTGCGAGTGCTGGATCTCCGCTTTTATCTGGTCTCTGTCTTCCGGCTGTGTATCGAGAAGCGCCGTCATCTCTTTTATATTCTCCTTTATCGAGACCTTGAGATCGCGCAGTTGATCCCATCTGACTTTATCTTCTTTGGTCATCGGCCCTTTGATGCGGACCGAGCCGGTGTTCATATCAATGATGATATCGTCGGGATGAGGAAGCGGAGATGGAGCCTCAATGCCAAATCTCTTGCGGCGCGCGAGCTCCTCATCCCATTCGGCCTTGTAGTTGATCGCCGTCTTCAACCATTCATCGTGCAGCTTCTTGTTGTCGCGCTCGACCGAGGTAAGCAGTTCGGTAAACAGGCGTTGCGCACGCTGATTACCTTTGGCTGCATTGACGGCGAGCGAGCGTACGACGGCCTGGGCCATCGGGATGTCGATTTGACCGTTCGGGTCGTTGATGCTGATCGAACGGTAGGCCTCCTCCAGGATGATGGTTTTCAGCCGTTCGTCGTTGAGAGCGGGCAGGGCGGTGCGCTTTTTGATCGCCCCTTTGCGGCGACCAGACGGGTTGCCGGATTGTCCACGCTGGAATCGGGTCGAAACCGGAGGCTTGGCGTAGCCAACCTCATAGTCTGCCCGTTTCGAGGGCAGGTTAGGTTGGGTGGCCGGCTTGTCGGGCCGGCTCATGCTGCTGTTCCCCGGTTGCGGTCGGGTCGGATCCCGCAAGCGATCTGTTCGGCTTCGTCTTTGGCGTAGGTCTCCCAGCGCTGGATTATTCGATCGCAATAAATCGGGTCATACTCGCAGATGCAGGCGCGGCGCCCAGTTTTGTGAGCTGCGATCAGGGTCGATCCGCTTCCCCCAAACAGATCCAGGACGATGCCACCACGCGAGGAGACGTCCTTAATGGCGTCGGCGATCATCGCAACCGGCTTCACCGTCGGATGCAGCGCCAGCTCGTCGAGCCGTCCGGCTTTCATGGTATTGACGCCGCGATACTCCCAGACATTGGTTCGGTAGCGTCCGTGCTGGCCCAGCTCAAAGTGGTTGTGGTGTGGGGCAGTCCCATTCTTGAAGGCAAATATCAGCTCGTGCCGTGATCGGTAAAATGTACCCATTCCGCCATTGTCTTTGGCCCACACGATCAGATTCTTGAGCTCGGTGTAGATGCCGTCGCCCGCCTTCAGCATCTCCGCCATGTGACGCCAGTCCATGCAAATGTAATGGATCGAACCATCGATGGAGTGGCGAGTGAGATTGCCGAAGCTTGCCTTGAGAAACCCGGTAAACTCCGGTTCCGACATCTCGCCTGACGCCATCGCGAACTCGCGATGCCGGATCGAACCGAGACCACCTACATTGCCGTCGATCCGAACATTGTAGGGTGGATCGGTAAAAACCATCTGCGCCTGCTCTGGACCCATGAGGGCGGCCACGGTGTCGGGATCGCGAGCATCCCCACAGATCAGCCGATGAAATCCCAATTGCCAGATATCGCCGCGATGACAGCGCGGCGCCGCCTCGAGCGGCAATAAGTCCTCGGCAGGATCTCCGGTTTCTTCCGGTATCAAGCCATCGACAAGGCTGTCGATTTCCGCCACCGCAAACCCGGTCAGCGTAAGATCAAAGCCGAGATCGAGGTCGCTCAGGGCCTTCAGCTCTTCCGCCAGGATGTCTTCGTCCCAGCCGGCATTCAGCGCCAGCTTGTTGTCGGCAATGACGTAGGCCCGTTTCTCCGCTGCGGTCATCGATTCAAGTCTGATGCAGGGTACCTCGCTCATGGAAAGCAGTTCAGCGGCAGCAACCCGTCCATGACCAGCGAGAATGGAATTTTCACGATCGACCAGCACCGGATTGGTAAAGCCAAACTTGCGGATGCTGTCGGCGATTTGCCGAATCTGCTTCCGCGAATGAGTTCGTGCGTTGCGTTGCCACGGGCGAAGCGCGCCGATCGAAAGATATTCGAGTTGAGCTTTCGGCATAAGGATGGGCTCCGATAAAAGACGATGTCGTAAGATATATAAAACGAAGGCGTGTTTTACAATAGCACCACGGTTACGTAAGCTGTAATGAACGGGAAAATTCCAGATCGAGAGCAAAAATGAGCAGTTTGGCAACGCGGGTAGCAAAGCTACGCAGATCGAAAGACCAATCATTGCAAGACGTTGCCGAGGCGGTCGGAGTTTCGAAGGCTCATATCTGGGAATTGGAAAAGGGCAGGGCGGATAATCCATCCATGGCCCTGGTCACGCGCCTGGCCGATCATTTCGGGGTGTCGGTGGCGTTTCTGGTCGGGGAAGATGTCGAGTCATCAGATGCCGATCGGCAACTCCAGCGAATGTTCAGACAAGCCCAGCGGCTCGATGCCAGCGAGCGTGCGATCCTGGATGACATGATGAAGTCGCTGCTCAAACGCAGGACGAACGGATGAGGAGGGTTACGCTGGACCGCATGGCGATAGAGGACGTGGGGCTCAATCCACAACGTCTGGCGCAGGCCATCCATGACCAATTGGCCGGCCTCAACGGGGCCGTTCCGATTTACGAGATAGCCGCGGCTCTGGATATCGACGAAATTCGCGAGGAACCCCTTTCCAATCTCGAAGCCGCGCTTGTCACGACGCCGGAACGCGACCGAGGCAGGGTACTGCTGAATTCAAGATCGAATCGGCAACGCAGGCGATTCAGCCTAAGCCATGAGCTCTTGCACTTTCTCAATCCGACCCACGAGCAAACCTCAGTGGGCGGCTTCCGATGTACTCGTCAGGACATGAGGCTATCCGGCGGCGACAAAATCGGCGACCGCCACCGGCGGCAGGAAAGCGAGGCCAACTCGTTCGCTATCGAACTTCTCACGCCCCGAAACCGTCTGAAGCCCTTCCTGCGCGGAACGCCGGAATTGGCGCAGGTAGTGTCGATGGCAAAAGAATTCGACATCAGCCGGGAGGCGGCAGTCCGGCGATTCGTCGAGCTGCATCCGGACGACCTCGCTGTCGTGTTCTGCAAAGACAATCGCTTTTTGTATGCCGCCTGCGGGCGTGAGTTTCCGCGCCTTTCAATCACTGCGGGCGCGCAATGCGACCTGGGACAGCCCGTTCAAGGAACGATCTCTGGCTTCGATGAAATCGCGCCGGATGATTGGCTCCATGCTCCCCAGCCTGCCTGCGAATTGTTAGCTCAAACCCTGTGGCAGGCTAACGGGCGCTCGATCACGCTACTGCGTGCCGACCAGTCTGATGACGACGGGCCGGGCTTCGACGACGTCTTCGAACGGTTCACGGGCGGACAAAGCCGATAAAACGGCAGCTCGCGCTTGAGCCGTAAGTTCCATTTCTTGCAGCGTCAACGAGAGCGGTGGGCGGGCGCCAGTTCCAGGGCAGAAGCTGAGGCAGGCCAGGTTCCCCGCCGTGAAGAGCCTCGACACCTTCGATTTCACGGTCATTCCCGGCCTCACAAGATGGTGGTGCTCGAGCTCGTCCGAGGCGAGTTCTCATTCTGTGCCGCGAGAAATGATCGCGCTCGGCAACAGCGGCGCTGGCAAGACCCATGTCGCGCTCGCCCTTGGTCTTGCCGCCTGCCAGAAGGGATTCTCTGTCGCCTTCACCACCGCGGCCGCATTGGTGCATCAGCTAATGGAGGCACGCGACGAGAAGCGGCGGCTGAAGCTGCAGCGCGAATTGCAGGCGGTGAAGCTGCTCATCGTTGATGAACTCGGCTACGTGTCGCTTGTAATGTTGCTGCATCATGACGCCGTTGGGTGGTCACGCTAGGTCCATTGCAAAACGTTTGAGATCGGCGAGCGAACAATATGTCAGCGCACCCTCATGAGTGGCGCGCAAGACCACCCGAGGCGCTTGGTTTGCTTGAAATGCTTCCTGCCAGCGGGGTGCACATAAGCACCACCGGTCACCGGGTTTCAGGCCTGGGAAACCGAACTCCGGCAATGGTGTCGAGAGATCGTTGCCGCGCGATATGGAAAAATTGAGAAACTCGGCAGTCACCACGATGCAGACCGTGTGACTGCCAATGTCCTCCGCCCCAGTGTCGCAGCAGCCGTCCCGATAAAACCCCGTCATTGGCTTGATTGAACAGGGTTGAATTGGCTCGCCGAGCACGTTCCGACCTGTACGACGCGGAGGGCCGCCTCCACTATCCCGATCGTCCCTTAGCATTGCTGCACCTTGCCTTCACTCCTGCATCTGGCACCGATCAAAAGAGGCATCTATGGCAGCCTACGGCCTAAGTGTATCGAACGCAGAAATGATATCTGCGTACGGGGTCGCGTTCGAGAACGAATACAGGACCGCGCCATCCGTGCTGTCCTTGCGAAGTTCGACGGTTCGTGCGGTGTGATTGTACGAAAACGCGTATCGGATTCCGTTGAATTTCACCCAAAGGACGTTTTTCGTATCTCCCTCTGAGCTCATCGGTTCAATAGGATCGGCATCTTTTTTCCAGACGATCGCGCCTGTAAGAGCCAAAATCACACCATCCACGTTTCCCGGATGATGTTTCGCCCGACCCATTGCAGCTTCAAGGTAACCCTTTAACGCGTCGACGTCATTTACTTGAATCGTCATGTTCCGCTCCATTTGGAGAGGGATATTTGTCACACTGTTCGCAAGGTGATGCAAGCGGGCGCCACGCGGCAGGCTTATGCGTTCTCGACCGGCGGAACCGGCATCCAGTACTTCGGACCGTGTATCACAGATCGCGGCCCCTCATTGTCGCAGATGAGCCACTCGGTCTCGTCCCATATGACCAAGCAAGGAAACGCTTGTGGCAAACGCTGTCGATTCCCGCGGATCCAAGTTCCGGCGGCAACTAAAACGCGGTCGTCATTCTTTGCAACTATAGTGATCGGTTGCCACGCGTTGTTCATTTCAAACCTTTGTCTGTGTTGCTGATGCGACTCGGACGCGCCGGGACGGATGTCCCAGTCCGGGCGGCAGGCCGTTTCTCGCATAGCAGCTCATAGCGCGTAAGTGTGATTAGCCGCTCGCGTCGGGGACTTCATCGAGGCCAGCAGTTCAAGCCGTGCTGAAAGGCCGGACATATGACTGCACCGTTCCCGTGTGATGAGCCGTTCGAAATAGTTCTTGCCTGGCGGGGTGCTCCACATATGCGAGAAATGGATGCGTACGAATTCGTAAGCGTCTATTCCTGACACGTCATCTTAGTTGAGGATAGTTGCCGGGCGCCAGTTCCATGGCAAGAGCTGATCGAGCCGGCTCATGGGATGACCTGCCGACATGCGTTCAAGGATGTCCTTGAGATAGGTGAAGGGCTCGACGTCATTTAGCTTTGCCGTGGTGATGAGGGAGCAGACTGTGGCCCAGCGCTGAGCCCCGCCATCTGATCCGGCGAACAGGTGGTTCTTTCGTCCGAGCGTGACCGGACGAATGGCGCGTTCGACGGTGTTGGTGTCGAGCTCGATGCGGCCGTCATTGAGGAAGCAGCAAAGAGCATCCCAGCGGCTTAGGGCATAGCGAGTGGCATCGGCGAGCCCGCCGCGCGGCGGGATTTGGGCGAGTTGCATTTCGAGCCATGCTTTCATCGCCGTGACCAGAGGCAACGACTTTGATCGACGCATGCTTTGCCGTGCTTCCGCGGTCTGGCCGCGGATGGCGGCCTCGATCACGTAAAGCTCGGCGACGCGTCGCAGCGCTTCGGTCGCGACAGGCGAGGCGGTCGCCTGCTGCACCTCGTAGAACTTCCGCCTGGCGTGAGCCCAACAAGCTGCGAGCTGGATGGTGCCGCCGTCGCGAAGCCGATCGAACCCGGGATAACCGTCGACCTGAACGATGCCGCTGAAGTTGGCCAGATGAGCAGCGGGACGCTCAGCCTTGCGATCCGGACTGTAGAGATAGACCGCGGCTGGCGGATCCGGTCCGTTCCAAGGCCGGTCATCGCGGGCGTACACCCACAACCGGCCAGTTTTGGTGCGGCCGCGGCCGGGATCGAGTACCGGGATAGGCGTGTCGTCGGCGAACAGTTTCTGCGATGCAAAGATGTGTTCAGCGAGCTTGGATTGAAGGGGCTCCAGCCACCAGCAGGCGCCGCCGATCCAGTTCGCCAAGGTCGAGCGGTCCAACGTGACGCCCTGCCGGGCGAAGATCTGGCTCTGCCTGTAAAGCGGGAGGTGATCGCAGTATTTGGAGACCAGAACATGGGAGAGCAGAGCCGGGGAGGCCAGCCCTTTGGCGATCGGCCGCTCTGGTGCTGGCGCTTGATGGATAGTCCCGCAGGCCCGACAGCCATAGCGCGGCCGGCAGATTCGGATGACCCGCAGCCGCGCCGGTACATGGTCGAGCATCTCGCTCGTCGTTTCGCCGATCAGGTGCAGTATGCCGCCGCAACACGGGCAGGTTTGATGCTCAACATCGAGCCTGACATCCTCGCGGGGCAAGTGCACCGGCAGGCTCGGGCGCTCGCTTTGGGGCCTCGGGGGACGGCTCTCGGCTGGCGGAGGCGGAAGGCTAGTTTCGACGTGCGCAAGATCGGCGTTGAGGTCTTCGAAGCCGAGTTGCAACTGCTCGTCATCGAGCCGCTCAGCCCGGCGGCCGTACTGGTTGCGCTGCAGCCTCTTGATGATGAGATTGAGCCGTTCGATCTCGGCCTTCGCCTCGCTGAGGCTGACGCGCTCGGCTACCCGGGCAAAACGTAAGCGTCTATTCCTGACACGTCATCTTAGTTGAGGATAGTTGCCGGGCGCCAGTTCCATGGCAAGAGCTGATCGAGCCGGCTCATGGGATGACCTGCCGACATGCGTTCAAGGATGTCCTTGAGATAGGTGAAGGGCTCGACGTCATTTAGCTTTGCCGTGGTGATGAGGGAGCAGACTGTGGCCCAGCGCTGAGCCCCGCCATCTGATCCGGCGAACAGGTGGTTCTTTCGTCCGAGCGTGACCGGACGAATGGCGCGTTCGACGGTGTTGGTGTCGAGCTCGATGCGGCCGTCATTGAGGAAGCAGCAAAGAGCATCCCAGCGGCTTAGGGCATAGCGAGTGGCATCGGCGAGCCCGCCGCGCGGCGGGATTTGGGCGAGTTGCATTTCGAGCCATGCTTTCATCGCCGTGACCAGAGGCAACGACTTTGATCGACGCATGCTTTGCCGTGCTTCCGCGGTCTGGCCGCGGATGGCGGCCTCGATCACGTAAGGTCGAGCGGTCCAACGTGACGCCCTGCCGGGCGAAGATCTGGCTCTGCCTGTAAAGCGGGAGGTGATCGCAGTATTTGGAGACCAGAACATGGGAGAGCAGAGCCGGGGAGGCCAGCCCTTTGGCGATCGGCCGCTCTGGTGCTGGCGCTTGATGGATAGTCCCGCAGGCCCGACAGCCATAGCGCGGCCGGCAGATTCGGATGACCCGCAGCCGCGCCGGTACATGGTCGAGCATCTCGCTCGTCGTTTCGCCGATCAGGTGCAGTATGCCGCCGCAACACGGGCAGGTTTGATGCTCAACATCGAGCCTGACATCCTCGCGGGGCAAGTGCACCGGCAGGCTCGGGCGCTCGCTTTGGGGCCTCGGGGGACGGCTCTCGGCTGGCGGAGGCGGAAGGCTAGTTTCGACGTGCGCAAGATCGGCGTTGAGGTCTTCGAAGCCGAGTTGCAACTGCTCGTCATCGAGCCGCTCAGCCCGGCGGCCGTACTGGTTGCGCTGCAGCCTCTTGATGATGAGATTGAGCCGTTCGATCTCGGCCTTCGCCTCGCTGAGGCTGACGCGCTCGGCTACAAGCGAACGCACCAGCTTTTGCAGCGTCTCCACGTCGTCGGGCAGTGCGGCGAGATCGACGTTCATACGAGAAGAATCTAACTGACTCGCACCGTTCTCGCCGCATTTCTTGCATCATCGAGTCAATCGGTCGCAGATCATCCGGCAATTGCCGGACGCCAGCGTTGCTCCGGCGCGCGCCAATCGACACCTTCGATCAGCAGCAATAGCTGTGCCGAGGTCAACGACAGCGTTTCGCCAGGCGCAATGCTCGGTGGCCACAGAAAGACGCCGTGCTCGAGCCGTTTTGTGAACAGGCAGAAGCCGGTGCCATCCCAGTAGATGATCTTGATAAGGTTGGCCCTGGTGCGACCTCGGAAGACAAAAAGATGTCCGGTAAATGGATCCTGGTGCAGGACGCCTTGCACCAGCATCGCGAGACCGTCGATGCCTTTGCGCATATCGATGTAGCCCAGAGCCAGGTGCACCTTTACGTTTGGAGGAAGCAAGGCCGTCATGGCATGGCCCTCTCGGCCGCAGGTGTCGCTCCGTCGGCGATCTGCACAGTGACGAAGCCCAGCTCTTTCGCTGCGGCAACGTCCTGCTTCCATCGGCGCAGAACGCGCGGAGCGATGCCGTAGCGGCGCGAGATCTCGCTGCCGCTCGCACCGGACCGTATCATCTCTTCAAGAATCCAACGCTTGTCGGCTTCGCTGAACCGTCGCCGATGCCCTTCACGTGGTCTTGGAACAATGGGCTCCGCTGCCGCCGAGGAGGGATAAGACCCCGGACTTACGAGGGGACTTAACGGCGGACTAAGGGGAGGACTTAAGGGGCGTCGTCGATACAACAGCTTCCGCTTGGGCGGCTGTGGCTCCACTTTAAACAACGATCGCCAGTTGCCAAACGCCTTGAGCGGAATGCCTTGCGCTTCACAATATTGACGTTGATTCAAGTCGCTACGCTTCCAGGCCTCGTGATGCGCCCGCCAAAAATCCTCGCCTTGACGTCTCCACCCTCGATGTTCGCTCGTCATGCTGTTCTCTCCATCTTCAAATTGAAGACAGGAACAGATCGGGGTCGCTAACGATCGAACAAGGGTGCGAGAAATGGACGCTTACGGCAAAACAGCTTCCGGCAGCAGCGATTTCGTAAAATTCCCTGTTATTTCCCTGATAGCAGGGAATTGCGTTGCGGAGACTCGTTCGCATCTGACTGCGTCCGCCACCAATAAAATCAATGATTTAGCTGATTTTCGCTAGAACGCGCGACACCCAAAAGTGCGGTAAAGGTGCGGTCCAAAAACCCCGATAGTTACTGTTTGTCCCAGACTACTATTGCGCTTCAACCGTGATGTGAGCGAGCTCATGTATGGGCGAGAGACGAGCCCGCACAGTTGCAGTGTCAACGGGGCCAGTCACGCTGACGATTGCGGCGTGAGCACTAGGGCCGATGCGCCATATGTGCAGATCGGTAATTCTCGCATCACCCGGCCCTTCGACTTCCTGACGCACTTCTTTCTCTAAAGCGACATCCGATGTGTCCAGCAACACACCAGCAGTGGTGCCAAGCAAATTCCAGGACCACACGGCAATTACAATGCCGCCCACAATTCCCATGATCGGATCAAGCCAAATCCAGCCGAAATAGCGGCCCGCGAGCAAAGCGGCTATCGCAAGCACAGACGTCAGAGCGTCGGCGAGGACATGCAAATAGGCGGAGCGCAGATTATTATCGTGAATGTGATGCTGCTCGTCATGGTCATGATGATGGCTCGCACCGTGGTGATGCCCTCCGCTAAGTAACAAGGCGCTGGCGATATTCACGAAAAGCCCAAGCACGGCCACAAATGTAGCTTCGGTAAAGGCCACTGGCCGAGGCTCAAGAAGCCTGACAACGGACTCTACGCCAAGGCCAAGGGCTATCAATGCTAAGACGAGCGCAGAAGCAAAGCCGGCAAGGTCCCCTACCTTTCCTGTTCCGAAAGTGAACCGGCGATTTCGCGCATTTCGCTTAGCAAAGGCATATGCGGCTGCCGTGACGGTCAAAGCGCCCGCATGTGTTGCCATATGAAAGCCGTCGGCGAGGAGCGCCATCGAATTGAAAATTGAGCCAGCAATGATCTCGCCGACCATCATTAGAGCAGTGAGGACGACGACCCAAAGCGTGCGGCGGGCGTTTTCATCGTGATGGTCGCCGAGAAAAACATGCTCGTGAGTCATGGCCTCGATTTCTTGATCTGCACTCATCGAAACGCTCCTATTTGGAGTAACGGCGAATGGCGGCAATGAGCTCTTCCACACCAGCTGCGCGGGCTTCGTCGGTCAAATCGGGATGTGCAACATGCTCGCGCGCGTGAGCCTCGATTAGCTCGTCTACTAATCCGTTGATGGCACCCCGAGCACCGGCAACCTGATGCAGGATTTTTGAGCAGTCAGCATCTTCGGCAATCGCTCGCTCGATTGCGGTCAACTGTCCAGCAATCCGCCGAACGCGTGCGAGAAGTCCAGTTTTATCAGACAGTAGGTGCGACATAGGATACCTACCTATCCTATGTGGCGGTTCGGAGCAAGGGTTCAATCTGTTGCTTTCGAACCCATTGACTCGCTAACTCAGTCCGGCTCACATGGCGATCGCCTAGCAGTCAGATGGCACCTCTGACTGCCTAACTCCTCGGCGCATCGAGGGTGGTTCCGACGACTTTAACCCGTCGCTCGGAGGCTGCGCGATGCGCCGCATATCGGTCTCCGAGCAATGGAGATCGATTATGGACCAACCTTTAATCGCTAAATCCCTCAGCGAGTTCGAAACGCGCAAGATCAGGTGGCTGTTTCCGCCATTCATTCCGCGCGGCCTCATCACGACGGTTGCCGGTGACGGCGAGGCAGGCAAGTCTTCATTCATCTACGACATCTTCGCTCGCGTCACGACTGGCCAACCCATGCCGCAATTCGGCGATGTCCCTCAGCATCGAGTCCCGAGAGGCAAGATCATAGTCCTAAGCAAGGAGGACGATCCCGGCCTCATGATAAAGCCACGAATGGAAGCCGCTGGGGCTGACATGAAGCGTGTCAGAATCATAGGTCGTCAAAACGGTGGGGAATTCGACGTGATCGATCGGTTGGATCGCATGAACGAATTGGAAGCGACCATCGCTTCGACCGGCAACGTTCGCGCCCTCGTGATTGAGGTGGACCCGCTTGGTGAGACAGTTTGGCGGCCTGGCTAAGGTGGATCGGGTTCGTTTCTACGCCGCCAATTGCTCCGTCATTTCCGCCATAGCATGGACTTCGTCGGGCGTCCTGCCGGCGAAGGTCGAGTGCGGGCGTCGCCGGTTGTAATAGTCTATCCAGGAGCCGATGCCGCAGCGGGCTTGGCTTCCCGTTTCGAATGTGCTGAGGAAGACGCACTCATATTTGAGGCTGCGCCACAGTCGTTCGATGAAGACGTTGTCCATCCAGCGGCCGCGCCCGTCCATGGAGATGCGGATGCCGGCATCCTTCAGCGTCGTCGTGAAGGCGAAGCTAGTGAACTGCGAGCCTTGGTCGGTGTTGAAGATGTCGGGCCTGCCATGGCAGGCGATCGCCTCTTCGAGAGCGGCAACACAGAAGTCGGCATCCATCGTGTTCGACAACCGCCAGGCCAGGACCTTGCGGCTGAACCAGTCCATGATGGCCACGAGGTAAAGGAAGCCGCGCCGCATCGGGATATAGGTCACATCGGCACACCAAACGTGATCCGGCCGCTCGATCGCCAGGTGCCGCAGCAGGTAGGGATAGATGCGATGCTGCGGATGCGGCTCGCTGGTTCTCGGCGCCTGGTAGATCGGCGACAGACCGATCTTGCGCATCAGCCGCCGGACCCGCTTGCGACCCACGCACCAGCCCTGACGCCGCAGATGCCGGGCCATCTGCCGGGAGCCATACCAGGGCGTCTCCATGAAGGCCTCGTCGATGGTGCGCATCAGTTCGAGGTTCTCGGGCGTCTCGCCGGCGGGCTGTCGGTAGAACGACGCCCGCGAGATCGAGACCAGTTCGCACTGGCGGCGGATCGAGAGCCGGTTGTGATCGGGGTCAATCATCATTCTCCTCCGATCCAGGCTCAGCGATCGAAGGCCTTGGCCAAAAAATCCCGCTCAACGACAAGCTGGCCAATCTTGGCGTGCAGCTTGGTCACCTCGGCTTCCCGGCCGACCTGCGCATCAGCAGCCTTGTCGTCGAACGTCTTGGCCAGGTTCTCGATGGCCTGCCGTTTCCACTGCGTAATCTGGTTCGGATGAAGCTGGTGCTTTGTCGCCAGTTCCGAAATCGTCCGCTCGCCACGGATCGCCTCAAGCGCAACCTTGGCCTTGAACTCAGCCGTAAATCGTCTGCGTGTCTTCATACCGGATCGTCCTTTTCATCGGGCGATCCACCTTATGCCCCTGTCTCAGAAACCGGCACCACCTCAGTCGTCGTGGCGCAGCCGTGTAAAACTTGTCCCATAGCGCTTCCTTCGAATCGTGCGATAAGGATGCTCCATCAAAGCTTGGGACTAAACACCTAGTCTATCGAACAGCTTCAACATGCGCTTGCCTTCACGATAGAGATTCGAGACTGTGACGCGTGACAGGTGACTCCCGATTTCATCCTCATGATGTTCATACGCGTCTTCGAAGGTCGGGTACTTCAAGGCGAGGATCATCACTCGTGATCTCGTGTCCCTGATTGTTCGCATGGGATCGTTTTGGGCAGTCTCAGTCTTTTGTCGTTCGGTCTTATCGATCCATGTTCGTTCAGTCTTGGTCTTCTTCTCGTCTTTATATTTTGCATGGCGACGGGAGTCGGCCTCGCGTTCGCGCTGTCGCCGTTTGGCTCCGGGTCCGAAATAGCTGTAGTCTATTTTGTTGTCGGGAATGATAGACATTCGATCGCCTTTCCTCATTTGAAAGGCTTCGCAACGTCGCTGCAAAATATCGATTTGCCTAGCCCGCTGGCGTCGATTTTCAACAGTGTGGCGTGTCAGGGGCGGCCTTTTCGATTAAACCACTCCTCACCGTTCTGTGTAGGTGGGGCGGCGCGTGTTCAGGGCGACAATCGCCATTTTGGGCGTTGCGTTCGTGCGCAATCAAGAGGGACTTCTGCTTTCCATCGATTCGCCGAAGTGGAAACGCGAACGCGGCGGGGCGTAACCGCATTCACAGTTTTTCGTGCGTACGGATGGTCAAAGAATCCACAGTTTCCGTCGAAAAATAAGTCATTTCGCCGATTTCAAGGAGCCAGTTCCGGGTCTAATTTGATCCCGGCGATTCTCAGCGGTCCGCCAATAAGCCAAAAGGTGGCCCCCCGCGACAGGAAACCGCCTTTCATTCTTGAAGTTCGCGACGCACTGTGGAACTCCCAGCGTGGCATCGGAGGTCGGCATAGTGAAGGTGGTTCAGGCGGCCTTGGTGTCGTTGGCTATCTGCCTGTCCGTGACAGCGCCAGCATTTGCGGATGACGCGCTCCTGAAGGACATGATCAGCTTCCAGGGGCAGATTGCGTTCATGCAGATGAAGGTCCCTGGCATGGTGCTTGCCGTGGTGCGCAATGGCGAGAGCATCGTCGTTGGCTACGGCGAGCGAGCCGATGGTGCCAGCGAGCCGGACGGCGATACCGTGATCCGCGTAGGCTCCATCTCAAAGGCCTTCGCCGGACAGGCTCTCGCCAGCCTCGCCGCCGACGGCACCGTCAGGCTGAGCGATCGCCTGCAGGATCGGCTGGGCTGGCGGAATGTCATGGTACCAAAGAAGGACGGCCGCGAAATCACGTTGCTCGACCTCGCCACCCATGGTTCCGGCCTGCCCCGTGAGGTTGCGCTTGAACGCGATCCGGCGCACCCGGATTTAGTCTCGCGCGAACTGTACAAGGCTGCCCTAAAAGATCAGGAGCTTCTCTTCGCTCCGGGCACGGGGTTTCACTACTCCAACTACGCCTTCGATCTGCTCGGCGAGGCGCTCTCCAATTCAACTGGCAAACCATATGCCCAACTGCTTCAGGAGAGAATCTTTGCCCCGGCCGGGCTGAAGGATACCACCGTCCGACTGAGTGATACGCAGAAGGCGCGCCTGTTCCAGGGCCATGGACCGGATGGCAAGGCCTATCCACTGACCGAGGTCAGCGACATGCAGGCCGCCGCGAGCGGCTTGTTCTCTACCCCGAACGACATGGTGCGCTGGCTAAAGTGGCATCTCGACCGTTTCGGACGCGACGATGCCGAGATGCGCACCCTCGACCACGCTACTTATCGAGTGCGAGACGGCCTTGATCCGGTCTCGGGACTCGATGAATCCGGCCATATGGATGCGATGGGCCTCGGTTGGGTTGTGATGAACCCGGCGGGTGCGCGCCCGCTCATCCTGCAGAAGGCGGGTGGGCGACAGGGCACCCTGTCTTATATCGCTTTCTCGCCAGCGCGCGGTGTCGGCGTCTTCGTCTCGATCAACGCGTTCGACTTCGCAGCCGGAACCGCCATACCAGCCTTCACCAATGAATTGATCAGTCAGCTTGCGCCCCGCTGATGGCTTCTTGCTGAGCTCATAAGCTGTTCCCTTCCTCATTCTGGGAAGCGCTTATTAGTCAGCCCTCAGATTTAGCGACTACAGGGGGTATCGGACCATAGTATGCCTCCGGTGAGGCTTTCAATTACCCACATCTCGTACGTAGGATTTGCACCTGTTGAATTGTCTGTGATCCGCCTGCGTCGTCAGGTCCGCCTCGTCGAGCGGGACCGCCGAGCGGTGCAGATAGACCTCGCCGCGGATAACGCGCAGGCTCGTGCGGAAGGTGCGATCGACCTCGACCGCGTCGGCTCAGGCCTCCGGATCATGGTCGCGCATGGCGCGCCATTTTCCGCCATCTTTCGCCGTCGATGACGCAGGAGCCGCCCGGACTACGTCGGCGTAGTGCGGAAGGCGGTCCGTTGCGGCGATGAAGTTTGAATAGCGCGGGGCGAAGACAGCTTCCGGCCCATCTCGGCCGGCCCAAGGTGATTTCGTCCCACCTGAAAGCAGACGTTCACGGACCGAGCCCGTTTTTGCACTCACTTTTTTGAGCCGGGGAAGCGGCCGGTCGTTCTCTCTCCATCTCCTCAGCTGCTCTGAAGGGCCCGATTATGAGCACATGTTGGGCCGCTGCAGTTGCCCTGAGATGATTTGATTCTGATGCCGCTGCGATCGACATCAGTGATTTTCGTCGCCTCCAATCACCGGCATGGAGAGACTGAAATCCTTCGTATCCGGAGATTGTATCAGGCTTGTGATCCGACCTGACCATTAGCGGCCTCATGCTCGTCAGATATGGGGGGGTAGCTTGTCAGATCGCTACTCCTGAGGAAAGCCCAATCTCGTGCAAGAGTGTTGGACGTGATGCTCTTGACGCGTATCATGCTTTTCTTGCGAGCCGCCAATCCACCGCCAGCGGCCAATCTGCGCACCGCTGGCGATTTCTCGAGAGGAGTCCGTGATGGAAAAAGATGACACCAAGCGTTGCCCTGTGACCCATCTGACCACGGATTTTGGCGCGCCCGTTGTCACCAACCGCGACAGCCTGACTGTCGGTCCGCGCGGCCCTCTGCTCGCGCAGGACGTGTGGCTCAACGAAAAGCTGGCCAATTTCGTGCGGGAAGTCGTCCCTGAGCGACGCATGCACGCCAAGGGTTCTGGCGCCTTCGGCACCTTCACAGTGACAGGGGACATCGCCAAATACACCCGCGCGCGGATATTCAGTGAAGTTGGCAAGAAGACCGAGATGTTCGCTCGCTTCACCACGGTGGCCGGCGAGCGCGGCGCTGCCGACGCCGAGCGCGACATCCGCGGATTCGCCCTCAAATTCTACACCGAGGAGGGCAACTGGGACATGGTCGGCAATAACACGCCGGTGTTCTTCATCCGCGATTCACGCCAGTTTCCCGACCTGAACAAGGCCGTCAAGCGAGACCCCCGCACCAACCTGCGCTCGGCCACCAACAACTGGGACTGGTGGACGCTGGTTCCCGAGGCGCTGCACCAGGTCACCGTCGTGATGAGCGACCGCGGTATTCCCGCAAGCTACCGTCACATGCACGGCTTCAGCTCGCACACTTACAGCTTTTGGAACAAGGACGGCGAGCGCTTCTGGGTCAAGATGCACTTCCGCACCCAGCAGGGTATCAAGAACCTGACCGACGCCGAGGCCGAGGCCCTTGTCGGCAGGGATCGTGAAAGCCATCAGCGCGACCTGTACGATGCCATCGAGCGCGGCGACTTCCCCAAGTGGAAGATGTACGTCCAGGTGATGCCCGAGACCGCCGCCGAGCAGTATCGCCTGCACCCGTTCGACCTGACCAAGGTCTGGTACAAGGGAGACTACCCGCTGATCGAGGTGGGCGAGTTCGAGTTGAACAGGAATCCGGAGAATTTCTTCGCCGACGTGGAGCAAGCCGCCTTCGCGCCTGGCAACCTGGTACCCGGCATCGGAGCCAGCCCCGACCGCATGCTGCAGTCGCGCCTGTTCAACTATGCCGATGCGCAGCGTTACCGCCTGGGCGCCAACTACCATCAGATTCCGGTGAACAAAGCCCGTTGTCCGGTGCATAGCAACCATCGCGACGGCACCGGCCGGGTCGATGGCAATTACGGCGGTCTGCCGCACTACGAGCCCAACAGCTTCGGCCAGTGGCAGGGTCAACCTGAGTTTGCCGAACCGCCGTTGAAGATCAACGGCGATGCCAGGTTCTGGTCCTATCACCAGGATGACACGAACTACTTCGAGCAGCCTGGCAAGCTGTTCCGGCTGATGACGCCGGCACAGCAGGAAGCCCTGTTCGGCAACACCGCCCGCGCCATGGGTGACGCGCCGGAGTTCATTAAGTTCCGCCACATCCGCAACTGCAATGCGGCCGATCCAGCCTACGGCGCTGGCGTGGCCAAGGCGCTAGGCATCGACCTGGGCAAGGCCCTTGCCTCCAAGGAAGCTGATCCGATGTTCGGCAGCCCCTTGGTACCGTTGCCCGCCTGAGACCCGCCGTTCGGGTGCGACGCAATGTCTTGATCCAGCGCCCCGAGCCCGAGGTGGCGGACGAGGAGCGCGAGACGCTTGAGTATGGCGCGATCGGATCCCAGTCTCTCCAGATAAAAGACTTTGGCCACATCACGGTTTGAACACGGGTAACGCATGAGCCAAGTCGCTGATGACGTTCAGTGCGGCGACGTCACAAATAGGCGCCCTTTCAACGAGAGCCGCGATATGCGATCCGATTGCGCGAAGCGAAATCGCTTCATCAGCTTTCCCGTTGGTGTCGCGGCATGGCTCGTTATCGTGTGTTGGGGGCTTGCGACCTGCTGTGGCCTTGTGGCTTGGCCCGCGCACGGTCTGGCGCAAGGCGCCCTTCCAACCGCGCGGTATCCAGTCGGCATGACACAGGTTGAATATGTGGCCGATGACGGCAGGAAGCTGAACTATATATGCTGATCTATCCGGCCGCGCCGGATGAAGGCGCCCGGCCGTTCAAGGTATTCCTGTCCGACAACCTGCATCTCCATAAGGATGCCCCGGTTGCGACCGACGGACTCAAGCATCCGCTGGTCGTGTTCTCGCACGGGGCCGGCGGCAACGGCTCAGGCTACGCTTGGTTCGGCGAGTATCTGGCTTCGCACGGATATTTCGTCGCCATGGTCTATCACTACCGGGCCAATACGTTCGATTCGAGCGCGCTGTACCTTCGCAACAGAATCTGGCAGCGGCCACGCGACATCAGTCTCGACATCACTCACCTGCTGCAGGACAAGGTTTGGGGACTGCACATCGACCCCGATCGGATCGGCATCGCGGGACATTCGCAAGGCGGCTTCACGACACTGTGGATCGGCGGCGCGACCGTCAATCCCGACCTGTTTCTCGCGTATCAGCGACGATGGAAAGAGAACGAGTCACTGCCGGCCTATTTGCGCGAGCAAATGCAGGTCGACGCTGAGTCCGCGCGTGACTTGCGCGACGGGCGGGTCAGGGCGGCCTTTGCCATGGCTCCGGGCGACATTCAGGGATTTGGCATGGACGAGGCCGACCTTCGCCGGATAGCCATCCCGGCCTACATCATTGTCGGTGCCGGCGACACCACGACACC
This sequence comes from Nitrobacter sp. TKz-YC01, assembly GCF_047824785.1. Classification (GTDB taxonomy): domain Bacteria; phylum Pseudomonadota; class Alphaproteobacteria; order Rhizobiales; family Xanthobacteraceae; genus Nitrobacter. The sequence goes on along the minus strand of NZ_CP181167.1, from coordinate 2,709,638 downwards.
GCCGAAGGAGAACGCCGAATTTGCAGCCGAATACATCCCGCACGCCCGACTAGACATCCTGCCCGGGCCGGTTGGCCATGAGACATTCACCAATGAGTGCGACCAGATTGGGCGGGACAACTATCCCGAAGCATTCAACGGAAAAGCACCTTACGAGATCCTCCGCGAACGGCTATAATCCAGGGGCGGATGTCTCATAAGTGCGCTGACATTACACTTTGTCCCCATGAGCGGGCCGAGACTGTGCCAGAAGACAACGCCATCGACGAGCCGGGCTTGTTCGGCAACTGCAACACGGTCTGCGCGCCCAAGGTCCCGGTATGGCGCACAACCATCGAGCGGCTGCAGCGCACGTTTCCAAAATACAACTCGGTCTGAGCTGACTAGCCGAGGTTCTCGATAGATAAGATAGATGAGGCTCGCGGACGATGTCCGCGAGCTCATTACGTCAGAGATATCTCGCCCACCTCATCGAGGTGTCATAACTGGTGATCTCATAAGCTAGCGCTTGAGTGGGTCTGCTTTTGTCGCAGTGTCGATGCCTTGAATGACCACGGTATCAAGGTGCTTGTGGCGTCAATATCTCGTAGCGTCAGCCCAAGGCCGTCTCACTACCATCTGTGTGCCATCGCATATCGGAGCATATATGAATCGGTGGTCCCTGAAAGGACGTCGGCGATCACCCCAGGGTCATAGCCATCCTTGAAAGCTAACGCTTGGCTCAAACTGTCCACCTGATCCGAGTAGGGGCTTTCGGGAAAGCTGAGAATCTCTTCGAGAAAGACTTTCAGCCAAGGAGCCTGTCGTGGAAACCAGACGCGGCCAGCGGTGAACATGGCTTGCTGGGTGAACAAGCGAACACGCTTGTCCTGATCCGGTTTGATCAATTGAATCGTGGCCGGTCGAACTGTGTCCAGTTCGGCCGCGAGCGCTGGTCCCGTTGATGCACCCTTAATGAGAATGTATCGAGGTTTGTGCTCGGCTGCGAGCGAGAGCGCCATGTCCCGCAGAGCAGGGAAGTTCAGTTTCAGTCGGCAAATATGCTTGAGGTAGAAATTACCATTCTGGATGAGCCAGGTTGTGCATACGCTATATGAATTCGTAAGTCCATCTTTGGAAGCTGTGTCCCAACCTTGAATGATAAAGGATTTCTCAGTATGCTCTGGAAGTTCGTCGTAGTAGCAAAACCACTCTGGATCCAAAAGCGCGCCTTCGATCTGGACTGGCTGTTGCTGATACTGGGCCGAGAACTGAACCGGTCCCATTGAGTCCCGCTGCAATTTCAGTGCGGCTTCAGATTCGAAGGCGGGGTATAGTACCTCTCCGATTTTACGCGCGTAAGAGCGACCTTTCCCAATCGGAGTTTCTTAGGGCGTGATCGCGATTGCTGGTAGTTCGAGGTGATCCCAACCGGCCGTTTCACGCAGCAAATATCCCGTCAAATCGTCGAGGTGCAATCGTTGCATGGCGACAAGGATAATGCCTTTGTCCTTGTTATCGAGGCGCGACAAAAGCGTTCCGCCGAACCAGTGATTAACAGCGGTTCGTTTGACATCAGACATTGCATCTTCGGGTTTGAGGGGGTCATCGATGATGAAGACATCACCGCCCATGCCCGTGATGGCGCCGTAAATCGAAGTCCAGCGGCGGAAACCTCCTTGCGTGGTGAAGAACTCGTGATCCGCCACTCGTCGAATCCGCATGGCAGAAAAAAATCCGTTGATACCAATCGGATTCGATTACCTTTCGGAAGAGCGCCGCGTAGTCTTCCGCCAGCCTTTCGCCATAGCTGATGCAGAAGGTCCGAAGACGCGGATCGTGTCCCAACATAAATGCCGAAAGTGCGACGTTGAAGGTGAGTGTTTTAAGATTGCGCGGTGGCACGTTCACGATCAATCGCTTGACGTTTCCGCGCATGATCTCGTTGGCTCTAAAAACCATGGCATCGATGTGCCAGTTATCGAGATAGGGTTTGCCGGGATTGACCGTGTAGTGGACCATCATTAGGAACATATCGAAACGCAGGCGGAGGGCCGCATCGAGATCCTCGAGTTTGAATGTGCTCATTGCTTTGTCTCCGAGAGTTCGCGTTTGATCTTTTCGACGAGAGTCGCGTAGACGATCTCGTCCTGTTCGCTCGGGGTGAGTTCGGCACGCGATCGCAGGCTCTCCGCGTCGTCATAGCGGCGCAGAATAAAGGCCATCGCCTTTGTGTCGCCGCCCAGGGCCTTCTGAATGCCTTTGAGCAACATTCCCTCGTATCGCGACAGCTTTGAGATGTCGTCGATTCTGCGGCCCAGTCTTTGCTCCATCAGTTCAATGATGATGGTGCGCTTGTTCTTGCTGCCGTTTTTGCGACCGGCACGATTACCTGACACCCCTTTCTGCCATTGGTTATGTTTCGGCGGTTTTCCATAACCGACCCGATCTTGAACGCTGGCGGAATCGTCAGTCGCTTCGATGTGCCCCTTCGCGGTTTGACCCTTAAGATGCGCCCGCGCCGGTGATTTTGAGGATGACGCTTTTCGGGACGGTGCCATCATGCACCTCCCAAGCGATTGGCGGCGACTTCATCGAACGTATGGTTCGTACCCTCCAGGATGACATCGCTCTTGTAGGTCGCGATCCACCGTCGTATGGCCGTGTCGACGTAGAGCGGGTCTATTTCGATGCCGTAGACTCGTCGGCCCACACGCTCCGCAGCGAGAAGCGTGGTGCCGGACCCCATGAAGGAATCGAGGACGATGTCATTGCGCCGGGTACAGTCTATCGCGGTCCGTCTTGTCTGCGTAACGATTCTATACTCCGGCATGTGAGCGCGATGCATGTCGTAGAGTATAATCGATAGAGCCTAACAAGGAGCATTGCCGAACCGAAGATGACACTTCAACAAGGTGATCTAAGGTCCGCCGCCTGCAAGGAAGCCATATTCCGGAAGGCGTCGCTGCGCATCCGGAGACATCAAATATAGCGCGAAGCGATAAGCGGCTTTGCTGCGATCTTCTTTCTCGTTTGTTGTCGGTATCGTCAGCCCATAGTTGATAGGCATCGTGAGTGGTGGAGGCACTTCAATCCGCGTGGTTGCGACATCCGAAGGCTTCTCAGTCTTGATGCCGATCTTTGTATGTGAGCTGCAGTACCCGATGAAGACATCAGCCTCGTGGCGCGAGAAAAAGTAATGTACGGCGGTTTCTCCCGCGGGCAATTTAGGGCTGGTTGGTCCGCCAACCAGCTGCCGCGCGTTCTTGATGAGCCGTTCTTTCGCCCCGGCGCGAACGGTCTCTGCTCGATCAAAAAACTCTTGCGCGTAATCACCACCCGGATCTGCGCCGGGCGTCGATGTGCCGATCTTCATGGATGGTGCGAGTAGTTTATCGAGCAGAGTTTCTTGCGTGAGGCCAAGCTCCGAGCGGCCCGTCACACATAGTCGATTTCTGGCGAAGATGACGGGGCGGGTGCCGCCGCCTTCCTGGAAAAGTCGTTGCGAATGCTGCATGTTGGCGGAAACATACACATCGGCGCCGCCTTCCTTCCGAATTCTGTTCAGGAGCAGGCCGGCCGGGCCGAATGTGAGTTCAAATCTCTGACCCGTCGCCCTGGTATAATCTTCTGCGATCGCGGCGAGGACGCCGCGCGTGCTTCCAGCTGCAAACACCCGTAAGGGGGCCATCTGTTCCCGCGGATGTTCCTGCGCGCCCGCTTGGAATGTGCCGGTTGCGACCAGGGTGAAAACACTCACACATGCGATTGCGATAAACCTGGCCATCATAGTTCAACCTGTAGCGACGCGCGAACGGTCCGCGGAGCGCCCAACATGCCGGTAGCTGAACCTGTCGCGTTATAGCCATTTTGAGCGGCCGGCGTCACATTGGCCCAATAGTGGAGATCCGTGACGTTGAAAACGTCAAACCTGAACGTGACCGACTTTCCGGCAACAAGCTGCGCGTAGCGCATGCCGAGATTGAGGACGGCGTAGTCCGGAACAAAGGACGTGTTCGCGTAGTCTGTCGGACGGTTCGTCCCGTAATTGACGTTTGCGGTGAACGTCAGTCCTTGAACAGCGGGAACGTGATATTCGACCAGACAGTTCATGACGAATTGCGACAGGCCGAGAATACGTCGGCCATCGGTTTGAGGCGAGCCTGTATTGTAGAGCCGGGGGTCGATGAACGTCATTCCGCCGAACACCGTCCATTCATTATTGATCGCTCCGGACGCCATCAGTTCAACGCCACGATTGATCTGCGTGCCCTTTACGGAAAAGACATTATCCGATCCGGTGTAGGCATAAGGCCGCTCTATTCTATAGAGCGCGGCATTCAGGTTGATGCGCCCGAGATCGAATTTGGCGCCGAGTTCATACTGATTGCTTCGAAAGGGAGCCAGAGCCTCGCCCTGATTGACTGTGCCGGCCGGCGCACTGTCGCCTTGCTGCAAGCTGTTCGCGTAGGTGACATAGGTCGTTACGTTCTCGCGTGGTTTGAACATAATGCCGCCGAGCGGACTCCATCCGCTGGCATGATAGCCGCCCGTGAGACTGCCAACGCTATTGTAGTTGGAGGTGTTTATCCAGCTGTTGCTGACTGCGAGAAGTACCGACCATTGATCGTTGAAAGCAACGGTGTCACCCAGCGTGATCGATTGCTGGAAGGTGTATGCGGATCGGTAGCGATCCTTGAAATCCGGAAAGTTCGGCTCACTGAAGACCAAGGGATTGCCGAGGCTCGCGCTCCCGACAGTGATCGCGCCTCTGTTGAACGGCGTGTAGCGATTCCAAAGGAAGCCGTTTGTGGCGAGAAACAGGTCGTGCTTGATCGGGCCCGTCTCAAAGCGGCCGTTCAGGGCGGCTTGATTGCTGTCGACGGTGTCGAGACTGAAAGTCGTCGTCGCTGCTGTCGTTACGAAATTCCCGGCGTTGCTCCTGATCGTATTTGTCGGAACGGTGGAGGCGCGATCGCTTGTATTGCGCGAGACGCCTGCGGAGAATCTCCAGTTCTCGTTGATATCATGCTTGATGCGCCCGCTCAGAAACGTTGTCGTGTTGTCGTCGCCTCCCCACGGTTGACCGTAACCAACCCGGGTGGGATCGACGGCGGCGGGAAAGACGACGTTGTTTGCAACCGCAAAAGTTCCTGGAAGCCCCCTTGTCAGGTAATGATAGATGCTTGCATTGGTCTCGAGAACCGTGTCGGGGCCCAGGCGGATATCACCGCTGAAGCTGGCGAGCTGGCGTTTCAGCCGCCCATTGTCGACGTAGCTTGTGCCATCCTGATCGAGAAGGTGTTGATTTCCACTGAGAGTTGACCCGGGAAGCTGAGGTTTTTCCATCGAGATTTGACCCATGTTGGAACCTTTTCCCCGCGATGAGAGCGGGAGAGAACGGAGTGATCAGCATGGAGTTATTGAGCGTCATCCGGCGCTGGCGCCATCGGGACCATTTCTCGATCCGGGAGATCTCGCGGCGCACAGGTCTGTCGAGGAACACGGTCCGCAAGTATCTGCGCGCGGACAGCGTGGAGCCCCGGTTCAACGTCCCCGAGCGCGCAAGCAAGCTCGATCCTTACGCCGACAAGCTATCCCACATGCTCCGGCTGGAGGCGGGCAGATCCCGCAAGCAGAAGCGGACGATCCGGCAGTTGCACGCCGATCTGGTCGCGCTCGGGTATGAAGGCTCCTACAACCGCGTGGCGGCGTTCGCACGCGAGTGGAAGGCCGCCCGGCAGAGGGAGCAGCAGACCAGCAGTCGCGGCGCCTACGTGCCCCTGGCGTTCCAGCCAGGCGAGGCCTTCCAGTTCGACTGGTCGGAGGACTGGGCGATCATCGGCGGTGAGCGGACCAAGCTGCAGGTCGCCCACTTCAAGCTCTCCTGCAGCCGCGCCTTCATCCTTGCGGGCCTATCCGCAGCAAACCCACGAGATGCTGTTCGACGCCCACAACCATGCCTTCCGGGTCTTCGGCGGCGTTCCGCAGCGGGGCATCTACGACAACATGCGCACCGCCGTCGACAAGGTCGGTCGGGGCAAGCAGCGCCAGGTCAACGCCCGCTTCTCGGCGATGGTCAGCCACTTCATGTTCGAGGCCGAGTTCTGCAATCCCGCATCAGGCTGGGAGAAAGGCCAGATCGAGAAGAACGTTCAGGACGCCAGGCATCGGCTCTGGCAGCCCATGCCGAACTTTGCATCGTTGGCGGCGCTCAACGACTGGCTTGAGAGACGATGCCGGGAGCTCTGGACCGAGATTCCGCATGGCGTCCGGCCCGGCTCCATCGCCGACGCATGGGCTGAAGAAGCCCCGCGCCTGATGGAGATGACCCGGCCCTTCGACGGCTTCGTCGAATACGTCAAGCGCGTCTCGCCGACCTGCCTCGTTCATCTGGAACGCAATCGCTACAGCGCGCCAGCTTCCTTCGCCAACCGGCCCGTCAGCCTGCGCGTCTATCCCGAGCGGATCGCCGTCGTCGCAGAGGGGCGGGTCATCTGCGAGCATCGACGCGTCTTCGCCCGCTCCCATAACCGTCAGAGCACGACGGTCTACGACTGGCGGCATTACCTCGCCGTCCTGCAGCGCAAGCCGGGAGCCCTGCGCAACGGCGCCCCCTTCGCCGAACTGCCGCCTGCGTTCCGCTCCCTGCAACAGCGCCTGCTCAAGACGCCCGGCGGCGATCGGGAGATGGTCGAGATCCTGGCCCTGGTCCTGCAGCATGACGAGCAGGCCGTGCTCGCCGCCGTCGAACTGGCCATCGAGGCGGGCGCGCCCACCAAGACCCATATCCTGAACCTGCTGCACCGCCTGGTGGACGGCAAACCGCTCGACCCGCCTGCCGTTCCGGCGCCCAAGGCCCTGACGCTGACGAGCGAGCCGCAGGCCGACGTCGAGCGATATGACGCCCTGCGTCAGACTGGGGAGGCGCGCCATGCGTCATAATCCCGCCAGCGGCGCCGTCGTCATCATGTTGCGCAGCCTCAAGATGCACGGCATGGCCCAGGCCGTCGCCGAGCTGACCGAGCAAGGCTCTCCCGCCTTCGAGGCGGCGCTGCCGGTCCTGTTGCAACTCCTCAAGGCGGAGACGGCTGACAGGGAGGTTCGCTCAACGGCTTACCAGCTCAAGGCGGCGCGCTTCCCAACCTACCGCGACCTGACCGGCTTCGACTTCGCCAGCAGCGAGGTCAACGAGGCGCTCGTGCGCCAGCTGCATCGCTGCGAGTTCCTCGAAGACGCTCACAACGTCGTCCTCGTGGGCGGCCCCGGTACAGGCAAGACGCATATCGCCACCGCGCTCGGCGTGCAGGCCATTGAGCATCATCGTAAGCGCGTCCGGTTCTTCTCCACCATCGAGCTCGTCAACGCCCTCGAACAGGAGAAGCTTCAGGGCAAGGCCGGGCAGATCGCAGCGCGCCTCTGCCACTCCGATCTCGTCATCCTGGACGAACTCGGCTACCTGCCGTTCAGCGCCTCGGGCGGCGCCTTGCTCTTCCACCTGCTGAGCAAGCTCTACGAGCGGACGAGCGTGGTCATCACGACCAATCTGAGCTTCGGCGAATGGGCCAGCGTCTTCGGCGACGCCAAGATGACCGCCGCTCTCCTCGACCGGCTCACCCACCGATGCCACATCGTCGAGACAGGAAACGACAGCTTCCGCTTCAAGACCAGTTCCGCGAAACCGCCAAAACCCGCAAAGGAGAAAGCGCGCAACTTGACGACAACCTGACCCAGAACACATCATCAAGGCGGGTCACTTCTCGGTGGAAATCCCGGGTCAACTCTCAGTGGAAATCAACACTGAACTGAGGGGATGAATCGAAAGGCTTCGCGGACGCTTTGAATCTGCCGATTCTCAGCAAATCCTTCAGATACCGTGTTGACCGAGAACGGAGTGTCGATCAACGGTCGCTTGCCCAAGGGTCCGACCTCGACGCGATTGACTTTGTAATCGCGAGTAATGTCAGCATTCGCGCTGCTATCTGGGCGGCCCTGCACATCGATCGTCGGGAGCGTGATGTCTTGAGCCCATGCGTTTCCACACAGAGCCACCAGGATTGGCAATGAAAGAAATCTGAGAAAGTGGAAACGCGCATGACGACGATCAGACGGCATCTGGTCTTCCTGGGCTATAAGCATGGATATATATGTATGCATATAACGAAGGTGTTGCATAGGACGTGCAACGGTACAGCGCGCGAATTTTATGATGAAGGTCGTTTGATTGTTGGATTTTTCAATTCTGGGTTGCAAACCCAACGCAAGAAAGCTACGCGCTCAGTTCAGGCCGCCGGCTTAGTCCGACATCATGAACAAAAGGTCCGCAAGCTCGATCGGCGCAGCAGTATTCCTGGCGTGATGGGCTGTCATGCGGACGCGCTTTTCCTGGTGCGCGTGACACGCGGCGCTCGCTCACGCACATGTTCGGTTCTGAAGCCGAGCCCTACGAGGCGGCCCGCCAGATGAGCAAGGATCGGCCATCGGGCGATGCGCCGCATGAAGGAGGGCGGTCCGTCCCGTCGTCCGTTATCGGCTGCTTCACGCTTGCGGTGGGCGCCCTGCATCATCAGTTGCACTTTCTGCGTCGCCTTTGTCGGGAACGATCGGCGCGCCTCGACCGCAGCCAAATGCTTGTCCGTCAGCCTGCCGTCGCGTAACGGCTCGGCGATGATGTTTGCGGCGGCGACCGCGTCCTGAACTGCAAGGTTGACGCCGAAGCCGCCGATCGGCGACATCGCATGGGCGGCGTCACCGATGCAGAGAAGGCCCGGCCACCACCAGTTCTTCAGGCGGTCGATGCGGATGCTCAGCACGTGTATGTCATCCCACGACGTCACCTCGTCCATACGTTCCGGCGGCAGCGGCGAGATCGAAGCGACGGCTGCGCGGAAGGCGTCGAGACCCGTGGCCTTTACGTCATCGAACGAGCCTTTCCGCACGACGTAGCCGCATTGCCAATAGTCGCCGCGGTCGATCATGACGAAACCCTGCCGCGGTCCGCCATGGCCCATGACGTAGGGTGGGTCGTCGGGCATGTGCGAGAGCTTCATCCACAGCACGTCCCGTTGGCTCCCAAACCGCTCGATCTGCAGGCCCGCCTTCTCCCGCACGATCGAATTGCGCCCGTCGGCTCCGACGACCAGCGCGGTTCTGATGTTCAGATCGCCGCCCGGCGTGGCAGCCCGGACTCCGACGATCCGGCCGTTCTCCTCGATAAGTTCCGTCACCTCCGCCTGCATAATCAGCCTGAAGTTCGTAAACCTGGCCGCCTCTCGCGCGATATAATCAAGAAAGTCCCATTGCGGCATGAACGCGATGAAACGACACTTCGTCGGCAGGCGCGAGAAGTCCGCGATGGTGATGTCCTTACCGTCGATCTCGGCGTGCAATCTCGGAGCCTGCGTGTGCGGCAGCTTCAGGAGTTCCTCAAGCAGTCCGAGTTCATGCATCACTTCGAGGGTGGAAGGATGGACTGTATCGCCACGAAAATCGCGCAGGAAATCGCCGTGCTTCTCCAGCACGGTCACGTCGATGCCCGCGCGCGCCAGCAGCAGACCCAACATCAGGCCGGCCGGGCCGGCCCCGACAATGCAGCAGGTTCGATCAGTCATTTCTCGGGCATCTCCGTGCAAATTCAGCCGCATCTTTCCGGAGAGGCTACCATACCGATCATTTGCTGTCGCAGAGTGCAACCCGCAGGCATCCCGATCGTCCGTCGGATCGCTCGCTGGGTCTGAGACGGGGCTGATATAAGCCCGGAGTTGAACGCCGCATCGAGGATGATGGAGCCATTGAACCATCCGTGCCGGATCGTCGTCGGTCGAGCTAACGGGCTCTAACCCGGAATCCGCGGCTCTCTATGAACGAATCTCCTCGTTTGCCGGCACGGCGCCCAAACGATCAGCAAGCGCGCGAAATCGTTCCAGTTGATCCTGCCGCAACGCTCTTGTCTCGTCCCGTCCCACGAATACCTTGAACATCACGCCGCCGTCGACATTCAGGAAGGCTACGAATGCCGAAGACTTGCCCATGAAGGGGCGTTCGACAAAGGCAATAGCGGCGCATCTCTCATGCCGCAGATGGCCGTGCAGGCCCTTCGGCTGCATCAGGTTAAAATAGCCACGGCCGATCTCGCCGCTCGGAACCGGTCCGGTGAATTCGAAGATGGCGTCAGCGGTATGAACGATGAGAGTAACCTCTCCCCATTGCGTGATATCCTGCATCGCGTCTGCGAACGCGCTGCCCTGACACAGTTTGACCATATCGGATGGCAGCGCCTCGATCACTGCGCGGGGCGACACATGACGGTCGCGCGCCACATCCTCGATTACCGCGCCGGGATTCTCCGCAAGATAGGTCCTCAGATCCGAAGCAATCGCGCCGGTCACGTTAATCCTCCAGTGATGCGATGGGTCGATTGCGACTTCAGGCGGCGGCGTCGGACTTCCGCTCGCTCTGGATGATCTCGAAACCTTCGAACTTCGGATGGCCGAGATACAGGCTCGCTCCTGTCTGATTGTCGGCGCGGGCGTGCGCTTTGCGAAACGCTTCAGACTTCGTCCATCCTTCAAACGCCGCGCGATCAACCCAGGTCGTGTGGCTCGAATAAAGCGTGTGATCCTCGGCTTTTGGTCCCTTCAGGAGATGAAACTCGATGAATCCCGGCATGGCTCCAAGGTAGGATTCACGCGTCGTCCAAACGTTTTCGAAAGCCGCTTCCGAGCCCAATTTAACCTGGAAACGGTTCATTGCGATGAACATTCTAGTATCCTCCAGTTTTACGCTTGATGTTGTGTATTCTGCATCTCCCCATACCTGCAAGTCAGAATAACAGAAGGAGAGCCGCGCTAGAGCATGATTCCAAAAAGTGGAAACCGGTTTTCGGATGAGGTCATGCTCGGTCAAGAAGTCAAGGTTAGGGTCTGGTTCAGCGCAGTTGGACCGGACTCCAGCTTATCAGCGTCGCCCATCGGCACAATCACAATAACGATATCAGACCCCGCCGAAATGTACCCTCAAGCCTGCCCTGAAAACAATCCCGGGGCCAGGGCTGGCGAACAGGACGTCATTCTGGCTCGTGCCGTCAGTCGACGAGCCCGGTATCGCGTAAGGCCGATAGTATTCATTCAACAGGTTCTGAACCGACGCGGTCAATACGACATCCTGGGCCGCCTGATAGGTCAGGAACAGGTGCACCAGATTATAGGCTGTCGAAGGCAGGTAACCGGCAGGAAGGTCGGTCAGCGCTGCATAGGACGACCATTGCGCTGACGCGATCAGCTTTCGATCCAGCAACCGCACACCGGCGGTCGTCGTGACCTTGCGCGGCTGCACGGTGGCCAGGCCGACATTTGTCGTCATGTTTCTTCCGCGTTGGACATTGCCGGCCACGCCGACGAACCAGTCGCCGGCATCGTAATTGGTTTCGAACTCGAAACCTTGGATCCTGGCGTCCGCGATGTTCTGGTACTGGTAGTACTGACTGAAAGGACCGAACATTGTCATCGTCGGAGCCGAGGGGAGCAGGTCGATATAGTTGTCGACATCATTGCGGAAGACGTTGAACTTGGCGCGCAGCGCATCGTTGGCGGCGAACACGCCATTGTATTTGAGATTGATGCCAATTTCCTTGGTCTTGCCGACTTCGGGTCGCAGGTTCGGATTCGGCAGCAAGCAGAACAGCCCGCTGGTGCCATCCGGGCAGTTGAAGAGAGCGGGGCCGCCACCCGTGGCATGACCACCCGCGATCAAGGTTTCAGTTATCGAGGGCGCGCGATAGCCTTCGGCGTAACTGGCGTAGGGTGTAAATCCAGCAACCGGTGTTACGCCGATGGTTATCTTGGGAGAGAGCCGATCGCCGCTGGACGTTGTCTGGCCCAGCGCCGTCCCTACGGAATGAAGCTCGTAATGATCGTAGCGAAGCGCGCTGATCACTTCCAGCCAGCTGCCGTATCTGTTCTGAAGCTGTACGAAACCTCCGGAAGCGGTGCGGCTTCCGCTGGGAGTCGTAATATTGGAGTTGCCGCGCGAATCTGTGGTCTCGACATTGTCGTTGAAAGCGTCGAAGCCGTAAGTGAGGGCATTCTGCCAGTTCCCGATATCGAAGCGGGACGTGTTATGGACATCGAGACCGATCGTGTCGATCAGATAACTTCTCCGATCGCCGACGCATCCGGAGATGTTGTTGCCGGCGACGCCGGGACCGCAGTAAGCCGCGCCGGCGGTCGAGTAGTGATGCGTCTTAGTCTGATCGTTATCGACGCGATTGCCGTACAGGGATATATTCCAGTCGAACAACATGTCGTCCGGCTTCGCGTAGCGCCAGCTCAGTGTACCCGTGTAGTTCTTGGTATCCGAGGCATAGACGGATGAGCCTTGATTGAGTGCCCGTTGAGCGGCCGTGATCGTGGGGCCCCTGTTGAACTGGCCGATATTGTACTGGTAATCCTGGAACAGTCCGCCCAGCTTGATTTCGTGCCCCTCGGCGGGGTGGACGGTGACTTTCATCAACCCGGCCGCAATGTCGTTGCCGGTATTACCGATCTCCGTGCCCGCGCCGTCCTTGTAGTTTCCTTGAGTGCGATAGACGGCGCCTCCGAACACGTCCACGGTCGGATCGAGACGAACGCCGCCGAAGATCGACCCCAGTACGTGATTGTTGTTGGTGCCGTACCAGCCGGTCATATCGACGCCCCAGTTCTCGCCGGGACGAAGAATGTCATTGATATCCTTGGTCCGGAAAGATGCCACGCCGCCAATCGCGCCGGATCCATAGATATTGGCGGTCGGTCCGCGCGTGACGTCCACCGAGCCGATCAACTCCGGATCCAGGAAGAAGGCGCCGTTGGCGTTATGGCCGCTCCGCTGATAATTCTGACGAGCGCCGTCGACAACAACGGCAACCCGGCCAAAATCCTGCAAGCCGCGAATGTTGATGGAGTTGGACGGGCTGTCGCCGCGGTCCTCGAATGAAACACCCGGCATGACACGGAAGATATCCGATATTCTTCCTGCCTGGAGTCCCTGGATCTGCTCAAGCGTAAGTCCGCTGACCGGCGCAAGCGCATCGATCGCGCGCTCGCCTGTCTTTGTCGACGTCACGGTGATCATATCGAGCGGAACAACGGTCTGGGAGCCGGTCCGCGCTTGAGGGTTGAGAACTGTCGTCTCGTTGGCCGCCGGTTGACGCGAGGCTTCTCGCTTGCGGTTTTCTGGATCCGGCGGCTCGGTCGATTGCGCCGAGGACGTGGCGTCTGGCGTTTGTTGTGCGGAGGTCACGTCGGCGGCGATCAACGATAACGAAACAACGAGAAATCCCATCTTCAAGGCGCACAAACGCCTAGCTCCGCCGACCACCATTGTCCCGCGCTCCACGCTGTAACGTAATTTTGAAGTCGGGTGGCTAGCGGGCGTTGCAAGAATGCAGTGGCTTGCTGGCTGCCTACGGTGACATGCATTCTCCACGGGAACACATGTGCTGTGTTGGGAGTAAGAAGCCATTTCAACGAGGTCAACCGTTCGCTCACATGTTTATAGAGATTGTAAATTTCGACGGTTGGTCTGAAGCGGCACGTACCTGTAAAGAGTTCTAGCATCTCAAAACAGGCTGAGCGGCTGAATGCCGGAAATATCGCGGAAGAAACACCAGGCTTTAAAGAATGATGAAGCCACTGTCCTCGTTGGAGAGCGCAGCATCACGATGCGAGAAGGCATGCTCGACAGTAAAGAACTATTCTCCGATGGTCGTGAAGTCATTATCGCGCACGGAGCAGAGAATTATCGCTTGCGGCTGACGTCGCAGAATAAGCTGATCTTGACCAAATGAACCTGCATTCCAGATCGTTCTCACGATGGCCAGCCGTGGCTTGTGTTCTTGCAACGGCGGCGGTGGCGACAATCCTGCCTTCCGTGCCGTCACGATCCGACGGAATCACGGTGCGCGACGCGAGCGGTCACGACATTACGGTCGACGATCCCTCGCGCATCGTCGCCATCGGCGGTGCGGTCACTGAGATTCTCTATGCGCTTGGACTTGAGAGCCATATCGTCGGCGTCGATTCAACCAGCCTTTATCCCGCGGCGGCTCTGAAGATGCCGAATGTCGGCTATATGCGTCAGTTGTCCTCGGAGGGCGTCCTCGGATTGAACCCGTCGGTGATCTTTGCGATGCAGGGATCGGGGCCGAAGGAAACGCTTGACGTTCTGCAGGCGGCGAAGGTGCCGCTTGTTCTTGTGCCCGAGACCTATTCCGAGCAGGGTATTCTCGACAAGATTTCCCTGGTGGGACACGCGCTGAAAGCGGACGGGCGCGCCGCCTGTCTCACCGCGGCCGTTGCCCGGGATCTCGCTCAACTGAAAGGCCTGCGAGCCAGGATTGAGAAGCCGGTTCGCGTCATGTTCGTGATGTCGCTCGTGAACGGCCGCGCCATGGCGGCGGGGCGTCATACCGCCGCCGACGAGATCATCAAGCTGTCTGGAGGCATCAACGCCATCACTGAGTATGAAGGCTATAAGCCGATCAGCGACGAGGCGATTGTTGCCGCCAAGCCTGATGTTGTCCTGTCCATCGACAGGGGCAAGGACTCGCTGACGCCGGACACCATCTATCAGCATCCCGCCTTTGCATTGACGCCGGCTACGGCGAACAAATCGTTCATTTCCATGGAGGGACTTTATCTTCTCGGGTTCGGTCCACGAACCGCGGCCGCCGCGCGCGATCTGTCGATTCGACTCTACCCGACGCTCGCGTCCGAGATCGACAAGTTCACTCCCGCGGCGCCGACCGTTGATTGCGTGAAATGACCGCGATCGACGGGGTCGGAAGCGCAGAACCATCCCTCAGGAGCGCGAGTTCGCGCCCTGCTCCCGCCCTTCTGTATGGCTGCCTGCTGCTGTTATTGTCGGGCGTGGCGATCGCCGCGGTGACCGTGGGCGCCGCAGGCATCCCTCTTGGCCGCGTGCCGGTGGCGCTGGGACTTTGGACGAGTGAACAGGCCGGTACGCTGCTCGCGCGCGATCAACTCGTGCTCTGGTCGATCCGGATCCCGCGCATTCTGGCCGCCGCCGTCGTTGGCGGTCTGCTTGCGACGGCCGGCGCAATCATGCAGGGCCTGTTTCGGAATCCGCTGGCCGATCCGGCGCTGGTCGGCGTTTCCAGCGGTGGTGCGTTTGCCGCTGCGAGCGCCATTGTTCTGATTGACAGCAGTTACGGCGACACCTTCCGATTCATGCAGAATGCGGTCCTGCCGCTGGCGGCGTTCCTGGGTTCGCTTGTCACCACATTTGTCCTCTACGGCATTGCCAGCCGCACGGGACGGACGTCCATCGCGATTTTTCTTCTGGCGGGCCTGGCGATCGCCGCGATCGCCAATGCCGGGCTTGGGCTTCTGGTGTTCATCGCGGATGACCGGCAGCTGCGCGACATCACGTTCTGGATGCTTGGTTCGCTGAGCGGCGCGACCTGGAGCAAGGCGCTGACGATTGCGCCGGTCCTCGTCATCGGCGTCGTCGCGTGCTTCCGGATCGGCCGGGGGCTGGACCTTCTCGTGCTGGGCGAGTCCGAAGCATTCCATAGCGGGATCAATGTCGAACGGTTGAAGCGGGCATCGATCGTTCTAATATCGGCCATGACCGGAGTCGCGGTCTCGATCTGCGGGGTCGTCGGGTTCATCGGCATTGTTGTGCCGCACCTCCTTCGATTGATGATCGGCCCTGGTCACAGGATGCTGCTTCCGGCATCGGCGCTTCTCGGTGCGATTCTGGTTGTCGGCGCCGACACGCTGGCCCGGACCATTGTCGCGCCCGCTGAAATGCCGATCGGTATTTTGACGGCGGCGATCGGCGCGCCGTTTTTCCTTGCGATCCTGCTTCGGCAGCGGGGGCTGGCCGGGCTATGAGGCCGATCATCGAAACGCACTCAGTGACGATGCGGATCAACGGCGCGACGCTGGTCGATGGGATCGACCTCAGCGTCGGAAACGGAGAGATGGTTGCGATCGTTGGTCCCAATGGTGCCGGAAAGTCTACCCTTCTTCGCCTGCTTTCCGGCGATCTCCAGCCGACGCAAGGACGTATCGAACTCAAGCAGGCCGATCTGAGATCCTACTCCGCATCACAATTGGCAACCCATCGCGCGACGCTGTCGCAGCACGTCAACGTCACGTTTCCATTCACGGTCGAGGAGATCGTCCGCATGGGGGCGGGCGACATGGGAATCGCCGCCGCGCATCCGCTTGTCGAGGCGGCCATGGACGAGGTTGCCGTCCGTCCGCTCCGTAGCCGGCAACTGCCGACGCTCTCGGGCGGCGAACAGCAGCGCACCCATTTCGCGCGTGTCCTCGTTCAACTGGCGTGCGGCGAAGCGCTTCATGGGCCGGGATTACTCCTGCTCGATGAGCCGACATCAAGTCTGGATCTGCGCCATCAGATCGAACTGGTCGAAATCGCCAGCCGGCGCGCCCGCAACGGGACAGCCGTGATCGCGATCCTGCACGACCTTAATCTCGCCGTTCGATTCGCCAGCCGCATTATTGTGATTCACCGTGGCGCTGTGGCCGCCGATGGCCGTCCCGCGCAAACAATCACCGACGAGTTGATCCGAAGGGTGTTCGAAGTCTGTGTTGATATTCAGCATCACGACGATGGAAGCCCGGTTTTGCTGCCTCAAGCGATGAAATCGATCGGGCCGGGCAACGTCTTGTGATCCGCTCATAGCGTTTCCGGGCGAAGCATGTCCTCCGGCTCGACACGGAACGGATGATCAGAAGTAGCTTTCGAGGCTGCCCCGTCGCCGAATGTCGAGCGTTGCGCAATGAAACGCGCCGCCAAACGCGCCATAGTGCAGGAAATCGCAAGGCACCGGCTCAAAGCCCCATTTCTCCAATGCCTTGATCATCGATGTGTGATGCCGCTCGACGACGACATGCTTCTCGTCGAGAGTCAGAACGTTCATACTCAACCACTTGCCGCACATGGAGGTGATCTTGAGCAACCGGTCTTCGATCGGGTTCGGCTCTGGTGCGACCAGGATCTCCCAATCTTTCAGGATGGGAGGCAGGCGGCTGATATCCAGGTACTCCGGATTGACGAGAACTTTACCAGGCGCCAGCGGCACGAAAGTCGTATCGATGTGCATCGGCATGCGACAGCGGCTTTCGATCTCGTGGATACGATAGCCACGATCCGACAAATGCCGCCGCAGCCACTCGATGCCCATTGCGTTGGTCACGTTACTCTTCTGAACAAAGAGATCCCGGCCGCAACGCATGAAGTCAGCCGCATCAAAGACCGGCTCCCATTCGGTCAGGACATAACCGATGGGATCGCCTTCCTTTGGAATACGATAGGCGTCGTCGAATAGCTCTTTCCTCAGTTCGGGTTTCGGCGCCGATGTCCAGCGAGCCCCGGCCCGGAAGTACTCCTTCAGGAGCGTCCGATAGGAATGAGTCTCGAAATAGCGGGTTGGCCATGCCATCGGCGTCTCGATGATTTCATCGCCGATGACCAGCATGGAATCGCGCGGGCAGGCATTGATGAAACCTCTCGCACGCCAGTTGGGCGTTCCGAAACGGCGCTTCCAGTCTATGGCATCCGGCCTGCGGACCTTGATCCCAAACGACTCGAGAATCTTGATAAACCCATCCAGCTCGCGTTGAGCGGGTTCCGACATGATTTTGGGGAACCGCATTCCGGCGACAAGCGCGTGAACCTTTTTGGCGGCGAGACCCGGAATATTGGAAGTCACCGTTGGATGGTTCGAAGGGATTGTCGCGCCTTCGAGCCGGCCGACGATTACCTCTTCCAGCGGATCCCATTCGTTATGGGAGCTGACGGGGCACGCCTGCGGCGCAGACGGCGAATCGTCCCTCGCGCGATTTTCATCCTGCTCACGGTTGGAAGGGTGACCAGAGGTGTCCAGCATCATTTAGCCTTCCCCGAAATTCGTTAAGCTCAAGCAGGTGAAACGACTTTGAGGCCGACCATGCCGATGATGATCAGCCCCAGGCATGCGAACCGCGCCGTTGTCGCGGGCTCGGCAAAAAGCCACATGCCCAACAGAGCTGTTCCGGTAGCCCCAATTCCAGTCCAGATTGCGTAAGCTGTGCCGACCGGCAAGGTTCGAATCGCGATCGACAACAGCATGAAGCTGAGCGCCATTCCCAAACCGGTGAACACGCTCGGCCACAGACGCGTGAACCCGTCCGTGTACTTCAAGCCGATAGCCCATCCTGTTTCAGCAAGGCCCGCAAGAAAAAGGTAAAGCCAAGACATCTGGGCACCGCTGGCTGTCCTGCCGCTCAAGACGGCCGCGCCCGATATAGGCCAGGGAAGGCGCACAAGGCAAGCCGCCGGCACATCGCGACGGGCTTTGCCGCGCGCCATGCCTATTCACCGATCGCTCGCTGTTTGGGCCGAAGCCGGTACGCAAACGATTGTTCCCACAGCCGGTCGGCAATCATCGCCAGAGCCAGTGACGCCCCCGCCAGCGGGAATATCACGCAGAGCCCGATGACGATCATCGCCGACGTGCGCAGCCGCGGAGACGATAGCGGCTGGGGTGCTCCAAACTCTCCTTTCGGACGTCGCCGCCACCACATGAGGGGACCTGTGATCGTCAGGACGATGATGCCGATGCAGGGGATCAGCATCACGATCTGGTTGAGGCGTCCGAAGTAGTTGCCCATGTGGATCTGGACGCCGAGTTCCACGGCCTTCGCGGCCCATCCGTAGTCCGCGAAATGAATATCGCCGACCACGCGGCCAGAATACTGATCGACATGGAGCGTGCGCTGCGTTTCCGGCTGATCGGGATAGCTGAAGGCGGTGAATACGCCGCTGGCGTCCTTCGGCAGTATCAGGCGATACGGAGCCATCAAACCCTCGCGCGTCAGGATCACGGCAACGTCGTCGACGTCGAGCGAGCGTTTCGCGGCGGGCTCGGAGGTGATGTGCCCATGATGCCCGGCATGCGGATCGGAATCCGGGATCGACGCCTGCTCCAGCGTCCACGGCGCGGCCTTGCCCACAACGTCCTTGACCGTCGTCGTGGACGGCGCCGCTCCGTGAAGCCTGTGGCTTGCCGGATAGCCGATGCCGGCGAGGTCGGTGCCGCGGCGCAACAAGTCGCCCCAGAAGGATGCCCAGGGCAGGCCGGTGAGTATCAGGAACATGATCAGGAAAGCGGACCACATTCCGACCACCGCGTGCCACTCCTTCCAGAACGGCCGTCCCCGCCGGACAGAGACTTTCACCGCTTTACGGAAGCGGTGAAAGACTCTGTCTTTATGTTTTGACGCGTTTTCTTCACGCGAACCGGATTCCACTTCGCTCGAAAACGCTATAATTCGTGGATAGAGAACGCCGCCGAGACGGAAGCGGCCGCGCGGCCACCGCAGGTAAAGGCCCGTCGCCACCAGGATGAAGCCCCAGCAGGCCGCAAGCTCTACGATATTGTCGCCGATGCGTCCCAGCATCAGCGAACCGTGAGCCACGTCGGCAAAGCCGACCAGCGTGCGGGCATAGACATAGGAGCCGAGAACCCGGCCGGTGCCGGGATCGACGAACACGCGAACCGGATCACCTGCCGCCGGTGTCACGAACACTTCCACGCTGCGATCCGGCGCACGGGGCGTATCGATGCGCGTGACCGTTCCGCCCGGATAGGCGGTGATCGCAGCCTCGGCCATCTTGCTGAGCGGCACCGGATGGGACACCGGCGTCACGATGCGAAGGTCACGATGGAGCACATCGTTGATCTCGTCATTGAAGAGATAGATCGCGCCCGTCACGGCGAGAATGAACATGAAGGGTGCAACCACGAGACCGGCATAGAAATGCCAGCGCCAGACCGTGCGGTGCAGAGCCAGGGCGGAGAAGGAGTTGGGCATCGGCGTTTGCTTTCGGACATCGAAAAGGGAACGGCTCGCTGGAGCATCGACGAGACGGCGTGTTTCACGCATCAGAACCTGATGTTGTAGGAGAGGTCGAAGTTGCGCGGCGCGCCGAGATACACCTGGGTGGGACTGTATCCGGACCAGTTCGCATAGAATGCGTTGGTGAGATTGCGGCCGCGCAGCCGCAACGTTCCGCCGCCGATGTCGTAGGCCAGCCAGGCGTCAAACAGGGTTCGCCCGCTCACCTCGATGGTGTTGGCGGTGTCGGTGTAGAACGATCCTACATGCTGCGCCGATGCGCCGATTGTCAGTGGCACCGGATCGAACCGATAGCTGGTCGAGACCATGAACGCCTGTGCCGGCACATTGATCGGACGGTTCCCGCGCAGATCAAGCGTGGCGCTGCGCAACTCGGTAAACTCCGCCTTGATGAAGGACGCGTTCGCGTTCACTTTCCACTGCGGCGTCAGTGATACCGCGACGTCCAGCTCCACGCCGCGTGAGCGCTGGCTGCCGCCCTGCACCGTCAATGCCGGCGTTGTCGGATCGCGGGTCAGGATATTGTTCTGCTCGATCTGATAGACCGAAGCGGTCGCCACCAGACGGTTGTCCCAGAGCGACGATTTGATTCCGCCCTCGATCGAACTTCCGGTGGACAGATCGAACCGGCCGTTGGCGATATTGCTGAGCAGAAGCCCCGAGACCGGAATGGCGGCCCGATTATACTGACCAAATAACGCCGTCCCCGGCGTTACGTTGTAAACCGTTCCGACCCGCCACGAGAGATTGTCGAACGTCTTGTCGAAGCGGGCGACCGTACCCGTGTTCAGATCGTCGATCCGGCGATCGAGTTTCATGCTCTCGTGCCGTATGCTGGCGAGCATCAGCCAGTCCGGCGTCAGGTTGACGGCGTTCTCCGCGAAGGCTGCGAAGGTTTTTAGTCCACTGGTGAAATCCTGCCGGGTCGGGAAGTTCGCCGCCGTATCGGCAGGGAAGTAGCCGCGAGCCGGATTGAACGGATCGACCGGCGTGGTGGATCCGAACCGTCTGTGCGAGCCGAAATCCGTATCGGTGTATTCGAGTCCGGCCGCGAAGCGGTTACGAAACCCTCCGATGACGCCGTCGTAGGACGCCGCCGCGCGTTCCGACCAGATCTGGTGCGCGTGCGTGATTTTTGTTGTCGAACGGTCGAGCAGGCCGCTCACGGAATTAAACGTGAAGTCTTCGGAACTGGCCCAGTACCGGTCGGCCTTGAAGAAACTGAGATCGTTCCTCAGTGTCCAGTTGTCGGTCAGCCTGTATTCGGCGCCGCCGCGCAGCCAGACAGTGTCCGACGTCATCAGCCCGTTCTCGACATTATAATTCTGATTGCGAATCGAACGGTCGATCACAAGCCCGCCGGGAGCCGAGACGAGGTTCGTGGGATCGCGCGCCAGCGAGCGGGCGATCAGCGGAGTGCCCTGATAGGGCGTCCGCGTCGTGAAAGAAGCTGGCGGAGCCTGTAAAGGTAAGCCTGTCGGTCGGGGCGAGCGTCCCGCCGGTCGTCGCGCCGACCTTGCGCGATCGGGTGTCGTTGATAAAGCCGTCGGATTGTCCGTAACTCAGCGTGGAGCGGACGGCCGCGTTCGATCCGATCGGAGCGTTGATATCGATGCCCGTCCGCAGCGAGTTGAAGCTGCCATAGCTCAACAGGCCCTGGGCGCCTGCCTGGCCGAGCTTGGGCTGCTTGGTTACAAGATTCACGGCTCCGGCCAAAGCGCCGACACCCTGAATGACGGACGCGGGCCCTTTCAGAATCTCGACACGCTCGAAACTGAAGGTGTCGAAATCCCGGGAGACGATCAGCGGGTCTGGCGCGCGAACGCCATCGACCGCATATCCTGTCGCTGCGCGGGAGAACCCGCGCATGGAGATGACGCCGGGTTCGCCGGGGAGGTTTCCGGACATGACGCCCGGAACCGAGTTGAAGGTCTCCACCATCGTGCGGAGGCCTTTTTCCTGCATATCCTGCTGTGTGATGATGTTGACGGTGGCCGGTGTCTCGCGCGGCGTCAGCCCGACGAGGCTGCCGGCCGCATTCGGGATACCGAGATTCAGCGGGCCCGGCGCTCCTTCCGCATTCATCGTGTGGGTCGCGGTGGCGGGGAGGGTGGCTGACGGCGTGACCGCGGGGGCTCGCGAAGCCGATTGACGCGTTGTGCGTGGTGCGGCGGAGGCGCGCGAGGCGCGGTTCGGCTGGGATCGAAGGGATTGCCGGACCGGTTCGGTGATCGTAACCGCCGGCAGTACGGTATCGGAATTCGGCTGCGCGGAAGCAGTCGAGCAGGATTCGATCGCGGCCACGGTTGCGAGCACGCAGCAAAGCGCGCCGCCCCGGCCGAGGGCGGTGTCGTTCGACATGATACATATCCTGATGCCGGGCAATCGCCCCCGGCGTTCAATCAAACAGATCGGACCGCCGCGAACGCGAAGATGTCGCGGCGGTCCAGCGGATGTGTTGAATCAGGAAATGAAGGGAGGCGCGCGCGCTTGCGCGTTCGAGTGGGCTGCGAGCGGCCGCAGGTCGAAAATCAGGTCGCGCCAGGTGACGCGGGTTGCGTCACGCTCGATCCTGACTTCGAAGGCTTGCGGATCCGGGGGCGGTGCCGCGGCGTGGTGGACGAGGCAACACAGGGTGCAGCAGGCGCCGTGCATCTGCTGCGGATCGTCCTCGCGATCCTGCGAAAGGCTTGTGTCTGACGCGTGCGAGCATATCGCGCCCACCAGCGGATCGATCGTGGCCGGGCTGAACGCCAGGCACGCGGCAACGGGCGCGAATATCTGCACCAGCATCGCAAGCATGACGATCGGAAGAAATCTTCCCAGCCGCCGACGCATGATCTCCTTGGCCTTTCACGATGACACATGACGCGAGCGCGCATTCATAGCGCGGCGCATTCGTTGGATCATGCGGTATCATGCCGCACGGGCCGCCAAATCGAGCAGCCTCCACACATAAGCACTATATGCGGGATGCCCACGGCGAACATGCGATGCCCCGTGCAACAGGACAGGATCGTCCGGCTGGTGAGGCACGCAAGCGGCTGTCCACGCAAGCGAGCCGCGATCTTTACAGACCCACCGCGCGAGCGTCGGGCTGCGGTGGGGAAATCGCCGGGCGTGCTGGCTGGTTGGGCAATTCTCCTACAGCCAACCTGGCTACCTGCTCGATGCCGGGATTGGAACCATCGTTCATCCTCGCGGTTGGAACCTGTGCAATCCAAGGCGGTGCGATGTTCGCGATCGAGCAGGTCTTCCGAAAACACGTTTCTGAAAGCCTTCAAGGCAAGGTGGTGATGATCACGGGTGGTTCGGCCGGGGTCGGCCGGGCAGCCGCGCGGGCCTTCGCGCGCCAGGGCGCGAATGTCGCCTTGCTTGCGCGCGACGTTTCGGGACTCGAGGATGCGAAAGCGGAGATCGAGTCCTTCGGCGGTGAAGCAAGGATCTTTCCGGCTGATGTCGCCGATGCGGAAGCCGTGTTCGCAGCGGCGGCCCAATGCGAAGTCGAGCTTGGGCCGATCGACATCTGGGTCAACAATGCGATGGCGACCGTCTTCTCCCCGGTCGAGCAGTTGACGCCGGAGGAGATCAGGCGAGTAACGGAGGTGACCTATCTCGGTTATGTGCACGGGACGCTTGCAGCGCTTCGCCATATGCGGCCGCGGGATCGCGGCGTGATCGTGCAGGTCGGGTCGTCGCGCGCTTATCGCGGCATTCCCCTGCAAGCCGCTTACTGCGGCGCCAAGCACGCGGTGCGTGGCTTCACGGATTCGCTGAGAACGGAGTTGCTTCATCACCGCAGTAACGTCGCCGTCACGGCGGTTCATCTTCCAGCTGTCAACACGCCGCAGTTCGAATGGGCGCGCACAAGGATGCGCAAGGCGTTCCGTCCGGTGACGCCGGTCTATACATCCCGCGCGGCGGCGTTCGCCATCGTCCATGCCGCGACACATCCGAAACGGGAGTACTGGCTGGGCGGAACGACGTCGCTCACGATCATCGGCGATATGCTGTTTCCCGGCCTGCTCGATCGCTTCCTCGCGCGTGAGGCGGTGGATCGACAACAGAAGGAAATGGAGATCGGCGCCAACCGATCCGACAACCTCTTCTCGCCTGTCTCCGGGCGACATCGCACCAACGGCGCCTTTAGCGCAGAGGCACGGCCGAATCCCGCAATGCTCTCCGCGCAGACGATCCGCTTCGCGACGATTGCGGGAGCCTGTGTCCTGATCGGCTTCGCTGGCGCGGTGTTCGGCGCCAGGCGCGCATCGGCGGCACGAATCGAAAAGCGATGCCGCTCGCGATAAACCTCGGCCGCAACCAACGGAGCCAGCAATGCATACCAGACTTCGCCACTCACGCCGTCCCGGTATCGCACGGCCTTCCATGGCCGCGTTTCCCGCCCGATGAGCATCGGCATATTCAGCGGCGTTACGAACCGTGCCATCGGAGACTACGCTCTCATCGGTGATTGTGAGACAGCCGCGCTGGTGGCGAAGGACGGCTCGATCGACTGGCTGTGCTGGCCGCGCTTCGATTCGGGAGCCTGCTTTTCGGCGCTTCTTGGATCGGAGAAGCACGGACGCTGGCGGATCTCGCCGGCGCGGGAGATCACCCGCAGCTCACGGCGCTATCGCGGCGATACACTGATCCTGGAAACG